>NZ_JBNCKJ010000013.1:49136-254165 GCF_049841475.1 Micromonospora sp. DT15
AACAACATCGGCGGCGTACACAACGCCTTGGGGGACCGGCAGCGGGCCCTCGACCACTACCACCAGGCTTTCACCATTACGCGGGAGGTCGGCGACCGGGCCGGCGAAGCTGCCACCCTCAACAACATCGGCGGCGTACACAACGCCTTGGGGGACCGGCAGCGGGCCCTCGACCACTACCACCAGGCTTTCACCATCATTCGGGAGGTCGGCGACCGGGCCGGCGAAGCCGTCACCCGGTACAACATCGCGGTGGCCCACCAGGCGGACGGTGACCTGGACCAGGCGATCCGGGAACTCGAACACGTCGTCGACCTCGACCGGCAGGTCGACCACCCCGACCTCGAAGCCGACACCGCCCTCCTCGAACAACTCCGCCGACAACGCTCCCTGCCTGACCCGGCCAGGGGTCAGTGAGGGCGGGTCAGGCTCGCGTAGATGTCCAGGTGTCGCTTGATGACCACGTCGGGGTGGAACGTCTGCTCGTACCGCAGCCGGGCCGGTGCGGAGAGCGCGGCGGCACCGGCCCGCGCGACCGGGAGCGCGGCGGACAACGCGGCCGCTTCCGGCGGGACCACCCAGCCGGCGGTGCCGGTGACCAGGCCGGCCGGCACCGCAGGCGGACCCGCCGGTGGCGGCGCATGGCCGGCGACGGCGGAGGCGATCTCGGCGGGCCCGGTGCCGGCGGGCTCGTGGGGTGCGTCGGCACCGACGAGGTACGGGATGCCGCCCAACGCCGTCCCGAGCACGGGTCGGCCGTTCGCCAACGCCTCGATGATCACGGTGGGCAGCACGTCGTGCCACATCGCGGCGGCGATCACCACGGCGCTCGCCTCAACCGCGGCCTGCACGCCGGCCCGGTCGAGCTGACCGAGGTAGACCACGTCGGGTCGCTCGGCGGCGGCTGCCTCCACGAGCGGGCGCAGCTCGCCGTCACCGGCCACCCGCAGCGTGCCCAGCGAGCCCACCGGGTGCCGGCGCCAGGCGTCCAGCAGCAGGTCGACGCCCTTCTCCGGGGAGAGCCGGGCCATGTAGAGGAACCCGTCGCCCAGCGGCGCCGGCCGACCCGGGTCGGGGATGGCGTTCGGCTTCACCACGATGCGTTCGTCCGGAATGCCGTAGTCGCGGAGGTGGTCGGCGATCGCCGAGGTGAGCGCGATGTACCGATCCACCGAGCGCCAGGTGCCCCGGTGCACGGCCAGGGTGGTCGCCATCAGCGCGCTCTGCACGGCCGAGTCGCGGTAGCAGCGGTGCTTGATAGCGGGCACACCCAATGCCCGGCCCTTGCAGTCCTGGCAGATCACGCCGTCGCGGAAGTAGATCCCCGACGAGCAGACCTGCCGGTAGTTGTGCACCGTCTGCACCACCGGCACGCCGTGCCGGTGCGCGGTCCGCACCACCCAGGGCGAGATCAGGGGGTACGGGTTGTGCAGGTGCAGAACGTCAGGTCGGTGCTCGGTGAGCAGGCGGCTCAGGTCGTGTTGTGCGCGGGGCGCCCAGATCGGCGAGATCGGCAGCAGGGCCTTCGCCGACTTCGACATCGACGGGATCTCGTCCGAACTGCGAATGAAGGGCAGCACCTCGACCCCAGCGGCGGTGAGCTGGGCGATCTCCGAGTCGACGATCGTGTTCTCACCGGAGGGCTGGGCTTCCCGGTACCGGTTGTGGGCCACCACGATTCTCACGGAGCTTGCCTCTCGTTCGCGATTGCGGGACTCGCAAGCTCATTCCTCACGCTCACGGGAAAGAAGGCTACCGTTGTGTCGTGCCCGAACTACCGGAGGTTGAGGCGCTCGCGGGTTACCTGCGTCAGCGCGCGGTGGGGCGGCGCGTCGATCGGCTGGAGATCGCCGCGATCAGCGCCCTGAAGACGTACGAGCCGGCACCCACCGAGGTCGCCGGCCGGGCGGTGGTCGACGCCAGTCGGCACGGAAAGTTCCTCGACGTCCTCTTCGAGGGCGGCCTGCACCTGGTGGTGCATTTGGCGCGAGCAGGCTGGCTGCACTACCGGGAGGCGTTCCCCGCCACCACCCCGCTCCGTCCGGGCAAGGGCCCGATAGCGGTGCGGGTACGCCTGGATGACGGTTCCGGCTTCGACCTCACCGAGGCCGGCACCCAGAAGAAGCTGGCCGCGTATCTGGTCACCGACCTCGCGACGGTTCCCGGGGTGGCCAAGCTGGGCCCGGACGCGCTCGCCGCGGATCTGCCCCTCTTCGCCGAGCGGCTGCGGAGCAGGCGGGGGCAGGTCAAGGGGGTGCTGACCGACCAGTCGGTGCTGTCCGGGGTGGGCAACGCGTACTCCGACGAGATTCTGCACGCCGCGAAGCTGTCCCCGTTCGCGATCACCGATCGGCTCACCGACGCCCAGATCGCCACCCTGCACGCCGCCACCCGACAGGTTCTCGGCGACGCTGTCGAGCGGTCCCTCGGTCAGCGGGCCGCGGAGCTGAAGGGCGAGAAGCGCTCCGGGCTGAAGGTGCACGCCCGCACCGGGCTGCCCTGCCCGGTCTGCGGGGACACCGTGCGCGAGGTGTCGTTCGCCGACTCCAGCCTCCAGTACTGCCCGACCTGCCAGACCGGCGGCAAGCCGTTGGCTGACCGTCGGTTGTCTCGTCTCGTACGGTGAGTAATTGCACTTCAGGACTACGGAGCGGAATCGCCCTCACTGAGTGAAAGCTCCGGTCCGCCGTTCTGGTCACGCGCGTATCCATCGGTATAGTGGCCCGGTCCCCGGCTTCTGAAATGGTGCGGAGCCGGCCAGATCCCGCCAGCACCGGCGGTCGCCAATCTCCTTCGGGGCGACGACCGGTCGGAGCCCGCGTGGGAGACTGGGACGGTGGGCGACCCGGGCCTTCACGCCGAGTGAGCGGCCCGTGTCATGCGGGAGGACATGGGTGAGGTGACGGCAAGCCTCCAGCGCCCGGTAACCAACGAAGGCCGGAGCAGACTCGTGCGGCACGTCGACAGCTTCGAGATCCAGCCGCCGACGCCGCCGTCCCACAACGGCGTCCCTCGGTCGGCCTGGACGAGGGCTCGACGCCGTGTCTCCCGCTGGCACCGCCCCTACATCGCGATACTGCTGCTGCTCGACTTCGGCGCGGCGGCGTTCGCCAGCTGGATCGCGATCCAGCTCTTCGACCAGGCCGCCTCCGGGTTCAACGACCTCAAGCAGGACCCGACCTGGTTCCACACCGTCTCCTACCTGCTGCTCCCGCTCGGCTGGGTGGTCATCCTCTGGAGCAACAGGGCCTACGACCGGCGCTATCTGGGGCTCGGCCCGGACGAGTTCAAGCGGGTCATCCGGGCCGCGGTGACCGTCGCCGCGAGCGTCTCGTTCCTCGCGTTCGCCACCAAGACCGCGCTGTCCCGCTGGACGGTCGGCACGGCACTCCTCGGGGCGCTGCTGCTGATCCTGTGGGGCCGTTTCGTCGCCCGGTGGGCGCTGCACTACATCCGGCGGCGGGCCGGCCAGGCCGCTCACCGGATGGTGCTGGTCGGCACCCTGCCCGAATGCCTGGAGGTCTACGCGGCGGTCACCCGCAGCCCGGCCGCCGGGCTGATGCCCGTCGCCATCCACATCACCGACGGGTACGCGGCGGCCAGAGGCATGCCGACCCCGGTTCCGGTGTACGCCGGACGCGACGTCCTGGCCCTGGTCCGTGAGGTCGGTGGGGACACCATCGCCGTCTGCGGGTCGGCCAGCGCCGAGCCGGGCGAGTTGCGCCGGCTGGCCTGGCAGTTGGAGGGCTCCGGCGTCGACCTGGTGGTCGCCCCGCAGCTCACCGACATCGCCGGCCCCCGGGTGCACATCCGGCCGATCGAGGGTCTGCCGCTGCTGCACGTCGAGGAGCCGACCCTCTCCGGGCCGGCGCTGCTGGCCAAGAACCTGATGGACCGGGTCGCCGCCGGCCTCGGCCTGCTGCTGCTGATCCCGCTCTTCCTGGCCATCGCCGTGGCGATCCGGATCTCCGACCCCGGGCCGGTCTTCTTCCGCCAGCCTCGGGTGGGGCACGAGGGGCGCACGTTCCGGGTGTGGAAGTTCCGGACCATGTACGTCAACGCCGAGGACCGGCTGGCCAGCCTGGTCGATCGGAACGAGACCGACGGCATGCTGTTCAAGATGAAGGAGGACCCTCGGGTCTTTCCGGTCGGTCGCTTCCTGCGGGCCACGTCGCTGGACGAGCTGCCGCAGCTGATCAACGTGCTGTGGGGCGAGATGTCGCTGGTCGGGCCCCGCCCGCTGCCGGCCGACGACGGTGACTTCCTGGGTGACGTGCGGCGCCGACTGCTGGTCCGCCCCGGCATGACCGGGCTGTGGCAGGTCTCCGGCCGCTCCGACCTGTCCTGGGACGAGTCGGTCCGACTGGACCTTTACTACGTCGACAACTGGTCGCTCGCGTATGACCTGAGCATCCTGTGGCGGACCGTCGGGGTGGTGCTCGCCCGCAAGGGCGCGTACTAGAGGGTTGGCGCGCGGGCTCGCAGGGGCGAGGATCGCTGCGTGGCTGCCAACCTCTCCGCCGTGGTCGGCGTCGTCTCACTCGTCACCGCGCTGACCGCGGCTCTGCTGGCGGTGCTGCGGCTGAGGGCCCGCCGTGGCATCGCCACCGCCACCCAGCGGGCCACCTACGAGGTGCTGCACACCGCCGGCCTGGCCGCCGAGCCGCTGCGGGCGGGATTGAGCGAGGCTGGCGCGGCGAAGGCCGTACGGCATCTGCGGGCGCTGGTGGGCGCGGTCGGGCTGGCGCTCGCCGACGCCGACCGGCTGCTCGCCCTCGACGGGCGCGGCACGCACCACGGGGAGCAACTGCTCGCGGCGGCGCAGCGGACTGTGGGCAGCGGCCGCTCGACGGTGCTGGGTGAGCAGGAACTGCACTGCGACCGGGTCGACTGCCCGGTCCGCGGGGCGGTGGTCGCGCCGTTGCTGGGGGCCGACGGCCGGGTGGTGGGCGCTCTGGTGGCGGTCGCCGACAGCCCGCCGCCTCCGGGGTTGGTGCAGGCCACCCTGGAGACGGCGCACTGGGCCGGCAACCAGCTCGCCCTGGCCGAGCTGGACTCGTCGCGGGAGCGGCTGGCCCGCGCCGAGATCCGTGCATTGCGGGCGCAGATCAGCCCGCACTTCATCTACAACGCGCTGACCGCCATCGGCTCGTTCGTCCGCACCGACCCGGAGCGGGCCCGGGAGTTGATCCTGGAGTTCGCGGAGTTCACCAGGTACTCGTTCCGGGCGCACGGGGAGTTCACCACGCTGGCCGAGGAGCTGCGGTCGATCGACCGCTACCTGACCATCGAGCGGGCCCGGTTCGGCGACCGGTTGCAGGTGCGGTTGCAGATCGCCCCGGAGGTGCTGCCGGTGACGCTGCCGTTCCTCTGCCTCCAGCCGCTGGTGGAGAACGCGGTTCGCCACGGGTTGTCCCGCAAGCCGGGCACGGGCATGGTGAGCATCGAGGCCCGGGACGCGGGAGCCGAATGCCACATCACGGTGGAGGACGACGGAGTGGGAATGGATCCGACCACGCTGACCGCCGGCATCGCCGAGCTGGCCCACAGCACCGGCGACCCCGGTGAGGACACGGGCCAGCACGTCGGCCTCTCCAACGTCGACGAGCGGTTGCGCTCGGTCTTCGGGGACCGGTTCGGCCTGGTCGTGGAGACCGGGTTGGGCTCGGGCACGAAGGTGAGCATGCGGGTGCCGAAGTTCCACCCGGGCGTACGGGCAGGGTCGTGAGCGAGCGGACCGGGACGGGGGCGGTGAACGCGACCGGTTTCCTGCGCGTCCTCGCGGTGGACGACGAGCCGCCCGCGCTCGACGAGCTGGCGTACCACCTGCGGGCCGACCCCCGGGTGGCCCGCCTGCACACAGCCGGGGATGCCACCGAGGCGCTGCGGTTGCTGCGCGACGGTGACGTGGACGTGGTCTTCCTGGACATCCGGATGCCCGGCCTGGACGGGATGGAGCTGGCCCGGGTGCTGCGCCGGTTCGCCCGGCCACCGGCGATCGTGTTCGTCACCGCGTACGACGACGGTGCGGTGGACGCCTTCGATCTGGGCGCCACCGACTACGTGCGGAAACCGGTGCGCGCCGATCGGTTGGCCGAGTCGCTGCGCCGGGTGATCGGCTCACGGGTGGTGCCGTCGCACCCGGCGGCGTTGGCCCGCGCGGAGGAGGACCCGACCATCCCCATCGAGCTGGCCGGCACCACCCGGATGCTGCCCCGCTCGGCGGTGCGCTGGGTGGAGGCGCAGGGCGACTACGCCCGGTTGCACACCGCCGAGGGGTCGCACCTGGTGCGGGTCTCGCTGGCCACGCTCGCGGAACGCTGGGCCGATGCCGGCTTCGTCCGGGTGCACCGGTCGTACCTGGTGCAGTTGAAGTTGATCGCGGAGTTGCGCTTGGTCAACTCCGGCTACGTGGTGGTGATCGACTCGACCGAGCTGCCGGTGAGCCGGCGGCACACCCGGGAGCTGAAGGACAAGCTGGTCAGGGCCGCGAAGCAGGATTGGAGTCGCTGAGCCGGGAATGGAAGCAGCCCTACCGTACGTTGTACGCTAGTCCGTACGACTTCCGGGAGGCCTGCCGTGACCGAGACCCCGTTCGACGCCGCATCCGAGTTCGACAACCAACTCGACCGACTGGTGCAGCTCGGTTACCCCGCCCTCGCCGGGCTGACCGAGAACGCCTTCCGCGACCTGGTCACGCCACTGCGGGCCACTGCCGTCGAGGGGGCCGCCGGACTGCCCGCCCCCACCGACGCCCGGGTGCCGTTCCTGCTGGTCATCACCCGGGACCTGATCGGTGTGCCGGAACGGGTGGAGCTCACCACACTGGCCGGCAAGCGCAAGCCCGGCGTCATCGACCGGAACTACGCCGAGGACGACCTGCCCCGCTTCGACCCGATCAAGGAGCTGGAGGTCCCGGCCGGTCCGGCGTACCTGCTCTTCGACGTCGACCGGGGCGAGGAGTTCCGCAATCTGGCCCCGGCCACGGCCATGGAGGGGATCACCGCTCAGGGCCGGTTGCCGCTGAGCATCGACGAGGGGCTCGCCTTCATCACGCTGCACCCGGCCGCGTTGGCGAGCAACCGGTGCTTCTCGCTGGTCGGCTCCCGCTGTGGCGACAAGCGGGTGCCGGCGCTGTGGATCAGCCAGGGCGCACCCAAGCTCGGCTGGTGCTGGTACGGCAACCCGCACACCTGGCTCGGCTCCGCCTCGGCCCGACCGGAGCGCATCCCGTTGAAGATCTCGTAGGCCTGGTCGTCCTCGGGGAGGCCCTGGAGTTCCCACACGCCAGTCGGCATGATCCCCGAGTTATCCACAGCCGTGCGCGGTTCTCCACAGGTTATTCACAACGCAAACCACTGATCTCCACGGCCGCTCCCTACAGTCAGGACCCATGAACGAACGCCGGGTACTGGTGGTCGAGGACGAACGGACCATCGCCGAGTCCATCGCCGCCCGACTGCGGGCCGAGGGATTCACCGTGGAGATCGCGGCGGACGGGCCCAGCGCGGTCGCGCAGTTCCACGCCGGACAGCCGGATCTCGTCGTCCTCGACGTGATGCTGCCGGGCTTCGACGGACTGGAGGTGTGCCGCCGGATCCAGGCCGACCGGGCGGTGCCGGTGCTGATGCTCACCGCCCGGGACGACGAGACCGACCTGCTCGTGGGGCTGGCGGTCGGCGCGGACGACTACCTCACCAAGCCGTTCTCCATGCGGGAACTCACCGCCCGGGTGCATGTCCTGCTGCGCCGGATGGAGCGGGCTGCCGCCACTCCCGCGCCGCCGGCCATCCGCCTCGGCGACATCGAGATCAACCAGGCCGAGCGACGCGTCCGCCGGGCCGGGGCGGACGTGCACCTCACCCCTACCGAGTTCGACCTGCTGGTCCACCTCGCGGGACGACCTCGCACGGTGCTCCCTCGGGAACGGCTGCTCGCCGACGTCTGGGGATGGGTCGACGGGAGCGGCACCCGCACCGTGGACAGCCACATCAAGGCTCTGCGCCGCAAGCTCGGCGCCGACCTGATCCGGACCGTCCACGGCGTCGGGTACGCCCTGGAGATGCCCGCGTGATCGGCCGCGCGTTCGACTGGCTGGAACGGGTGCTACCGCGTCCACTGGATCCCGTCCGCTCGATCAAGATGAAGCTCGGCGTCCTGCTGGTCGCGTCCTGGGCCGTGGCCATCGGTTACTTCTGGTACGGCATCGGTTGGCTCCCGCCCGGCACGGCGGTCACCAGCATCTGCATCGCGCTGGTGACCTCGCAGGTGCTCGCCCACGGGATGACGTCGCCGCTGCGCGAGATGACGGCGGCCGCCGGGGCGATGGCCCGCGGCGACTACACACGTCGGGTGCGCGCCACCTCCCGCGACGAGGTCGGCGAGCTGGCCCAGGCGTTCAACAAGATGGCCGAGGACCTGCACGCCTCCGACCAGCGCCGACGCGAGCTGATCGCGAACGTCTCGCACGAGCTGCGTACGCCGATCACCGCGTTGCAGGGCGTGCTGGAGAACATGGTGGACGGGGTCGCCGACCCCGAACCGGCAGCGCTGCGTTCGGCGTTGGCCCAGACCCAACGGCTCGGGCACCTCGTCGCGGACCTGCTCGACCTGTCCCGACTCGACGCCGGGGTGGTGCCGCTGCGGCGGGTACGCATCGACGTGTGGGACTTCCTCGACGAGGCGGTGGAGCACGCCACCGCCAGCGCGTCCGGTGCCGGTCTGGACGTGCGCTTCGAGCTCCGGGAGCTGCCGACACCGCTGACGGTCCACGCGGACCCGTGGCGGCTGCACCAGGTCTTCGCGAACCTCCTCGACAACGCGGCCCGACACAGCCCACCCGGCGGCACGGTACGGGTGTGCGCCGAGGAACACGGCGACCAGCTCCGCTTCGAGGTGAGCGACGAGGGCCAGGGCATTCCACCGGCGGAGCGTTCCCGGGTGTTCGAGCGCTTCACCCGCGGCGACCGGTCGGCCGGCGGCGGGACCGGGCTCGGCCTGGCCATCGCCCGGTGGGTCGTCGAACTGCACGGCGGTCGGATCGGTGTCCTCGATCCCGCCGGACCGGACCGGGGTGGCCGGCCCGGCTGCCGCATCCAGGTCACCATCCCGTGCGACGGGCCACACCGAGAAGAGGCAGCATGACCAGCCCTGGCAGTACCCCTCTCCCGGCCAACGGGCCGACCGGACCGCCGGTCTCCCCGGTCGTCGGCCCCGGCCCGGCTGCCACACCGGTCGCCGGCCGACCTCAGGCGTGGCCTGTCGCACCCGCCCCGCCCGGGCCCCCGTCGCTGATCCAGCGTCGCTGGCCGGGGCCGCCCGGACCTGCCCGTCCGCTGGTGCTGGGGGCGCTGGCGGCTGCGGCGGTCATCGGGGCGTCGACCCTGACGATGCTTCGTCCCGGCCTCGGCTGGCTGGTGGCCGCGCTGGCCGTCACCGCTGCCCTCGGCACCGCCAGCGTCGTCCGTTCCGGGAGGCCGTCCCCGACGGGGAGCGCCATCACACCGACCAGCGCGGCGGTACCGCAGGGACCGACGGCCGCGCCGGAGCGGACTGTCCAGGCGGATCCGGCCGCCGCGCCCGAGCCGACCGTCCAGACGGCCACCGCCCGTCCCGGTGCCACGGGGGCACCGGGGCGGGCGGTACAGGCCCTCTGGGCCGCCGCGACGGTCGCGTTGGTCGCCGTCGGCACGGTCCGGGCCGCCGGCTGGCTCTTCGCCCTCTGCCTGCTCGCGGCGGCGGTGACCGGGGCTCTCGCGGTGACCGGTGGGCGAAGCCCGCTCGGCATGCTGGTCGCCGTGACGCTGCCGCCCGCCGCGACGGTACGGGCGCTCCCGTGGGCGGTACGCGGAGTACGCGACACCCGCCCGGCAGGGTCCGGGGTCGGCTTCGGACGAATCCTCACCAGCCTGGCCGTCTCCGCCGTCCTGCTGACGCTGTTCGGGCTGCTCTTCTCCTCCGCCGACGCGGTCTTCGCCGAACTGGTCACCGGTCTGCTGCCCGACATCTCGCTACCCGGCGTGATCGGCTGGACGTTCCGCCTGGTGGTGATCGGCGGTGGTCTGCTCGGCGGCGCGTACCTGATCAGCCGCCCACCCGACCTGGAGGGCCTGCGACCGAGGCCGTCACGACCGGTCCACCGACTGGAGTGGACCCTCCCGCTGGTGTTGCTCGACGCCCTGTTCGCCGTGTTCGTGCTGGTCCAGCTGACGGTGTTGTTCGGCGGCGCGGGGCACGTGCTGCGTACGGCCGGGCTCACCTACGCCGAGTATGCCCGTGGCGGGTTCTGGCAACTGCTCGCCGTCACCGCGCTCACCCTGCTGGTGATCGCGGTCGCCGCCCGCCGGGCGTCGCAGGCCACCCGCGCGGACCGGCTGCTGGTCCGCGTACTGCTCGGCACGCTCACCGCGCTCAGTCTGGTGATCGTCGCCTCGGCGCTCTACCGGATGCAGGTCTACGCCGACGCGTACGGGGCGACCCGGCTGCGGCTTGTCGTGGCGACCATGGAGCTGTGGCTCGGGCTGCTCTTCCTCCTGGTCGGGGTCGCCGTGGTGCGGCTGCGGGCCGAGTGGCTGCCCCGGTTGGTGATCGGTACCGCGGTGCTGGCGCTGCTCGGGTTGGCGCTCGTCAATCCCGACCGGCTGATCGCCGACCGGAACGTCGACAGGTACCTGGAGACCGGCCGGTTGGACGTCGGGTACGTGTCCGGGTTGTCCGCCGATGCGGTACCCGCGTTGGCCCGACTGCCCGATCCGATGCGCATCTGCGCACTGACGCAGATCGCCGCCGAGCAGCCCCGGGACGGCCTCTGGGCGACGAACCTCGGCCGGCTGCGGGCCCGAGCGGAACTCGACACGATTCCGCTGAACCGCACGCTGACCTACTGCCTCGAACTGGGACGCTGGTGAGCGTGAGCGCTTGACAATCGCGTACGGCGGGCGAGACTGCCGGGGTGGCCAAGCAACTCCCCGACGTGGGGTCGAGCGGTGCGGTGCCGCCGCCCCGGCGGTCCCGGATCGTGCTGGCCGAGATCACCAGGCAGGACACCCGCGCCGAGCGGACCCGCGCCGAGCTGGCCCAGCAGACCCAGGTCGGCGAGGCGCTGGTCCGCGGCCTGGTCCGGGCCCAACTCGCGCTGGCGCTGCGGCTGTCCCTGGTGGTGGCCATCGGGTTGGGCGGGCTGCCCTGGCTGTTCGCGATCGCGCCCTCGCTCGGCCGGACCACCGTCGCCGGCGTCAACCTGCCGTGGCTGCTGCTCGGGGTGGTCTCCTTTCCGTTCCTGATCGCCGTGGGCTGGGCGTACGTGCGGCTGGCCGAGCGCAACGAGCAGGACTTCACCGACCTGGTGCAACGGCCGGAGCGCTGAGTGGGCAACGACTTCGTGGTCCCGGCCATCGTCGCGGTCACCCTGGTCACCGTCGGGATCGGCTTCTACGGGCTGCGGTTGGCCCGGACCACGTCCGACTTCCTGGTGGCGTCCAGGGCGATCAGTCCGACCTGGAACGCCGCCGCCATCGGCGGGGAGTACCTGTCGGCGGCGAGCTTCCTCGGCATCGCGGGGCTGGTCCTCAAGTACGGCGTGGACGTGCTCTGGTACCCGGTCGGGTTCGCCGCCGGGTACCTGGCCCTGCTGCTCTTCGTGGCCGCGCCGCTGCGCCGCTCCGGTGCGTTCACCCTGCCCGACTTCTGCGAGTTGCGGCTGGGCTCGCGTCGACTCCGCATACTGGCCACCGCCTTCGTGATCTTCATCGGTTGGCTGTACCTGGTGCCGCAGCTCCAGGGCGCCGGGCTGACCCTGGCCACGGTGGCCGGCTCCCCGTACCCTCTCGGAGCCCTGCTGGTGGCGGCCGTGGTCACCGCGAACGTGGCGCTGGGCGGCATGCGCGCGATCACCTTCGTGCAGGCGTTCCAGTACTGGCTCAAGCTGACCGCTCTCGCCGTACCGGTGATCTTTCTGGCCCTGCAGTGGCAGGCCGACGGCCGCCCGGCGGTGACCCCGCCGGACGGGCCGACGTTCCGGGCCGCGACCACCGTCGTGGTCGAGCACCGCGCGGCCCTCACCCTGCCCAACGGTGACATCCGGGAGGTACGCCCCGGCGACGAGTTGACCTTCGCCGCCGGTGATCCGGTGCCGAACGTCTCCGGGGTGGCCACCGATGCCAACGACTGGTTGCTGCCCAGCGCCGCCGGTGACGACGACCGGGGGCTGTTCGCCACGTACTCGCTGATCCTGGCCACCTTCCTGGGCACCATGGGCCTGCCGCACGTGCTGGTGCGCTTCTACACCAATCCGGACGGCGCGGCGGCCCGTCGGACCACCCTGGTCGTGCTGGCGTTGGTCGGCGCGTTCTACCTGCTGCCCACTCTCTACGGGGTCCTCGGCCGGATCTACACCCCGCAGTTGCTGCTCAGCGGCCAGACCGACGCGGTGGTGGTGCTGCTACCCGAAGCCGCCCTGGGTGACGGTCTGGCCGGGCGGCTGCTCGCCGCGCTCGTCGCCGCAGGCGCCTTCGCGGCGTTTCTCTCCACCTCGTCCGGTCTGCTGACCAGCGTCGCCGGGGTGATCTCGACCGACGTGCTCGGTCGGGGATCGGTACGCGGGTTCCGGCTGGCCACCGTCATCGCCGGTGGTGTGCCAGCGGTGCTGTCGCTGCACGTTTCCGGGCTGGACGTCTCGCAGGTCGTCGGGCTGGCCTTCGCGGTCGCCGCGTCGAGCTTCTGCCCGCTGCTGGTGCTCGGCATCTGGTGGCGCGGGCTGACCGACGTGGGTGCCACCTCCGGCGTGGTGGCCGGCGGCGGCGCGGCGATCGGCGCGGTGCTGGTCACCGTGCTCGGCCCACCGCTGTCCGGCTGGCCGGCCACGCTCATCGCCCAGCCGGCCGCCTGGACGGTGCCACTGGCCTTCACCGTGATGGTCGCCGTGTCGATGGCAACCCGCCGCCGCGCACCAGCCGACGTCGCCGCCACCATGCTCCGCCTGCACACCCCGGAAGCCCTCCGCATGCAGTGAGCGCCAACGCCCGGCCCCGGTCTCGCGCCAACGCCCGCGCCGATCTTGCAGTTTCGGTGGTGGATACGGGTGTTTATGCACCTTGTGTCGGTGCAGAAAGTGCAAGATCGCGTCGCGGTCCGCCTCGGGGATGATCGCGGGTCCGTCTGTCGCTGGAGGGCGGAACTGGTGATCGGCGGATAACGTCGGCGCATGACTGTTGAGCACCCCGCGCTCGCACTGCGTGGCCTGGCCAAGCGGTTCGACGGCACGATCGCGGTGGCCGGCGTCGACCTGGACGTCCCCGCCGGCTCCTTCTACGGCCTGCTCGGCCCGAACGGCGCCGGCAAGACGACCACGCTGTCGATGGCTGTCGGGCTGTTGCGACCGGACGCCGGCTCTGCCTGGGTGCTCGGGCACGACGTCTGGCAGGACCCGGTCACCGCCAAGCGGCTGCTCGGCGTGATGCCCGACGGGGTCCGGTTGTTCGACCGGCTGACCGGGGCGGAGCTGCTGGCGTACAACGGGTTGTTGCGGGGGATGGACCCGGCGGTGGTCGACCAGCGGGCCGCCGAGCTGCTGGACGTGCTGGCGCTCGGCGACGCCGGTCGCACGCTGGTGGTGGACTACTCGGCGGGCATGAAGAAGAAGATCGGCCTGGCCTGCGCGCTGCTGCACGGTCCTCGGGTGCTGGTGTTGGACGAGCCGTTCGAGGCTGTCGACCCGGTGTCCGCGGCGCTGATCCGGGACATCCTCACCCGGTACGCGGCCGGTGGCGGCACCGTGGTGTTCTCCAGTCACGTCATGGAGGTCGTCGAGCGGTTGTGCTCGCACGTGGCGATCCTCGCTCAGGGCGTCATCAAGCGGGTCGGGACCATCGACGAGGTCCGCGGCGGTCGCTCGTTGGAGCAGGTCTTCGTCGAGGTGGTCGGCGGGCGCACCGCTACCGGCGAGGAGCTGTCGTGGCTCTCCCAGTGAGCGCGAACGCCACCCCCGCCGCGCCGCTACGGTCGGTCTCCGCTCGACACTTCGTACGGCTCAAGCTGCGGGTGATGGGCAACAACTTCCGGGGCCAGGGCTGGCGGATCGCCCTGTTCATCGGCGGCGCGTTGCTCGGGCTCTGGTTCGCGGCCAGCGGGTTCTTCCTCTTCGCCGCGCCGGGCCTGGCCGGCAACGGCCGGTACGCGGTGCTCGTCGCGGCGGCCGGCGGCGGGCTGCTGGTGCTCGGCTGGCTGCTCCTGCCACTTGTCTTCTTCGGCGTGGACGAGACGCTCGATCCAGCCCGGTTCGCGCTGCTGCCACTGCCCCGGCGCACGTTGGTGACCGGCCTGTTCGCGGCGGCTCTGGTCAGCGTGCCGGTGCTCGCGGTGCTCCTCGCGACGTCCGGGCTGGTGCTGACCGCCTGGTCGTTGGGTGGCTGGTCGGCGGGGTTGGTCGCCGCCGTGGGTGTGCTCGCCGGGCTCCTGCTCTGTGTTGCGGCGAGCCGTGCGGTGACCAGCGCCTTCGCCACCATGCTGCGGTCCCGACGGGTCCGCGACCTGGCAGCCGTGCTGCTGGCGGTGACGGCGGCGCTGCTCGGCCCTCTCCAGGTCATCGGCCTCGCCGCGCTACGGGAGGCGGACTGGAGCCGGTTGAGCGGTGTGGCGACCGTGATCGGTTGGACGCCGTTGGGCGCCCCGTGGACGCTCGGCATCGACGTGGCCCAGGGGCGTGCGTGGGCGGCACCGGTCAAGTTGCTGATCACTGTGGTGGCGCTCGGCGGCCTGCTGGCCTGGTGGTCCCGGTCGCTCGAGTCGGCGATGGTGGGCGCGGCGAGCGGCGGCAAGGCACCGGTTCGACGCGGGGTCGCGGGTGGCGCGGTCGCCCAACTGTTCCCCCGGGCCGCTGGCTGGGCCCGCCGGGACCGGTTCGGTGCCCTGGTCGCCCGGGAGGCCCGTTACTGGTGGCGGGACGCGCGCCGCCGCGCCAACCTGATCTCGATCGCGGTGGTCGGCATCTTCGTGCCCGTCTTCGTCAACGTCACCGGCGGCGACTTCGCTGCCATGGACAGCGGGGGGTTGACGGCGGCTGCCAACGACAGCTCGCCGGTCGTGGTCACCATTTCCATGGTTCTCGTGGGTGTGCTGGCCGCCGCCACCCTGGCCAACCAGTTCGGTTTCGACGGCAGCGCGTACGCCGCGAACGTGGTGGCCGGCGTGCCCGGCCGGGTCGAGCTGCGGGCGAGGATGACGGCCTTCTCGCTGTACGTGCTGCCGATGCTGGCGTTCGTGTCGGTGGTGCTGTCGGTGCTGCTCAGTCGACCCGGATGGATCGGGCTCACCTTCGGCAGCCTGGTCGCCACCTACGGCGTCGGGCTGGCGGTGAACAGCCTGGTCTCGGTGCTCGGGGCGTACTCACTGCCGGAGACCAGCAACCCGTTCGCGATGAACAGCGGCGCGGGGCTCACGAAGGGGCTGCTCACCCTGCTGAGCATGCTCGCCTCGGCGGTAGCCGCGGTGCCGATGGTGGTGGCCGCCGCGCTGCTCGGTGACGCGTGGCTCTGGCTGGCCCTGCCGGTCGGCGGCGCGTACGGGCTGGGCGCGGCGCTGCTGGGCACGTACCTGGCCGGGGACGTGCTGGACCGCCGCCAGCCGGAACTGCTGGCCACTGTCACCCCGCGCCGTTAACCGACGCGGCGGCCAGCCGCCTGGCCAGCGTCGGCGAGAAAGTCACGCCAGGCGGCCGGAGCGAAGGTGAGGACCGGGCCGGAGCGATCCTTGCTGTCCCGGAGGGGCGGCCGCGCCGGGCGCGACCGGGTCGGAGCGGTTGGCTGACCCCGGCGCAGACCTGGCGGGCGAACGGCGGGCGCTGGTGAACCCCGCAGCCCAGCAGCCGGATCGGGCCTCCGACCAGGCAGGCGACCGGACGACACACCGCACCAGGGATCGGTGTCTCACCGCGAGCGTGATGTCCCTGAGGCATCAATATGATTCACAGACATCACCCTCATTCGGGCATTGCCCTCCGCCGAGCGGACCGCGCCGCGGCCGGGCGACCCCACCGCCCGGGACGGCCGGAGAGCCGACGTGAGCCGACCGCACCTGCCGATGCGGCCCGCCGACCTGCACGAGCGCTTCCTTGGTTGGGCGAGGGCCCGGGGCGGCACAATGTTTCACGTGAATCATGAGCCGGGTGCCGAGATCCACCACACCGATCCGTTCGCTGTGCCGACCGGGCAACGGTCGCCGGTACGCCGGCTGCGTGGTCGCCTCGCCGCACCGGTGACCCTCTGGACGGCGCCCGGTCCGGCCGGGCTGACCGTCTCGTCCACCCTGGTGGCCGAGGGGGAACCCGACCGGCTGCTCGGGCTGATCGACCCGGAGTCCGACCTCTGGGCGTCGGCCGAGGAGTCGGGTCGGTTCGCTGTCACGCCGCTCGGCCCGCCGCACCGGCAGCTCGCCGACCGGTTCGCCGGCCTCTTCCCCGCCCCGGGCGGGCTCTTCGCGACCGGCGCGTGGAACGAGACGCCGTACGGGCCGGTTCCGGCGGACGCCGGTGGCTGGGCCGGGTGCCGGCTGGACACCGCCCGGGAGTACGGCTGGGGCCTGCTGGTCGAGGCCACCATCGAGGCCGTCGACCTGACCGGGGAGGCCACCCCGCTGCTGCACTACCGGGGTCGCTACCACGAGCTGCCGATCTGAACGGAAGCCTCCCCATGAGGCGACCGATCACCGCAGTGACCTGAGTCACTTGGCGCAGCCAGCCAACCGCTCGGCGCACTCGCCGACCGGCGTCGATCTCAGCCTTCCCTGCCGGGGAGTGCGCTCTCTACGGTGCGCGAAACTCCTCTGACGCCTGTGAAGGTGGTGATCCACAGATGTCCACGGACACACCCGCTCCGGCCGCTTCCCAGTCGGACAAGTACCTGGCCGTACAACGGTCGGACGAGTTCGCCGGGCTGCGGCGTGCGCTGCGCGGCTTCGTCTTCCCGATGACCGTCGCGTTCTTCCTGTGGTATGCGCTCTACGTCATTCTCTCCGCGTACGCCCGGGACTTCATGGGCACGAAGCTGTTCGGCAGCAACATCAACGTCGCACTGGTCTTCGGCCTGCTCCAGTTCGTCTCCACGTTCGTGATCGCCTGGCTCTACTCCCGGTACGCGGACCGGAAGATCGACCCCATCGCGGACCGAATCCGCGCCGAGATCGGGGAGGTGACCCGTGAAGACGGTTCACGCGGTTGAGTCGTTCCTCGCGGCTGAGGCGGGCAATCACACCGCCCGCAACCTGACCATCACGCTCTTCCTGGTCTTCGTGGCAGTGACCCTGGGCATCACCATCTGGGCCAGCCGGCAGACCAAGACGGCTACCGACTTCTACGCGGGCGGCCGGTCCTTCTCCGGTTTCCAGAACGGCATGGCGATCGGCGGCGACTACATGTCGGCCGCCTCGTTCCTCGGCATCGCCGGCATCATCGCGTTGTACGGCTACGACGGCTTCCTCTACTCGATCGGCTTCCTGGTCGCCTGGCTGGTGGCCCTGCTGCTGGTCGCGGAGCTGCTGCGCAACTCGGGCCGGTACACGATGGCGGACGTGCTGGCCTTCCGGATGCGTCAGCGTCCGGTGCGTACCGCGGCTGCGGTCTCCACCATCACGGTGTCGATCTTCTACCTGCTCGCGCAGATGGTGGGCGCCGGCGCGCTGGTCGCGCTGCTGCTCGGCATCCGGCCGGGAACGACCTTCCTCGGCATGGACGCGGCCACCGCCAAGGTGGCCACCATCATCATGGTCGGCACCCTGATGATCATCTACGTGACCGTGGGTGGCATGAAGGGCACCACCTACGTGCAGATCGTCAAGGCGTTCCTGCTCATGGGCGGCGCGCTGTTGATGACCATCCTGGTGCTGGCGAAGTTCAACTTCAACCTGTCGGAGCTGCTCGGCCAGGCGGCCGCCGCATCCGGCAAGGGCAGCGCGTTCCTCGAACCCGGGCTCCGGTACGGCGTCGAGGTCGCCGGCAACTCGACGCAGACGTTCTACAACAAGGTCGACCTGCTGTCCCTGGGCATCGCCCTGGTGCTCGGCACCGCCGGTCTGCCGCACATCCTGATCCGCTTCTACACGGTGCCGACCGCGAAGGCGGCCCGTAAGAGCGTGCTCTGGGCGATCGGCATCATCGGCACCTTCTACCTGCTCACCCTGGCCCTCGGCTTCGGTGCGGCGGCGCTGGTCGGCAGCCAGGCGATCACGGCACAGGACAAGGCCGGCAACACCGCCGCGCCGCAGTTGGCCGAAGCGCTCGGCATCGACTTCTTCGGCGGCGAACTGGGCGGGGCAGCTCTGCTGGCGATCATCGCGGCGGTCGCCTTCGCCACCATCCTCGCGGTGGTCGCCGGGTTGACGCTGGCCTCGTCGTCCAGCCTGGCGCACGACTTCTACGCGAACGTGCTGAAGAAGGGTGAGGCGTCGGAGCGGCAGGAGGTGCGGGTCGCCCGGATCTCCGCCCTGGGGATCGGCGCGGTGTCGATCGCCCTGTCGATCTACGCGCAGAACCTCAACGTGGCGTTCCTGGTGGCGCTGGCCTTCGCGGTCGCCGCCTCGGGCAACCTGCCGGCGATCCTCTACAGCCTGTTCTGGCGGCGGTTCAACACCTCCGGCGCGGTGTGGTCGATCTACGGCGGGCTGATCTCGGCCGTGCTGCTGGTGTTCTTCTCGCCGGTGGTCTCCGGTGCGGCGACGTCGATGTTCCCGGACCACGACTGGCAGTGGTTCCCGCTGTCCAACCCGGGCATCCTCTCCATCCCGTTCGGTTTCCTCTGCGGGTGGATCGGCACTGTCATCTCCAAGGAGCACGACGAGGACAAGTACGCGGAGCTGGAGGTGCGCGCCCTCACCGGCTCAGGCGCCCACTGATCACAGCACCTGTCGAGGGGTTCCCTGTTGACGTCGCACGTCAACAGGGGACCCCTTCGGCGAATTCGGCGGTCGGTAGGCTGAGCGCATGAAGGTTGCTGAGCGCTTTGGTTCCGATCACCGCGTCCTCGTCACCGGCGGAGCTGGCTTCGTCCCGTCACACCTGGTGGACGCCCTGATCGCCCGAGGCTGCACGGTGGTGGCGCTGGACAACTTCGTGACCGGCTCCAAGGAGAACGTCGCCCACCTGCTGGACCGGCCGACCTTCACCCTCGTCGAAGCGGACATCTCCGACGGTCTGCCGACCCACCACCCGGCGCTGGCCGAGCGGTTCGACGCGATCCTGCACATGGCCTCTCCGGCCAGCCCCACCGACTTCGCCCAACTGCCGGTGGAGATCCTCCGGGTCGGCTCGGTCGGCACCCTGCACCTGCTGGAACGCGCGGTCGCCGACGGCGCCCGGTTCCTGATGGCCTCCACCTCCGAGGCGTACGGAGACCCGAAGGAGCACCCGCAGCGGGAGACCTACTGGGGCAACGTCAACCCGATCGGGGTCCGCAGCGTCTACGACGAGGCCAAGCGCTTCTCCGAGGCCGCGACGATGGCGTACCACCGCTACCGCGGGCTCGACGCGGCGATCGTCCGGATCTTCAACACGTACGGCCCGCGGATGCGCCCGGACGACGGCCGCGCCATCCCCACCTTCATCTCCCAGGCGCTGCGCGGCGAGCCGATCACCGTGCACGGCACCGGCAACCAGACCCGGTCGATCTGCTTCGTCGAGGATCTGGTGCGCGGCATCCTGCTGCTGCTCGACTCGACCGAGACGGGCCCGGTAAACTGCGGCACCGAGCACGAGCTGACCATGCGGCAACTCGCCGAGTTGATCGTGTCACTCTCCGACAGCACCTCGAAGGTGACCTATGTCACCCGCAGCTCGGATGACCCGGAGATGCGCCGCCCGGATCTGACGCTCGCTCGCGAACTGCTCGGATACGAGCCGTCGGTCGCGCCCGAAGATGGCCTGCGACGCACGATCGAGTACTTCCGGTCGCGGCTAGGGTAACCGGATCCCCGCGTACCGCCTGCCGCTGAGTGTCGCCTGAAGGCGGCAGTGGCTCCCGCTACGTACCCTGATTTACATGTCCGCGACCTCGTCTGCCGGCGTCCCGCATCCGTACCTGCACCGCAGCGCCGGCCGCGCATCGGTGCCCGGCCCCGATCGGGGCGCCTCCGGGCGTGCCCGTCCGACCGAGGCGCGCTTCTACCCGTCGTACGACGAGGAACAGCCCCGGTCCGGCGGCCCGGCGGGGCCGACCGGGCCTGGCGGCCCGGGTGGCACCGGCGGGTCGGGACGGCGCGGCCCGCGACCGCGCTGGGGCCGGATCGCCCTGGTGGCCGGGGCTGCGGTGCTGGTGCTGGCGCTGCTCGGCAGCGTCGGCGCCTGGTTGTACGCCCGCAACCTCAACAGTGACCTGGCCCGCACCGACCCGTTCGCGGAGATCACCGGTGGTCGGCCCGCCAAGACCGTCGATGGCGCGCTGAACATCCTGCTGGTCGGCAGCGACTCACGGGACCCGGACGCACCGGTCGACAGCAAGAGTCAGTGGCGCGCCGACACGATCATCGTCATGCACATTCCGGCCGACC
Organism: Micromonospora sp. DT15; assembly: GCF_049841475.1. NCBI lineage: Bacteria > Bacillati > Actinomycetota > Actinomycetes > Micromonosporales > Micromonosporaceae > Micromonospora > Micromonospora sp. DT15. Next base: position 69,666 of record NZ_JBNCKJ010000013.1, read on the forward strand.
ACCAGGAGGCCTACCTGGTCTCCATCCCCCGGGACCTGTACGTGCCGATCCCGGAGAGCGCCGGCGCGGACTGCGGCTCCGGTTCGCGCGCGAAGATCAACGCAGCGTTCGCGTTCGGTGGGCTGCCGCTGGCGGTACGCACCGTGGAGTGCTTCACCGACGTTCGGATCGACCACGTGATGGCGATCGACTTCGGCGGCTTCAAGGAGGTCACCGACGCTCTCGGCGGGGTGGACCTGAAGGTGGAGCGCACCATCACCTCGATCCACAAGCCGTACCGGACCTTCACCAAGGGCACCAACCACATGGACGGTGCGGAGGCCCTGGACTGGATCCGGCAGCGCAAGCAGTTCCCGGACGGTGACTTCGCCCGGATGCGGCACCAGCAGGAGTTCCTCCGGGCCCTGATGGACAAGGCGGCCAGCACCGGCACGCTGGCGAACCCGAAGAAGCTGAACGATTTCCTCAAATCGGTGACCGCGGCCGTAACCGTCGACCAGACTTTCTCGGTTACAGACATGGCGCTTCAGTTCCGTAACCTGCGCGGCCAGAACCTCACCTTCGTGACCAGCCCGAACTCGGGCAGCGACACGATCAACGGCGAGTCGGTGGTGGTGTCGGACCGGGAGAAGGCGCTCGCGATGTACCAGGCCATGTCCGCCGACACGATGGCCGACTGGGTCAAGGCGAACCCGCCGAAGAGCAACGACGGCGGCTGAGCGCGGCCCGGCTGGCACCAGCCGTTCGGATCATCGAGCGGCGACGATCGACTGAGTCTGCAAAATTCGACGTCCGGATTGACCCGGGATGAACTCGCCAAGTCGATTTGATGTACGTACAGTGGTGCCGCCCCCTCCTGATCACGAGCTGGAGCACGCATGCCGGTTCAGGCCAGTCGTCGCCCTTCTTCCTCCGGGTCCGCCGCCCCCAGCGGCCGAGTCGCTGCGGCCATACCCGCGCAGGCGCGCCCCTCGGGAGGCGGGCCGGGCTCGCGTCCGCCGGGTAGCGGCGGTGGCGGCGGTGGCGGCGACCGCCCGGGTGGCGGTGGGTCGAAGAAGCGGACCAAGCGCAAGGACCCGCTCTGGGCCAGGCTGACCGTCGTCTTCGGTGCCGTGCTGATGCTGAGCAGCGGGGTGGCCATCGTCGGCAGCAAGGCGTTGATCGGGCAGGCGACCGGCGGCATCGCGAAGGGCAACCTGCTGGGTGATGCCGGCAAGTCCGACGCCGAGGGCGGTGCGAGCCTGGACGGCCCGATCGACATGCTGCTGCTCGGCGTGGACGCGCGGGAGCGCTGGGCCGCCGACGACGTCCGTTCGGACAGCATCATCGTCCTGCACATTCCGGCCACGCACGACCAGGCGTACCTGATCTCGATCCCCCGGGACACCGAGGCGCAGATCCCGGCGTTCAAGAAGAGCGGCTACGGCGGCGGTTCCGGAAAGATCAACGCCGCGTTCCAGGCCGGTGCCGCCAACGGTGGCGGCTGGGAGGGTGGCGCCCAGCTGATGGCCCAGACGATCAAGCGGCTCACCGGGATCAGCTTCGACGGCGCGGCGATCATCAACTTCGGTGGCTTCAAGAACGTCATCGACACCCTGGGCACGGTGCGGATCTGTGTCAGCCAGGAGGTCAAGTCGCTGCACATGTCGTACGTCGACGGCAAGCCCATGTGGAACGCGGACGCCAAGAAGACCGGCAAGCAGCGGACCCCGGTGGTGCACAAGAAGGGCTGCCAGGAGATGGAGGGTTGGGCCGCGCTCGACTACTCCCGCCAGCGCAAGACCCTCAAGAACGGCGACTACGACCGGCAGGCCAACCAGCAGCAGCTGATCAAGGCGATGGCGAAGAAGGCCACCGAGGGTGGGATGTTGTCCAACCCGGCCAAGATGAACAACCTGATCAAGGCGGCGGGCAAGGCATTCGTGCTGGACACCGGCGGCGTGCCGATCGAGGACTTCATCTTCACCATGCGCGGGGTCACCGGCAACGAGCTGACCATGCTCAAGACCAACAACGGCACCTTCAACGCCAACAACAACAACACCGAGGGTCTGAACGAAGAGACCCTGGCGATGTTCCAGGCGGTCAAGCAGGACAAACTCGCCGAGTTCGTCTTCACCCACCCCGAGGTGATCTCCACTCGCAAGTGAGGCCGGGAGTCGCGGAAAGCCAGCGACGACCTCCTCACCGCCCGTAGCCTGACGTGAACGGGTTTCACGTATCGGCTGCGGGGAGGCGGTCACGTCCAGGTGGGGACGGAACGCAGCGGGCCGGGCCGAAGCAGCCCCGTCCGCCCGGTCGCCCCGCGCCCGTGGGCCGCGGATCCTGCTCGGCATCGGCCTGGCCCTCGTCCTGCTGGCGGGGCTCGCCGTGGCCGGGCTCAAGACGCTCAGCCACCGCTACGACCGCACGGTGACCAAGGAGCAACTGCTCGACGCCGACGCCCGCACCGAGCGCACCGACCTGGACGGCCCGCTCAACTACCTCCTGGTCGGCTCCGACCGGCGCCCGGGCGAGAGCGGCCCCGACCAGCGCTCGGACACCATCCTCATCGTGCACGTCCCCGCCGGGCAGCGGGAGGCGTACCTGGTCTCCATCCCGCGTGACCTGCTGGTCGCCATCCCGCCCGCGAACGGCTTCGGCGGCGGTCAAGACAAGATCAATGCCGCGTACGAGCACGGCGGCGGCGGGCAGGCCGGCGCCCAACTGCTCTCCGCCACCCTGCACCGGCTCACCGGCATCCGGTTCGACGGCGCCGCGCTGATCGACTTCTCCGGCTTCCGGAAGGTCATCGACCTGCTCGGCGGGGTGGAGATGTGCGTGGACACCGAGGTCCGCTCGATCCACACCAACCGGGTCTTCCCCACCGGCTGCCAGCAGATGGACGGCGCGCAGGCGCTCGACTACGTCCGACAGCGCTACGACCTGCCCGGCGGTGACTACGACCGGCAGCACCACCAGCAGCAGCTGCTCAGGGCGATGTTGGACAGCGCCGGCAAGGCGGACCTGCGGAGCAACCCCGTCAAACTGGACCAGGTGCTCCGGGCGGTCGGCGGCTCGTTGACCGTCGACACCAACGGCGTACCCCTGGAGGATCTGCTCCTCGCGCTGCGCGCGCTGCCGCCCGACGGGATGCGCGGCGTCCAGGTGCCCTCCTCGCCGCAGACCATCGACGAGGTCTCGTACGTGGTGCTGGACAACGGCGGCAACGGGCTGTTCGAGGCGCTGCGCGACACCCGGGTGCCGGCCTGGGCGCAGGCCAATCCCCGCTGGGTGACCCGGTTGTGACGGTGCCGACGGCCCGGTCGGTGTCGAACCGGGCCACGAGGATCTAGTGTTGCTTCCTGTGTTCGGACCCCAGGTTCCCACAGTGCCCGTGACCGAGATCGCCGACGAGACCTACCTGCTGGATGTGCGGGAGGACGACGAGTGGGCGGCCGGCCACGCGCCCACCGCTCACCACCTGCCGATGATGCAGCTGCCGGCCCGGCTGGCCGAGGTGCCCACAGACCGGGAGGTGGCGGTCGTCTGCCGTTCCGGCGGGCGTTCCGCCCAGGTCGTCGCCTACCTGATCAACAACGGTTGGGAGCAGGTGCGCAACGCCGACGGCGGGATGCGCCAGTGGGCTGCCGTCGGCCGACCGGTGGTCGACGCGAACGGGCAGCCCGGCCAGGTCATCTGAGGCCGGCGCAATGGGCGGGCCACTGGTCTTCGCGCACCGCGGCGCCTCGTTCGACCTACCCGAGCACACCCTCGCCGCGTACCTGCGCGCCCTCGACGAGGGCGCCGACGGCCTGGAGTGCGACGTCCGGCTGACCCGGGACGGGCACCTGGTCTGTGTGCACGACCGACGACTGGACCGCACCAGCAACGGTCGCGGTCTGGTCAGCGCGCGTACGCTCGCCGAACTGGACGCCCTGGACTTCGGCTCGTGGCACCCGGGCGGCGCCCCGGACGGTGATCTGCCGCCTGACGAGTCACACACCCGGCTGCTGACCCTGGCCCGGCTCCTGGACGCGGTGCTCGCCGCCGGGCGGCCGGTCCGACTGCTGGTGGAGACGAAGCACCCGTCCCGCTACGGCTCAAACGTGGAACGGCGGCTGGTCAGCCTGCTGCGCCGGTACGGGCTCGCCGACCCCACGCCGGACGACCCGGTGCAGGTAACAGTCATGTCGTTCTCCCCGCTGGCGGTCCGTCGGGTGCGCGAGCTGGCCCCGACGCTGCCCACCGTGCTGTTGCTGGAGGTGCTGCCGCGCTGGCTGCGGTTGGGCCGGCTGCCGTTCGGCACCCGGATCGCCGGGCCGGGCATCGGCCTGGTCCGGACCCGCCCGCAGTTGCTGCCTGCGCTACGCGCCGCCGGCAACCAGGTGTACGTCTGGACGATCAACGAGCCGACCGACCTGGAGCTGGTGCTGGCCGCCGGGGTGGACGGGATCATCACCGACCGGCCCGCGTACGCCCTCGCCCGGCTGGACCGCTGACCCATCGACCGGGCGGGGGTGCCCAAAACCGGGTCGGCGGGGCAGACTCGGCACATGCCGGAGCGTATCGATTTCCCCGCTCTCCTCGCCGGCCACACCGTCGTGATCGAGATGATCAACTCGGGCGACGCGGGCCTGCCGGTCCTCACCCAACTGCTCCGGGTGGCCCAGCCGGCGCTCGGCGCGACCGGGATGGCGTTCGTCGAGTTCGGTCCCACCGGCGGTCGCGTCATCGCCGCGACCGGCGCGGCGGAATGGGCCCTGGGCCGACCACTGGCGGTCGACGACCCGGACACCGTCTGCCTGCTCACCGGACCACGGGTACGACAGGCGCGGGTGAGTGACCTCAACGGCAAGCTGGCCGCCGAACTGGCCGGCAGCGGCCTGCGCCGGATGGTCGTCTCCCGGGCCGAGATCGGCGGTCACACCGTCGGCAGCCTGCACGCGCTCTACCCGGGCGACGACGAGCCGGGCGCCGAGCAGCAGGGGGTGATCGCCTATCTCGCCTCCTGCGTCGGGCACATGTACGGCGACCAGAGTGGCCTGCCGGTGCACGGCGACGGCCCGGTGGTGGCGGCCCTCGCCGACGGGCTGGCCGTCGTCGACCGGGACGGGCACGTCCGGCTCTGGAACCCGGCCGCCGCCCAGGTCACTGGCCGGACGGTCGAGCAGTCGCTGAGCCGCCCGCTGCCATTCCCGCTGCCACCCTCCGGGCAGGTTCGGGACCATCGGATGCCGGACGGCCGCTGGCTGCGGATCACCTCCGGCGACCTGCCCGGCCCGGGAACGTTACGGGTGGTCACCTTCCGCGACATCACCGACCAGCAGCGCCGCGACCACGACCGCGAACTGTTCGTCGCGGTCACCAGCCACGAGCTGCGCACCCCGGTCACCGTCATCAAGGGGTACGCGGACACCCTCACCGACCACTGGGAGTCGCTGACCGACGTCGACCGACGGCAGGCGGCCCGGGTGATCGGGCAACGCGCCAACGAGCTGGCCCGGCTGGTCGACCGTCTGCTCAGCTCGGCGGCCGAGGTGGGGCCGGGCGACGACCCTCCCACCCCGTTCGACCTCGGTGAGGCGCTGCGCTCCGCCGTCGTCGACCTGCCGGCCGAGCTGCGCCGCCGGCTGGTGCTCCGCCTTCCGAGCGACCTGCCCAAGGCGCTCGGTCACCGGCCCAGCCTGGCCACGGTGCTGACCGAGTTGACGACGAACGCCGGTAAGTACTCGGCACCTGAATCTCCCATCGAGATCACCGCCTCGGGCGACGGTCATCTGGTGGCGTTCCGGGTCAGCGACCAGGGCATCGGCATCCGACCCGAGCACGTGGAACGGGCGTTCGACAGGTTCTGGCAGGGCGAGTCCGGCGACCGGCGCGGCTATCCCGGAGCCGGGCTCGGGCTCTATCTCGTCCGCCGGATCGTTGAACAACAGAATGGATGGGTATCCCTACGTCCGAGGACCGGCGGCGGTACGGTCGCAGAGGTGCGGCTACCACGCGGTTGACCAGGGGTGGCGCGACGTGGAGGCGACGGTGGCAGCGGCAACGAGGGATCGGGCCTGGTGCGTGGTGGTTCCGCACCACCCGGGCGGGGCACGGCTGGCCCGACACCGGCTCGCCGCCGAGCTGACGGATGTCGTACCCCCGACGATCCTCGCGGACCTGATCGCGGTGCTCGCGGAGCTGGTGGGCAACGCGGTGCGGCACGCCAGACCGCTGCCCGGCGACGTGATCAGGGTTGCCTGGCACCTGCGGCCCTCGGCCGAGGGCACACTGATCCAGCTTCGGGTCACCGACGGCGGCAGCGCGAGCACCGGGCCACGGCTCCGGACGGCCAGCCCGGATGCGGCGGACGGGCGCGGCCTGCACATCGTGGCCGGCCTGGCGACCCGTTGGGGCGTCGAGCAGGACGGCATGGGCCAGCGCGTCTGGGCGGAGTTCGACGGGGTGCCGACACCCCGACCCGACCTGGTGCCGGCCGGCTGAGGACCACTCGGGCGGGTCCCGGTCACGGCGAGCCGCTCGAAGCTCTAGGCTGTGACGCCGTGAGTAAGCGTCGAAAGAGCCAGCGCGCCGCCGCCGACACCACCCCTCGTCGCGACAAGGTGCGGGACGTCTTCGTGCCGCGTCCGTTCGACGGGCTGGTCGACGAGTCCGAGTGGATCGCGCTGCGCGAGTTGGTGCCCGCCGCCTCCGCCCCGCTGCGGCTGGCGCCCGCCCTGGTCGAGGAATTCGGCGACCGGACGGCGACGCTCGCCACGGTGCTGCCCATGGCCGCCCCGGCGATCACCAAGCCGGACGGGCGGGTGCTGATCGGCCTCCAGCGCCACCAGCAGTCCGGTGACGTGTCGCGGGACCTGGCCGACGCGTTGCTCAGCGCGCTGCGCGCTGAGCCGGGTGGCCAGGTGGCGGTGGCGCCACTGCCCGGCCCCGGGCCCCGGCTGCAGGACATCCTCGTGGACGGTCCGCTGGACATCACCATGCACGACGGTTTCGACTTCTGGCTCGACCCCGGGGCCGCCGACGATCCGACCGTCCAGGCGTCACTGGAGCGGGCGAACGCGGCCATCTACCCAACGGTCCGGCTGACCGCGGCGAAGGCCGCGTACTGGTGTCAGGTCCCGGAGAAGGCCCACGTGCGCTGGGTGCTGCCGGACGACGAGGACGCCGCCCTGGACGCGCTGGCCCGACTCGGCGCGGCTGGCACGTTGACGCTCGGCGAGCAGACCAAGTTCGCCGGCATGTTCCGCGCGCACGGCCGACTCGTGCCGGTCTGGGACCTGCCGGAGGAGACCCCGGCCGCCGAGTGGGAGGAGCCGGTGGCGCAGTTCGCCAAGCGGTACGCCGAGGCGCTCACCGTCACCGACCCACTCGACGCCGCCGGCCGCCGGGCCCGTCAGGGGCTGCTCGGCCGTCAGCTCACCCTGCGCTGAGCCGGGGACGACAGCGCCCGCCGCGCGGCCGGCGCTGTCGTCCACTCAGCCGGACGGCTGCGCTCGTCGCGGGCTCAGCCGGCGACGGGTAGCGGCTCCCGGGTGATCGGGCAGGACATGCAGCGCGGTCCGCCCCGACCGGAGCCCAACTCGGAGCCGGCGATCGGGATCACCTCGATGCCGGCCCGCTCCAGTTGGGCGTTGGTCGCCGTGTTGCGCTCGTAGCCGACGCAGAGCCGGGGGGCCAGCGCGAGGGTGTTGTTGCCGTCGTCCCACTGCTCGCGTTCCGCGGTGACCGGATCCAGGCCGGTGTCGATGACCCGGAGCAGGTCGAGGTCCATCGCGTCGGCGGCGGCCCGCAGGAACGGTGCCGGCCCGTCCACCCGCGGGTCCTCGCCGTCCCCGCCGGCGATCACCGTGTACGCGGACAGCGTGCTGGCGATGTTGGGGTACATCAGGACGGCGTCCACGTCGACCATCGTGCACACGGTGTCCAGGTGCATGGTGGCGCGTTTCTGGGCGATCGGCACCACCAGGATGGTGTGGGCCAGGCCGGCGGCGAAGACCTGTCGACCGAGGCGTTCCGCGCCGGCCGGTGTCGTCCGCTCACCCACCCCGACCGCCAGCACGCCGGGCGCGAGCAGCAGCACGTCCCCGCCCTCCAGGTGCTCAAGGGTGGGGCGGTAGACGAACTCGGTGCCGGCGAACCGGGGGTGGTGGCGGTAGATGGCGTCGGTCAGGGTGGTCTCGCGGCGGCGGGCCGGCATGGCCAGGCTGGTGACGCCGACCCGGTCGCCGATCCACAGCGACGAGTCGCGGGTGAAGAGCAGGTTGGGCAACGGGTCGATGACGAAGTCGTGTCGGTCCATCAGCGTGTAGACCAGCCCACCGGGCCGCTCGGAGCTGATCCGCAACTCCTCGTGGGCCAGCCCGGCGGTGAGCACGTCGGCCAGCGCGGCCGGGTCCAGGTAGGAGAGGTGGTCGGCGACGCGGGCGCGCAGCGTGTCGCCGAGCCGCCGGGAGCGCAGCACCTGCTCGGTGAGTTCGGCCCGGGCGTCCGCGACGGCCAGCGTCTCGGCCAGCAGGGTGGCCAGGTAGAGCACCTCGACGCCGCGTTCGCGCAGGGCGGCGGCGAACGCGTCGTGTTCCTCCTGGGCGCGCTCCACCCAGGGGATCGCGTCGAACAGGAGCGAGTCGTTGTTGCGCGGGGTGAGCCGGGCCAGTTCGGGGCCGGGCCGGTGCAGCAGTACGGTGCCGAGCCGGCCGACTTCACTGTCGACGTAGTGGGTCACTCCCGCAGCGTAGGGCAGGGTTTAGCGGCATCCGAGAAAAGAACTGTGGATGAATATGGCATTCATCCACAGTCACTCCGGCGCTCCGGCTTGCAGAACACCGGTAGTGGCAACGTAGGGTAGTGAGGACATAACTTCGAGGGACCTTTTGCCGGAGGTCGCGATGACTGTCTTTCCCGCACGACGAGCCGTACCGTCCGCTCGGGCACTGCCGCCCGTCGCGGTGCCACACCCCCGCGTCGAGGCGCCGGGGGTTCTCGAACCGGTCCGTCCGACACCGCTCGAATGGGCCCGCCGCCGTCGTGCTGAGCGGGGTGCACGCCGCCTGGAGGCGGCCGGTGCACGGGCGTTGGGCCAACTCGACCACCTCGGGCCTTCCTGGCACGTGATCGAGTGGCCGCGCACCGACGTGACAGACGTCCTCGACCACGGTCAGGACGATCGAGCCGGGTTCCTCGCCATCGGGCCGAGTGGCCTCTTCGCCGTGACCATCGCCGACCACGGCCGGGCCCGGGTGCTCGTCGCCGGAGACGTGGTGCAGATCAACGGCAAGCGACCTCCGTACGTGGCCGAGTCCCGCCGGGACGCCAAGAGAGCCAGCAAGGCCCTCTCGGAGGCGGTGGGGCTTCCCGTTCCGGTGACACCGGTGCTGACCTTCGTCGGTTCGGGCGTGATCAGCGTCTACGGCCTTCCGAAGGACTGTCTGATGGCCACCCACCGGGAACTGGACCGGCTGCTCGTGGCCGGTGGCAGCCGGATCAGCCCTGCCACCGCCGAGAAGCTTTCCCGGGTCGCGCAACACCCGGGCACCTGGCTGAACGGCACGTACCGTCCAACCGCCGACTACCGGTGGTACGACGAGGGCCGAACGGCCGCTGACAAGCCGGCCCACCGCCGGTAACGTCACCGGCGACGCCACGCGGCTCCGGTCCCCCCGTTCACCTCACCGGTTTCCGCGCCGTCACCGGTCGCTGCGGTTCACGCTGCGCGCCCCGGTGACCCGGTGCGCTCGGTGATTCCGTCGGCGACCCGCTAGCGTGGACAGTCGATCGGTGCACATAGGAGGCGCGGTGGCCCACGTCGAACTTTCGCTCTCGGAAGCGTTCGTGCCGGCGGCGCGGGCCTCGACAGAGCCGGAGTCCGACAATGTCGGCCAATGGTCGTCGACAGTCTCCCGGGCCGACGAGCCGTGCCTGCTGATCGACGCCGACACCCGGGTGGTGGCAATCTCCGCGGCCGGTTGCGAACTGCTCTGCCTCGGTGAGCCGGCCGGGCTGATCGGTCGACCGTTGCTCGATGGCGGGCTGCGCCTGCTCGACTTCACCGCCAACCGGGGCGAGCTGACCGAAGCCGAGATCGACAAGATTCCGCCCCTGCTGGCGCTCTCCTCCGGCCGACTCGCCCGGGGGCTACTCAGGGTGCAGGCCGCCTCCGCGAACAGCTCCGACGCGACAGTTGACGCGATCTCCACCCCGGTGCTCACCGACGGCACCGTCGCCGGCTCACTCACCTTCTTCTCCGAGGTCTGACCTGCGGCGCAGTGTGTCCTTCGCCGCACGCGGCGTTGCCGGGGCGGGTTTGCACGAAGGCCGTAGGGTGCCCTCATGCTCGATATCGCTCTGCTGCCGGGGGAATACGCTGTGTGCCGGCTGGCTCCTGGCAACACCCTGCCGTACGCGCTGTCGAGCGGGCTGCGCGGCGCGGACGTGGTGACCGTGAGCTGGACCTCCGACGGGATCTCCGTGATCTGCCCGACCGAGCGGGCGCCGGCACAGGCCGTGGTGGAGACGACCTGGCGCTGCCTACGGGTCACCGCCCCGGTGACGCTGGCCGGCACCGGCAGTCTGGCCGCGCTGGTCGACCCGCTCGCCGAGGCCCGGGTCAGTGCCGTCACGTTCTCCACGTTCGACACCGACTATCTGCTGGTGCCGACCGTCCGGTTGACCGAGGGCACGGCCGCGCTCCAGCGCGCCGGGCATCGCGTCACCGGCTGACCTTCACCCGACCGGCCGCTCACCCTACGATGGGCTCGGCCACCCCGGCCGCGAAGAATTCTCCGATGTCCCGAGGATCGGCCCGTGCCGTTCACCCCGCCCCCGCCCGCGTCCCCCGCACCGCGGTCGACGATCCACCCCGCACCGGCGGCTCCTGGGCGGGCAGTCGATCGCGTTCCGGCGCGGAGCCTCGCCCGAGTCCTGCCGATGGCGCTCGCCGTCGCGGCGCTGGCCGGCTGTGGCGCCCCACCCGGGCTGGGGGAGCCGACGAGCGTTCCCACCCACACCGCAGCCCCGACACCGTCCGGCCCGAGCACCGCACCGGCCACCCCGCCGGCCACCGCCCCGTCTCTCGGCACTGTCACGCCCACCCCGGACGCCGGGTTGGTCGCGACGGCCTGCCGCAACGGGCCGACCGGCCAGCGGGTGCTGCAACTGTTGCGGGGCAGGGCCGGAGTGCTGCCGGCGAACGTCCGGGTCCAGGTCCGCACCGGGCCGCTCTGCGCGGGCGACTGGCAGTTCACAGTGCTGACGGTGACCGGGCACGAGGAACTCCAGGTGATCACCCGGGGCGAGCCCGGTTCCCCGGTGCTGGTCACCGCCGGCACTGACGTCTGCACCATCGAGGTCCGCGCCACCAGTCCGGCCGGGATTCGGGCCCTCGCCTGTGACGCCGGCCCGGCCAACGGGCCGGGTGCGTAGGCTGATCGGCATGCCGGGAACACCGCCGACACGTTTCGTCTTCCTCGGGCCGGAAGGCACCTTCGCCGAGCAGGCCCTGCGCTCGATACCCGCCGCCGAGCGCGGTGCCCGTACGCCCGCTCGCAGCGTCGGAGAGGCGCTGGACAGCGTCCGCGCCGGCGACGCCGACGCCGCCCTGGTGCCACTGGAGAACTCGATCGGCGGGGCGGTGGGCGTCACGCTGGACGAGATGGCCGAGGGCGAGCCGCTGGTGATCACCCGGGAAGTGATCCTGTCGGTGGAGTTCGTGCTCGCCGCACGGCCCGACACCCCGCTGACCTCGATCCGCACCGTCGCGGCCCATCCACAGGCGTCTACCCAGTGCCGGGGCTGGTTACGCAACCACCTGCCCGACGCCGTGGTGGTCGACGTGCTCTCCAACGGCGCGGCGGCCGCCGGTGCCGGCACGGGCGAGTACGACGCGGCGATCTGCGCACCGATCGGAGCCGCCCGGCACCGACTCACCACACTCGCCGACAAGATCGCCGACCACCCCGACGCGGTGACCCGGTTCGCGTTGGTGTCCCGCCCCGGGCCGCCACCCCCGCCGACCGGTGACGACCTCACCTCGCTCGCGGTCTTCATCGCCCACGACCGGGTCGGCGCGCTGCTGTCCGTGCTGATGGAGCTGGCCGTCCGTGGGGTCAACCTGACCCGGATCGAATCCCGGCCGACCGGCGAGGCGTTGGGCCGCTACGTCTTCTTCCTGGACTGCACCGGCCATGTCGCCGACGTACGCCTGGGCGAGGCGTTGCAGGGGCTCCGCAGGGTCTGTGCCGACGTCCGCTTCCTGGGCTCCTACCCCCGGCACCGGTGGGCCGAGGCGGGCGAACGCCCGGTGCCCGCGCCGGCGGGCCTCTCCGACGTCGACTACGCCGACGCGGCGGCCTGGTTGGCCCGCCTGCGTACCGGCGAGTTGACCTGACCGGCGCGGAGCGCCCCCGAGGAAACGGGAGCGCCCGCGCCGCCGCGGTCAGCTCGACGGATCAGGTGCGCGTCGCGCGACTGCCGATCAGCTCAGCAGACCGCCGAGCAGACCGCCCTCCTGCTGCTGCTGGCCACTGCCCATGACCGGTGGCTCCTCGGACGGCTGCACCACCACGAAGCCCTGACCGGCGAAGCTCATGGTGAACGACTCACCGGTGCGGCGCCCCAACAGAGTGCCGAGGCCGAGCTGTTCGGCCCGGTGGTAGCCGGTCTGGAGGTTTGCCGACCAGCAGACCGCGGCCTGGGGGTCGACGTACGTCGGGGCGTCCACGTTCAGCACGACCGGGGTGCCCTTGGTGGTGATGGCGATCCGCCCGTAGCCGCTGAACACACAGTTGAAGAGGCCGGACGAGGACGCCATCCCGGCGCCGCCGACCATCCTGATGTCGTACTGGAGGGTGGAGTCGAAGGCGAGCACGCTGCTGCCGTTGATGGAGAGGGCGTCGCCCGGCTCCAGGTCGATGATGTGCACGTCCTTGGCCAGCTCGGCGAGGAAGACGTCACCCTGCCCGGTGACCTTCATCAGCGGGACGCCCTCGCCGGTGAGCTTCTGCTTGAGGAACTTGCCGAGCCCACCTGAACCCAACGCCTGGAACTGCACATTCCCCTGGTAGGCGACCATCGACCCGACCCGGGCCATCGCCTCGCCGTTGAGCTCGATCTTCAACATCTTGGAGTTCTGCAACCGCATGCCGGGCTGCGCGGACTCCTTCTCCAGATTCTCCGCGGAGAACAGCTCGCTGCGCATGAAAGGGCCTCCTGAATAGGGTCGCGTTCGCTGCACCGACGGTAGGCGACCTCGGCAAGCGCCGGCCGTCGGACGGGCGGCGCGGCGCGGCGCGTTCGTGTGGCGCGGGTGGGCGGACGTCGAGCGGCGGGGCTCAGCCCCAGCCGAGCGCGTGCAACCGCGCGTCGTCGATGCCGAAGTGGTGGGCGATCTCGTGTACCACAGTCACCGCCACCTCGTCGATGACGTCGTCGTCGTTGTCGCAGATCCGCAGGATCGGACGGCGGTAGATGAAGATCCGGTCGGGCAGCACACCGGAATAGCCCCAACCGCGGTCGGTGAGCGCATGCCCCTCGTAGAGGCCGAGCAGGTCGACCTCTCCCGGTGGTGGGTCGTCCTCGACCAGAATCACCACGTTGTTCATCAGGCCGAGTAGTTCTTCGGGCACCTCGTCGAGGGCTTCGCCGACCAACTCCTCGAAGCGCTCACGGCTCATCTCCACCGGCACCTCGCCCATTGTGCCCGACGCGCGGGCACGCGGCCCGGTCCTGCTGGACGACGGTGACTGTCATCCGCACATGCACGGAAGAAGCGACCACCCGAAACCGGGCGGAGGCTCCTTCCGTGGACGTACGGGGTGGGCCGGCTGGCTCAGGCAGCCAGGCGGGCGTTGAGGGTGATCTCGGCGCCCGGCGAGAGCAGGCGGGAGATCGGGCAGTTGGCCTTGGCGGCCTCGGCGAGCTTCTGGAACTCCGCCTCGTCGATCCCCGGGACCTGGCCGACCGTCTCCAGGTCGATCCGGGTCACGGTCATGCCGGCGTCGGTCTTGTCCAGGTGCACCTTGGCGGTGGTCTCGACCGAGGTGGCCGTCGAGCCCGCGTCGGCAAGCGCCTTGGAGAACGCCATCGAGAAGCAGCCGGCGTGCGCAGCGGCGATCAGCTCCTCGGGGTTGGTGCCTTCACCCTCCTCGAAGCGCGACTTGAAGGAGTAGTTGCCGGACAGGCCGCCCTTACCGGTGCGAATGGTGCCCGCGCCCTCGGTGAGATTGCCCTGCCATTGTGCTGAAGCGGTACGGATAGGCATGGGGCAAACGCTAGCGGAAAGGCGACCATCGGGCGACAGACCGGCGCGCGCGCCAGCCCTGCGATCCCTGTCACCACCAGCTTGCTGTGCCATGATGCGACCCAGGTCCGTGACCGGCGAAGGGTGGCCGATGTCCGAGGAGCTTCCGATCCCGCGGCAGGGCGACCGCTCCGAGGCCCCTGCGGTGATCGAGTGGGGTGCCGACGAGCCGGCCCCGCGACGCCGCTTCGCCTGGTCCCTGGCCGACCTCGCGCAGGATCCCCGGCTGCCCCTGCTGCTCGCCGGTCTGGGCGCGGTGGCCGCGATCGCCTCGCTCGTCGGTGAGTGGCTGGTGATGAGCCTGCCGAACGGTGGGCCCGAGGGCAACACGACGATCGAGGTGCCCGCCGGGGTGTCCGAGGTCGGTGGCTTCGGGGTCGGCTACCTGGTCGGGCTTATCGCCCTCGTCTGTGCCGTGGCGCTGACGTTGCGCGGCACGGCGGCCGTACGGCCGAATGCCCGGCTGGCCGGCCTCACATTGGCCGCTGCCCTGCTGGTGCTGCTGGTGGCCGCCACGGCGGGCCTCGACAACCCCGGTCAGCGAAACTTCTTCTACTCGCTCGAGGACGGCTTTCGGATCGAGTACGGCCGTGGGCTGGTGATGGCGTTCGTCGCCTGTGTGCTGTTCGCTGCCGCTCTGCGACTGACTCCCGCCGCACCCCCCGCCGTGTTCGGCGGCACACCAGACGACGATGACCGGCCCGGCGACGCGCCAGCACCGCGCCCCTGGCGCCGCCGCCGGGGCCCCGATCCGATCGAGGACGGCCTTCCGTCTCCGGCCGACCTGACGGTCACCCCCGCCGCCCCCTTCGCCCGCCCTGACTCCCAGCCCTGACCGGCCCCCCTTCACCCGCTCACCGAACGGGAGTGGGTGGGAGTTGGCGTCCGATTCGCCTGGAAGTCATGGATGCGACCCGTTCCGCGAGGTACGGTTGCTGACCCGCCGTCACTCCGAGACTCGGGTTCCCTGACCCTGGCGGTGCGACGGCGGCGGGCGAAGGAGGAACCATGACCCGCCCGGGACTGCCCAAGTTGATCGCGACCGACCTCGACGGGACGCTGGTCCGCAGCGATGACACCGTCTCCGCGTACACCCATGGGGTGCTCGACCGGGTGCGCGCCGCCGGAATCCCGGTGGTCGGCGCGACCGGACGCGGCCCTCGGTTGACCGAGTTGACCCGCAACGACATCCGCGCCGCCGACTTCCTGGTGATGGCCGGCGGTGGACGGGTGGTCGACCAGAGCGACCCGAGCGGCCCGGTGGTGCTCCGCGACGAGCGGCTGCCCGCCGAGGTTCTGGCTCGGCTCCTCGCCGACCTGGAGGCGGAGGTCGGCCCGCTGACCGTGATGGTCGAGGCGTCCGACGAGCACGACGCCCCGCTGTGGGGCGACTACCACGAGAGCTGGCCGTACCAGGACCGCTTCGAGGCACGCACTCGCGACGAGTGCCTCGCCTGCGACGTGATCAAGGCGTTCGCCCGGACCGCCGACCATCACGTGGACGAGCTGCTGGCGGTGGCCCGCCGGATCGTCCCGCCGCAGGTCGCCACACTCACCCAGGCCGGGCTCGGCTTCATCGAGATCTGCCCGCCCGGCGTGGACAAGGCGACCGGGTTGACAGTGGTGGCGCAGACCCTCGGGGTCGACCCGGCCGATGTGCTGGTCTTCGGCGACATGCCCAACGACCTGCCGATGTTCGAGTGGGCCGGCTGGTCGCGGGTGGCCGTGGCCAACGCGCACCCCGAGTTGCGTGCCGTCGCCGACGAGGTGACGTTGCGCAACGACGACGACGGGGTGGCGGTGTATCTGGACCGGCTACTGTCCCGGTAATGGGAGACACACCCCGCCTCATCGCCACCGACATCGACGGCACGCTGATCCGCGACGACCACACCGTCAGCCCACGCACCGCCGACCTGCTCGCGCGGATCTCTGCGCAGGGCACGCCGGTCGTCCTGGTCACCGGCCGTCCGGTCCGCTGGCTCAAAATGGTGTACGACCAGCTCGCCCGACCGCTGCCGGCGGTCTGCGCCAACGGCGCCGTGGTCTACGACCCGTTCTCCGACGAGGTGGTGCGGGCTGACCCGCTCGCCCCGCACCACCTGGCCGAGGTGGCCCGGAGGCTACGGGCCGAGGTGCCCGGGATCAGCTTCGCCGTGGAGATCCTGGACAGCCGGGAGATGCGGCACGAGGAGCACTACCCCCTGCGCTGGGACGCCGACGCCAGCGGCATCCGACCGGTCGAGACGCCGGAGGAGTTGCTCTCCGTCCCGGCGGTGAAGCTCCTCGCCCGAGCCGGCGAGCAGGACCCGGATGCCTTCGCCGAGCTGATCGCCGCGGCGGTGGCGGGGTTGGCCGAGGCCACGCACTCGTCGTCCTCGGGGCTGGTGGAGATCTCGGCGGCCGGCGTGACCAAGGCGGCGGGGCTGGCCTGGTACTGCGACCAGGTCGGGGTGGCCGCGGAGGACGTGCTGGCCTTCGGCGACATGCCGAACGACGTGCCGATGCTGACCTGGGCCGGGCGTGGTGTGGCGGTGGCCAACGCGCACCGCGCCGTCCTGGCGGTCGCCGACGATGTGACGACGGCGAACACCGAGGACGGCGTGGCGGCGTACCTGGAGAAGATCTTCGGGGTGGACTGAGGTCAGAGGTACTGACCGGTGTTGTGGCCCTCGCCGCCGCCCGGCTGGCCGATGCCCGGCATCCCGGGGACGACCCCACCGGGGCCGCTGGGCAGCGCCTGCCGGCCGCCGCGCATCTGCTCCAGCTGCACCCGGGCGGCCATCTGCTGGGCCACCAGGGCCGCCTGGATGCCGTGGAACAGGCCCTCCAGCCAGCCGACGAGCTGGGCGTGCGCGATCCGCAGCTCGCTCTCGCTGGGGGCCTTGTCCTCGGCGAAGGGCAGCGAGATGCGCTCCAGCTCGTCGCGAAGCTCGGGGGCGAGGCCCTCCTTGAGCTCGACGATCGACCGCTCGTGGATCTCCCGCATCCGGCTGCGGCTGGCGTCGTCGAGAGGTGCGGCCTTCACCTCCTCCAGCAACTGCTTGATCATGCTGCCGATCCGCATCACCTTGGCCGGCTGTTCGACCAGGCGGGTCGGGTCCTCGCCCTGGCCCTCGTCGGTCTGCATCGTGCCGATCGGCCGGCCGTCCGGACCAACCACCACCACTGTGCCGGAGTGGCCGGAGTCGTCGGGGCCGGGCTCGTCGTTCTGTCCAGCGGAGCGCGCTTCGGTCATGGGGTCCATCTTTACCCAGCGGGCGCGACCCATGCCGCCCGGGACCGACTACCGGGGCCGAACCACCCGGGCGGGGCGCGCTACCGTCGCGCCATGCCTGTCGACCCGCGCGCCGTGTTGACCCGGCCCGCCCCGGAGCCCGACCGGACGGTGGCGTACGGGGACCACCCGGATCAGGTGGCCGATCTGCGCCTTCCGACGGGTACCGGGCCGGCCCGGCCGCTGGTCGTCGTCCTGCACGGCGGCTTCTGGCGGGCCGAGTACGACCGGCGGCACACCGGCCCGCTGGCCGCAGCCCTCGCCGCCGACGGTTACCCGGTGGCGCAGCTGGAATACCGCCGCACCGGGCAGCCCGGGGGCGGCTGGCCGGGCACCCTCACCGACGTACTGACCGGGGTGGCCGAGCTGCCGGCGCTGGCGGCCGAGGCGCTGCCCGGCCGGGTGAGCCTGGCCGCGCCGATCCTGGTCGGGCACTCCGCCGGCGGCCACCTGGCGCTGTACGTGGCGGGCACCGCACCGGCGACGGTGGGCGGAGTGCTCGCGCTGGCCCCGGTGGCCGATCTGGGCGAGGCGTACCGGCGGGATCTGGACTCGGGCGCGGTCGCCGCGCTGCTCGGCGGCGGCCCGGCGCACGTCCCGGACCGGTACGCGGCCGCGGATCCACGAATGTTGGTACCGATACCAACACGCACAGTAGTCGTTCATGGCTCTGACGATCATCAGGTTCCAGTGGAGATGAGCCGGGATTTCGTCGCGGAAGCGCGTGCCACGGGTTCCGATATCTCCCTTGTTGAACTGCCCGGATGCGAGCATTTCGGGCTGATCGACCCGGAGGCCGTCGCCTGGCCTCAGGTCCTTGCCGTGTTGCGGTCCCTGCACGATGATCAATAGCCATTGACGCAGCGTCGCGGACCAGGTAGAACGCCGTTGGGGCGGTGTTCAGCCCTGCAACGCTTCCCTGGAAGGAACTCGGTGTCGCAGATGAATCGCAGGCGGGCGCTCCAACTGTTGGCCGCGCTCGGAACCACCGGGTTCGTCGCCGCGTGCGGCTCCGACGGTGACGCCGAGCCGACCGCCGACCGGGGCCCGATCAAGATCGGTTTGATCACGCCGCAGGCCGGTGGTTTCAAGAGCATCGGCGATGACATCACCAATGGCTTCCAGCTCTTCCTCGACCTGCACGACCAGCGGCTGGGCGGCCACTCGGTGGAGCTGCTGACCGCCGACGAGGGCGACACCGCCAAGACGGGCAAGGCTGCCGTCGAGGGCCTGCTCAAGCAGGGCGTGCTGGCACTCACCGGCGTCGTCAACTCGGCGGTGATGGTCGGCATCCGGGACACCGTGGAGCAGGCCCGGGTCCCGCTGATCGGCTCCAACGCCTCACCGAGCAGCCTTCAGAGCGTCTTCTACATCTGGCGGACCTCGTACGTGCTCGACGAGGCCGGCAAGGCGCTGGGCACCTACCTGCGCGAACAACTGCCGGCGAACGGCCGCGTCGCGATCATCATGCCGGAGAACGTCGGCAGCCCGGACGTCGTCCGCGGCTTCCGGGAGTACTTCGGCGCGAACGACCCCCGGATCCGCGACGCGGTGACCTACACCAGCGCCACCTCCAACCCCGGCAAGACGACGTACGCCTCGGACATCAGCAGGGCGCTGGCCAAGAAGCCCACAGCGGTCTTCTGCTTCTTCGCCGGAGCGGCGGCGGTGGAGTTCATCAAGCAGCTGCGCGAGAAGTTCGCCGGGCCGATCTACGCACCCGGCTTCCTCACCGAGGGCGCCGTGCTGGAGAACCTGAAGGACAACGCGCTGGGCATCCAGACCGCGCTGAACTACTCGGCCGACCTGAACAACACGTCGAACCGGGTCTTCGCCTCGGCGTACCGCAAGAAGTACCAGGTCACCCCCACCACGTACGCGATGGCGTCGTACGACGCGGCGCAGGTGCTCGACCAGGCCATCCAGCTGACCGGTGGGAAGCCCACGCCGCAGCAGGTCAACCTGGCCCTGGGCAAGATCGGCCAGATCGACAGCCCGCGCGGCATCTGGCAGTTCAACCAGCCGCGTACCCCGCAGCAGAAGTGGTACCTGCGCGAGGTGCAGCGCGACGGTCAGGTCATGTCGAACGTGCTGATCAACGAGCTGGCCACGCTGGGCTGAACGCCCACCCGGAGCACGATTCGGGGCCGGTCTCCCAGTGGGAGGCCGGCCCCGGAACGTTCGCGGGTCAGTGCCGCAGCTCGGCGATGCAGCACTTCACGCTGCCGCCGCCCTTCTTCAGCTCGGCCAGCTCGACCGGGACCGGGGTGTACCCGGCCGCCTTGAGCTTGCCGGCCAGGCGGGTGGCCTCGCTGTTGAGCACCACGTTCGCGCCGTCGCTGACCAGGTTGAGCCCGAAGGCCATCGCGTCCTCGTCGTCGGCGATCACCGCGTCCGGGAAGAGCTGGGTGAGCACCCGCTGACTGGCCGCGGAGAACGCGCCCGGGAAGTAGACGACATTCGCGTCGTCGATGGCCGCGAGCGCCACGTCCAGGTGGTAGAAGCGGGGGTCGATCAGGCGCAGCGACACCACCGGACGGCCCAGCGCCTCCTGCGCCTCCGCGTGCGCCGGGATCTCGGTACGGAAGCCGTGCCCGGCCAGGATGAGCCCGCCGTGCGCCTCCGGCACGTACGCGAAGTCGCCCTCACCCTCGTTGGTCTCGCTGGGTGCGATGAACCGCCAGCCCTGCGCGTCGTAGAAGGCGTGGTGGGCGGCGGCCTCGGCGGCCCGCTGCTCGTGCTTGAACCGGGCGCCGTAGACGCTGCCGTCCACCACGAAGCCACCATTGGCGGCGTAGACCATGTCGGGCAGGCCCTGCTCGGCGGTGAGCAGGTGCACCTCGTGGCCGAGGCCGACAAGCGTCTCGCGCAGCCGGTCCCACTGCTTGACGGCCAGGGCCCGGTCGACCGGGGTGGTCACGTCCATCCACGGGTTAATCGCGTACTCGACCGCGAAGTACTCCGGCGAGCACATGAGATATGTCCGCTTTCGCGGGAAACGCTGCTGGTTCACGGTCACCAAGAGTAGGTACCGTGGAACTTTGAAAACAGCCACAAGCGTTGCTTCCCAGAGGCGGAACGTTGCAGATAGACGCGGTAGACCAGCGGATCATTGCGTTACTCGTCGCGGACGCCCGTGCGTCCTACGCCGACATCGGTGCCCGGGTGTCACTCTCCGCCCCGGCGGTCAAACGTCGCGTCGACCGACTGCGCGCCACCGGCGTGATCAGGGGATTCACGGCCGTCGTTGATCCGGCCGCCGTCGGCTGGACCACGGAGGCCTTCGTCGAGCTGTTCTGCGCCGGCCGGACCACCCCGGCGCAGATCGGCGTGGCCGCCCGCCGGCACCCCGAGGTGGTCGGCGCGTACACCGTCTCCGGGGAGGCGGACGCGCTCGTGCACCTGCGCGCCGCCGACATCAGCCATCTGGAGGCGGCATTGGAGCGGCTGCGTGCCGAGTCCTTCGTGACCTCCACCCGCAGCACCATCGTGCTCTCCCGGCTGGTCGAGTCGCCCGGCGTCGGCCCGTCCGCCGGCACCTCTTGACCTCAACCCAGGTTGAGGAGATGGACTGGCCCCGAGTGGGCGAGGCAGCCCACCGGGGACGAGGGGGCTGTCATGCGGGCGATCTGGTTACGTGAGTTCGGCGGGCCCGAGGTGCTGGTGCCCGGCCCCGCGCCGGACCCGGTCCCCGGTCCCGGTCAGGTGCTGATCGACGTCGCACACGCGAACATCACCTTCGTCGAGACCCAACTGCGCGCCGGTCACCCCGGCCCGTTCCGCCTCACCCCACCGCTGATCCCCGGCAACGGCGTCGGCGGGGTGATCACCGCCGTCGGGCCGGACGTCGACCCGGCGCTGACCGGGCAGCGGGTGGTCAGCGCCACCGGAGGTTCCGGCGGTTACGCCGAACGCGCGGCAGTGGACGCGTCGGCGACGATCGCCGTGCCGGCCGGGTTGGCTCTGGACGAGGCGGTGGCACTGCTGGCCGACGGGCGGACCGCCACCATGCTCATCGAGGCGGTCGGCGTCCGCCCCGGTGACCGGGTGCTGGTGGAAGCCGCTGCCGGCGGCGTCGGCAGCCTGTTGGTGCAGCTCGCGGTCCGCGCCGGGGCACTGGTGATCGGCGTGGCCGGTGGGCGACGCAAGGTGGACCTGCTACCCGGCCTGGGCGCCCAACTGGCCGTCGACTACCTGCTGCCCGAGTGGGCCGATCAGGTCCGCGCCGCGGTGGGCGGGGTCGACGTGGTGCTCGACGGGGTCGGTGGTTCGGTGGCCCGGGCCGCCTTCGACCTGCTCCCGCCGGGCGGCCGGATGGTCAGCTTCGGGCTGGCGAGCGGGGAGTGGTCCCCGGTGTCGACGGAGGCCGCCACGGCACGGCAGGTCACCATGATCCGCCCGGACGTGCCACCGGCCCGGCTGCGGGCGTACACCGAACAGGCCCTGACGGACGCGGCGGCCGGCCACCTGCGACCGCTCATCGGCCAACGCTTCCCACTGGAACGCGCCGCCGACGCGCACGCCGCCATCGAGGCGCGCGCGACGGTCGGCAAGACCCTGCTGGACGTGGCCTGATCGAACTCAGAGGTACATGCCGGTGCGGTGCTCCGACTCGTCGCGTCGGACCGGCTTGTCACCCTCACCGAAGAACCGCTTGCCGCCGAACTCGCCGTGCAGACGATCGTCCAACTCGTCGGCGAGACCGGTCATCACCTGCACCGCCAGCATCAGATGGGTCGCCTGGAAGTTGCGGCCGAACACCGGGATGGACGCCCACACCGTGTCGTCGGCGCAGTAGAGGCGGCCGATCGGCATCCGGTTCGTCAGTTCGGAGAGCTTGACGTAGAGCCGCTCGGTCGGCTCCACCTCGGTGAGCACCGGGGAGAAGACGTCCACCAGGGGCGGGTTGTCCCGCACGCGCACGAAGACCATCGCCGAGCCGGCGCGGATGGTGATGTCGCCGTCCGAGTCGATCTGCAACCGGTCGGTGTCCGACTTCAACATGGTGGAGACCACGGTTCGGACCCGATCGGCCAGGTCGAGCACGTCGTCCTGCTCGACCTGCGCGGCGGCCGCCTCGGCCAACGCCTCCTCCAGGTCCGCCTCGACGTCGGCGTCCGGACCGAACTCGCTGCGAGCGGTGCCCAGCGGTTCCACTGCCAACGGCTCGCCCTCGGCGTCGTGCACCAGATAGACGAGGAAGGCCGGGTGCGGAGCGCCGTAGACGTCCCGCAGCGTGCGGGAGAGCAGGGTGGCGACCTGGGTCGACTCGGCCGTCGTGGCGTTCAGCCCGAAGGAACCGCCAGAGCCGGCGACCACCCCGGGCGGGGACCAACCGAGCGCGACCATGTCCGCAACCGCGCCCCGGTCCAGTCGGTAACCCGCCGGCAGAGCGGCGTTGCCGACCGCGCGGGCGGACAACACCCGGTCCGCGTCCACGTCGACGCTGATCGAATAGACAGCGTCCCCGGTGCCGGAGGCGGTGGGGTCCAGGGTCAGGTCGAGGTTTGCGCCGACGGGAAGTTCCCGCAGCCGTACGGCGAGCGCACGGGCGAACTCCCGCCACGCCTCGGTCACCTTCGCCCGCAGGTCGGTGGTGCTGGGCTCGTCGAGCAGGATCGATTCCGCCGGCTCAATCGAAGCGCCGGGCAGCTCACCGTGCGGCGCCGAGGGGTGGTCAGCCGTCATGATCGCCTCCGTCCGTCACGATCACCCTACCCACGCCGCCCGTGGGTCGGATCAGCCCGGACCGGGATCGGACAGCGGCGGTCAGGGGGCCGTCGGGTCCGTGGGGTCGGCGCCCAGCTCGACCGGCCAGGCGCCCGCCAGCGCGCTGAGCCGGGCCGCGGCGTCCGCCGGGTCCGCGCCCCGACCAACCGCCAACCCGAAGAGGTACGCGGTGACCGGCGCACCCGGACGCAGCACCTGGTGGGCGACGTCCCGGGCCAGATCCAGCACCGCCGGCACCGGCACCGCGGTCGGGTCCAGATCCAACTCGACACACACCGCCGTGACCCAGTCGTCCATCACCGTCATCGCGCCCACTCCTCCGCCCGGCGTACGTCCTCGTCAGTGTCGCAGTCGAACCACGGCGGCGGGCCCTCGCCGGACCAGGCCACCTCCGACACGACGAGCCTCGCCAGCAACGCCCGGACCGGGGCCCCGGACAAGCTGCCGCCCCGCTCGACCGCCAACCGGTCCACCGCCGCCCGCAGCGCGGCCACCCGCCAGATGCCGCAGAGCGACTGCCGCCGCCCGTCCCCGTCCACGAAGCACGCCCCGTCGGGTCGCTCACCGCCGCCGAGGCCGGCGCGGGCCGGCGCGAGGCCGTCGCGGGCCGGCGGTGCGGCGAGGCCGTCACGGACCAACGGTGCGGCGAGGCCGTCACGGACCAACGGTGCGGCGAGGTCGCCACGGACCGGCCGTGCCGGATCGGTGCGGCCGCCCGCCGAACCGATGTCGGGGGTCTCCCGATCGAGGTGGTGCAGCAGATCCCCGATCGCGGCCCGGGTGAGCAGCGGCAGGTCGGCGGCGAGCAGCGCGACCAAGGTGACGTCGGTGTCCAGCAGCGCCAGTCCGGCCGCCGCCGCGGCGACCGGACCGCCGCCGGGCGGGTCCTCCCGGACGACCCGGACGCCCGCCGGCACGGCGTCGGCCGCACCGACAAGCACCCGCGGCGTCGCGTCGGCGACTGCGGCCAGCACCCGGTCGCGCATCGGCCGGCCGCCGATCGGAAGCGCGGGCTTGTCGAGCCCGCCCATCCGTCGGGCGGCCCCACCCGCGAGCACCACGGCGGCGTACGTCCCCACCCGGCCACCGTATCCGTGCCACCGCCAGCTCCCGCCAACCCCTCACCCCCGGTGCCCCTCACCCGGCCAACCCTTCGCCCCGGTGATCATGGAGTTATCGCTCGACACGCCGACGACACGCACGGGCAACTTCATGATCAACGCGTCGGGGCGTCGGGGCACGCGCCCGGGGGCGGGCGTTGGGGGCACGCGCCCGGGGTGGGGTTGGGGTGGGTGGGGGTACGGGGTGGGGCGGGGGGTGGAGGATGGCGGGATGGGACGGGCAACTGATCGACGGGGCGTACTCCGGATCGACCTGGACGCGGCGACCGCCGGACGCGGGGCGATCCGCCGACCGGACACGCTCGCCGTGGAGGAGCCGCTGGAGATCCGGGTCGGCGCGGCAGGCCCCGGCCGACGCCGGCCGCTCGCCGTCACCATGCGTACTCCCGGCGACGATCTGGACCTGGCCATCGGGTTCCTGCTGACGGAGGGGCTGATCCGGTCGACCGACGACGTGTTGACCGCGCAACTCTGTGCCGGCGCGGAGACGCCGAACACGTACAACGTGGTGGACGTGGTGCTCGCCCCCGGCGTACCGGAACCGACCACCGACCCGTCCCGGAACTTCTACACGACCAGCTCCTGCGGTGTCTGCGGCAAGGCCAGCATCGACGCGGTACGCACCCGATCGCTCTTTCCGGTCGCGGCGGACCCGCTCAGCGTGCCGGCCACGCTGCTCGCCGAGCTGCCCGACCGGTTGCGCGCCGCCCAGCGCGGTTTCGATCGGACCGGCGGGTTGCACGCGGCGGGGTTGTTCACCCCCGACGGTGAGCTGGTGGTGCTCCGGGAGGACGTGGGCCGGCACAACGCCGTGGACAAGGTGATCGGCTGGGCCGTGCGGGAACGCCGGCTGCCGCTCACCGGGCACCTGCTGCTGGTCTCCGGACGGGCCAGCTTCGAGCTGACCCAGAAGGCGTGGATGGCGGGGTTGCCGCTGCTGGCAGCGGTGTCCGCCCCGAGCACCCTCGCCGCGGAACTGGCCGACGAGGCGGGGATGACACTTGTCGGCTTCCTGCGCGGGCGGACCATGAACGTCTACACCGGGCCGCACCGGATCACCGTGGAGCAGCCAGCCTGACCCGAGCGGCCGGTCAGCGACCGATCCGGTCGATCAGGTCGAACAGGGCCAGCCGTGCGGCGGCATCACGGGCGATCAGGAAACCGGCGATGCCGAGGATCCAGCCCAACGCGCTGCCCGCCTTCGTGACGATCCAGGTGTTCAGGCGGGCCAGCACCGGCTCGACCAGTCGCGGGCGGGCCACTCTGGCACCCAGCAGCAGCACCGCCGGCAGCACCATGACCAGGCAGTATCCGGCGAGCAGCACCACCACGCTCGCCGCTCCCACCTCCGAGGTGGCCAACAGACCCACCGCACCGAGGTACGGAAGCATGGTCGCCACCTCGGCCAGCGCCGCAAGCAGCGCGAGCCCGACCAACCAGCGGGCCGAGGAATCTCCGGCGGTGGCCCGGTCCCGCCAGCGCAGGACGCCACCGGTACGGGGACGCCGCTTGCCGTCGTAGCGGAAGCTGAGCGCCAGCATTCCCACGCCCAGCACGAGTTGTGCCCAGAGGACGCCCCGGTTGTCCAGGGCACCGCCCAGCGCGTCGCCCAGGCTGCTGCCTCCCCAGACCAAAAGCAGCCCAACCGCGAGGTAGAACACCGCGATGGTGGCGAGGTAGCCCAGGATCCGCCGGACGTTGACCGGCCCGGGTGCGAGCAGCAACCAGACCGGGATGAAGAGGGTGCCGATGCTGGTGCTGTCGATCAACGCCAGCCCGGCCAGCGACAGCAGCAACTCGGGGGTCATGTCGTACCAATGCGGAGAACGGCCACGAGATCATTCTCTGGCGGCGGCGAGCCTGCCGCGTCGGCCGTGAACAGGAGCAACGCGTACATCCTTTGACGGAGGCGTCGCCGGAAGACCCGTCACGCCAGGTCGAGGATGCTCCAGTTGGTAGGGAGCACCTTCGCCGCCACCTCGGGTCGCACTGTCGCGTAGTGCGCCTCGTGGGTGAGTGCCGCGCGGGCGGCATGGCCGAACGAGATGTCGCCGTCCACGGCGCGGGCCAGCCGGCCGGTGTCCTGCACGTTCTCGACGTCGAGCGGCAGCAGACGGATCATCGGGGCAGTCATCATCAGGGCCAGTAGCGCGGCATCGATCTCGTCGGCCAGGCTCGCGAAGGCGACAGCCAGGCACGTCGCTGGGACGGCGACCTGCCGACCCTCGTCGGCGACCTCCAGCATCAACTCCCCCACCGAGACGTTGCCCTCGATGTAGGCAGTCAGCGCCGACGCGTCGAACACGGCAGCGATCTGATCGCTCATCCGGGGCGGCCCAACATCCGGCGTCCCTCAGCCAGGGCGTCCGCCGGAATGGGTGTCGCCAGGCGCTCTCGCCATCGCGCCCTACCCGCCTCGGTCACCTCGATGCCGGCGCGCCGCAGCACCTCGTCGAGGTGTACGCGGGCCATCTGCACCCGTACCGCCGCGGTGATGGCGGCCGAGACGTTGGGCTGCTGGTCGAGCCAGTCCGCGACGTCGTCGGGAAGGCTCACGGAGCGCTTCACTGTCACGTCCGCCAGCCTATCAATTTCGGTAGCACCTGCGGTATTACCACGCGGGTGATCGCGTCCTTCAGCGGCGGCCACGACGGCTCCGCTTGCGGGGGCGGATGACGCCGGGCATCCCGACCGACGGCCAGCCGTCCAGCTCGGCCGGGGGCACGCCCCGTCGGAGCAGGTCGTCCAGCAACAGCGCGAGCGAGTAGTCGGGGTGCAGGCTCAGCGTGCGTTCGAGCGCGACCGCCGCCAACGCGCCCTGCCCGGCACGCCAGGCGGCGAACGCCAGCAGCGCACCCGGCGCGGCGGCCACCTCCGGCTCGGCGCGGCGCAGCACGTCGGTCCAGAGGGCGATGTCCCGGTCCCGGCCGTCGGTGCGTTCCCACGCGTGATCGCGGACCGGCAGGTGGGTCATCAGCAGGCTCAACCAGGCCACCTCGTCGTCGTCGAGCCGTTCACCACGCCGCTGCCGACGCTGGGCCTCGCGGACCGCCGCCACCCCGGCGGCGCGCAGCGCCCGCGCCCCGAGCAGGTCGCTCTCGGGTGCCTGCTCGACCAGCTCGGCCAGTCTCAGCTCGGCGCGGGCGGTGGCCGCGCGGGCCGCCTCCCGGGCCGGCCCCTCCACCGGTGCCACCTGCGCCACCAGGGCGGCCCGGTCGGGGAGCGCGACCTGACCGGCGAAGACCGCCGAGGCGGTCACCGGGTTGGCGGTCGGGTCGTAGCGGCGACCCTCGGGCGGGCAGCACTCGGGCTCGGTGCAGAGATAGGACCACCAGCGGCCGTCGGTCACCCGCAGCGCGTCGAGCACGTGCAGCCCGAAATCGTTCAACGCGTCGCGCAGCGCGTCCACTGCTGGGGTGACCTGCTCCGGTTGCCCGTAACCCACAACCGTGGCGGCCTCCGCGCCCTGCCGGCGGAGCACACTAGCCAGGTGCCCTGCCAGTCCGCCCAGCTCGGTCGGGTCGGGCAGGTCCGCGCGGGCGGCGAAGACGATCTGCCGGCCGACCAGCGCCACGGCGACGACGCTGTCGGTGGGGTGGAAGCCGAGCAGGTACGGCACAGCGGCGATCAGGTCGGCGGGTGAGCGGACGGCGAGCTGAGGGCGTTCGGTCGAGGTCATGTCGGAAGCCTGCGGCGGGCGTGCCGGGCCCTGCCACCCCTGTGGACGACACGCGGTTTATCCACAGTTACTTAACGTGTTTTCCCTGCTCACGCGCCACCTACGGGTGCGGAAAGAGCGCCGATGTCGTCGGGCGACACCTGGCTGTCGTAAGGAGCGGTTACCGTGCGCTGATGGACCTGGCGTACCTGCGCACGCATCCGGCACACCTCCCGACCTTCCGGACCCATCAGCGGCTCCGGGAGACGCCGGTCGCCGGTGGGAACATCTGCGCGGCCGCCCGGCTCACCCTCGACGACGGCCACTCCGTCTTCGCCAAGTCCTGGTCGGAAGGCGCCGACCGACCGGCGCCGGAGGGCTTCTTCGCCGCTGAGGCCGCCGGCCTGCGCTGGCTGCGGGAGGCGGGCACTGTCGGCGTACCCGAGGTGATCGTGGTGTTGCCGGAGCTGCTGGCGCTCGACTGGGTGGAGCCCGGCGAACCGACGCCGGAGGCAGCGGAGCGCTTCGGCCGGGAGCTGGCCGGGCTGCACCGGGCGGGCGCAACCGCCTTCGGTGCCGCCTGGCCCGGCTTCATCGGCTCGCTCCCACAGGACAACACCCTCACCGGCGGGCGCTGGTCGACCTGGTTCGCCGAGCGACGCCTCGCCCCCTACCTGCGACGCTCGGTCGACGCTGGCGCGCTGACCAGCGCCGATGCCGCTCTGGTCGAGCAGGTGATCGGTCGCCTCGACGGGCTCGGCGGCGACGAGCCGCCCGCGCGCATCCACGGCGACCTGTGGCCGGGCAACGTGCTGTGGGGGATCGACGACCGGGCCTGGCTCGTCGACCCGGCGGCGCACGGCGGGCACCGGGAGACGGATCTCGCCCAGCTCGCCCTCTTCGGCGGCATTCCCCACCTGGATCGGGTGCTGGCCGCCTACCAGGAGAGTTGGCCACTACCGGCCGGTTGGCGTGACCGCGTGCCAGTGCATCAGCTGCATCTGCTGCTCGTGCACACAGCACTCTTCGGCGTCAGCTTCCGAGATGTGGTCGTCCAGACCGCCCGTGGCGTCCTGAGCCGGGCCGAGCGCGCTACGGTCGACAGGTGAGCGTCGCCCCGGGGATCGACGGCGTCCTCGTCGACCGGTACGGCCGCGTCGCCCGGGACCTGCGCGTGTCCCTCACCGACAAGTGCAACCTGCGCTGCACCTACTGCATGCCGGCGGAAGGGCTCCCCTGGCTGGCCGGCCCCGAGTTGCTGACCGACGAGGAGATCGTCCGGCTGGTCCGGGTGGCTGTCGAGCTGCTCGGCGTGACCGAGGTGCGGTTCACCGGCGGTGAGCCGCTGATCCGAGCCGGGCTGGTCGACATCGTGACGGCGGTCGCCACCCTCGAACCCCGCCCCCGGGTCTCGCTGACCACCAACGGCATCGGCCTGGACCGACTGGCCCCGGCGTTGCGGGCGGCCGGCCTGGACCGGGTGAACGTCTCACTGGACACCCTGGACCAGGACCGGTTCACCAAGCTCACCCGGCGCCCCCGCCTCGACGCGGTGCTGGCCGGGCTCGCCGGTGCGGCGACCGTCGGGCTCAGCCCCGTGAAGATCAATTCAGTGCTGATGCGTGGTGTCAACGAGGACGAGGCGCCGGCGCTGCTCCGCTTCGCCCTTGAGCACGACTACCAGCTGCGAATCATCGAGCAGATGCCGTTGGACGCCCAGCACGGTTGGGCCCGCGACACCATGGTCACCGCCGAGGAGATCCTGGCGTCACTGCGTACCGTCTTCGATCTGAGCCCCGACCCGACCGAGCGCGGCGCGGCACCGGCGGAGACCTGGCTGGTCGACGGAGGCCCCGCCCGGGTCGGCGTGATCGCCAGCGTCACCCGCCCCTTCTGCGGGGACTGCGACCGCACCCGGTTGACAGCCGACGGCCAGGTCCGCGCCTGCCTCTTCGCCACCGAAGAGTCGGATCTGCGCGCCGCGCTGCGCACCGGTGCCGACGACGACGAGTTGGCCCGGCGCTGGCGTACCGCGATGTGGGGCAAGCGTGCCGGGCACGGCATCGACGATCCCACCTTCCTCCAGCCGACCCGTCCGATGTCAGCGATCGGAGGCTGAGCGTGGAGTCGACGACGCTGACCATCCGCTACTTCGCGGGCGCCCGCGCCGCCGCCGGCCGCGCCGAGGAGATCGTGCCTGCTGGGCGGTCACTCGACGACCTCACGGCCGAGCTGACCGAGCAGCACGGCGACCGGCTCGCCGGGGTGCTGCGGGTGGCGAGTTTCCTCGTGAACGGCGTCAGCTGTCATGATCGTCAGACCCCCCTACCGGCCGGGTCCACGATCGATGTCCTGCCCCCGTTCGCGGGCGGCTGAGGGAGGCTTCACACATGATGGCGGTTCTGGGGTTCGTGGCTGTCCTGGCGCTGGTCACCGGCCTCATCCACCTCTACCTGTGGAAGCGGCTCGTTCGGGACGCCACCGCGCCGGGCCGCTGGCGACGGGTCGGCGGCATCGCCGCAGTGGTGCTGGCACTGCTCGTGCCGGTCACGATGGCCGGCACGCAGGCCGGGCTCTACTGGCTCGCCTGGCCCGGCTACCTGTGGCTCGCGCTGATGTTCTACCTGCTGATCGTCCTGGTCGTGCTGGAAGTCCCGATGCTCGTCGCCCGGCTGGTGCTGCGCCGCCGGGTGGTCGCCGCGGAGCCCACCACCGCCGCGCCCGAGCCGGTGCTCGTCGGGGCCGCCGGGCCGACCGACCCGCCGGCCGCCGACGCCGTCGCGGCACCGGACCACGACCCGTCCCGTCGGTTGGTGCTCGCCCGTGGGGCCGCCATCTTCGCCGGTCTCACCGCCACAGGCATCGTGGGGTACGGCGTTCGCACGGCACTCGGTCCACCCCAGCTCGACCGGGTACGCATCCCGCTCGCCAAACTCCCCCGCAGCATGGACGGCCTGCGCATCGCCACCGTCTCCGACATCCACCTCGGTCCGCTGCGCGGCCGGGCGCACACCGAGCGGATCGTCGCCGCGATCAACCGGCTCGACGCGGACCTGGTCGCGGTGGTCGGCGACCTGGTCGACGGGTCCGTCGCCGAACTCGGCGCGGCCGCCGAGCCCCTGCGTGACCTGCGCTCCCGGTACGGCAACTTCTTCGTCACCGGCAACCACGAGTACTACTCCGGGGTGGAGGAGTGGGTCCAGGAGGTCGACCGGCTCGGCCTACGGGTCCTACAGAACCAGCGGCAGGAGATCCAGGCTCGGGGTGGTGTGCTCGACCTGGCCGGCGTGAACGACCTCACCGCGGCCGGCACCGGCCTCGCCGCCGGCCCGGACTTCGCCGCCGCCCTCGGCGACCGCGACCCGAGCCGTCCCGTGGTCCTGCTCGCGCACCAGCCGCTGGCGGCGAAGGAGGCCGCCCGCTACGGCGTCGACCTGCAACTGTCCGGGCACACCCACGGTGGGCAGATGGTGCCGTTCAACCTGGCCGTCAGGCTCGAGCAGCCGGTGGTCAGCGGCCTCGGCGAGGTCGACGGCACGAAGGTCTACGTGACCAACGGCGCCGGTTTCTGGGGGCCACCGGTCCGGGTCGGGGCCGAGCCGCAGATCAGTCTGGTCGAGCTGCGCTCGGCATAGCGGAGGTCACGTCCGCGCGTGGCGGCGGGTGGCCGGCGCGGCGGGCGTGACAGGATGCGGCGTGCCCCCGTTCAGCGCCGTACCCCCCGGTGGCCTACCGCCATTCGTCGCGGACCTGCACATCCACTCGAAGTACTCGCGCGCGTGCAGCCGTGACCTCACCCTGCCGAACCTCGCGTGGTGGGCCCGGCGTAAGGGCATCGGCCTGCTCGGCACCGGCGACTTCACCCACCCCGCCTGGTACGACCACCTGCGGGAGACGCTGCGCCCGGCCGAACCGGGGCTCTACCGGCTCGACCCGGAGGCGGAACGGGACCTCGCCCGGCGGCTGCCACCCCGACTCGCGCCGAACGCGGAGGCGGACCCGGTCCGGTTCATGCTGAGCGTGGAAATCTCCACCATCTACAAGCGGGACGACCGGACCCGCAAGGTGCACCACCTGATCTACCTGCCGGATCTGGACGCGGTGGCCCGGTTCAACACCGCCCTGGGCCGGATCGGCAACCTCGGCTCCGACGGCCGGGCGATCCTCGGACTGGACTCCCGCGACCTGCTGGAGATCACCCTGGAGGCCAGCCCGGACGGCTACCTGGTGCCTGCACACATCTGGACTCCCTGGTTCTCCGCGCTGGGCTCGAAGTCGGGCTTCGACGCGATCGCGGACTGCTACGCCGACCTGGCCGAGCACATCTTCGCCGTGGAGACCGGGCTCTCCTCCGACCCCGCCATGAACTGGCGGGTCGGCAGCCTGGACGGCTACCAACTGGTGTCCAACTCGGACGCGCACTCGCCGCCGGCGCTCGGCCGGGAGGCGACGGTGCTGACCGCCGAACGGGACTACTTCGCCGTTCGGGAGGCGCTGCGTACCGGTGACGGCCTGGCCGGCACCATCGAGTTCTTCCCGGAGGAGGGCAAGTACCACGCGGACGGGCACCGGCTGTGCGGGGTCAACTGGACTCCGGAGCGCACCCGGGCCGCCGACGGGCGCTGCCCCGAGTGCGGCAAACCCCTCACCGTGGGTGTCCTCAGTCGGATCGAGGAGTTGGCGGACCGGCCGGACGGGCACCGGCCGGCGCACGCCCGGGATGTCACCCACCTGGTGCCGCTGGGCGAGATCCTCGGCGAGATCAACAAGGTGGGTGCCCGGTCGAAGAAGGTCGAGGGGCGGCTCAACGAGCTGCTGGCCACGCTCGGCCCCGAGCTGGAGATCCTGACCACGACGCCGCTGAGCGAGATCGCGCAGGCCGGTGGTGAGCTCCTCGCGGAGGGCATCGGGCGGCTGCGGCGCGGCGACGTCCGCCGGGTGCCCGGTTACGACGGCGAGTACGGCGTGATCACGCTCTTCGACCCGGCCGAGCTGGGCGCGCAGGAGACCCTGTTCGACGTACCGGTGCCGGCGCAGCGACGCCCCTCGGAGCCGGCTCCACGGGTCCCGGCCAAGCGCCCGGCGGCGGCCAAGGCGGAGCCGAAGCGGAAGCCGGTCCCGGCGCCCGCGCCGCCGATCGCGTCACCGCCGTCTCCGCACGAGCCGTTCGAGCCGATGCTCTCCGGCATGGAGGAGGTCGGCACCGGCCTGCTGGACCGACTGGACGCCATGCAGCGGGTGGCCGCCTCCGCACCCGGCGGTCCGCTGCTCATCGTGGCCGGTCCGGGCACCGGCAAGACCAGGACGCTCACCCACCGGATCGCGTACCTCTGCGCGGAGCTGAACGTCTTCCCCGAGCACTGCCTCGCGATCACCTTCACCCGTCGGGCAGCCGAGGAGCTGCGGCACCGCCTCGACGGCCTGCTCGGCCCGGTCGCCGAGGACGTCACGGTGGGTACGTTCCACGCGTTGGGGCTGACCATCCTGCGGGAGAACGTCGGCGCAGCGGGTCTCCCCGCCGACTTCCGGATCGCCGACGACGCCGAGCGGGCGGCGGCACGCACCGAGGCCGGCGACGACAGCGCCGCTTACGTGTCGCTGCTGCGCAAGCAGGACCTGGTCGACCTGGACGAACTGGTGACCCTGCCGGTGGAGCTGCTGCGGGCCGACCGGAAGCTTGTCGACCGGTACCGGGACCGCTGGCGGTGGATCTTCGTCGACGAGTACCAGGACGTCGACGAGGTGCAGTACGAGCTACTGCGACTGCTCAGCCCCGCCGACGGCAACCTCTGCGCGATCGGCGACCCGGACCAGGCCATCTACTCGTTCCGGGGTGCCGACGTCGGCTACTTCCTGCGATTCTCCGAGGACTTCACCGACGCCCGACTGGTCCGACTCAACCGCAACTACCGCTCGTCGGCCCCGATCCTGGCCGCCGCCGTGCAGGCCATCGCGCCGTCCTCGCTGGTCCGGGGCCGGCGGCTGGACCCGGCCCGGCTCGACCCGGAAGCTCCGCTGGTCGGGCGGTACCCCGCGGCGTCGGTGAACGAGGAGGCCGACTTCGTCGTGCGTACCGTCGACGATCTGGTCGGCGGGTTGTCGCACCGCTCGCTGGACTCGGGCCGCATCGACGGCCGGTCCACCTCACTGTCGTTCTCCGACATCGCCGTGCTGTACCGCACCGACGCGCAGGCCGCCCCGATCGTGGACGCCCTGACCCGGGCCAACATCCCCGTGCAGAAGCGTTCCCACGACCGGCTGCGGGATCGGCCCGGGGTGGCGGCCATCGCCCGGGAGCTACGACACGCCGACGGCCTGTCCGGCTCACTTGCCGCCCGGGTGCGGCTGGCCGGTCAGGTGGTCGCCGAGCGGTTCGCCGTGCCCACCCTGGACGGCGCCAGCAGTGCGGTCCGCCCCGAGGACGTCCGCTCGGCCGTGGACCTGCTGACCCCGCTGGCCCGACGCTGCGGTGACGACCTGGAGGCCTTCCTGTCGCAGTTGGCCACCGGCGCCGAGGTGGACGCCCTCGACCCGCGCGCCGAGGCGGTCACGCTGCTCACCCTGCACGCCGCGAAGGGCCTGGAGTTCCCGGTTGTCTTCCTGGTCGGTGTCGAGGACGGGTTGTTGCCGTTGCGCTGGCCGGGCTCGACCCCCGACGAGGACGCCGTCGCCGAGGAGCGCCGGCTCTTCTTCGTCGGCCTGACCCGGGCCCAGGACCGGCTGTACGTCAGTCACGCCGCCCGCCGCACCCGACACGGCACCGAGCGCGACTGCGCACCTTCGCCGTTCCTCAGCACCATCGACCCCGGCCTCTTCGAACGCTTCGGCGAAGCCGAACCCCGCCGCCCCAAGGACCGCCAACTCCGCCTGATCTAAGCCCGAGCCGCCGAGCCGTCGCCGATCTTGCACTTTCGGTTGCCGATGTGCGTGGGCTGCCTCTTATGTCGGCGCAGAAACTGCAAGATCGACGAAGCCTGGAGGCGGGGCCGGGCCGGGGGGGTGTTAGGGGAGGAGGGCGGCTAGCCAGGCGCCCGCCAGCAGGGCCGGGCCGAGGGGTAGCAGGGTGGTCCGGTGCACCTTTCGGGTGACGAGCAGGGCGAGCACCAGACCGCCGTGCAGCACGTGCGGCAGGAGCAGCCCGGTCAGCAGGGCGTCCCACCCCAACCAGCCGAGCGGCAGGCCGAGGACGGCGGCGAGTTTCACGTCCCCGAAACCCAGCCGTGAGCCGGGCAGCAGGGCCAGCAGCACGTGCGCCCCGCCCGCGACTACCGCACCTGCCAGCGCGCCGGGCAGCCGGCCGGGAGTGCCGGACAGCAGCGCCGCTGTGATCAGCCCTCCGAGGGCCAGCAGCCCGGCGACGAGGACCAGCGGGTCGGGCAGCCGCAGGCAGGCCAGGTCGACCCGCGCCAGCACCAGACCGACCGCCGCGACCGCGAGGAAGACCGGCAGCGCCGGGTCGTCACCCACGGCGACGGCAAGGCCGGCGAAGACGCCGGCCGCCACCACCGGGCCGACCCAGGGCCGCCGGACCGGCTGCGGCAGTGAAAACGCCGGTGGCCGGGCGTCCGCGGTGGCGAAGCACCGCGACACCAGGGGTACGACGAGGCCGACCAACGCGCCGAGCAGCGCGATCGACACCAGCGCGGCGGCCGACATGGGCCGGACGTTACTGGCGGTCGCGCACCGGTGTGTCCCCCGATCGTGATGCCGGCGTATCCCCTGATCCTGATGCCGGTGTGTCCCCCGATCGTGATCTCGTGCCCGCCCGACGCGGCCGTTCGGTGGTCACCACCACGGCGACCCCGGCGACGATGACGGCACCGCCGAGCAGCACCTGCGGGGTGATCGGCTCGGCCACCAGCAGCGCGCCGAGCGCCACCGCAACCGCCGGGTTCACGTAGGCGTACGTCGACACCAGCGAGATCGGCGCGTTGTGCAGCAGCCAGACGTACGCGGTGAAAGCCACCAGCGAGCCGGCCACCATGAGGTAGCCCAACGCCAACCAGGACCGGGTGCTCACCGCCGCCGGGTGGAAGTCGGCCAGTTCGCCCCGACCGGCGGCGAGGGCCACCAGCACCAGCGCGCCGGCCATCATCTCGTACACCGTGGCCACGAACGGGTCGGCGGGCATCCGGATCCGTCCGGACAGGAACGACCCGACCGACCAGGAGGTGGCCGCCGCCACCACTGTCAGCGCCCCGACCAGGGGCACCGCCGCCGAACTACCGCTCGGCAGCACCAGCAGGACGAGGCCGGCGAAGCCCACCGTGACTCCGGCGAACGTCCAGATCGGCGGCCGGTCCCCGGTGGCCGAGCGCAACAGCACGACCAGCAGCGGCACCGTGGCCACCAGCAGCGCGGCGATCCCGGACGGCAGCGCCACTCCCGGTGGCCCCGATTCGGCGAGCACCACCAGGCCGTTGCCGG
The DNA here is from genome assembly GCF_049841475.1 of Micromonospora sp. DT15. Lineage (NCBI taxonomy): Bacteria > Bacillati > Actinomycetota > Actinomycetes > Micromonosporales > Micromonosporaceae > Micromonospora > Micromonospora sp. DT15. The sequence continues at coordinate 106,160 of NZ_JBNCKJ010000013.1, forward strand.
CGGTGAGCAGGAGTACCCCGACCAAGGCGGCCGAGCCGAGTTGCCGTCGGTCCACCCGCAGTGCGCCGGGGCCTCGCCGCAGTCGCAGCACCACCGCCAGGACCAGGCCGGCCACGGCGAAGCGGAGCGCGGCCGACAGCAGCGGAGGCATCGTCTCCACTGTGATCCGGATGGCCAGATAGGTCGACCCCCAGAGCACGTAGACCACGATCAACGCGGTCCAGATCAGGGTCGGTGTGCTGTTGGCACGACGGCCGGCGAGGGCCGTGGCGCTCGGTGGAGGTGAGCTCATCAGTGGACCACGCTACGGTGACCCCGGAGCCCGCGTCGCGCTTTGGTGGCCGGCCTCTCACCACTTGTGCAGGAGGGCGGCATGACGAACTACGGACAACCGGGGAGCGGCCACCCGGGGCCGTGGCGTGGGCAAAGACCCGACGAGACGCCCGGTCGACCGCCGCAGCAGCCCTACCCGCCCGCGGCGGAGCCCTACCCGCCGGCGGTCCCGTCGTACCCGCCCGCACCGCAGGGACGACCCGCACCGTACGGCGGCCCACCCACCCCGCCCTACGGTGCGACGCCCGACGCGCCCTACGGTGCGGCATCCGACGCGCCCTACGGCGGCGGTACGGCCACGCCCTACGGCCACGAGCCCCGCCCGCCCTACGGCGGCCAGTACCAGCCGACCCCGACGTACGGCGGGCAGCCGTACCGGCCCGACGACCCGTACGGCGAGGATCCGGCACCGAGCCGGCGCGGTCGGGGGCCGCTGATCGCGGTACTGGCCGTCGTACTTCTGCTGGTGGTGGCCGCCGCCGGGGCGTTCTGGTTGCGCAGTGGGCCGAGCGACCCGCCGCCGGCAGCCGCGCCGAGCAACTCGGCCGTTGCCGGCGAGCCCAGCGCCGACGCGGTCGAGCCCGCGCCGAGCGCGGCCGCGCCGGAGTCGTCGGCCGATCCCCGGTTCGCGAAGGTCGGCCAGTGCGTCCGCAACGACGGCACCGCTGGTGGCAAGCCGAAGCTGCTGATCAGCGGCTGTACCGCGAAGTCGTACGAGGTGCTGAGCCGGATCGACGGCCCGACCAGCGGCGAGCGGGACGCCGAGGCCAAATGCGGCAAGGTCGAGGGCTACACCAACTGGTATTTCTTCGACAGTGAGCTGGACACTCTCGACTTCGTCCTCTGCCTCAAGCAACGCTGAGACCACCCACCCCCGGGGATGACATGACGACCTACGGACCTACGGGTTCCGACCAGCCGGACGATCCGTACCAGCGCCCGCCCAACGGGCCTGACAGCTCACCACCGGCCGATGAGACGGTGCCGCTGCGGAGCACGCCGCCGCCCGCGGACGACCCGACCCGGCAGCAGTGGGGTCCCCCGCCGGCCGGCGCGGAGCCACCGACGGCACCCATGTGGGCGCCGCCGCCCACCGATCCGGAGCCGCCGACCGCGCCGATGTGGGCGCCGCCGCCCACCTCGGGCCCGGGTTACCCACCGCCCGGCCCGTACCCGCCAGCGGGTCCGACACCGCCGGCCGGGCCGTACCCACCGGTCGGGCCGTACCCACCGGCGGGCCCGATGCCCGGTCAGCCGGCCGGGCCGGTACCGGGTCAGCCACCCGCGCCCTGGGGCCAGCAGCCTCCCGGCGGCTACGGGATGCCGCCCGTCGCGCCCGCGAAGAAAACCGGCCGCAACGTCGCTCTGATCATCACCGTGGTGGTGCTGCTCGTGCTCTGTCCGTGCCTCGGCCTGGCCGGATGGGCGGTCTGGAAGGTGGCCGACGCTGGCAGTGACGCGGCGCGTACCCCGTCGACGAGTGCGCCGGGCGTTCCACCCGCGCTGCCCAGCGACGCTCCGACGTCGGCCGCCCCGACTCCGGGCCCGGAGTTCGCCAGGGGTGACTGCGTGGTGAACGACGGCAGTGAGAGCGACGCGGAGCTCCGTAAGGTGCCCTGCGGCCCGAACACCTATCAGGTGCTGCTGCGGATTCCGGCGACCACCGACGGTGACCGGTGCGAGATGCTCGCGCCGCAGGCGACCGCGAACTATGTGCACGACAACTCGGTCGACCTGTTCGACTACGTGCTCTGTCTGAAGGAGCGCTAAAGCCTGTTGCCAAAACTAGGGCTGTCTAGCGTGGATGCTAGACAGCCCTAGTTTGTGGTCGACGGTCTCGACACGCCGGTAGCCCCATCTATCCATGTCTAGCCTCGCAGCTAGACGGCCCGATAATCTGCGATGCGTGGATCCGGTCCGCAACCCGTACGCGCCGGGCGCCGGTCAGCGTCCGCCCGAACTTGCCGGGCGGGGGCGAGAGCTGGACGTCTTCGACATCGTGCTCGAGCGCATCGCCCGTGGCCGACCCGAGCGCAGCCTCATGCTCACCGGGCTGCGGGGCGTCGGCAAGACGGTTCTGCTCAACACGCTCCGGTCGCAGGCGATCAACCGGCTCTGGGGCAGCGGCAAGATCGAGGCCCGACCGGACCAGTCGTTGCGCAGACCGGTCGCCGCCGCACTGCACATGGCCGTCCGGGAGCTGGCCCCCCGCCACCGCGCACCGGACCGCATCGACGCGTTCCTCGGCGTCCTCAAGGCGTTCGCCCAGCGGTCCAACCCGACCGGCCGGGCCGGCGCCGCCACCAAGCTGCGCGACCGGTGGCAGCCCGGCATCGACGTGCCGGCCGCCAGCGGTCGGGCCGACTCCGGCGACATCGAGATCGACCTGGTCGAACTGTTCAGTGACGCCGCCGCCGTAGCCAGCGACGTCGGCACCGGCATCGCCATCTTCATCGACGAGATGCAGGATCTCGGCCCGGAGGACGTGTCGGCGCTCTGCGCCGCCTGCCACGAGCTGTCCCAGCTCGGCGCGCCGCTGATCGTCGTCGGCGCCGGCCTTCCGCACCTGCCGGCGGTGCTCAGCGCCGCCAAGTCGTACTCCGAACGGTTGTTCCGTTATCAACGCATCGACCGGCTCGACCGGATCGCCGCCGACCGGGCGCTCTGCGCGCCCGCCGAGCGCGAGGAGGTCGAGTACGAGCAGAAGGCGCTCGACCTGCTCTACGAGAAGTCCGGCGGCTATCCCTACTTCGTCCAGGCGTACGGCAAGGCCACCTGGGACCACGCCCCACGCTCGCCGATCACCGCCGCCGACGTGCGGGTGGCCGCTCCCGAGGCGGAGGCCGAGCTGGCGGTCGGGTTCTTCGGTTCCCGGTTCGAACGGGCCACTCCCGCCGAACGCGAGTACATGCGGGCGATGGCCATGATGTCCGCGGTCGAGGGCGAGCCCGGCGAGGTGGTCCGCGACGACATGGACGCCGCGGTGCCCACCGCGGAGATCGCCCGTGCCCTCGGCCGCAAGCCGGCCAGTCTGTCTCCGGCCCGGGACGCGCTGATCAAGAAGGGGCTGATCTACTCCGGCGAGCGGGGCACTGTCGCCTTCACCGTCCCGCACTTCGGCCGGTACCTGCGGACGCAGCCGGCCTGAGGCCCGGTCAGACCTTCGACCAGGGGGCCGGGAAGAGCACCTCACCGCGAGGCGGAGGGCCCTCCTCGCTGGTGGACGGCGGCAGCACCAGCGCCTGCCAGGGCTCACCGAGGCCGGCCCACGGGCTGGTCAGGCCCAGTTCACTCGCCGGGCCGAACCCGAACCTGCGGTAGAAGACCGGGGCACCGAGGACGACGACGAGCCGCTCGCCCAACTCGGTGGAGGCATCCAGGGCAGCCTGAACGACCGCCGTGCCGTGCCCGACACGCTGTCGGTGCGGCGCGACCGCCACCGGGCCGAGGGCCAGGACTGGCATGTCCGAGCCTCGCTCCGGCCGCAGCCGCACCCGGGTGAGCAGCGCGTAGCCGACCACCTCACCGCCGTACTCGGCGACCATGGCCAACTCCGGCAACCAGGCGGTGGTGTCGCGCAGCTCCTCGACCAGGCTGACCTCCGGCGGCGTCGCCACGTCCGGGCGGGCGAAGGCGGCGGCCAGTACGCGGCGGACCGGGCCGGCGTCGGCCGGGTCCTCGGGGCGTAGCCGCAGCGTGGTCACCCGCGCGACGTTACCCGCCAGCGCCCGTCCATCCGTCACGGTCGCTTGACTCGGCGTGGCGCACGTGTACGAACACCAATCCGATCCTGCGGTTGACGGGGTAGCAAACGTCGCGAGGGGGTATGACTGATCCATGACGCCCGTACGTTCCCTCGCCCGCGCCATGCTGAGCGGCATCTTCGTGGTCAGCGGGTATCGCAACTTACGCGACCCCGGCCGGCTCGCGGTGGCCGCCAAACCGGTGACCGACAAGGTCGCGCCGATGCTGAAGAAGGCACACCCGAGCTTCCCCACCGAGACTGAGACGTTGATCCGGCTCAACGCGACTGTGCAGGTCGGTGCCGGTCTGATGCTGGCCACCGGCCGGTTCAGCCGACCCGCGGCGCTGGTTCTGGCCGGCACGCTGGTGCCGGTGACAGTCGCCGGGCATCCCTTCTGGAACAACGACGACCCGATCGCCAAGAACAACAACCAGATTCATGCCCTGAAGAACCTCGGGCTCCTCGGCGGTCTGCTCCTCGCCGCCGCGGACACCGGCGGCAAGCCGGGTCTGCGGTGGCGGACGGGCCATCGCATCGGTCACTCTCGACGTTCCATGCAACGCGCCGTCCGAACCGCCCGCCGCGAGGCCCGGATCGCCGTCCGCTCCGCGTCCACCGCACGTCGACTCCCCGGCTGACCTGCGTCGATCCGTCTCCGTCTCACCCCCACCCCTCGCTAAGGCCGCGAATTACCTGAACCACCCGGTAGGCGTTAACGCGGTGGAAATGTCAAAAACATGTGTGGGATCGGACACGGTCGCATAACGCGGGAGGCACTGACGTGAGGCGCCGTTCTAGGCTCCGTGCAGGACCTGGACGGGTAGGACGACCTTGGTACGGGGGTGGCCACGCCATGCCGACGGATGTCGGTAGACGGGCGGACCGCCTCGCCCCAATCCAACGTGTGACACGCGGGATCGATCGCGTGGCTCGCGGGATCGATCGCAGGAACGTCGTACGGGGGGCCATCGTGGCCGCCGTCGCCTATGCCGCATGGCTTGCCATCGGTGCCTTCGGGCGGCCGTACAACTTCTTCGACATGAAGATCTACCACGGTGCCGTGGTGTGGTGGGCGAGCGGTCACGAGCTCTATGAGTTCATCGCGCCCGAAACCACACTCGGGTTCACCTACCCGCCCTTCGCCGGGCTGGTCATGCTGCCGATGGCGCAGCTGCCGATCGGCGCGGCCGGCCTGGTCAACGCCGCCGCCAGCATCGCCGCCCTGGCGCTGGTGCTGGCCGGGCTACTCCGACCCATCGTGGACCGACTGGGATGGCCACTGTGGTTCACGGTGGCTCTGGCGGTGCCGCTCGCGGTCGCCATCGAGCCGGGTCGGGAGACGCTCGGGTACGGCCAGGTCAACATCCTGCTGTTCGCCTTGATCATGGCTGACCTGATCGGCCTTCGCTGGCGGTCCCGCCGGGGCACCCACTACGCCGCCACCGACGGGCCGCTGCTGCGCTTCATCTACGGCGGGGCCTGGGCAGGGGCCGGTATCGGCCTCGCCACGGCGGTCAAGCTCACCCCGGCGCTGTTCATCGCCTACCTGCTGATCACCCGTCAGTGGCGGGTGGCGGCCACCGCCATCGGCACGACGATCGGCGTGACGTTGGGGACCTTCGCGATCGTCGGGGACGAGTCGCGGACCTACTTCGGCAGCGTGCTGTGGCAGACCGAACGCGTCGGCGCGGCGGACATGACACCCAACCAGTCCCTCGCCGGCCTGCTTGCCCGGCTGTACGACTCGATCGAGACCCCGGGGCTGCTGTGGCTCGCCTTCTCGGTGCTGGTCCTGGCGCTGGGCCTGTCCCGGGCGGCCAGTTCCCGCGCCGACGGTGACGAGTTGACCGCCTTCACGTTGGTGGGTCTCACCGCGAACGTGATCAGCCCGATCTCCTGGACGCACCACCTGGTCTGGGTGATCCCGGCGATCATCGTGCTGGCCGACGCCGCAGTGCGTCGCCGTGAGGCGAGCCGGGGGATGCCGCAGCGCACCGGCCAGGGGCCGGTGTTCGGCGGTCTACCCGGTGTCAACGGGCTCCGCCCGCCGATCTGGTACCCGACGCTGACCGGGCTCCGCCACGGCTTCGCCGCGATCGGGCTCTACCTACTCTTCCTGATCTCCCCGATCTGGCCGTACGAACACCAACTGCCGGAGATGTCGCACTACCAGGACGGTCTGTTCGGGGCGCTGATGGAGAACTCGCTCGCGCTCGCGCTGATCGTCCTGATCGCCGCGCTGCCCTGGCGCCCCGGCGCGGAGCCGGCGTTCTACGGCGACCGGCTCGCCCGGGCCGTGGTGGTCAACGGCCGCCGCTGAGCGTCAGGGGCAGTTGACCCATTCCTCGGTGCCGTCGGTGAAGACCTGCCGCTTCCAGATCGGCAGTCGCGCCTTGACCTCGTCGACCAGCCGGGCGCAGGCCGCGAAGGCCGCCGCCCGGTGCGCGGTGCTCACCGCGGCGACGAGCGCGACGTCACCGATCGCCAGGGGGCCGACCCGGTGCGAGACCGCCACCGCGTAGACGTCGGGCTCTGCGGCGATTTCGGCGGCCACCTCGCGCAGCACCTGTGCGGCGCTCGGGTGGCCCTCGTACTCCAGGCTGGTGACCTGGCGTCCGTGGTCGTGGTCGCGGACCACGCCCTGGAACGAGACCACGGCGCCGGCCCGGCGGTCGGCGACCGCCGCCTCGTGCGTGGCGAGATCGAGCGGCTGGTCGGTGACCTCGCCGAAGGTGATCGCTGGTGCGGTCACGACGCACGCTCCCCGGGAAACAACGGCAGTGGCACGATCGGCACCCGGTCGCCCGGCTCACCGCGGGTGCCGGGTCGGATGACCGCGAACCCGTCCGCGCCGGCCAGGCCCCGCAGCATCGCCGAGCCGACGTGACGGACCGGGAACGCGACGCCGGCGGAGCGGTCCAGTCGGACCAACGCCAGGTGGGTGTGGTCACCGCGACCGGGCACCGCCTCGGCCAACGTGACCTGCGGCAGCACCGGCATCGATCGGCCCTGGAGGCCGGCGAGCAGCGGGGCGACCAACGACACCAGCGCGACGATGGCGGACTGCGGGTTGCCGGGCAGCCCGGCCACGAACCGGGCTCGCCCGTCGGGGCCGGTCAGCCGGGCCAGCAGCATCGGGAAGCCCGGGCGAACCGCCACCGTGTTGACGACGTAGTCGGCGCCGAGCGCCTCCAGGGTCGGGTGCAGGTGGTCGACCGGACCGTTCATCGTGCCGCCGGTGGTGCAGACCAGATCGGCGTGGCCAAGCGCCGAGCGTAGGGCCGCCACGTGCGCGGGCAGCGTGTCGGCCACCGGGCCGACCACGTCGGACGGGCGGACCTGGCAGCCGTAGCGCCGCAGCCAGGCCGGCACTGCGGGGCCCAGCGCGTCGCGGATGCGACCGGCCGCGGGCGGACCCGCCGTCAGCAGCTCGTCGCCGAAGACCAGCAGCGCGGCGCGCGGCACCCGCCGGACCCGCAGCGTGTCGTGCCCGCAGGCGGCGGCCAGGCCGATCACCGCCGGGTCGACCGGCGTGCCGACCGGCAACAACTCCTCATCGGCGTACGCCTCCTCGCCGGGCTTCCGCCATTCGGGCGTCTCCCGGGGAACGCCGCTGATCAGGCCGGTGGTGGATGCGGCGGACTCCTCGACGCGGAGCACGGCGGTGGCGCCCTCGGGCACCATCGCGCCGGTCGCGATCTCGACAGTGGTGTCGTCCTCGATGAGCGGCGCGGGGGTGTTGCCGGCCAGGACCCGGCCGACCACGCGCCACGGCCCACTGCCGCGCACCGCCCAGCCGTCCACGCTGGAGGTCGGGAACGCCGGCAGGTCGGTGCGGGTGGTCAACGGCTCGGCCAGTGTCGACCCGTCGGTGTCGGCAAGTGGTCGGGCGGCGGCGGGCAGCGCGGCGGCCAGACCGACCGCGTAGACCCGCGAACGGGCTTCTTCCCACCCGGCTGGCGGGGGTGCGGTGACCCGATCCGCGGTGGGTGCGGTTTCCGTGCTCACCGACCGAGCCTATCGGCCCGGACCGACACCCGCCCGGGCCTGGCGCGCACCGGTCAGTGCTCGCCGCGGAGCGGTCAGTGGTCCCGTCGTGCGGAGCGGTCAGTGGTCTCCGCCGCGGAGCTGGTCGACGGTGTGGCCGAGGATCGGCCCGAGAACGGCCAGGCCATCCCGGGCACCGCCGGTCGAGCCGGGCAGATTGACCACCAGCATCCGACCGATGACCCCGGCCAGGCCCCGGGACAGCACCGACGTCGGCACGCGGTCACGACTGTGCGCCCGGATCGCCTCGGCGACGCCAGGGATCTCGTAATCCAGGAGGCCCCGCGTCACGTCCGGGGTCCGATCCGTCGGGGTCACTCCGGTGCCGCCGCTGGTCAGCACCACGTCGACACCGTCGGCGCGGGCGGCCCGCAGAGCGTCGCCGACCGGCTCGCCGTCGGGCACCACCACCGGGTCGTCGACCTGGCAGCCCAGCTCACGCAACCCGGCGACGAGCAGCGGCCCGCTGGTGTCGGCGTAGACACCGGCCGCAGCCCGGTTGGAAGCGACGATCACCCGAGCCCGGATCACGGCCGGTCCTCCGGCCGAACCCACTCGCCGGTCTTGCCGCCCTCCTTGCGCAGCACCCGGACCGCCTCCACCGAGGCCGCCGGGTCGACCGCCTTGACCATGTCGACCAGGGCGAGACCGGCGACAGCAACCGCCGTCAGTGCCTCCATCTCCACCCCCGTCCGGTCCGCCGTGCGGGCGGTGGCCGTGATCTCCACGGTGTCGGCGGTCAGCCGCAGGTCGACGGTGACACCGTGCAGCGCGATCGGGTGGCAGAGCGGAATCAGGTCAGGGGTGCGCTTCGCTCCCATGATCCCGGCCAGCCGCCCGACGGCCAACGCGTCACCCTTGGGCAGCCCGTCGCGATGCAACAGGTCGATGACCTCGGGCGTGGTCCGCAGACGGCCGGCCGCGACGGCCAACCGACCCGTCACCGCCTTGGCGGAGACGTCGACCATGCGGGCCGCGCCGGCGCGATCGACGTGGCTGAGCTGCGCGGGTTCGGTCACGGTCGTGAGCCTATCGGTCTGGTCCGACGGCGGTCGGAAGGAGCGGCGTCACGCTGGCGACCGCACCGGGTGCTGACGGCGCAACGGCCCCGACGCCACTCCTCCCTCACCAGCCCGCCGCCGAGGTCGCTGGGGGGACCCGGCAGCGGGCGTGTGCCGACGACCCGGTTCTGCCCAGGGGCAGAACCTCCCCCGTTCGTCGATACGGCCGGTAAGTTACCGGGCCTGCCGATAAGAAATCGATAAGCGCCGCTCAGGCTGGTCAGCGCTCCGCGACCACTGCCGCCCCGGTCAACTCGGCGAGGCGACGTTCGGCTTCGAAGCGCTCCGGCACTTCCATCCGCCGGAAGATGGCCAACGCCCGCTCCCAGTGCCGCCGCGCCTCGGCCGGGTCGGTGCGGGCGAAGTGTTCGGCGAGCCCGGCCAACGCTCGACCCTGCTCGTGCGGATGCGCGATCCGAGTGGCCAGCCGCAACGCCTCCTGGTGCACCTCGAACGCCTCGCCGCGCCGCCCCTGCGCCAGCAGGGTGCGGCCGAGTTCGTTGAGCGCAGCCGCCTCGACGTGTCGCTCCCCCGAACTGATCGACAGCTTCCGAGCCAACTCGTGCTCCTGCTGGGCCTCCACCAGTCGACCCAGACCCCGATAGGCGATCCCGAGGTCGTTGCGCACCTCAGCCTCGGCGTATCGGTGGCCGGTGCGATCACGGAGGGCCAACGAGGCCAGGAGTATTCGGATCGCCTGCGGCAGATCGCCCATCCGGACCCGCACGGCGCCGATATGGCTGAGGGCGTTGAGTGTGTGGAAGACGTCGGAGTTCGTCCGGGCCCACGCCAGGTGCAGGCGATGCAGGCGCAACGCCTCCTCGTAGCGCCCCAGTGAGGTGAGTGCCATGCCGAGGTTCGGCAGCGCCATCGGCACCTTGGCTTTGCCGTATCCCTTGTAGTCACGCAGGTGCTCAAGACCGACCGTAACCGCTCCGGTCAGGTTGCCGCTCCAGTAGTAGACAGCAGCGAGATTGGCGCGGTACCGCGCGGTTCTGAGCACGTCCCGCGAGTCTTCGGAGAGGGCGACAGCGCGGGTCAGATGGTGCAGTGCTTCCCGGTTGTCGCCAGTCCGGATATATCCGGAAGCGAGGTAGTTGTTCATCAATGCCGTTGCACCGACGTCCCCGGATGCTTCCGCTGCGGTCAGCGCGTGCCGGTGGGTCGTGATGATGTCCTCGAAGTATCCGCGGATGTAACAGAATCGCCAGAGGGCACGGGCCAGCCGCCACGAGTGCTCGTGGAAGCCCTCATCGAGCGCTGCCCCCACCATCGTCACCAGGTCGGTCCGCTCCGCTTCCAACCAGTCAGTTGTGGGCTCCCCGATAGCGTCGACCAACTCAGGTCGCCCGAACGGGACATGTGTGACGCGAGATTCCAGGTCGTTGAGCTCCAGCGTCTTGGCGACCCTCAGCGCAACCGCCAGAGTGAAGTCGAACAGGTGAGCCAGCCCGGCCTTTCGGTCGCTCACAGAGTCGGTACGCGAACACAGCTCGATGGAGTAATGCCGCATGAGGTCGTGCAGTCGATATCGCGTCGAGTCCACGTCCTCCACCAGGTTCCTGTCGACGAGGTCGTCGAGCGCCGCGCGAGCATCCGCGATCGTCAGCCCGGTCAGCGCGGCGACTGCCGGCGTACTGAAGCGACTACCGGGATACAGGCCCAGGAATCGGAAGACACGCTTGGTCGAACTCGCAAGCGGCTCATAGGAAGCGGCGAAGGCCCCGGTGACAGTGTTCTCCTCCTGAGCCAGGTAGTGCAGCGCCGGAGCATCGCCAGCCATCTGCTCGGCAAGGTCCGCCAACCGCCAGCCGCGCCGGTGCGCCAGCCGCGCACCCGCCAGCCGGATCGCCAGTGGGAGATACCCGCACCGACGCACCACCTCGGCGGCCGCCTCCGACTCGGCCTCAACCCTGTCCCGACCGATGCTCAGGCTGAGGAGATCCACGCTCTCCCGTGGGTTCAGGAGCGGCAGCGTCTGCGAGGGCCCGACATCCAGGTGAGACAGACGACGCCGCGAGGTAACCAGCACGACGGTGGTCGGCTCGGCCGGAAGCAGGGGCATGATCTGCTCGCTGCTCGCCGCGTTGTCGAGCACCACCACTGACCGCCGGAGGGCCAGTTCCTGTCGCCACAACTCCACCCTGTCGTCGAACTCCACTGGTACACGACCAGCCGGAACGCCCAACTGTCGAAGCAGGGTGACCAGGGCACTCGCCGGCTCAACCCGGTTTTTCTCACCGTGCCCGCACAGGTCGATGAAGAGCGCGGCGTCCGGGTAGCGATCGGACAGCCGACGGGCGAGGTGCACGGCAAGAGTCGTCTTCCCGCTGCCCGCCATGCCGTCGATGATGTGCACGGCCGGCACCCGCGCCTCGACCCGCAAGGTCTCCGCCAGAAGCCGCGACACCACGTCCTCCCGGCCGACGAAGTCGGTGACAGCTCGGGGGAGGTGATCCACCAGGTCGGGCCGAGGCGCTGTCTCAGCGATCAGGGCACCGACTGTGGGAGTCGGGTTCGGGAAACGGCGGGCGCTCTGGCCGGCCGGACGGGACGCGGCGCGGCCTGGCGGTCGCGGGGGTGGCGCCGCCGAAACGATCGTGCGATGAAGAGCCTGAAGGTCGGAACCCGGGAGGACGCCGAGCTCGGCCATCAGCTTCGCCCGAACCTCGTCGTACGTGAGGAGCGCGCCCGCGTGGTCGCCACGCTCGTGCAGCGCCCGTCCGAGGAGGACGTACGCCGGTTCCCGGAGGGGATGACGGGCGATGGCGTCCCGTAACAGGGGGATCGCCAGGTCGCCGCGCCCCGCTCTGAGCTGCGCGTCGGCAAGGAGTTCCACGGCCAGCAGACGCTCCTCCTCGGCGGCCACCACGCGTGCGCCGAGCACCGGCCCGAGCGATATGCCGGCGAGCATCGCACCCCGCCAACGCGCCACGGCGGACCCCAACCGTTCCAGGGCGCTGTCGACGTGACCGGCTATCAGGGCTTCGCGGCCCGCGGCGCACTCCTTCTCGAAGCGGAACACGTCGATGGCTTCCGGCCCAACGGTGAGGCGGTAGCCGCTCTGCTGCCTGACGATGACACCCCGACCAGACTCGTGAGCCTCGAAGGTACGGCGCAGATTGGCGGCGTAGGTCCGGACGTTCGCCACGGCAGAGCGCGGCGGGCCGTCTGGCCACAACTCGTCGACCAGGTCGTCGAGGGTCACCAGTTGCCCCGGTTGGACCGCGAGCATCGCGAAGACAGCCTGCTGTTTAGGCGTACCCAGGTGCAGCTTGCGAGCCAGCAGTTGCACCGAGAGGCCACCCAGAAGTTGAATCTCCACCCGTCCCCCTGCTTCAGCGGGGTATTCAGCCGATCACGCAACGAAGCTTACGGGCACCCGGATGTAGACCTGACGCCAATCAAGCCGCCGATGCATACGCTCCTGCGGCCGCCCACTGCGACGCTGCCGATGAGTGCAATGCGAACATTGCAAGAACCATCTGCGCCCTCGGCGTTCTCGACCGCTGCCGCAACAGGGAAAGAAGGAGCGAAAGCCCTCAACTACTTGTTCGGCACGAGCCGTCGGCTCCAGAGACTGGAACTGACCAGGGCGGTGCCACCATCATCAATGTTCCACAGCGAAGGGGAGCCAGGCTGAAGCTGGCGAGCGGTTGACCGAATCGGCGGATGAGTTGCGGCATCCCGACGGCCACACTGAGGGCGCGGTCTAATCAGTCGCCGCGGCTCGCGACATTCCGCAACGGACCGGATGCAACAGGCAAGCATCCCAGCGCTCTCCGCACCGGAACGCAAACAGAATGTCACTTATCCGTACAGGATTAACTAATGTTGAGGATAACGACATTTATCGTCCCTAACTAGGGCTAACCCCATTTAAGCTCCATTCGTAGAGGGTCGGCGCCAACAGAGCCCGACACCGTACGAAGGAGAGGGTGGGTGAAATGCGCGGAAACGAGTGGGGCTGACATCGATGCGGGACTTCCGCAACGCCCGGCGATATGGTTACGAGTACGACAGGCGAGGTAATCCAGGAGTTGCGTGGCCTCTTCACAACGACGCGATGACGGGACCGATCGACGGCTACGGCTGATCGTCGGTCTCCTCGTCGTTGCGGCCACGATCGTTGCTCTCGCCTCCCTGAGAATGACCTTCCCCGCGGCTGAGGCTCCGACACCCGACGTAGCGACCCTGGTCACGCTGACCGCCATGATCGCCTTGGGTGCGTTCGTCAAGACCCGCGTACGTGTGCGGTCCACGGTGCACCTGATCAGTTGGAGCGAGGCGGCGATCGTCATCGCGGCTGCCATTGCCCCCGTTCCGTGGGTGGTCCTCTGCACCTGCATCGGCATCACCATCGCCTCGGCCCGTCTTCCACCCATCAAGCTGGCCTTCGGCGTCGGCAAGAACATCCTCGTCGCGGCCGGGGCCGGCACCGCCTTCGCGCTGCTCGGTTGGACCTGGCCCGCCATGCAGGCCCCACAGCTGGTCGGGATCCTGGCGGTCGCCTACCTTGTCGCTGCCCTCCTCGACGAACTGCTGGCGATCCCCGTGATCGCGCTCGCCTCCGGCACCAGAATTCCGACCCAGTTCCGCAGCAACCTGGATCTTCGCCTGGCCGGCTACGCGGTCCGGTTCGTGGTGGCGGCCCTGACCCTGCTCACCCTCCAGATGGACCCTCGGCTCCTGCTCGCCGTGCCACCCCTGGTCCTGAGCCTGCACCTGGCCTACTCCGCGCGCATCCGAGGCCGCACCGAGCAGCAGGCGTGGCAGCGGCTTGCCCGCACCACCGACGCGCTCAACGTGGTCGACCTCGACGACGTCCTCACCACCGCCGTCACCCAGGCCGCCGAGCTGTTCTCCGCCGACGAGGTCGAGATCGAGCTGAGCGACGGCAGCCGCACCGTACGCGGCGGCACCGGCGGCATCACCTTCGACGGCCCTCCCGGCACGCCCACCGACGTGGACGGCACGGTCGTCCCGGCACCGCTGGAGGGCCATGACCGGACAGTCGACGTCGGCATGCTTCGACTGCGTTTCCGCGGCCCGGTGCAGCTCTCCGAACGGGAGCAGTACACCCTGCGCACCTTCGCCTCCGCTCTCTGCACCGCCGTCCGCAACGCCCAGGCGTACGCCGAACTGGCCCGGGTAGCCGACGAGCACGCGTACGCGGCCTCGCACGACGCGCTGACCGGCCTGGCCAACCGCCGGCACCTCCTCGACGAGGGCACCGAACAGTTGAGCACCCGCCATGCCGAAGGGGTGACCGCGCTGGTGCTGATCGACCTCAACCATTTCAAGGAGGTCAACGACACGCTCGGGCACGCCGCCGGCGATCAGGTGCTGGTGCAGGTGGCCGACCGGCTACAAGGTGCGGCCCAGTCGAGCGACCTGGTGGCCCGCCTCGGCGGCGACGAGTTCGCCGTACTCATGCGTGGTCTGCCGGCCCCGGCGGTCGCCGCGCACCGGGCCGAGACGCTGCTCGCCGCCCTGCACGAGCCGTTCGAGTTGGACGGCATGCGCATCAGCGTCGAAGCCAGCGGCGGCATCTCCGCCGCCCCGTCCAATGGCGGCATGGCCGAGTTGCTGCGCCGCGCCGACGTGGCCATGTACCAGGCGAAGCGAGCCGGGCAGCGGATCTCCACGTACGCCCCGACCCGCGACACCGCCGACCTCGGGCGCCTCACCCTCGGCGGTGACCTGCCGCGCGCGGTCGCCGACCACGAATTCGTCGTCAACTTCCAACCGATCGTCGACCTGGGCACCGGTGAGGTGACCAGCGCCGAGGCCCTGGCCCGCTGGCACCACCCCACCCACGGCCTGATCGACCCACTGCGGTTCCTGGAGGCGGTGGAACGGTCCGGCCTGCTACCTGCCTTCGCCGAAGCGATCCTCGACCAGGCGCTGATCGCGGCGGTGAGTTGGCACGACGCCGGCTTCGACGTACCGGTCGCGGTCAACGTGTCCCCGCGCAGCCTTCTCGACGCGCGGTTCCCCGGCTCGGTGCTGGCTCGCCTCCGCGCCCACGACCTACCACCGGACCGGCTGGTCCTGGAGTTGACCGAGACGCTGACCCTCAGCCAACTCGACGTGGTCGACCGGGTGCTCAGCCGACTACGCGACGAGGGCGTCCGGTTGGCGTTGGACGACTTCGGCACCGGCTACTCCTCACTCTCGCTGCTCTCCCGAATCCCGGTTCACGAGCTGAAGATCGACCGGAGTTTCGTGACGACGATGGAGAGTTCGGCGGAGGCCGCGGCCGTCATCCGCTCCACCCTCGACCTGGGTCGCAGCCTCGACCTGGACGTGGTGGCCGAGGGGGTGGAGAGCGAGCCGCAGCGTCGGGCTCTCTGGGAGTTGGGCTGCGTCGCCGGCCAGGGGCATCTGTTCGCCCGGCCGATGCCGTCCGGCACCCTGCTCGCGGCGATGCAGCGCGGCTCGGGCGGCCGACCGGGCACCCTCGCCGCGCCGCTGCACGACACCGGGGCGGTGATCCGGTTGAGCCAGAACCGCCGCCAGGCCGGCCGCTCCAGGCCCGACCGCCTGCCACACCTGCCCGCCTGAGCAGGCATCGGCCCGCTGCGTGGGCAGCCCGGTCTGCCAGACTGTCGCGCGTGATCGTCGACGACCCGACCGCCCACCGCAGTCGCTGGCACTGGCGCACCCTCGACAACGCCGCCGGCGGGCTCGCCCTCGACCTGGGCCTCTACGCCGTGTCCGCCACCTTCGCGGCGATCACCGCTGTCACGTCCACCCTGCTGCCGCACCGCGCCTGGGGCGCGGTCGCCGCCGTCGGCTACCTGCTCGCGACGCTGACGGTGATCGCCCAACTTCTGCTGCGTCGACGCTCTCCAACCTCCCGGCTGACCGGTCTGCCGGCCCGCTGGGCGGTCACCGGTCTCGCCTGGGCCGCCACCACACTGCTGCCCCTGGCCTGGCAGAGCATCGACCGGGCCGGTGGGCGCACCGACCGGGCCCAGGAGGAGGTGCTGGTCGTGGAGCAGGCCGGCAGCCGCCTCCTGGAACACGGCACGCCGTACCTCGGACCGGACGCCATCGCCGCCCTGCCACCGGGCGAGCAACTGATGGGCTACACCCCGTACCAGCCCGGCATGGCGATGTTCGGCCTGCCCAGGGCGCTGCTCGACACCTGGTGGACCGACTCCCGGGTCTGGTTCGCGGTGGGCACCGCGCTGGCGCTCGCCCTGGCCGTGGCCGCCCTGCGCCGAACACCGGCCACCACGGGCGAGGCCACCCCCGGCCAGGCCACCACCAGCGAGGCCACCAACGCCGCGACCCGCCGACGGGACGCCGCCCTGCTGCGCGGTGTGCAGGCCGCCACCGTACTGCCGATCTGTGCCCTCACCCTCGCCACCGGCGGTGACGACCTACCCGTACTCGCGCTCTGCCTGCTGGCCCTCGCGTTCGCCGCCGCCGACCGGCCCGGCCGGGCCGGCGTCGCGGTCGGACTCGCCGGCGCGCTGAAGTTGTTCGCCTGGCCGGTCGCCCTGGTCCTGATCGTCTGGGGTCTGACCCGACGCGCCGGCACCCGGGTCGCCGTCGGCGCGATCGGGCTGCCCGTCGCCGCACTACTGCCGGCGCTGCTGGTGGACCGCGACGCCCTCACCGAGAACGTGCTGCGCTTCCCCCTCGGCCACGGGCTGGTCACCAGCCCCGCGCAGTCCCCGTTCCCCGGCTACCTGATCGCCAACGCGCTACCCGCGGGCCGGCTGATCGCCGCCGGGCTGCTGGTCGCCGCCGGACTGGCCATCGCCGTCCGGCTCGCCCGCCGCCCGCCCCGCACCGCCGTCGCCACCGCGCTGATCTGCGGGTACGGGCTGCTCGCCGCCATCGCCCTGATGCCGACCACCCGCTTCGGCTACCTGCTGTACCCGTTGGCCCTGCTGGCCTGGGCCCCCGCCCTGCACCGCCCGGTCGACACACCGACCGCCACAGTTGCCGACGAACCCTCCGGTCGGAGCACTTCGGCCTAACTTCCGGGCGGAACGGCGCGTCAGGGCGTAGACCTGAAGGCATGACCACGTACCGCGACCGGGCCGACGCCGGCCGGGTGCTCTCCGAACGGCTCACCGCGCTCATCGGCGAACCGGACGTCGTCGTCCTCGGCCTCGTCCGAGGCGGCCTGCCGGTCGCCCGGGTCGTCGCCGAACGGCTCGGCGCACCACTCGACGTGCTTGTCGTCCGCAAGCTCGGCGTGCCGTGGGCCCGGGAGGTCGCCTTCGGCGCACTCGGGCCGGGCGGTGTCCAGGTGCTCAACGACCCGGTGGCCAGCCGACTCAGCAACGACGACATCGCCGAGGTCCGTCACCGGGAGCAGGCCGAACTGGAGCGCCGGGAACGGCTCTACCGGGGCGACCGCCCACAGGTGGACCTCACCGGGCGGACCGCGGTGATCGTCGACGACGGCCTCGCCACCGGGGCGACCGCCCGCGTCGCCGTCGAGGTCGTCCGCCAACTCGGGGCACACCGCGTCGTGGTCGCGGTCCCGGTCGGCGCGCAGGAGGCGTACGAACTGCTCTCCGCCGAGGCCGACCAGGTCGTCTGCGCCCAACGCCCAGCAGACTTCGGGGCGGTCAGCGCCTACTACGACGACTTCCACGAGGTGACCGACGAAGAAGTCACCGAGGCGCTCACAGCAACTGCATAGGTACACCAGGTACCGTCGGGCGATGAATAGCCTTACCTGTCCCAAGTGTCGCGGAGAAATGCGCCAGTACGAACGCAGTAGCGTCGTCATCGACCAGTGCGGGGAGTGCCGAGGCATCTTCCTGGACCGCGGCGAGTTGGAGAAGCTGTTCGAGGCGGAGGCCAACTGGAGCCGCCAACAGACCGGAGGCGCGCCGGGGCAGC
Organism: Micromonospora sp. DT15; assembly: GCF_049841475.1. Taxonomy (NCBI): domain Bacteria; kingdom Bacillati; phylum Actinomycetota; class Actinomycetes; order Micromonosporales; family Micromonosporaceae; genus Micromonospora; species Micromonospora sp. DT15. Next base: position 124,220 of record NZ_JBNCKJ010000013.1, read on the forward strand.
CCGCGCAACAGCCGGCCGGCTACCCACCCCCGCCGCCCCCGCCGCACCAGCCCGGTTACGGCGCCGTCCCGCCGCCCCCGCCGCCCGCCCACGGCTACCCGCCGCAGCCGGCCTACGGCCACCAGCAGCAGCACCACGGCTACCACGGCCACTACCGGCAGAAGAAGCGCAAGGGCTTCCTCGACGAGATGTTCGGCTGACCCCAGGCCGACCTTCCGCCCGGGTCGATCACGCGTCGACCCGGGCACACCGCCCGCGCCATTGATCGTTGGCGCGCGCCACGCTTCGTGCGAGGCTCAATCGCATGACCGCGATCCGAGCGGACGAGGCGCTGGCCCAGGCGTACGACGGCATCACAGCGGTGGTCGGTCGCCTCGACGACTCCGGCCTGCAACAGGCCACCCGCTGCCGGGGCTGGCTCATCGCCGACCTGCTTCTGCACGTGCTCGGCGACGCCCAGCGGGCACTCATCACCCTGGCCAGCCCCGTCGACGGCCCCGCGGATGTCGACGACGTGAGCTACTGGCGCGACTTTCCCGGCGGCAACGACGACGAGGCTGCCCGCCATGCCTGGTGGGTCCGCCGCTCGGCTGCCGCCTTCGACCGTCCGACCAGGATCGTCGAACTCTGGCGGGACACCGCCCCGGCCGCGGTCCGCGCCGCCGCGTCAGCCGACCCTGACGGGTACGTGACCACCCAGGGACACGTGCTGCGCGTACCGGACTTCCTCGCCACCCTGACCACCGAGGCCGCCGTCCACCACCTGGACCTGACGCTGGAACTGCCCGACGCTCCGCCGCCCGGCCCACTGGCCGTACAGGTCGCGGTAGCGACAATGGACGGCCTGCTCAGCGACGACACCGTTCGACCCGCCGCGTGGGACGACAACGACTTTCTGCTGAAGGCCACCGGGCGCGTACCGCTGACCGACCGGGACCGGCTGGAGCTGGGTGAGTCGGCGGGCTGGTTCCCACTGCTCGGCTGACCGACGACAGGCTGCCGCGTCGGTCAGCCGATGGCCATGTCGACGAAGCGGGACAGGTGCAGCTGAGCCGCGACGGTCACCGTATCGGTGGGACCATTTCGATGCTTGGCAACAATGAAATCCGCCTCCCCGGCCCGCGGCGACTCCTTGTCGTAGTAGTCGTCGCGGTGCAAGAGGATGACGACGTCAGCATCCTGCTCAATTGAGCCTGATTCACGCAGATCGGATAGCTGGGGTCGCTTGTCGGTGCGTTGCTCCGGGCCACGGTTCAGCTGACTGACCGCGATCACCGGGCACTCGACCTCCTTGGCCAACAGCTTCAGGCCACGGGACAGGTCGGCGACCTCCTGCTGGCGGCTCTCGGTGCGCTTCGGTGAGGTCATCAGCTGGAGGTAGTCGACCACGATCATCTTGAGGTCGTGCCGCTGCTTGAGCCGCCGAGCCTTGGCCCGGATCTCCATCAGGTTCATGCTCGGCGTGTCGTCGACGAAGAGTGGGGCCTCGCTGATCTCGCCCATGCATCGGGCCAGCTTGGTCCAGTCGTCGTCGGAGAGCTGGCCGCTGCGCAACACGTGCAGCGGCACCCGCGCCTCGGCGGAGAGCAGCCGCATGACGATCTCGACCTTGCTCATTTCCAGCGAGAAGATGGCCGCGGCCTGGTTGGCGCGAATAGCAGCATTTCGGGCAAAGTCCATGCTGGCCGTGCTGTTGTGGGTAGGGATCATCGCCCGGCTGGCCAGGTACAGATGTTCGTCGTTGTCGACGGTCACGCACCGCACCGGAACGCTGGGAACCGGCCGGACGTCGACGATGAACCGCGAGGCAGTTCGAACATCCGAGGCGGTGCGGCGGCGTTCGGCGTGTGCATCCTGCTTCCGCCTGAGCCGGAAGATGACATCCGGGGTGGAGAAGTTCAGCGTGTACGCGATCGACGACTCGGGGGTGCGACCGCGCACCGGCTTCGCGTTGACAGTGCAGCGGTAGCCGAGGCTGACGATGAGTTCGCGTACGTCATCAGCCAGCCGCTTCGAGGTCGACGTGTACTGGAGGTTGCCGGAGGGGGCAACGGTCCCGTCGGTGTCCATCAGCCCAGCGAGCAATGCCCTGCGCTGAGCCTCCGAGGCGCGCAGATAGACGCCCGGGATGTGCTTGTTCCCCGCTACCCCGACCTGACGCAACAGCCCCAGGAAGGAACCGTTCCGGTGACGGCAGTCGGCACACTTCCTCGTCGCCGGATTCTCACGCAACGCCCTGGTGGAAACGCCACAGTCCACGCAGACACCGTTCCCCGGAGCAGCGGACGTGGGCCGCAGCAGAATGGTGTAGACCATCGGCCCGCTGGGCCGCACGACGAAGCCGTCCGCCTCGACGTGCGTGACCATCTCCGGATCTGCCGTGGTGAAGCGGCTGGCGTCGCTGTGCCCGTCACCGAGCCACGTTCCCAAGGTGTAGGGCGGCACCAGCAGCTCACGGTCCGGGAGTTGGATGGGAGCGCAATTCCGTACGGCATGGTTGAGCCGCCGCTGGGCGGTCTCGGTACGCAGCGTGGCCGCGATCTCGGCAGTGGTGACGACGCCGTCGTGGTCAGCCCGGCTACCGGTATTGACCTCCCGCTCGGCTCGTTGAAGAAGCGTGCTCAGAAGCGGACCGGCTGGATAGCCCGGTGCAGTCCAGTTCCGTGGCTTGCCGCTGCGGACGATGGGACGGCTGACCCGACCGACCGACCCGACCTCACGGGCGACGGTGTGCAGGACATGCCGAAACTCCGGCCCAACCTGCTCAATCGTGTCGAAGAGCGTGATCGGCTGGTTTCCCAGGGGGCTCAGCCGCTCGTGTGCCGCACGCACATTGGCCAGCGACGATTCGGGCCAGTGCCGCCTCTGCCGCGCCGATTCCTGCCGCCGGATCGCCCGCGTGGTCGTCTTCCACAGGTGCTCCGCGTCCGCCACGATGACGGTGCCGTCGGAGAACTCGACCTCGTAGCAGGGACGGTCGTGCATCACGTCGAAGGCGTGCGTGACAGTGGTCGGTGAGCCGTCCGCAGCCAGTAGCTGATCGCCCGCCTTGACCTCGCCCATCGTGGTCCAGCCGTCCGGGGTCGGCAGCGGGGTGTCGAGCGCGAGCGCCTTGCCAAGACCCGGCCTGCCCGCAACGATGATCAACTGTCCGGCGTGCAGGCCGTTGAGCAGCCGGTCCAGGTCGCTGAAGCCGGTCGGCACGCCGGTCATCATGCCGCCGGTCGCGCCCACCGCCTCGATCTCGTCCAGCGTCGGCTGCAACATGTCGGCCAGGATCGCGAAGTCCTCGCTGACCCGCCGTTCGGTGACGTCGTACACGGCCTGCTGGGCGAGGTCGACGACGTCGTCCACGTCCCGGCTGCCGCCGCTGGCGGTGCCGTAGCCGAGCTGCACGATCTTCGTGCCGGCCTCGACCAGTCGGCGTAGCACCGCCCGCTCGCTGACGATGCGGGCGTAGTACGCGGCGTTGGCGGCGGTGGGCACGCTGGCGATGAGTGTGTGCAGGTACGGCGCGCCACCGATGCGTACCAGATCCCCGGAGTCGGCGAGCGCCGCCGCGACCGTGATCGAGTCGGCCGGCTCACCACGGCCGTAGATGTCGAGGATGATGTCGAAGATGGTGGCGTGCACCGGCCGGTAGAAGTCGTTGGTCTTGAGGATCTCGACGACGTCGGCGATGGCGTCCTTGGAGAGCAGCATGCCGCCGAGGACGCACTGCTCGGCCGCGACGTCCTGGGGCGGGGTCTTGTCGAACTGGCCATCCCGCTGTGCGGGTGGCTGGCCTCCGCCGGAGCGTGGCTCTGCCCGCATGTCGTCGGTGACCGACACGGGTCCCCCCTCCACTGCGCCGGATCCAACCCCAGCTCTACTGCTGGGGTGCGACACTTCTCCTCCGACCGGGCCGGTCGATCGGGGGCCATCGCCGGCGGTCGAGGGCCAACCATACGGACCCCGAGGTCAGAGACTCAACAACGCCGGTGGACGAGCCTCGGGACAACCTGTGGATCCCGGTGGACAGCATGTGCGCAGCGTGTGCACAGCCTGTGGATAACCATTGGGGAATTCTCGGCCATAAGTCGTTGACCTGCGAAGACATACTCCCCAGCCTGTGGAGGAGAATATTTCGGTCGGGCCTGTGACACGATCGTCCCGTACTATCTCCAGCGAACGGCTACACCTGGACAGCGGATTCCGCTTTCGGTTCAGAAGGGTCACACTCCGGCCGTGAATTACCGGGACTGGGGACGCGGCGATGGCAGCCCGCGCGAGCGCCAGCCAACCGCCTCGTGGAGTGAGCGCGCGGCGTCTGTTCCGGTTGATCCGTACGACGAGGACGGGCGCTACCGCACCTCCAGCCGTCGACGTGCGTTGGAACGCGGCCAGGACGAGCCTGTCGACGCCTACCTGCCCCGGTGGGCGCTGGAGTCAGGGGTCCGGCACGCGGACGGCGCTGGTCGGCACGCGGCACCGGACGACGACGAGGACGAGCCCGAGCGGCCGATCTCCGGGGCGGGCCGACGGTCCGCCGAGTCGTCGGGTGGTCGGCGGCGGGGCAGCGAGCCGCGTCGACGGGAGCAGACAGCGATCGGCCCGGCGCCAGACTCGGACCACACCCGGGAGTGGACGCTCGACCGTCCGCAGGACCAGGGTTATTCCGGCCGCCGACGGGCCGACGCCGGCGAGGACGAGCCAATCTCTGGTGCTGTCTCGGAACGGCGTCCCCGCCGCGCGCCGGTTGGCCGTCCGCAGGTGATCTGGTCGGGCGGGGAGCCGGAGTCCCCCCCGAGCGAGCAGGTCCCGGACCAGGAGCCGAGCCGTCCCACCCGGCGTAGCCGTCGTGCGGCGGAGGAGTCCTGGTCCCGTCCGGCGGCCGACCCGTGGGTCCGCAGTTCGGAGCAGGTGGCAGAGCCGGATCCGTCGTACCCGCCTGCTGTGGACCCGTGGGACGCCTCGGGCGTGCACGCGTGGCCGCCGGCGGCCGGCGCGGACAGCGGGGACCTGAGCGGGCAGTGGTCGGCGGTGGAAAGTGTCGGCGGCTGGGAGCGGTCGGACCGCACCGGCCAGTGGGAGCGGTCCGCGATCGAGGACGACCAGTGGGACCGTACGCTGGCGCCGCGCTCCGATCGCCCGGCAGCCGCCGAGGGGTGGCCGAGCCGGGAGGACGGCTTCTGGTCCGGCACCCGGTTGGCTGATGACGACCCGCGTTGGATGGAACCGACCACGTCGGCGCCCCGGTCGCCCGTGGTGGGATACACCGCCCCACGGCCGCGCAGCGCGCCTGCGCCTGCGCCGCGTCCGGGCGCGCCCCGACGTAGGGCGGACCGGCCGGCGGTGGGCACGGCGTCGGTACGTCGGCGGGTCGAGTCGGCGGCCACGGGTGCCTGGGCGCGGCGCTTGGAGGACGACCTGCTCGACCCGGATCCGGGTGGGTCCGTCCGGCCTCTGCTGTATACGGCGGCCTGTTACCTGGTGCCGGCGATGCTGATCTTCGTTTGGCTGTTGACGTTGGACAGCCAGGCGCCGGCTGGTTGTGTGACCGACATCAGCGGGGGCGGGTGTGAGTCCGCCCGGTCCCGCGCGCTGGAGTCACTCCTGGCCGGTTCGCCGCGCTTCGGTCTGGCCCTGGTGAGCAGCCTGGTGGTGGCGGCGCTGCTGCGGCGGGTGGGTACGACCTGGCGCTCGGCGACCATCGCGGTGGCCGCCGCGGTGGTGGGCGGCGGCCTCTCCACGGTGTTGATCAGCGCGGTGACGGGCCAGCCCATCGGGTGACCCGTCGGCGGGTCGGGGCACGCCCGGCCGTGGCCCGGGTTGCCGGGTTGGATGACGTACGCACGAGAGCCCGCACCGATCGCTCGGTGCGGGCTCTCGTGGTGGTGTTGCGGACGTCAGCCCTGAACGACGTTCAGGTTGAACGACGCGGTCACCTCGGGGTGCAGCTTGATCTTCACCGGGTAGGTGCCGGTCGACTTGATGTGACCGGGCACCTCCAGCCGACGCCGGTCGAGGACCGGGCCGCTGGCCGTCTTGACGGCGTCGACGATCTCGGCCGGGGTGACCGAGCCGAAGAGCCGTCCGCCGTCGCCGGCGCGGACCTTCAGGTTGACCTTGAGACCCTCGAGCTGAGCCTTGACCTCGTTGGCGTGGTCGAGGTCGCGGATCTCGCGAGCCCCACGGGCCCGCTTGATAACCGTGACCTGCTTTTCCGCGCCCTTGGTCCAGGCGATCGCGAAGCCCTGCGGCAGCAGGTAGTTACGGCCGTAGCCGTTCTTGACCTCGACGATGTCGCCCGGGGCACCGAGGCCGGACACTTCCTGAGTCAGGATGATCTTCATATCGGTGCCTCCTCTCAGCGGGTGGTGGCCGTGTACGGCAGGAGCGCCATCTCACGGGCGTTCTTGACCGCGCGGGCGATCTGCCTCTGCTGCTGCGAGGTCACGCCGGTCACCCGACGAGCGCGGATCTTGCCGCGATCGGAGATGAACTTGCGCAGCAGCGCGGTGTCCTTGTAATCGATGTAGGCGATCCCGTCCTTGTCGAGCGGGTTCACCTTCTTCTTCGGCTTGCGCAGTGCCGCAGCCTTGGCCGTTGCACGTGCTCCTGGTTTGCGATCGCGAGCGCTAGGCGCCATTAGAACGGTGGCTCCTCGTCAAAATTGGCGCCCGAACCGGCACGCGCGGGAGAGGGAGCGGCCGAAGCCCAGGGGTCGTCGAAGTTGCCTCCGCCGCCACCCTGGTTGCCACCACCACCGCCGCCACCGAAGCCGCCGCCACCGCCGCCGGAGCGGGACATCTTCTGCACCTTGGCCGTGGCGTAGCGCAGCGACGGGCCGATCTCGTCGACCTCAAGCTCGATGACTGTGCGCTTCTCACCCTCGCGGGTCTCGTACGACCGCTGACGCAGCCGGCCCGACACGATCACCCGGGCGCCACGCTGCAGCGACTCGGCGACGTGCTCGGCGGCCTGCCGCCACACGGTGCATGCGAGGAACAGCGGCTCGCCGTCCTTCCATTCGTTCGACGCCTTGTCCATGAAACGGGGCGTCGAAGCGACTCGGAACTTGGCGACCGCAGCCCCGGAGGGGGTGAACCGCAACTCGGGGTCATCGGTCAGATTGCCGATGACCGTGATGGTGGTGTCTCCTGCCATGACCATCTCCTCGCGCACTCAGCGTCTCGTCGTACAGGCTCTCAGAGCCCTCCGACAGAGTCGCGGAGGCTGATCCGGACGAACCGGGGGTTGGAAGGCTTAGCGCATTTCCGGTCGGATGACCTTGGTGCGCAGCACGGACTCGTTGAGCCGGAGCTGACGGTCCAGCTCGGCCACCGCAGCAGGCGTGGCCTGCAGGTCGATGACGGCGTAGATGCCCTCGGCCTTTTTGTTGATCTCGTACGCGAGGCGCCGGCGGCCCCACACGTCGGTCTTCTCAACCGAGCCACCCGCGGTCCGAATCACGTTCAGGTACGTGTCGAGCGACGGTGCGACGGTGCGCTCCTCGAGGCTGGAGTCGAGGATGACCATCAGTTCGTAGTGACGCAAGACGTGCTCACCTCCTGTGGGCTAAGCGGCCACGGTCCTTCCGTGGCAGGAGGTCTTGTGTCGCTGCCCGCACGCGCCGAGGGAACCCGGCCGGACGCGGACAACCTGACCAGGATACCCGGTCCCAACGATCATGCCCGGGGTGGTCGGGACCGGGCCCGGACGAGCCGACGGGGGCCCACCGTCCGACCGTCAACCGGTCGGTGGTGGACCCCCGTCTACGAGGCCGCGGGGCGTCTGGTCCGCATTCCTTGGGTGGGACCTGGGGAGGAACGACCACACCGATGAGGTTGGACCGAAGACGCCCCGCGGAGCTTTATCGTGTTGTTATCTGACGATACAACAGCACTCGTACCTTGTAGGGGGGAAAAGCACAATTTTCCGAGATTCGCCGTCGCTCGGTACCCGTTGTGCGATGGGTCGCCCCCGCTGCGCCGGGCCGCGCCGCGGGGGTGACCTCGCTGTCGGCCGTCGACCGCCGGTCGCCGTGTGCGACGCTCGCGCCGCTGGCGGCACCGGGACGCTGGTCGCCGGTTCACACCCATCAACGAGCGTCGGTCCCTCCGGTGACGCGACACCGCCCCGGCCGTCGCCTCGCCGGTCGGGGGCGCGACGTAGGCTCGCTCGCATGCGTATCGGAGCCCACGTCGACTCGACCGACCCGCTGGCGGAGGCGGCCGCCCGGTCCGCCGAGACCGTGCAGTTCTTCCTCGCCGACCCACAGGGTTGGAAGGCGCCCAAGCCTCGCGAAGATGCCGATCGGCTGCGCGCCGCCGAGGTCGACCTCTACGTGCACGCGCCGTACGTCATCAACGTGGCCACACTCAACAACCGCATCCGGATCCCGAGCCGCAAGCTGCTGCTCGGGCACGCCAACGCCGCCACCGCCATCGGCGCCAAGGGCCTGATCGTCCACGGTGGGCACGTCAACGCCGGCGACGACCTGGCCGTGGGCTTCGACAACTGGCGCAAGACCTTCGCGTACGCGGCGGACTCCGGCGGTTTCGGCGTACCGGTCCTGATCGAGAACACCGCCGGCGGCGACAACGCCTGCGCCCGACGGCTGGACGCGCTCGCCCGACTCTGGGACGCCATCGGTGACTACGAGGTCGGCTTCTGCCTGGACACCTGCCACGCGTACGCGGGCGGCGAGGAGCTGCTCGGCCTGGTCGACCGGGTCAAGGCGATCACCGGGCGGATCGACCTGGTGCACGCCAACAACTCCAAGGGCGCGTTCAACTCCGGCCAGGACCGGCACGACAACCTGGGCGGCGGGACGATCGACCCGGAGCTGGTGGTTGCGGTGATCAGGGCGGCCGGCGCGCCGGTGGTCGTCGAGACACCGGGCGGCGTGACCGGCCAGGCCGCCGACATCGACTTTCTGCGTGAGCAGCTCGGAGCGGAGAGCCCGGCGGCATGACGAGCGGACAGCCCGGGACCGGCAACGCGCGGCCCACCCCCACCGGCGCGGCCGGCGAGAGTCAACAGGCCACCACTGCCGCGGCCGGCACCCCCACTCAGCCGGCTCGCACCTCCGACAAGGCCCCCGCCGGGACCACCGCGGGCCAGTCCCCACCTGTCGGCGGCGACACGACCGCAGCCACCCCGAACGGCGACGCCGGGGCAGTCCGAGCGACGAGTGGTGCCGCCAGCAAGGACGCGGCCCGGCACGGCGACAAGCAGGGCAACGCGGCCAAGAAGGACGACGCGGCCAAGAAAGGCGACACGACCAAGGACAGCACACCGGCTAAGGACAGCGACCTGGCCAAGGACGCGAAGGCGGACGGCGCCGACGCTACGGACAAGGTCGACAGCGAGGCGAAGCCGGTCGGCCCGGAGCGTTGGGAGGCGTTCGCCTCCGCACCGGAGCCACGGCCCTCCATCTTCAGTCGGGCGGGCCGGGCGGTCGGGCGGTTCCTGATCCACGAGTGGACCCTGGCCGCCCTCGGCGCGTTGGCACTGGCCGTGTTGATGACCTGGCCGACGCTGCGCTATCCGCGCTACACCCTTCCGCAGGACTACTGGGACCCGAGCCTGCAAGCCTGGCAGATGGCCTGGTCCGGGCACATCCTGCTGGCCGAGCCGGCGCGGCTGTGGCAGTCCAACACGTTCTTCCCCGAGCTGTGGAGCTTCGCGTTCTCCGACACGCTGCTCGGGTACGCCCCGGCCGGGATGCTCGGCAGCGGTCCCGAGGACGCCGTGCTGCGCTACAACATCATGTTCGTGCTGGCGCACGCGCTCGCCACGCTCGGGGCGTACGCGCTGGCTCGACAGCTCGGGGCCGGCCGGATCGGCGCGGCCGTCGCGGGCGTGAGCTACACCTACGCGCCGTGGCTGCTGGCCCAGGCCGGGCACCTGCACGTGCTCTCCAACGGGGGCATTCCGCTGGCGCTGGCGATGCTGGCGCGCGGGCACGGGTGGTCGCTGCGACACGGTTACCGGCCGGAGCGCCGGCACGACGGTTGGGTCTACGCGGGTTGGCTGGTGGCGGCCTGGCAACTCAGCCTCGGCTTCGGCATCGGGCTGCCGTTCGCGTACTTCCTGGCCGGTGCGGTGCTGGTCACTGCCGTCCTCTTCATCGTGCGGCGGCTGCGCACCGGGCAGGCCGTTCCGTTCGGTCGCCGGTTGTTCGCCGCCGACGTGCTCGGCGGGGTGTTGTTCGCCGGCGTCGGTCTGCTGATGGCCTTCCCGTTCTTCAAGGTGACCGAGCTGCACCCGTACGCCGAGCGCACCATCGGCGACATCAGCCTCTTCTCGCCACCGGCGTCGGGCTTCGTGACAGCGCCCGGGGAGTCGCGGATCTGGGGTGGGCTGCACGAGGGTGCCCGGGCAGCGCTGCCGTGGCACCCGGAGATGACCCTGCTGCCGGGCTTCGTGCTCTACGCGCTCGCCGCGGGCGGGTTGTTCTTCTCGGTCTGGCGGTTGCGGCACCGACTGCTGCTGCTCGCCGGGGTGCTGCTGACGATGGTCTTCGCCATGGGCACCCGTTTCTTCGACGGCACCTTCACCTACGTTCCCCTCTTCGAGCACCTGCCGGGCTGGAGCGCGTTGCGTACCCCCGGGCGGTTGATGCTCTGGACCACGTTGTTGCTCGGCCTGCTCGCGGCGGGCGCGGTCACCGCGCTCACCGACCGGGTCCGCGAGTTGACCGCGCAGCGGATTCCGTCGTGGCCGGGGCCGTGGCTGCGGATGGCCACCCTGCTGCCGTTGCTGCTGGTCACCGTCGAGGGCCTGAACACCACCCCACACCCGGTGGTGCCGACCCAACCGGCGGCGATGCGTTCGGCGGAGGGGCCGATGCTGGTGCTGCCCAGCAATCAGAGCCTGGACCAGCACGTGATGCTCTGGTCGACCAGTGGGTTCCCCGACGTGGTCAACGGCGGGAGCGGCTTCACACCGCGCCAGCTCGACGATGTCCGTCGGGTGAGCCAGTCGTTCCCGGACCAGACGAGCATCGACTACCTGCGCACGCTCGGCGTCCGCACTGTGGTGCTGCTGCGCGGCCAGGTGGCTGGCACGCCGTGGGAAATCACCATCGACGCACCGGTCGAGTCGCTCGGCATCAGCCGACAGGAGGTCGGGGAGGCCGTCGTCTACCGCCTCTAAAGCTCTAGGGCGGGTTTTCGGGGGAGCCCGCCCGGCTCCGGGCGGTCAGGCTTGATCCCTGCGCCGGGCGGGCTCCCCCGAAAACCCTGACGTGGTGCCGGCCGCGGTCGGCTTGAGGGTCAGGTCGCGTGCACCGGTACGGGTGCTTGTTCGCTTCTCGTGGGGCGGCGCCAGCGGTCTATCCAGGGGGCGTCCGGGGCGCCGTCGAGGACCCCGCCGTCCGGGTCGTCCGGGTAGGTGGCCCGCACCGCGTCCTGCTCAGGGTGCAGGATCTCCCTGACGACGAACACGCAGAGCACCACCACAGTGGCCAGTCGCAACGTCGAGGCCAGCACGAACACCCCCTCCGGGAAGACGGGCTTGCTGGTTGCCGCACCGAGCAGTTCTCCGTAGAAGGCGACGAAGTAGCAGACCTCGGCGATCTGCCAGGCCAGGAACGCGCCCCACTTCGGCCGGGCGAGCACCACCAGCGGGAGCAGCCAGAGCACGAACTGCTGCGACCAGACCTTGCTGAAGATCAGGAACGCGGCGACCACCAGGAAGGCGAGCTGACCCAGCCGGGGTCGGCGCGGTGCCCGCAGCGCCAGCACGGCGATGCCGAGGCAGGCCAGCCCGAACAGCGCGTACGAGACGGTGTTGAGGGTCGGGATGTTGGCGTTGAGCCACTCGAACGGGCCGAGGCTGCCGGGGTCGTTACCGACCTTTCCGTCCAGGTAGCGCCCGATGTACCAGAGCGTGCCCCAGTCGATCGGCCGGGTGGTGTTCAGCTCGAAGAACCGGTCCCAGTTCTCCGGGTACGCCCGCGCGGCCGGCAGGTTAACCAGGACCACCGCCGCGACAGCCGTCCCGATGGCGATGAGCGCGGCCCGAACCCGGTCGGCCCGTAGCGCCAGGATGAGGATCGGCCCGAGCAGGAACAGCGGCCAGAGCTTCGCCGCGCCGGCCAGACCGAGCAGCACGCCGGCCACCGCCGGTCGTTTTCGGGCCCAGGCGAGCAGGCCGAAGGCTGCCAGCCCGATGGCGAGCAGGTCCCAGTTGACGGTGGCGGTGAGCACCAGAGCCGGGGCGAGTGCGAACATCGCCGCGTCCCAGGGTCGTCGTCGGCGCAACGACAGAATCACCGCCACCGTGGCCACCGCGAGCGCGCCCAGCACCAGCGCGTTGAGGTTGTAGAACCACTGGCCCTGGTTGATGCTCGGATCGCCGTCGCCGATGGCGTGCACCGGCAGGCCCAGCGCCCCCATGAAGTAGCCGGTCAGCACCGGGTACTCGACCGGGTGGTCGCGGTAGGGCACCTTGCCCTCGTTGAGCCCTTCGGCGTAGTAGAGGGCGAGGACGTCGGTGTAGCAGAACCGGGTGTACTGGACGTTGTTCTGCCAGGCGCCGTTCTGGCAGGGCGATTTCTGCACCCAGTGCAGCGCGAGCGTGAGGCACACCAGCGCCAGCACGATCCGCGCGGCCGTCCAGAAGCGATGCTCCCGACCGGCCGGCCGGTTCAGCGTTGTCGCGTGGTCGCCGAGCGGCCCGCCGATGACGCTGGAGATGCCGCGGACGAACCCGTCGGAGCGGGACGGGTGATCAGTGGTTCCGGCGTCGTCGATGCCGGGCGTCGACTGGGTGCTCATGAAGAGGCATCCTGCCGTACGACAGGGGTGCCCGTCCCGTCCCGGCGTGGAGTTCCGGGTACGAAAACGCCGCCGCCGGCCGGGACGTGTCGTCCGGCCGGCGGCGGCATCGTGTGTTGGTGCGGGTCACTCCCGGTTGGGTGGCAGGCTGGGCAACAGCCCGCCGCCGCCACCACCTGTGCCGCCGCCGCCCGGATTACCGCCGGGGTTGCCACCGGGGTTGCCACCGGGATTACCGCCTGGATTGCCCCCAGGGTTGCCGCCGCCGCCTGGGTTGTTGCCTCCGGGGTTGCAGAGGATGTCGATCAGCGGGTTACAGGGTTGTCCCTGGCCGGGCTGACCCCCCGGGTTCGGCGGGGGCGGCGGGGGCGGCGGCGCTTCACCGTTCCCGGAATCCGGATCACCGACGTTCGCCGCCGGCGGGAAGTCAACCTTGGGCTTGCCCTTCAGCGCCTCGTTCATGAACCTCTCCCAGATGTCACCCGGGAGGTTGCCACCGCTGACCTTGGTGCGGCCGTCCTTGAGGATGAGTGGCTTCCGTGCCCCCACGTTGCCCACCCAGACCGCAGTCGCCAACTGCGGCGTGTAGCCGATCATCCACGCGTCGCCGTTGTCCCTGCTGTCGTCCTTGAGTTCCCAGGTGCCGGTCTTGGAGGCGGCCTTGCGGCCGTCGTCGAGCCGGTGGTTGACAGCGGCCGGGTAGTCCTTCAGCACCGACGTCACATCGTCCACCACGCTCTTCTCGATTCTCCGCTTCGAGTCGAGCTTCTCGCTGTAGACCTTGTCCCACTTACCGGTGTTCGGGTTCTGCTTCTCCACCGAGTAGAGGAAGTGCGCCTTGTTGTAGACGCCCCCGTTGGCGAAGGTCGCAACACCGTTGGCGTGGTCCAGCACCGTGATCGGATACTGGCCGTAGCCGACGACGTTGAAGAACGGCTCCGGCGTGATTTTCTTCGCGTCGGTCTTCGTCAGGTCGTAGGCCTTGGCCGGGTTGGTGTCAGTGCGCCACATGGTGGTGACGCCGGCCTGCTTGGCCATGTCGATGACCTTGTCGGCACCGATCTCCTCGGTGACGTAGTAGAACGGCACGTTCAGGGACTTGAGCGTGGATACCCGCAGCGTGCAGGAGTTGCCGCAGGAGGGGTTGTCGGTGCCGGCGTTGCTGACCTTGAAGGTGCCCTCCGGCTTGAAGGCCTTGCCCTTCCAGCGAGACTCGAGCGCCTTCTTTTCCTTGAGCGCGGCCGCCAAGGTGTAGATCTTGAAGCTTGATCCGGGCGAGTGACCGCCGCTGATCGCCCCGGTGGAGTCGGTGTTCTTGCCGGCGTAGTCGGTGCCGGTGCCGTTGTCACCGCCGTAGTACGCGACGACCCGACCGTTTGTGGGATCGATCGACACCACCGCGGCCATGATGTTGGAGGGCTGACCGGCCAACTCGGAGCCCTTGGACTTGCGCTGGGCGGTCTCGACCGCCGCCGCCTGCATCTTCGTGTCCATTGTGGTGCGGATCCGGTAACCGCCGGACATCAGCGCCTGGGAGCACGACGGCTTGGCATCTGTCACCTCCGTGTCCTTCTCGACACAGATACCCCTGTCCCGCATTTCCTGCCGGACGTAGTTGATGACGTTGCCGTACGGGGTGTCGACGCCGAAGTCGACGCCGATGCCGCCCTTCTTCGGGGACTTGATGGCCTTCAGCGGGTACTCGGCAGGACGCGGCTCCATGCCGGGCACACCCAGCCAGCCCTCCTTGACCATGCCGTCGATCACGTAGTTCCAGCGATCCTGTGCGGCGGTCGGGTTGATGGCCGGGTCGTACCCCTGGTGGGTGGAGCTGGGTTCCGGCTGCTTGATCAGAGCCGCGAGGACGGCACCCTCGGCCGGGTTGAGCTTGCTCACCGACTTGCCGAAGTAGGTCTGCGCTGCGGCCTCGATGCCGTAGGCGCCCCGGCCGAAGTAGATCACGTTGAGGTAGTGCTGCATGATCTGCGGCTTCGTGTACTCGTCGTTGAGCTTGGAGGCGAAGATCGCCTCCTTCACCTTCCGGGCGTACGTGTCGTCCTTCAGGTTGTCGTAGGCGTTGCGCGCGTACTGCTGGGTGATGGTGGAGGCACCTTGCTTGTCGCCGCCGGAGAGGTTGTTCCAGCCGGCCCGGGCGATGCCCTTGTAGTCCACACCCGAGTGCCGGTAGAAGTTCCGGTCCTCGGCCGCGGCCACCGCCTTCTGCACGAAGTCCGGAATCTGGTCGATGGTGACCAGGGTCCGGTTCTGATCGCCCACCTTCGCGATGATCGTCTTGTTGTCGAAGGCGTACAGGGTGGTCGCCTGCGGCGGAGTGATCTCGTCCGGAAGCACCACGTTCGTCGAGTAGTAGGTGAACCCGACCACGCCGATGCCAGCGAGCATGACGAAGACGGCGAACCCGGCGATCAGCAGGTTCATCCGCTTGCGCTTCTTCGCCCGCGCCGCGGCGCCCGAGTCGCCCGGACCACGGCCGCCCCGACCGGGACCACCAGGGCCGCCCGGCCCACCGGGACCCCCAGGGCCGCCCGGCCCACCGGAGACCGGTGAGACGCTCGCGCGCGCGACCGCCGCACGACCACCGACCGACGCGGATCCGACGCTGGCCCGGCCCGCCGAGGCGGTGCCGACCGAGGCCGCACCGACGGAGGCGGCACCGACCGCAGCCCTACCTGCGGGCGCGCCCGGCGCCGGGGAGACGGGCACCGAGGCCCGACCGGCGCCGGCGCGGCCAGCTGCCGCACCAGGTGCCGGCGACACCGGCACCGAAGCCCGACCGGCCCGGCCGGTCGCTGCCGAACCCACCGGCGCGGACCCGGCGGCCGCGCTGCCACGCGGCGGCACCGAGGCGGAGCCACCGACCGTGGCGCGGCCACCGGCAGCCCGGGGCGTCACCGAGGCGCGGCCCGGGGTTGCCGCGCCGGAGTCACCGCCGGGCCGGCGGTACGCGTCGTCCGCGCCCGGTCCGGGGTCACCGTCCGGACCCGAGTACTGGGCCCGCCCGCGCGCAGAACTGGGATCACCGTACGAGTTCATTCCTCACACCCTGCCGGTCGCGGTGGGGCGCGGCTGCGCCGCCACCGGGTTGCCGTGAGTTGCTTCACCCGGGACGCCGGCACGGGGGTGCCGACCGACCGGGGTCATTGCCGTATCAATCGGGCCAATCGGGCGAACAAGCGGTCGGCCGTCCCGGGTTTCGTCTGCCACTCCGGGGCCGGTCCAACCAGCTGATGTCACCGTTGCGCCTCTCGCCTCCGCCGACCGGCGCCTTCGGCGCCCGCCGCGTCCTGCTCGCTCGTGCCGTCGCTGTCGCCGGTCAGACCGTCCCGGCCGAGCAGGTACTGCTCGACGAGATGGTTCCAGTCACAACCGAGGCACACCTCCACGACGAAGACCTGGAACTCACGCAGCGTCATCGCCAGCACGGGCAACTCGGCAAGTGTCCGAGCCTGGCCGGCGGACTGCTTGAGTTCGTCACCGTAAATGTAGTGGACCAGCGTCAGGTTTTCGCTGCGGCAGATCGGGCAGCGCCGGTCCGTCGGCTCTCCGTGGAACCGAGCGGCGTTCTTCAGGTACGGCGACGCGTCGCAGACGTCATACGTGCCGACCCGGCCGGCCAGGAGCTCACGCAGCACTGCTCGCTTCTGAAGCGAGTAGTCGACGACCTGGCGCTGCGTACGCATGCGGAGAAGGGTACGCGGTCCGAACCGAGCAGGCGACCACGCTCACAATCCGTGACGACGACATCTCGGAACGGGGGTTTGCCCTGGCCCACGCGACCCGCTAACGTGCGATGTATCGGTCCGATACATCGCGGCGGTTACCACTCCACGCCGGAGGGTAAAGAGAGGGTGGCCAGTGCTTGAGTTCGCCATCCTCGGCCTCCTGCAGGAGTCTCCGATGCACGGCTATGAGCTGCGCAAGGAGTTGACCGCCAAACTCGGCGCGATCCGGGCGGCGATCAGCTACGGCTCGCTCTATCCCACGCTACGCAGGCTTCAGGCGGCGGGATGGATCACCGAAGCTGCTGAGACACCCGCCACTGCCGAGGAGGTTCCCGCGCTGACCAGCCGACGAGGTCGGGTGGTCTACAAAATCACCGCGGAAGGCAAGGAACGCTTCGCCCAGCTGATCGCACAGGCCGGACCCGAGACGTACGACGACACGGGCTTCGGAGTGCACTTCGCGTTCTTCGCCCGGACCGACCAGGCGACCCGACTGCGCATTCTGGAGGGTCGCCGCCGCAAGATCGAGGAGCGTCGCGAAGGGCTTCGTGACGTGCTGGGCCGGGCAGCCGAGCGCCTCGACGCTTACACGCTGGAACTGCAGCGCCACGGCCTTGATGCCTGTGAGCGCGAGGTCCGCTGGCTGGAGGAGCTCATCGCCAACGAGCGCTCCGGCCGAGCCCCGACGGTCCCGAACATAGGGACAGCCGGCGGCCGACGAGAAGACAACAGCCCGCCTCCGCCTGGAGAGACCAGGAATGAGCGGCCGTGACAGAAAAGAAGGAGGCAGACGCTATGGGCTCCGTCCGCGTCGCCATCGTCGGTGTGGGTAACTGCGCCTCGTCCCTGGTTCAGGGCGTCGAGTACTACCGGAACGCCAACCCGAACGACCGCGTCCCGGGTCTCATGCACGTCGCCTTCGGCGATTATCACGTCAACGCCGTGGAGTTCGTAGCGGCATTCGACGTGGACGCCAAGAAGGTGGGCATGGACCTCGCGGAGGCGATCGTCGCCAGCGAGAACAACACCATCAAGCTCTGCGACGTGCCGCCGACCGGCGTCAGCGTGCAGCGCGGTCCGACCTTCGACGGTCTGGGCCAGTACTACCGCGAGATCGTCGAGGAGTCGGACGCCACCCCCGTCGACGTGGCGCAGGCGCTGCGCGACGCGCAGGTCGACGTCGTCGTCTGCTACCTGCCGGTCGGCTCCGAGCAGGCCGCCAAGTTCTACGCCCAGGCCGCGATCGACGCCGGCTGCGCGTTCGTCAACGCCCTGCCGGTCTTCATCGCCTCCGACCCCGAGTGGGCCAAGAAGTTCGAGGACGCGGGCCTGCCGATCGTCGGTGACGACATCAAGAGCCAGGTCGGCGCCACCATCGTGCACCGTGCCCTCGCGAAGCTCTTCGAGGACCGCGGCGTCGAGCTGCTGCGCACGTACCAGCTCAACTTCGGCGGCAACATGGACTTCATGAACATGCTGGAGCGCAAGCGCCTGGTCTCGAAGAAGATCTCGAAGACCCAGTCGGTCACCTCGCAGATCCCGCACGAGATGAGCAAGAGCGACGTGCACATCGGCCCGTCGGACCACGTGCCGTGGCTGGACGACCGCAAGTGGGCGTACATCCGCCTGGAGGGCCGCTCGTTCGGTGACACCCCCCTCAACGCCGAGCTCAAGCTCGAGGTGTGGGACTCTCCGAACTCCGCCGGCGTCATCATCGACGCGGTCCGGGCCGCGAAGATCGCCCTGGACCGGAAGATCGGCGGCCCGATCCTGTCGGCCTCGTCGTACTTCATGAAGTCCCCGCCGGTGCAGTACGCCGACCACGACGCCCACCAGGCCGTCGAGGAGTTCATCGCCGGTGAGGTCACGCGCTGACGCGCTGAATCACCAAGCACGTGGAAGGGCCGGGTCCGCGCGGACCCGGCCCTTCCACGTGGGTCGGCTTCCCCGGGGTACGACCGCTGTCCCGTGACCTCTGCCACCACTTTCGGGGCCACGGGGAGCGGGAAAGCTATCGATAATCGATTCATGATCTCCCGCACCAGCTCCGCACTGACTGGCCCGCACCCGGCCCGACCTCCTCGGCCGCGCATCGTCGCGCTGGCCTGCCTACTGCTTGCCCTGGCCGCCGTCGCGCAACTGGCCGCACTTCCGCTCCGCTACTGGCACCAGGACTTCTTCCACACGGCCGCCAGCTCCTTCGAGCCCACGGACGGGGTGGCCTTCGCCGCCCTGGGCAGCACCGCCGATCTGGCTGCCGACCTGCTGACGGCGGTGCTGGCGATCGGACTCCTCACGCTGGCCGCAGCCAACGCCGTGGGCGTGAACCGCGCACGGATCGCCTCCTGGGCCTCGGCACCAGTCCTCGCCTGCTGCGCCGCCGTCGGGGCGGCCCGGTCGCCGCGACCGCTCTATTCCATCTACTCCGCCGAGAACATGGACCGGATCACCGAGATGGCACGGGATGACATGCCGGGTTGGTTGGAGCCCCTGCTGCTCACCCTGGGCTTGGGCGTGCCGGTGGCGATACTCGTCGCGCTGGTCCTGCTGGCCCTGCCACCGGCCAACGCCTTCTTCCAGCCGCGGACCCCGATCGACCCGCCGTGGCCCGCCCGGACCGCACCCGTTGGCGGACCGGAAGGGTCGCCCAGCGCCGGGTGACGCCACCGCCGACGCCGGACGGCTCAGGACCAGGCGCGTCGCAGCGCCACCCCGGCCTCCAGCTCCAACAAGTTGACCTTGCGAGGCAGGCCTCCGCCGAAGCCGACCAGCTTGCCGCCCGCGCCGACGATCCGGTGACACGGCACGATCACCGGGACCGGGTTGCGGTTGCAGGCCACTCCCACCGCCCGTGCCGCCCCCGCATCGCCGACCAGCCGCGCCACCGCGCCGTACGTCAGCGTCTCCCCGTAGGGGATCCGGGTCATCTCCCGCCACACGGCTCGCTCGAAGTCGGAGCCCCGGGGCATCGACACCGGGACGGTGAACGCGGTCAGCTCCCCGGCGAAGTACGCCCGCAGTTCGGTCACGGCCTGCTGGGACAACGCGTCGCCGGGCTCGTCGACCGCTGCCTCGACCCGGCCGAAGGCGGCGCCGCAGACGCTCGTGCCGTCGGTGGCCACGGAGAACTCACCGATCGGTGAGTCGAGCACCGCCCAGCGCATCCGCCTATTCTCCCCGACGCGGACCATCTCGCCGGCCCGGCCTCCGGCGTCGGGTCGAGCGCCACTCCCGACCCGCAGCGGTAGATCATCTTCACGTCCTGTCAGGCCGTTCGGCGTTGCGCGGCGTCGATACCGTCAAGGTCGTGGCAACGGGGACGCTCATCTTTCTGATCATCGGCGGGGCGGGCATCGGCGTGCTCGCGCTCGCGCTGCTCGGCACCGAGCTGCTCCACTTCGGGCACGCCGACGTGGACGGGCCGATCTCGGTCGAGACGGTCGCCGGCTTCGCCGGGGCTTTCGGGTTCGGCGCGGCCATCGTCAACGAACTGCTCGGTGCCCGTACACCTGGCATGGTCGTCGGGGCGGTGGCCGGCGGCGTGCTCGCAGCCGTGCCCACCGGCTGGTTGGCGTCCCGGCTGAGTCGGGCGGCGCGGAACATGCGCACCGACCCCACCCCCACCCGCGACGACCTGGTCGGCGCGCTCGGCCTGGTCGTCACCCCGGTGCCAGCCAACGGGTACGGCGAGGTCCGCATTCGCCTCGCCGGCCAACCGGTCAAGCTCAGCGCCCGCGCGGACCAGCCGATCCCGATCGGCGCCCAGATCTTCGTCGTGCAGGCGCTCAGCGAGACCAGCGTGCACGTAGAGACCTACTGATCTCCCCCTCACAGACGGGACTATTTATATGGCCCTACTCATCGCCATCGGTGGCGCGGTCCTCCTCGTGCTCATCCTGGTGTTCTTCGTGCTCTCCCGGATCAAGGTGGCCGGCCCGAACGAGGCGTTCATCGTCACCGGTCGCAAGGGCCGCACCACGCACACCGCCGACGGCGGGCGGTCCACCGACACCTCCGGTCAGAAGGTCGTGCTGGGCGCCTCGGTGTTCGTGCTGCCGGTGGTGCAGAAGCTCCAGTCGCTCGACCTGTCCAGCCGGCGGATCGACGTCGGCATCCGGGGCGCGGTGAGCAAGCAGGGCATCCGCGCCGACCTGCACGGCGTGGCGATCGTCAAGGTCGGCGGGACCGAGGACGCGATCCGGGCCGCCGCCCAGCGGTTCCTGCACCAGCAGGACGAGATCGACAACTTCACCCGGGAGGTGCTGGCCGGCGCGCTGCGTTCGATCGTCGGGCGGCTCACCGTCGAGGAGGTCATCCGGGACCGGGCGGCGTTCGCCAGCGCCGTGGCCGAGGAGGCCGAACACTCGATGACCAACCAGGGTCTGGTGTTGGACACCTTCCAGCTCCAGGACATCCTCGCCGAGGGCTCCTACCTGCAGGACCTAGGTCGGCCTGAGGCCGCCCGGGTGCTCAAGGACGCGGCGATCGCCGAGGCGCGGGCCCGGCAGCAGGCCGAGCAGGAGCGCCTGCTCGCCGAGGAGGCCATCGCCGAGGCGAACCGGAACCTGGCCCTCAAGCAGGCCGGCATCCAGGCCGAGATCGACGCGGCTAAGGCGAAGTCCGCGGCGGCCGGACCGCTCGCCCAGGCCGAGCGGGACCAGGCGATCCTTTCCGAGCAGCAGAAGGTGGCCGAGCGCAACGCCGAACTCAAGCAGCGCCAACTCGACACCGAGGTTCGCAAGCCGGCCGACGCGGCCCGGTACAAGGTGGAGCAGGAGGCCGAGGCGTCCCGCAACGCGGCGGTGCTGCACGCCGACGCGCAGCGCCAGTCCGTGATCGCCGCAGCGCAGGCCTCCGCCGAGCAGGCCCGCCTCACCGGTGAGGGTGAGCGGGCCCGACGGGCCGCGCTCGCCGAGGCCAACGCCATCGAGGGTGCCAAGGAGGGTGAGGCCGAGCAGCGGCGACGCTCCGCCATCGCCGAGGCGGTGGAGCGGGAGGGCCAGGCCGAGGCCGCGGCCATCCTCGCCAAGGGTGAGGCAGAGGCCGACGCGATGGCGCGCAAGGCCGAGGCGTTCGCCGCGTACGGAGAGGCGGCCGTGCTCGACCTGCTGGTCAAGGTGCTGCCGCAGGTCGTCGAGGCGGCCAGCGCGCCGATCGGGGCGATCGACAAGATGACCGTGATTTCCACCGACGGCGCGTCGTCGCTCACCAGGTCGGTGGCCGGCAACGTGGCCCAGGGCCTCCAGCTCGGCAGCGATCTCACCGGGATCGACCTGCCCGGACTGCTGGCACGGCTCGGTGCTGGACGGAGCGACGCCACCGCGCCGGTCACCGGGGGCGGCACTGTGGACGGCAGCACCGTCTCGCGCTGAACGCGCACAACCGGCGAGAGTCAGGGCTCTGGCTGGCACGGATCACCGACCAACGGCCGGCGCCCGCCGGCACCGCCTCCCGAGGGAGGGGTGCCGGCGGGCGCCGGTGGTGATTCCGTGGTTGGTTCAGGCGAGGTTCATGACGAAGCGCTCGCCCGCCGAAAGGCCGAAGTCCGGGCTCCAGAAGTCGAAGTCCTTGTTCGGGATCAGCTGGCTGGTGCCGGCGCTGCCGGCACTGACCGCCTGCCCGTCGACGTTCGCGTAGATCCAGCCCGACCCGTCCGTGGCCCCGACACCCCGGTGCCAGAAGGTGAAGGCCTCCCAGGCATTGATTCCGGCGGCCGAGGCAACCATCGGCTTCGATCCGGCGGAGGTCGCCGAGACGAACTTGCCGTTGGCCAGCGAACGCAGGCCGAAGTAGCCGTAGTAGTCCAGGTCGTACAGCTCGAACTTCTCCCAGGTGCTGACCTTCGTGGCCACCGGGATCAGCGGCTTGCTTCCGGCACCGTCAGCGGAGACGAACTTGCCGCTGGCGGAGGACTTGAAGCTGACGAGCAGGTTCGTCTCGAGGTCGAACTTCTCCCAGGTGCTCGCGTTCGTCGCGCTGGCAATCAGCGGACCACCGTTGCTGGGGGCACTGACGTACTTGTTGTTGACAGTGGCCCTCAGGCTCACGGTGCCGTCGGTCTGGTGAACAAGCTGGAACCTCTCCCAGGTGCTCACCGACGCGGCAGCGGCGATCAGTGGCTTGCTGCCGGCACCGTTGGCGCTGACGTACTTACCGTTGACGTTCGCCCGCAGTGCGACCAGGCCGCTGCCGAGGTCGACGATGTCGAGCTTCTCCCAGCCGCCCAGCACCGGGCCGACAGCGGCCAGAGGCTTGCTGCCCGCACCGTCAGCCGAGACGAAATAG
Organism: Micromonospora sp. DT15; assembly: GCF_049841475.1. Taxonomy (NCBI): domain Bacteria; kingdom Bacillati; phylum Actinomycetota; class Actinomycetes; order Micromonosporales; family Micromonosporaceae; genus Micromonospora; species Micromonospora sp. DT15. The sequence goes on from NZ_JBNCKJ010000013.1 coordinate 147,018, forward strand.
CCGTTGGAACGCGCCAGCAGACCGTGCGCGGTGCGCGCGGGAGACAGGGCCGCCGCGACGTTGAGCAGACGGTCCACTCCGCCCTGCGGGTTCAACACAGCGCCAGCGAGCCCCCGGGTCACGATCGTGTTGCGCACCTGGTTCGGTGACCACGTCGGGTTCGACTGAAGCAGCAGCGCAGCGGCGCCGGCCACGTGCGGCGAGGCCATCGAGGTCCCGCTGAAGGCCACCGACCCGTTGGTGGTTCCGCTCGCCGCGGAGACGATGTCCACGCCCGGAGCCCAGACGTCGACACACGGACCGTAGTTCGAATCGAAGTACTCGGTCGAGGCGCGACGGTCGAACCTGTCGGTGGCGCCGACAGTGATCGCCGCCGACACCCCGGCCGGGGTGTACGAGCAGGCATCGTCCGCTTCGTTGCCGGCGGCCACCGCGTAGGTGAGACCGGTGGCGATGGAGTTGCTGACCGCCATGGAGATCGCCGGGTAGTCCGGGTTCTCCGGCCCGCCGAGGCTCATGTTGACCACGGCAGGCTTCTGCGCGTTGGCGGTCACCCAGTCGATCCCGGCCACGACTTCCTCGGTGGTGCCAGCACCATCGCAGTCGAGGACCCGGACGGCGACCAGGCTCACGTCCTTGGCCACGCCGTACTTCGTGCCGCCGACGGTGCCCGCCACGTGCGTGCCGTGACCGTGGCAGTCCTGCGCCACATTGTCCCGCTCGATCGCGTCGTAACCGTTGGAGGCGCGGCCACCGAAGTCGCTGTGACTGATGTCGATGCCAGTGTCGACGATGTACGCCTTCACCCCGGCACCGGTGTTGGGGTAGGTGTAACTGCCATTCGGCTTGGGCGAAACCTGATCGATCCGGTCCAGGCCCCAGGAGGGAGGCGAGCTCTGCGTTCCGCTCGCGTGGACGCGAACCACCGGCTCCACGGATGCGACATCCGGGTCGGCGGCCAGCCGGCCTGCCTGCTTCGCGGTCATCGCGGCGGAGTAGCCGTTGACGGCGCTGCTGTACAGCCGGCGGACGCTGCCGCCGTTCTCCTTGGCCAGAGCCGAAGCGGCAGCCTTGATCTTGGCGGGCGTGGTCTTCTTGTCCTTGAGGACCACAATGTAGCGATTCGGAACGACCTCGGCGGCCTTGGCTTTGGCCAACCGGCCGTCCGCCTTGGGGGCGGTCAACTTGCTGGCGGGCTTCGGCGCCAGCGGAGCGGTCGGTTCGGCCATGGCGGCCCCACCGGTCGCAGCGGTGACGATGATGGTTGCGGAGGCGAGAGCAACGCTCGCCACCGCCGAGCGGCGTATTACGCCACGGCGTTTCACTAGGTGATCTCCCCGTTTGATCGTCGCCCGTCCAGTCCGGACGGCGGACGGGCGGTGGGGTCGGCGGCGGTGTCGATGCACCGGTAGCCGACGGACGCCCAGTCATCATGGACGACGATGAAAGCGCTACACCTCAGCCATTCGGTCGATCCGCTCGCGTTTCGTCGTCGACCGGACAGCTGCGCGTCGCCGTCGGCCACGTCCTGAAGTGACGGTTCCCGCCACCTCACCGCGGATCGCGCTACCTGAGCAGCATCGAAGTGGAGCGCGTCAGTCGAGGATGCCCTCGGCGCGGGCCCAGCGCAGCAGCTCCGCCTCGGCGGCGTCGCGGTCCAGCGGACCCTGCTCGAGACGTTGCTCCTTGAGGTGCTTCCAGGCCCGCCCGACCACCGGCCCCGGCGGTACGCCGAGCAGCTCCATGATCGCGTTGCCGTCCAGGTCGGGTCGAACCCGCGCCAGGTCCTCCTCGGCCGCGATCCGCGCGATCCGATCCTCCAGCGCGTCGTAATCCGCCGCGAGCTGGGCGGCCTTGCGCCGGTTGCGGGTCGTGCAGTCGGAGCGGGTCAGCTTGTGCAGTCGGGGCAGCAGATCACCAGCGTCGGCAACGTAGCGGCGCACCGCCGAGTCGGTCCACTCGCCCCGCCCGTACCCGTAGAAGCGCAGGTGCAGCGCGACCAGCGCGGTCACCTGCGCGGTGACGTCCTTGGGATAGCGCATCGCCTTCATCCGGGCCTTGGTCAGCCGGGCGCCGACCACCTCATGGTGGTGGAAGCTGACCCGGCCGTCGGGCCCGACCGCCTTCGTCGCCGGCTTGCCCACGTCGTGCAGGAGGGCGGCCATCCGCAGGATGAAGTCGCAGCCCTCCTCCTCGTAGGAGACCGCGTTCTCGACGACCGTCAACGTGTGCTCGTAGACGTCCTTGTGCTGGGCGTGCTCGTCGATCTCCAGCTTCAGCCCAGTCAGCTCCGGCAGGAACCGCTCGGCCAGCCCGGTGTCGACCAGCAGCCGCAGCCCGGTGATCGGGTCCGCGCCGCAGAGCAGCTTGGTGAACTCGTCGCGGATCCGCTCGGCGGTGATCCGGTCCAGGTCGGCGGCCATCTCGGTCATCGCCAGGTGCACGTCCGGGTGCACGGCGAAACGCAGCTGGGCGGCGAACCGGGCGGCCCGCAGCATCCGCAGCGGGTCGTCGCCGAACGACTCACCAGGCGTGCTCGGGGTACGGATCACCTTCGCCGAGAGATCCTCCAGCCCACCGTGCGGGTCGGTGAACCGGTGGTCCGGCAGGCTGACCGCCATCGCGTTGATCGTGAAGTCGCGCCGCTTCAGGTCCTCGTCGAGGCTGGTGCCGTACACGACCACCGGGTTGCGGCTGACCTGGTCGTACGACTCCGCGCGGAAGGTGGTGATCTCCAGTCGGAGGCCGTCTCGCTGGGCGCCGATGGTGCCGAACTCCCGACCGGTCTCCCAGATCGACTCAGCCCAGCCCTTGATGATCCGCAGGGTCTCGTCGGGGTGCGCGTCGGTGCAGAAGTCGAGGTCGTCCCCGAGTCGACCGAGCAGGGCATCCCGTACCGAACCACCCACCAGGTGCAACTCGTGACCGGCGCGGACGAAGCGGCGGCCCAACTCGTCGGCGACCGGGGACACCCGGAGCAGTTCGGCGACGGCGTTGCGCTGCGCGGCGGTGAGTTCGCGGCGGTCGGCGGCGTGAGGAGCGGAGGCGTCGGACATGGGATCGCCAGCTTATCGGGCCGGGGTGTGATCCGATCCGCCGGGCGCGGGTAACGGGTGGGGGTTGACTATGGTCTGTGGCGTGCGGGTCGGTGTCCGACTCGACGTACCCCTGGGAGGCTGGAGATGAGCGGCGGGCTCTACCGCAGCGCCAACGCCGCGAATGACGGCGATCCCGGTGTCCGTCCCGGGGATGGCGCCACCTTCATCTCCGCCGAGCCGCTGAACCAGCCGGCCATGGAGTCGACCGCGCCGCCGCAGGAGCAGGTGGGCGAGGCCAGCGCGGCGGCCAACAGCGCGGTGATGGCGATCGGCAGCCTGGTCAGCCGGGGTACCGGCTTCCTGCGCACGTTGGCGTTGACCGCCGCGCTGGGTGGGGCGCTGGTGGGTGACGCGTACACCACGGCGCAGATCCTCCCGGGGATGGTCTACGAGTTCCTACTCGGCGGCATCCTGACCAGCGTGCTGATCCCGGTGTTGGTCCGTCGGCGCAGGGTCGACACCGACGGCGGGCAGGCGTATGCCCAGCGGTTGCTGACCCTCGCGGTGCTGACCCTTGCCGGCGCGGCGCTCCTCGCGGTGCTGTCGGCGGGACTGTTGACCAAGCTCTACGCCGGTGACGACACCGGGGAAGGCTTCCGGAGTCTGGTCAAGGCTCTGTCGTACCTGATGCTGCCGATGATCTTCTTCACCGGTCTCAGTGCGCTGATCAGCGCGGTGCTCAACACCCGGGGACACTTCGCCGCACCGATGTGGGCGCCGATCCTCAACAACATCGTGGTGATCGCCACCGCCGGGTTGTACATCGCGATCTTCGGCGCGGAGATCGTCAAGCCGGAGGAGATGACTCCCGGACGGATCCTGCTGATCGGTGGCGGCACCCTGCTCGGCGTCGCGATTCAGGCCGCCGGGCTGCTGCCGGCGTTGCGCAAGGTGGGCTTCCGGTGGAAGTTCCGGTTCGATTTCCGCACCCTCGGCCTACGGGAGCTGGGGCGTCTCGGCGGCTGGATGTTCTGCTACGTCGCGGTGAGCCAGGTCGGCCTGATCGTGCTGTTCAACCTGCTGAACCGGGCAGGCAAGGAGAACGCCGCCGGCCCTCTGATCTACAACAACGTGTTCCTGCTGCTGATGATGGCGCACGGCATCATCGCCGTATCGATCATCACCGCGCTGATGCCCCGGATGAGCGCGGCCGCCGCCGACGGCCGGTACTCCGACGTCGCCGCCGATCTGTCCCGGGGTACTCGCACCGTCTCGGCGGTGCTCGCCCCGATCGCGGTCTGCTACGCGGTACTGGCGACTCCGCTGGCCGTGACGTTGTTCCGCTACGGCGCGTTCACCGACGAGAACGCGGCGGACACCTCGCTGGTGCTGCTCCTGGCGGCACTGGCGTTGGTGCCCTTCGCGATCAGCCAGCTCTTCACCTTCGCCTTCTACGCCCTGCCGGACACCCGCACCCCGGCGCTGATCAACATTCCGGTGGTCGCCCTGCGGATCGGCGTTCAGGTGGTGCTCTACGTGGCCTTCGCCGCCCACTTCGCCGCGGCCGGGATGATGATCGGCAACGCTGTGTCCTATCTGGCGGCCGCCTTCGCCTCCGCGTGGCTGCTGCGGCCCCGAGTGGGCCGGATCGGAATGGGTGCCATCCTGCGCACGCTCGGCCGAGTCGCGGTCGCCGCGCTGGGCGCCGCCCTGGTCGGCCTCCTCGTGGTGAGTCTTCTGCCCGGCGGCGACCGGCCGAGTTGGATTCAGGCCGTTGTGCAGCTCGTGGTTGGCGGCGTGGTGATCGGCGGGACCTATCTGGGTCTGGCCATGCTGCTGCGGATCGGGGAGATCACCGAGGTGGTCGGTATGGTTCGCCGCCGCCTCGGTCGCTGAAAGTCCGCATCCGATTACAACAAGTTGGCACTCATACGGAATGTGACTACGGATCACCAGGCTGGGGATGCGCCTGTGGATAACTCCGCGATTCGCCGGTCAACCGCCGCTTCGGCCTGTGGATAACCAACCGTACGGCTGAGGGTGGCGACCCGATCGGTGGGAACGTACGGGGCGACGCGAGCGCCACGCCAGCCCAGCCCCGGCGTCGGTCACTTGCGGTGAAGCCGTAGATTAGCTAGTACATGTGCCAGCAACGTGGCTGACAACGGTCGTAACCGGACGAGTTCTTCGACAGCCAGAACCCCGCCAGGTACGGCGGGAAGATGACATGTCGGAGAGACGGGCAACCCGGGTAAGGTCGCTCTCGACGGGTACGGCAGGGGCCGACGCTGGGCGTCGACACCGGTCGGCCGGTTCCTTCAACGGCAGAGCGGGAAGCCACATGCCCAGCAGTTCGGGTTCATCGATCGACACGATCACCGAGGGAGGACGGGTGACCCAGGTCGGCGAGGGTCAGGAGGCAGACGAAAGCGCTCCTCCGGTCATGACCTTCGGTGCTCCCACGGCCGGTGAAGTCCTCGCCGAGCGGTACGAACTGGTTGAGCACATCAACAACGACAGCGCGGGTCGGCTGGTCTGGCGCGGGGTCGATGTCATCCTGCGCCGTCCCGTTGCCGTCGTGCTGCGTTACCCGGGTGGCGACTCCGCCACCGAGATGCTTCAGGCCGCCGTCGCGGCCAGCCGGGTCATCCACCCCAACCTGGTCGGCGTCTACGACGCGATCGACGAGGCCGACCGGGCGTACGTGGTGCGCGAGTGGGTCGACGGGCAGTCCCTGCGGGACCTGGCGACCGACGGCCCCCTGGACCCGGCTCGGGCCACCGCGATCGGCAACGCCGTCGCGAGCGCGCTCGCCGCGGTGCACGCCACCGGCATGGTGCACGGCAACGTCCACCCCGGCACCGTCATGATCAGCGATGAGGGTCGGGTGGTCCTGGCCGACGCCCGCACCGATGGCGCCGACAGCCAGGAGAACGACATCCGGGCGGTCGGCGGGGTCCTCTACTTTGCGCTGACCGGCTCCTGGCCGCACACCGAGGCACCACTGCATGGTGCCACCGCCGGCCACGGCCGCGCCGCCATCCCGGACGCTGTTCGGGACGCCGGGGGTGCCATCGCCGCACCGCGCCAGGTCCGGGCGGGCGTTCCGGCGTACCTGGACGACCTGACCATGGACCTGCTCGACGCCGAAATCGCGCCGCCGTCCTCCGACGTGCTCGCCGCGGAGCTGGCGCGACTGGACGTGCCGGCCGAGGATGAGCACTACCTCGACAACAGCGGGCCGCTGCGGTTCGCCGCCGAGACCGGGGAAGAGCCGTCGCCGCTGGCCGCGGCCGGGGGTCGCAAGGTCGCCGTCGGCATCGCTGGTCTGCTGGCCGTCGCCCTGGTCGGTCTGCTGATCGGGATCATCGCGTTGGGCGGCGACGACGAGGACCCGCAGTCCAACCCGATCGCCGCGCCGACCTCCAGTGCCCCGGCCGGCGACGCCACCCCGGCGGCCGCGGCGACGCGCAAGCTGACAGTGAAGAGCGTCCGGATCATCGACCCGGACAGCAAGGACCGCAGCGAGGTCAAGGACGCCGAGAAGGTCATCGACGGTGACGAGGACAAGGGCTGGGAGACGGAGACGTACGTCAACAAGCCCAACTTCGGCAACCTGAAGAAGGGCATGGGCGTCTGGATCGACCTCGGCGAGCCGCACACCGTCAAGTCGGTGCAGGCAGTGTTGTCGGCCACCAACGCGTCCGCTCAACTGCTCGCCGGCACGACGACCTGGCCGTCCAGCTCCAGCGGTGACAAGCAGTTGGTCGCGAGCTACAAGACCGCCATCGGCCAGCCGTTCGAGGACCACGACGGCACCACAATGACCTTCAACGGCTTCGACGCCGACAAGAAATACCAGTACCTGCTGTTCTGGATCACCGAATTGGCTCCGGTCGAGGGTGGGTTCAAGCTGGGGGTGCAGGAGATTACGGTCCAAGGGTCGTGAGCCGCGCGCCACGATCCGGGCATCGCACGCACTGGACGTGGTGATGGACGGGCGCGCGGCCGCGAGTGACCTGGAGCTGCTGCGCGCGCACGTCGCCGGAGACCGGGACGCCTTCGCCGAATTGTTCCGCCGGCACCGGGACCGGCTGTGGGCGGTGGCCCTGCGGACGCTCGGCGACCGCGAGGAGGCAGCCGACGCTCTCCAGGACGCCCTGCTGTCGGCGCATCGAGCGGCGGCCCGGTTCCGTGGTGACTCAGCCGTCACCACCTGGCTGCACCGGATCGTGGTCAACGCCTGCCTGGACCGGATCCGACGCCGGCAGGCGCACCCCACAGTGCCACTGCCGGACGGCAACCGGGCCGACGGCGGATCGGGCACCGGCGGGCTCGAACCGGCGGCGCCGGCAGCGGACCACGACACCGCCCTCGTGGTCCGCGAGGCGCTCGCCGCACTGCCCCTTGAGCAACGCGCCGCGCTGGTTCTCGTCGACGTCCAGGGTTATCCGGTCGCCGAGGTGGCACGCATACTCGGCGTCGCCGAGGGGACGGTGAAGAGCCGGTGTGCCCGGGGCCGGGCCCGGCTGGCCGTGCTGCTCGGGCATCTCCGCCCCGCCGTCGTGGCGACGCCTTCGCACCGACCGGACCCCACCGGCCCGAGCACAAGCGTGCCCGGCGTCACGCCGGGGAACCCAGGCCCGGTGGAGGGCGTCGGATCGGGGTCAGGTCGATACCGGCGGGACGCCAACCAGGAGGACACGTGACGACCGAGGGGTTCCGGGAGGTCGACGCCGACCTCCTCGCTGACTACCTCGGCGGGGCGTTGAACGGCACCCCGCAGCAGGACGAGGTCGCCCTGCTGGTCTCCACCGACCCGTCCTGGGCCGAAGCGTACGGGCTGTTGGCCCCCGCCGTAGCCGAGGTGCGGACGGATCTGAGCCGCTGGGCCGAGCCGTCCCCGGAGATGCCTACGGAGATCACCGACCGCCTCCTGGCCGCGCTCGCCGCCGCGGAGCCGACTCACGAAGCCTCGACCGGGAAGACCGACACAACCACGCCGTTCGTCGTACCGGCGCAGGGTGGAGTCGGTCGCCGACCGTCCGCTCCAACGCCCGCCGGGCGCTGGGCGTCCACCGGTCCGGGCCGCCGACGGCGCGGCTGGGCCCGCCGTGGCGCACCCGTGGCCGCCGCCGCGATCGCCGTCGTCGCCGTCGCGCTGGGCCTCAACCAGCTCTCGATGCGGGCGTCGGACGACTCCGGCGGCACCGCCATGAACCGGCCGGCCAGCGCGCCGGAGGGCGTCGCGGGGGCTGGGGCGGCCCGCACCACCGGCCCGGCACTGCGCAGTGGTACGAACTACACCCCGCAGACCCTCGGGGACGCCCACGGCCCGGATGCTCCGGCTGCCAGCCGGGCGACCGGCGACACCCCGGGCGTGCAGCCGCACGTGGATGCCGAGGGCGGACGCCGTCCGTCTCCCGACGGGTCGGACCAGCTCGCCCGGCTCACCGACGAGGCTGCGCTGACCAGCTGCCTGGCCAGCGTCGCGGCGGAACACGGATCGGCCCCCCTGGTGGTCGAGGTGATCGATTACGCGCGGTTCCAGGGCGATCAGGCACTGGTCATCCACTTCACCGACGCGAACGGGGCCCGGTGGGCCTGGGTGAGCGGCCCGGAGTGCGGCGTGCCCGGGTCCGGCTCGGACAGCCGGTATTCGGCGCGGGTAGGGTGAATCCACGGTCGATGGCACGATGACCCCCCACGTGACCTGACCCACCGGATGCCCGGCTCGGGAATCCCCGGTTCGTACGATGACGTTCTGGAAGTCAGCTGCCGGCCCCACCCAGGCGTCGGCGACTCGGATCAGCATCGGTGCTCGCGCCGACGCCGAACACACACAACTCGGGAGACGGCAGTGGACGAGGTCCGCAACCTGATCATCATCGGCTCCGGGCCGGCCGGCTACACAGCGGCGGTCTACGCCGCACGTGCCAACCTGAAGCCGCTGATCATTGAGGGCGTGCAGTCCGGTGGCGCGCTGATGACCACGACCGAGGTGGAGAACTTCCCCGGCTTCGCCGACGGCATCCTCGGCCCCGAGCTGATGGACAACATGCGCAAGCAGGCCGAGCGGTTCGGCGCCGAGTTCCTCACCGACGACGTGACCCGGGTCGAGCTGGTGGACACCGGCGACGCCGGCTCCGGCGCGGTGAGCACCGTCTGGGTTGGCGAGACCGCCTACCGGGCGCGATCCATCATTCTCTCCACCGGTTCGGCCTGGCGGCCGCTGGGAGTGCCCGGTGAGCAGGAATTCCTGGGCCACGGCGTCTCCGCGTGTGCCACCTGTGACGGCTTCTTCTTCCGCAACCAGCAGATCGTGGTTGTTGGCGGCGGCGACTCGGCGATGGAGGAGGCCACCTTCCTCACCCGCTTCGCGGAGTCGGTGACCATCATCCACCGCCGCGACTCGTTCCGGGCCAGCAAGATCATGGCCGACCGGGCGCTGAGCAACGAGAAGATCAAGGTCGAGTGGAACAGCACCGTCGAGGAGATCCTCGGCGAGGACGGCAAGGTCACCGGCGTACGCGTCCGTAACGTGCACACCGGCGAGACCAAGGTGATGGACGTGACTGGTGTCTTCGTCGCCATCGGTCACGACCCTCGCAGCGAACTGTTCCAGGGCCAGGTCGAGCTGGACGACGAGGGCTACGTGAAGGTCCACGCCCCGAGCACCCGTACCAACGTGCCAGGTGTCTTCGCCGCAGGCGACGTGGTCGACCACACCTACCGTCAGGCGATCACCGCAGCCGGCACCGGTTGTGCCGCAGCGCTCGACGCCGAGCGGTTCATCGCGACGCTCAGCTGAAACAAGGAACACATCCCGGAGGAGGGGCATAGTGGGAACAACCAAGGCGGTCACCGACAAGAGCTTCGTCGCTGACGTGCTGCAGGCCGACAAGCCGGTGCTTGTGGACTTCTGGGCGGAGTGGTGCGGGCCGTGCCGCAAGGTGTCGCCACTGCTCGAGGAGATCGCCCGGGAGATGGGTGACCAGGTCACCATCGTCAAGCTCAACATCGACGAGAACCCGGAGACCGCCCGGGCCTACCGGGTGATGTCGGTGCCGACCCTCACCGTCTTCAAGAACGGTCAGCCGGTGCAGTCGATCGCTGGCGCCAAGCCGAAGGGCGAGCTGGTCCGACTCATCGAATCGGCCCTCTGAGCAGCAGAAACATCAACCGAACCCCGTACCCGTCGTCGGGTGCGGGGTTCGGTGTCTTCCCGGCCGTACCGTCGACGTATTTCTCGGCCCCAGCCACCTCGCCGCCTGAGAGCGCATAGCCTCAAGCCTGGGCCGCCCGGCCAGCGAGTGTCGTGCAGAGGGGGTCGTGCGTGCGTCCGATCCGACCCGGTGACCGGGGACCCGCGGTCACGGAGATCCGTACCATCCTGACCGGCCTCGACCTGCTGGCCGCCGCCGACCCGCACACCGACGAGTTCGACCTCGACACCGAGCGGGCGGTCCGCGCGTTCCAGCAGTCGCGGGGGCTCAGCGTGGACGGCCGGGTCGGCGCGGAAACCTGGCGCGCCCTGGATGCCGCCCGTTGGCGGCTCGGCGCCCGCACCCTCTACCACGCGGTTCCCGAACCGCTCACCGGCGAGGACGTCCGGTCGCTCCAGGAGCGACTGCTGGAGATGGGGTACGACACGGGCCGCGCGGACGCCATCTACGGTGTCCGGACGTCGCGGGCGCTGGCCCAGTTCCAGCGTGAGGTCGGGCTCACCCCCGACGGCTCCTGCGGCCCGCACACGATGAACGCGCTTCGCCGGATCGGCCGCAAGGTGGTCGGTGGCCGACCGCAGTGGCTCCGCGAATCCGACGCGATCCGCCAGTCCGGGCCGGCGCTGGTCGGCAAGACTGTCGTCATCGACCCGGGGCACGGGGGCACCGACCCCGGGATGGTGGTGCCCGACGGCTCACTGCGCTGGACCGAGGCGGACCTGGTGCACGACCTGGCCAGCCGATTGGAGGGACGCCTCGCCGCCTCTGGAGTGCGGGTGCAGCTCACCCGAGGCCCGTCGCCCGACAGCTGCCTGCCGGACACCGACCGGGCCCTGCTCGCCAACTCGCTCGGCGCCGACGTGTTCATCTCGTTGCACCTGGACGGGCACGCCAACCCGGATGCGGAGGGCGTGGCGACCTACCACTACGGCACCGACAACGGGGTGACGTCGGCGACGGGTGAGCGCCTGGCCGGGCTCGTGCAGCGGGAGATCGTCGCCCGCACCGGGCTGCGGGACTGCCGCACCCACGCCAAGACGTGGGAGTTGCTGCGACTGACGCGGATGCCCGCCGTCCGGGTCGAGGTCGGCTATCTCACCTCTCCGACGGACCGCGCCCACCTCGTCGACCCCCGGTTCCGGGACCGGGTGGTGGAGGCGATCGTGGCCGCTGTGCAGCGGATGTACTACCCGATCGAACGAGACGTCCCCACCGGATCGCTCGACGTCAGCGAACTGCGTGCCGTGGTGACCGCCGGCACCGTGGTGGACTGATCAGCCGGACGTCAGCCGTTGGTGGAGCGGGTGGCCGGGGCGGGACGGACCGGGCGGAGCAGGGTTTCGGGGCTCATCGACCCGAGCAACTTCTCCAGCGCGTACTCGACGTCGGACTTCCAGCTCAACGCCGTACGCAGCTCAAGACGCAACCGGGGGAAGCGCGGATGCGGACGTACGGTCTTGAAGCCCACGGAGAGGAAGAAGTCGACCGGGGCCACGCAACCGCCGGCAGGGTCGTCCGCGTCGCCGAACTTGGCGTCGCCGAAAGCCTCGATCGCCTTGATCCCACGCTTGGTGAGATCCCGGGCGACACCCTGCACCAGCATCCGGCCCAGCCCGCCGCCCGAGAACGCGGCGACCACGTTGGCGGTCATCAACAGTGCCGCGTCCGCGGAGACCGGTGAGGTCGGGAACGCCATCGAACGGGGCACGTAGGCAGGCGGGGCGTACATCACGAAGCCGGCCGGCATGCCGTCCACGTACGCGAGCTTGCCGCAGGAGCCCCACTCCAGCAGCGTCTGGGAGACCCACGCCTCCTTCTCCAGGCCCGGATCGCCAGCGGCGCAGGCGCGCTCAGCGGAGACCGGATCGAGCTCCCAGTAGACGCACTGCCGGCACGGGCGCGGGAGGTCTTCCAACGTGTCGAGGGTCAGGCTGACCAGACGTCGCGACATATGGCGCATCCCCACAATAGGCTCGGTGGTGAGACCGGCATGGAACGACAGCGCCGCCTTCCTGCCCCCGACGAGCGATCGTACGCCGCCGATCGACCATACGGGAGGGGACGCGCGAATGCCCACCGCGACGGGGGACGCCGAGGACGGTCCGCGATGTGGTCGATCTGCTGCGGTACGGCGGCAGCACGACCCAGGCGGACTAGGATCGACAATCGGTGTGCCCGCCGCCATGGTCAGCGGTGTGCGGGGTACCCGGGGCGGGAGCCACTCGAGCAGCGATCGAGGTGAGGTCATGACCGGCACGACACTCGACGACTACACCGACCGGTACGCCCGGCGGGTACGCGGGATGACCGCCTCCGAGATCCGAGCACTGTTCGCGGTGGCCAGTCGTCCGGAGGTCGTCTCGCTCGCCGGTGGCGCACCGTACATCGCGGCCCTTCCGCTGGACGCGGTCGGCGAGATGCTCGGCCGGCTCGGTTCCGAACACGGCGTGACCACCCTTCAGTACGGCATCGGTCAGGGCACCCTCGAACTGCGCGAGCGGATCTGCGAGGTGATGTCGCTCTCCGGGATCGACGCCGCGTGCGGGGCCTCCCCGGAGGACGTCGTCGTCACCGTGGGCGGGCAGCAGGCACTGGACCTGGTGGCCCGGCTCTTCCTCGACCCGGGTGACGTGGTGCTCGCCGAGGGGCCGACGTACGTCGGTGCGCTCGGCGTGTTTCAGGCCGCCCAGGCGCAGGTTGTCCACGTACCGATGGATGCGGACGGGCTGATCCCGGAGGCGCTGGAGACGGCCATCGCCGACCTGGCCCGTGCGGGCCAGCGGGTCAAGTTCCTCTACACGATCCCCACCTACCAGAACCCGACCGGCGTGACGCTCAGCGAGGAGCGCCGGGAACGGGTGCTCGACATCTGCGAGCGCGCCGGTCTGCTCGTCGTCGAGGACGACCCGTACGGCCAACTGGGGTTCGAGGGTGAGGCCCCGGCCCCCCTGCGGGCCCGCCGCCGCGACGGCGTCTTCTACCTCAGCACCTTCTCCAAGACCTTCGCCCCCGGGCTGCGGGTCGGCTGGATCCTGGCGCCGCACGCGGTCCGCGACAAACTGGTCATCGCCAGCGAGGCGCAGATCCTCTGCCCCAGCGGTTTCGCCCAGGCCGCGGTGGCCACCTACCTGAGCACGATGCCCTGGCGGCAGCAGCTCAAGGTCTACCGCGAGGTCTACCGGGAACGCCGCGACGCCCTGCTCGACGCGATGGCCGACCTGATGCCCGAGGGCACCAGCTGGACCACCCCGGCCGGCGGTCTCTTCGTGTGGGCCAGCCTGCCCGACGGGCTCGACTCGAAGGCCATGATGCCGCGAGCGGTCGCCGCCCGGGTCGCCTACGTGCCCGGCACCGGCTTCTACGCCGACGGCACCGGCACCGACGCCATGCGGCTCAACTTCAGCTTCCCGCCGCCGGAGCGGATCCGTGAGGGCGTCCGCCGGCTGGCCGGGGTGATGGAGCAGGAGATCGCGATGCGCCGGGTCTTCGGTGCCGTGGGTGGTGCCGCCGGGCGACGCGGCCGGGCCGGCTCCGACGTGCCCGGGCCCGACTTGGCATGATGCCGGCATGGCTACGACCGCCGAGCACCTCCTCGTGACCGATTCCGCCATCTCGGCCGACCTGCGCGTCGTGGTGCTCGCCGGTGGGCTCTCCTACGAACGGGACGTGTCGCTGCGCTCCGGTCGCCGTGTGCTCGACGCGCTGCGCGCCGTCGGGGTGGAGGCCGAGCTGCGGGACGCGGACGTGGCGCTGCTGCCGGCGCTCGCAGCCGACCCGCCGGACGCGGTGGTGATCGCACTGCACGGCGCGACCGGCGAGGACGGCTCACTGCGCGGGGTGCTGGATCTGTGCGACGTCCCGTACGTCGGCTGCGACGCTCGGGCCTCCCGGGTCGCCTGGGACAAGCCCTCGGCCAAGGCGGTGCTCCGCGAGGCCGGCATCCCCACCCCCGACTGGGTGGCTCTCCCGCACGATCGTTTCTCCGAGCTCGGCGCGGTCGCCGTCCTGGACCGGATCGTCGACCGTCTGGGCGTACCTCTCATGGTGAAGCCGGCACAGGGCGGGTCCGGGCTGGGCGGGGCGGTGGTCCGGGACGCCGCCGCACTGCCCGCCGCGATGGTCGGCTGCTTTGCGTACTACTCCACTGCGCTCGTGGAGCGATACGTGCCGGGGATGGACGTGGCAGTCTCCGTCGTCGACCTGGGCGACGGCCCGCGGGCGCTGCCCCCGGTGGAGATCGTGCCGCGTAACGGCGTGTACGACTACGCCGCCCGCTACACCGCGGGGCGGACCACCTGGCACGCCCCCGCCCGGCTGGACCCGGAGGTGGCTGCCACTGTCGCTGACGTGGCCCTCGCCGCGCACACCGCGCTCGGTCTACGGGACCTCTCCCGCGTCGACGTGATCGTGGACGCGGACGGCCAGCCGCACGTGCTGGAGGTCAACGTCTCCCCGGGGATGACGGAGACGTCACTGCTTCCGCTCGCCGTGCAGGCGGCCGGGCTGGACTTCGGCCGACTCCTCGGCGCCCTGGTCGCCCGAGCCGCTGCCCGCCTCACCAGGCACTGACCTACCCGCCAACCACTTCGGCGGAGCGGACCACCCGCGGGCCGACCATGAGGTTGGCCCTGTCCTGCCGGGTCAACCTCATGGTCGGTTCCAGATCAGTGAGTCGCGCGTACGTCGGGAATGCCGCTGCCGTCGGTGCGCGCGGCCTCGCCCGGAGTGCCAGTGCCCCTCTCAGGGGCGTTCCTGCTGACGGCCTCTCCGGAGGCTTCTCCGTTGGACGGGTCGGACGCTGCCGGGTTGGCGGATCCAGCCTCGTCGGCGCTTCCGCTCGCCCGGCCGACGTGCGGCCCGCCGGAGGGCTTCTCCGCCGAGCCGACGCCGTGAGGTCTGTCGGCGGGCATCTCCGCCTGGCCGGCGCGGAGTCCGTCGGTGGCCGTCGTGGCGGCGCTGCCGGATGCCGCTGTGGTGGACTCCCGGGCGCCTGCGGCCGGGACGCCGGGCAGGTCGGTGGCGGATGCCGTCCGAGCGGGTTCAGCCGCCGGACGGTTGACCGTGCCCGACTGGGCGGGCTCAGCCGAAGGCCGGTCGGTGACGGTGGTCGTCGCCGAGCCGGCGCCGGCGCCGGGGTCCGCTACCGGTTCGGCCCGGGGGCCGCTGTCGGCGTCGGTCGGATCAGGAGTGGAGTCGAGGGGCGGTTCCGGGATCTCCTCTGCCGCCTCGATGACCGAGACGGCCTCCGTCCCGGCTGCTGCCGCTGAGGCAGCCTCCGCTGCGGCAGCGGCGTCCGCGGCGGCGGACTGGGCCAGCAGACTGGACGGCGCCTGCCACTGGATGCGGGGCGGCTCGGCAAGCGGGCGGCCACCGAACTCGGCGAGCCAGGCCGCGACGAGCGCCAGATTTTCCCGCCACTGCGCCTCGGAGATCGGCGGCAGGATCGAGTCCCACAGGGACAGGAACGTACCCCGCAACTGAAGGCGGCCGTACGGGCGAGCGAGGAACCACATGTGCAGATGAGCGGAGCCGTCGCCCCAGCGATTGACGTGCACCCGTGCCACGCCGTCGAGCGACCGGATGGCCCGCTCCAGACGTACCGTCATCACCCCCAACTCGGCAGCCAGCAGGTTCGGCAGGTCGCCGAGGTCGAGGTGGGTGCGCGATTCCAGGATGAGCACCATGGGCAGACCGGTGGGCCGGTCCATCGCGCGAACCCGCCACCGCTCGCCCACCCAGATGTAGGCGTCGTCGGGTGCGTTGCAGGCGGTGCATTCCCGGAGACCCTCGCCCTTCCGGGGCGGTTCGACCGGGACCGGATCATCGAGTTGCTTCACGTGGAGGTCACCCTCGAAGGGAAATGACGGCCACTGGGTGAAGTCCGGGACTGAGGGAGGGTTGTCGTGCACGACGCTGACCCTAACCGAGTCTGGCACCGCTGTCCCTACCTGATCGAGCGGTCCCGGGCCACCGGATCGGTACCCACCGCCGGCCGGCTGTTCGTGCTCGCGCAGGCACCGAGAGGCGATATCCACAGGCTGCCGAGATCCTGAACACAGGCCGTCATCCACAGGCTCACACCCGCTCCCACGCGCTGTTTCACGTGAAACGGGGGGTGCCTGTGGACAACCGGTGTGGATAACTTTTCGGCCAGTCGGTCGTTGTCCGCGGGCCTCCGGATCGGCGGGTTTGACGGCCGCCGCAGACGGAATCGAACGGGTGCCTTCCGAGGGGCTGCGCGTGCCACCGTCGGAGCGGTATCCGGCCGCCGGCGACCGTCCGCTGGCTCATGTGGCCCACGTCGGCGCCGACGGGTTGGCTCGTTCGCGGACCCACACCAGCACAGACCTCGACCGCGCGGCCTGGATGCCCCGGAGGCCCGGATGCTCTGAACGCCGCAACGGGCGGGGGCATCGCACGGCAGCACCGACATCGAGTGTCTGAGGTGAAGGGTCACGCCGCTTGACTAGCCACTCCGAACGCCGGGTTTTCGATCGGTGCCAGCGAGCCGCTGTCTCGGTTTCACGTGAAACCGAGCGCCAGCTGCCGAGGCGATCCGGGGGGCGGGCTCACGCTTCCGGGTCATCGCCGCCGGCGCCGCGCGTACCCACGGTTGGTGGGCGCGCACCCGGCCTACCGACCGTGCACCTAGTTCACGAGGTGTCGCGGCCTAGCGTGTCGCGGTGTCGCGGCCTTGCGGTGTCGCCGTGTCGCCGTCGAGCGATCTATGCGGTCTAGCGGTCTTCGCGGTGTCGCGGTGTCGCGGCGTGGCGGTCTCACCGACCAGCGCCCGGCGGCCCAGCGGTCGCTGTGAGGAGGCTGCTCCGGAGGACCCAACAACGATCGTGGGCCTCGGCCCCCCACCGATAGCCACGAAGACCTCGTTTCGCGCCACTCAGCGGCTCGCTGGCGCTTTGATCGGCGCTAGGGGCAGTTGCGGTCGAGTGGACCTTCCCGAGGCTCCTGCGAGGCGTCTAGGGCTTCCCCAACGTCGCACTCGCCCAGTCGCCTCCGCCAGTTGCGAGCCACGCGCCCGCCGCCAGTCGCGCCACCGCGCCCGCCCGTCGCTGCGTCTGCTCCGCCACCAGCCGCTCGCGGCACCAGGCCTGTCGCCCACCGCCGCGCGCACCGCCTACCGGCGCCCTCACCGCTCGCCGATTGCTTTCGAACCTGCCGGCCAGCGCGACCAACCGGACCCCTCCGGCCCCGCCCCGTCAACTTCTCCTGTGGCAACCGCGGGACCCCTGGTTGGCTGGGCGAGCCGAGGATGACGACGGTCCACGCTCATGCCAATCTCAGAATCAGGTCCGACGCCTGTTTCACGTGAAACAGGCGTCGACGCCGGGGATGCAGAACGGCCGCGCTCCCGGTGGGGTGGCGCGGCCGTAGGCGAGCGGGTGGGTCAGTCCTCCCCGCTCTCCTCCTGTTGCACTCCGATGATCCCGACGATCCGCTCAAGGTCGTCCACGGTCGCGAACTCGATCGTGATCTTGCCCTTGCTCCGGCCGATGTCCACCTTCACGCGGGTGTCGAACCGGTCGGACAGCCGATCGGCGAGATCGGTCAGGGCCGGCGCGTGCGCCTTGGGTCGCCGCTTCGCGGCCTGACCCTTCGCCGGCCCGTCGTTGAGCGTCAAGGCCACGATCTCCTCAGTCGCCCGAACCGACAGCCCTTCGGCCACGATCCGCAAAGCCAGCTGTTCCTGCGCCTCCGCCTCGTCGAGGCTCAGCAGGGCGCGGGCGTGCCCCGCCGACAGGATGCCGGCGGCCACCCGGCGCTGCACCTGTGCGGGCAGGTTCAGCAGTCGGATCGTGTTGGAGATCTGCGGGCGACTCCGGCCGATCCGGCGGGCCAACTCCTCGTGGGTGGCCCCGAACTCCTCCAGCAGTTGCTGGTAGGCGGCGGCCTCCTCCAGCGGGTTCAGGTTGGCCCGGTGGATGTTCTCCAGCAGGGCGTCGCGAAGCATCGCATCGTCACGGGTGTCTCTGACGATCGCCGGGATGCTCTCCCGCCCCACCGCCTGGGCGGCCCGCCAGCGCCGCTCGCCCATTACCAGTTCGTACTTCTCGTCGTCGAGTTGCCGAACGACGATGGGCTGGAGGAAGCCGACCTCCTGAATCGAGGTCTTCAGCTCCTCCAACGCCTCCTCATCGAAGACCTGGCGGGGCTGCTTCGGGTTGGGCATGATCGCGTCGACCGGGATCTCGGCGAATCGAGCACCGGGCACCGGGCTCAGCACGGGCTCCGGCTCGCGGATCGGCGCGCCAACGGGCACAGCGGCGACGGCTTCGGTGCTGCCGTTGTCCAGGTGCTCGTTCTCCGGCTCGGCCGTCACGGTGCCAGCGGCACCCGGCGCGGGCCCGGTCGGGATCAGCGCCCCCAGGCCCTTACCCAGACCGCCCCGAGGACGGTTCTTCATGCGACGCCTCCCAGCGACTCGTCCGCACTACGCATTCCGGCCCACCGGCTCCTTGACGCCCCGCTCGGCGATCTCCTGGGCGGCCTCGAAGTAACTCGTGGCGCCCCGCGAACCGGGATCGTAGGTCATCACCGACTGGCCGTAGCTCGGCGCCTCGGAGACCCGGACGTTGCGGGGGATGACCGCCTGGAGAACCTTGTCGCCGAAGTGGTTCCGGACGTCCTGCTCGACGGCGTCGGCCAAACGGGTGCGCCGGTCGTACATGGTCAGCAGGATGGTGGAGACATCGAGCTTCGGGTTGAGGTGCTGGCGTACCAGGTTGATGTTGTTGATCAGCTGGTTGAGCCCCTCCAGCGCGTAGTACTCGCACTGGATCGGGATCAGCACCTCCTGCGCGGCAACCAGCGCGTTGACAGTGAGCAGGCCGAGCGAGGGCGGGCAGTCGATGAAGACGTAGTCGAACTCGCCCGGGTAGGCGGCGATCGCCCGGTCCAGACGCGACTCCCGGGCCACCACCGACACCAACTCGATCTCCGCGCCCGCCAGGTCGATGGTCGCGGGTACGCACCAGAGGTTGGGGATGCCCTCGACCGCCTGCGCCACCTCGGCCAGCGGCACGCTGTTGATCAGGCAGTCGTACACGTCGGGGATTCCGGTGTGGTGTGGGACGTTGAGCCCGGTCGAGGCGTTGCCCTGCGGGTCGAGGTCGACCACGAGCACCCGGTTGCCGTGCAGGGCGAGCGCCACCGCAAGGTTGACGGTGGTGGTGGTCTTACCCACGCCACCCTTCTGGTTGGCGACGCACATGACCCGGGTCCGGTCCGGCCGAGGCATTGTCACCTCGCCACTGGGATTCAGGATCTGCACGGCGCGCATCGCCTCCATAGCCAACGGTGGGTCATCCTCTTCGCGCGTCGGGGTTTCACGTGAAACGTACGTGGGGTCGGTCGCCACGGCGGCCAACGACTCGGTCGAAGCGACCGGGGCGTCGGCGACCACCGGCCCGGCGTCCCGAACGGCCGCCGCAGTGGGTTGGTGTGGGACGGCCGGCTCGAAGCGAACCGCTGCCGCGGTGTTGCGGCGACCTGAGGTCGACCGCACCTCGGCGGCGTTGACGGGTCGACCCGACGCCTCCGGCGGCCGGCGACCACTCGCCGGATCCGGAATGGTCGAGCCCTCCGGCCGCCCGGCGCCCGAGGGCGGGTCGAGCGCGGCCGGCGGATCGCCGTCGGTAGGTCGGGTAGATGGCCCGGTCGCGCCGGGCGACCAGCTCGGGTAGTCGGTTTCACGTGAAACGGGATCGCTGGGCGACCCGGTCACGCGTGGATCGTCGTACCTGCCGTCGTCATGCACCTGTCATCCCTGCCCGCTTCGGATGGTCGGTCCGCGCCCCGGTCAACTTGGCCGCATCCTCGCCCGCAACCCGGGGCGTACGGCCCGCGGGAGCGGTCGGAGACCCGCGACGTCCGTCACCCGCTCCACACTATCGACGCGCGGTCAGCCTACGGCGGACGGGCGCGGCCGGTCCACGTCGGGTTCTCATCCCCTCGTCCATCCGTACCGGTACAACGAGGCAACCCACCGGCCGGAAGCCCGATGGCGCGAAGTGTCAACCTCGGCGGGAGCGTCCACTCCGGGCGCGCTTCTTGGCCGCCGGGCGGGCCGGGCCGACCATCCGCTCGCGCACGATCTCCACGACCGTGGTGGGCGGATCGATCACGCCGACGCCGCAGAGCTGCACGGCCGGCTCCCCGCCGCCGAGTCGCGCCACCACCTCGGCGTGCTCCTCGATCTCGGCGGCGGCGGACGAGCCCTTGAGCGCCAGCAGCCGACCACCGCGAACCGCCAGGGGAAGGCTCCAGCCCGCGAGCCGATCCAGGGGCGCGACCGCTCGCGCGGTCACCACGTCTCCGCTGATCGGCTCCCGGCCGCTCGACCCGCTGGCCGCCTCGTCGGCCCGACCACGGAACACCCGCACCGACTTGGCCAACCCGAGTCGCTCGACGACCTCGATCAGGAACGACGTCCGCCGGGCCAGCGGCTCGATCAGGGTGACAGTGAGGTCGGGGCGGGCGATGGCCAGGACGAGACCCGGCAGACCGGCGCCGGAGCCGACGTCGAGCACCGTCGCGCCGGCCGGGATCCGCTCCGCGACCGCGGCGCAGTTGAGAAGGTGCCGGTCCCAGATCCGGGGTGCCTCCCGGGGGCCGATCAGGCCGCGGACCACCCCGTCGGTGGCCAGCAGTTCGGCGTACGCGGCAGCCAGGTCGAGACGGTCACCGAAGAGCGTCAGCGCGGCCGGGGCCAACTCGGGCGGCAACGCCGCGTCGGCCGGGGACGGGGCGGTGTCGCGCCCTGCCGAGTCGGCATCTGCGTCGCCTGTGGCGGGGTGGACAGCGGACGGCCCGGGCGGCGTGCCGCCCGGGCCGGACACGGCATCGGCCGTGTTGTCGTCGTGGGTCACCCGGTCAGTCCGCGGGCCGTACGACGATGCGCCGGTTCGGCTCGACACCCTCGGACTCGCTCGCCACGCCGGACATGGCGTTGACGACGTCGTGCACGCACTTGCGCTCGAACGCGGACATCGCCTCCAGGCGGACCGGCTCGCCGTACTCCTTGACCTTCTCGACGGCGTTCTTGGCGACCGCGGCGAGTTCCTTACGGCGGTTCGCCCGGTAGCCACCGACGTCGAGCAGCAGACGGCTCGGCGTACCGGTCTGCCGGAAGACGGCAAGGCGGGTCAGTTCCTGGAGCGCCTCCAGGGTGGCGCCGCGCTGACCGACCAGATTCTGCAGCCGCTCGCCGACCACCTCGACCATCGGACGGCCGGCGGCGACCAGCTCGTCGATGTCGCCGTCGTAGTCGAGGATGTCAAGCAGGCCCTCGACGTAGTCGGCGGCGATCTCGCTCTGCCGGAACAGGTCGCCCTCGCCCACAGCCTTCTTCACCCGGGTGCCGGCGGCGGTGTCGGTGTCGTCGTCCGCCTCGGTGTCGTCGGCTTCGGTGTCGTCACCGTCCACCGCGATCGTGGCGGTCTCCTCCTCGTCCACTGACTGCTCGGCGCGGGGGATGCTGGTCTCGGTCACGGTCTCATCTCCGTACTCGCTCGGCCGGACCGTCGGGTCCGACTGGTTTCCCGGGGCCGGCTGGAGGTTGCCGGTGCCCACAGGCACGTCTGTACGGGCAGTGTCGCCCGTGGCCGCGCGGTGCGCGGTCGGTTCCGCCCGGCGCCGGCCGTACGGCGGCTGCGCGGTGCGAAACGGGCCGCCGCCGGATCGCCGGCGACGGCCCTCGCTGGTCAGCCCTGCCGCTTGGCGGGGCGGCTCTTCTTCGGGTTGTTCACCGGCTTGGCGCCCGGCTTCGGCCCGGCAACCTTGGGCGCGGTCGCCTTGACGGGCGCCGGCGGGGTGGCCTTTCCGCGACCGAACAGGCCACCGGACTTGGCGGGCTGCACCGGGTTACGGCTGGCGGCCGGCGCGACGGCCTTCTTGGCGGTCACCGGCGGCGGGAACTTCCGCAGCACCCACTGCTGCTGGCCCAGGGTGAAGAGGTTGTTGGTGACCCAGTAGATGATGACGCCGATCGGGAAGATCGCGCCGGAGATCAGCAGCGACGCGGGGATGCCGTAGAGCATCAGTCGCTGGATCATCCGCTGCTGCGGGTCCTCGGCCCAGCCGGTCTTGAGGATCATCTGACGGCTGGTCAGGTAGGTGGTGGCGATCATGACCAGGACCAGGACACCAGCAATGATCTTCACGGTGCTGCCGTTGGCGCCGAGGCTGGCCAGTTCGTCGGCCGTCGAGCCGAACTTGCCGGCGATCGGGGCGGTGAAGAGCTTCGCCTGCGAGGCGCTCTGGAACTGGTCGGCGGTCCAGCCGTAGAGGGTCTTGTTCTGCTTGTCCGGGTCGAGCCGGCGCAGCACGTGGAAGAGGCCCAGGAAGACCGGGATCTGAAGGAACATCGGAAGGCAACCCATCAGCGGGTTGGCCTTCTCCTTCTTGTAGAGCTCCATCATTTCTTTCTGGAGCGTCTCCCGGTCACCCTTGTGCTTCTCCTGAAGCTCCTTGACCTTGGGCTGGAGCGCCTGCATCGCCCGCTGGGACTTGATCTGCTTGACGAAGACCGGGAACAGGATCACCCGGACGGTGACCACCAGGAAGATGATGGCCAGGATCCAGGCGAAGTTGGTGCCGATCACCGCACCGACGGGCACCCCGATGGCGTCCCAGGCAGAGTGCCAGGTCAGCAGGATCCACGAAATCGCGTAGTAGATCCAGTCGAGACTCAGACTCAATTCGGGGCTCCAGTCACATCAGCACGGCGGCGGCCGCCCGGCTCCGGCACCGGGTCATGTCCACCAGGGTGAAAGGGGTGGCAGCGCAACAACCGCCGGGCCGCCAGCACGGCTCCCCGGAGCGCGCCGTGCCGAACGACCGCCTCCTGGGCGTACGCACTGCACGACGGGTAGAACCGACAGCGAGCCGGCAGTGCCGGACTTATCCACCGACGGTACGCGATGATGGGCGCGATCAGCACCTTGGCACCGGTTGTCGACGGCCGTGGGCTGCTCTGCTCGGTGCCGCTCATCGGGCCCGCCGTTCGCGCGGCGACCGGGCGACCGCGATGGCGGCGTCCAGGTCGGTGGCGAGCCGAGGGTACGACGCCTGCGCGGCGGCGGGGAGCGCCCGGACGACAAGGGTGCTGCCGGCGGGCAGGTCGGTCAGCCGTTCCCGGACCAGCGCCCGCAGTCGGCGCCGCACCCGGTTACGGGTCACCGCGTTGCCGACCGCCTTGGACACGACGAAGCCGGCACGGGACGGCACGGACGACTGCTCCGCACTGTTGTCCCGTACCGGCTCCGGCAAGGTCGGTGTGCTGGGGTCGACGGTCACCGGCACGCTCAGGTGGACCACGACGGCGCCACGTGCGGCGCGCCGGCCACCGCGAACCGCTGCGGCGAAGTCAGTGCTGCGCCGCAGTCGCTGTGCGGCGGCCAGCACGACTGCCCACGTCCCCTGGACCGGCCCGGTCGGCTCAGGCCGACAGGGTGGTGCGACCCTTGGCGCGACGGCTCGACAGGATGGCACGGCCGGCACGGGTGCGCATGCGCAGCCGGAAGCCGTGGGTCTTCGCGCGCCGGCGGTTGTTCGGCTGGTAGGTGCGCTTGCTCACGTCAGGCTCTCCGTTTTCGTACGCGCCCCGCGCGACGGGATCGCCGGGGTCGTGTGGTGGTCCAGGCCACCTCGACGGTGGCCCACGATCGGTGCTGTCCGGCGGAGCGGGACCTCGGCGATGCGGGGATGCGACCGCGGACAGCAAGCACCCATCACCCTAGCAGAGGGCGAGAAAGCAGCCATTCCAGCCTACGCAGGGGTGCAATGACCGTCAAACACCCCGAGCAGGGGGACAACGGGACGCGCCCGAGGCCGAAGGGCGGTTTTCACTGATGCCGACAAGGCCGTCGCCGCGTCGCCGGTTGATGGCGCAGGGACAACGCTGTTACCGTGCCCGATTGCGGTGAGCGTCGGAAGCTCCGGTCGTCGCGCAGGCAAGACCGGACATGGCAGTGAATCGTTCGGCACGGTGAACCCGCTTCAGCGCCCGTTCAGGCAGGGGCAGGTCCCACCCGCGTCCGGCGGCGGCCACAATCGGTCGGTACACAGGCTGTGGATAACTTGTGGATGACCACCGGTCGACCGTCCGGGTGGATGTTGTTCCACCCGCGAACGCGGCGGGCCCGGGACGGCCGGCTGGCAGACAGCGGCGGCCGGGAGCAGAAGCGAGGGGGTGGCACGACGGTGGCCGGTACGACCGACCTTGCCGCGGTGTGGTTAGCGGCGACCGACGAGCTCGCCGACGAGATCATCTCCGCCCAGCAGCGTGCCTATCTCCGACTGACCCGGCTGCGAGCGATAGTCGAGGACACCGCACTGCTCTCCGTTCCGGACGCGTTCACCCGCGACGTGATCGAGTCACGGCTGCGCCCGGCGATCACCGAGGCGCTCACCCGCCGGCTCGGCCGACCGATCCAGGTCGCGGTCACCGTTCGGGTGGCCGAGGACGCCACCGGCCGACCGGCCGGCACCGTCTACCGCAGCGCCCCGGAGACCGGGCAGCTCGACATCGACGGCCCGGGTGTCGCGCCGTTCGACGACGACCAGGGCGCTCGACCCTCGGCCGACGCGATGATCCCTGAGCAGTCGCCAGCGCCGCGTCACCCCGATCCGGGGCCGCTGCCCGCGCCGGCTGGTCCGCCGCTCGCGCCCCCGGTGGAGGGGCATCGCGCGGGGTTGATTCCCGCCAGCAGGGACGGGCAGGAGGCGCTGTTCAGCGCCTCCTTCGCG
Organism: Micromonospora sp. DT15; assembly: GCF_049841475.1. Classification (NCBI taxonomy): domain Bacteria; kingdom Bacillati; phylum Actinomycetota; class Actinomycetes; order Micromonosporales; family Micromonosporaceae; genus Micromonospora; species Micromonospora sp. DT15. Next base: position 172,045 of record NZ_JBNCKJ010000013.1, read on the forward strand.
GAGCCCCTGCGGCCCTCCCGGCCGGGTCCGGACCGGCGCGGTTACGACGAGCAGGCCGCCCGCCTGGACCCGTCCGGCCCCGACACCCGGCCCTACGATCCCCGCTACCGGGACGACTCGGCGTCACCGCGGGACCAGCACGTGATCCGTTCGCTCCCCCGGGACAGCGGGACGGACAGCGGCCCGGGGCGCAGCGCGGTGGACCATCGGCCCGGTGGCAGGGACGACCGCCGGTTGCCCGGCGCCGACACCGGCGGCAACCGGCTCAACCCGAAGTACATGTTTGAGACGTTCGTCATCGGCTCGTCCAACCGTTTCGCCCACGCGGCGAGCGTGGCGGTGGCGGAGTCGCCGGCCAAGGCGTACAACCCGCTGTTCATCTACGGGCACTCCGGGTTGGGCAAGACGCACCTGTTGCACGCCATCGGGCACTACGCCACGACGCTCGGCAACGCCCGCTCGGTCCGGTACGTGTCGACCGAGGAATTCACCAACGACTTCATCAACTCGCTCCGGGACGACAAGACCAGCGCGTTCCAACGGCGCTACCGCGACGTCGACATCCTGTTGATCGACGACATCCAGTTCCTGGAGAACCGCGAGCGCACCCAGGAGGAGTTCTTCCACACCTTCAACACCCTGCACAACGCCAACAAGCAGATCGTGATCACCTCTGACCGGTCGCCGCGCCAGCTCGCGACCCTTGAGGACCGGATGCGAACCCGGTTCGAGTGGGGGCTGCTGGCCGACATCCAGCCGCCGGATCTGGAGACCCGGATCGCGATCCTGCAGAAGAAGGCGGCGCAGGAGCGGATGTACGCCCCGCCGGACGTGTTGGAGTTCATCGCCTCCCGGGTGTCGAACTCGATCCGGGAGCTGGAGGGCGCGCTGATCCGGGTGACCGCGTTCGCCAGCCTGACCCGGTCGACAGTCGAGCTGTCGCTGGCCGAGGAGGTGCTTCGGGACTTCATGCCCGACGGCGCCGGTCCGGAGATCAACGCTGACCAGATCATGGCCTCGACCGCTGACTACTTCGGGGTGAGCCTGGAGGATCTGCGCGGCCAGTCCAGGTCCCGGGTGCTGGTCAACGCCCGCCAGGTGGCCATGTACCTGTGTCGGGAGTTGACCGAGCTGTCGCTGCCCCGGATCGGGCAGGCGTTCGGCGGCCGGGACCACACCACCGTGATGCACGCCGACCGGAAGATTCGTCAGCAGATGGCGGAGCGCCGCTCGCTCTACAACCAGATCGCCGAGCTGACCAACCGCATCAAACAGAACAGCTGAGGCGTACGACCGCCCGCACGGCGGCGCACAGCCGCAGGACACGCCCGACCGGATCTCCGGTCGGGCGTTCTTTTTGGTCCGTCAGCTGGACTCTCGACATGGTGCAGACCACAGCATTGAGGCCGTGACCGCCTCGATCCCCACTCGTTGTCCACAGCTCGTTGTCCACCGTCGGTGGATAACTACTGACCGTCCTTCGCCAGTTACCCACAGGCTGTGGAGAAACCCTGTGGACGAGGCTGTGGACGCCTGGGGACGACGGTCAGGTTATCCACCGATCATCATCAACCTGTGTACGAGCTGTTGAAGGTTCTGGGGATGACGGCAATGGTGATCTTCCCCGCGATCCACAGGCTTGGGGAGAAAGTCGGTGGATTACCGGTGGACAACCGGTGGACAACGGTGGACAACCGGCCGTCGTCGCCGGGCTGTGGACACACAAGCCGGTTGTACCCCGGGTTCTCCACAGCTAAATCACCGGTGGATAACCCGCCTGACCTGCGCAGACCTCGGTTTTCCACAGTTTGCACAGGTGCGATGAAGACGATGAGTTATCTCTTCTAAGAGAACAAAAACCAATCATCACCGTTGGGCTTTCTGTGGATCGGGCCGAACGCTGTCGGATCAGCCGGTCAGCATCGACACGATCCATGGGGTCGGGCGCACAGCCGATGTCCCCGCGCCCTAAGGTGCGATGGGTACCCGCACGGTCGGGCGGGACGGTAGGCAGCGGTCGGCATGAGAGAGTTGTCGCTGACGTCGACGCGGAGGCATTGATGAAGTTCCGAGTGGAGCGCGACGCGCTCGCCGAGGCTGTGGCGTGGACCGCGAAGAGCCTGCCCAACCGGCCATCCGTACCGGTGCTCGCCGGGGTGATGCTCCGCGTCACCGACGGCAACCTGCGGGTCTCCGGGTTCGACTACGAGGTCTCCAGCCAGGTGACCGTCGAGGTGCAGGGCGACGCCGACGGTGCCGCGCTCGTCTCCGGCCGCCTGCTCGCCGAGATCACCAAGGCGTTGCCGGCCAAGCCGGTCGACATCGCCGCGGTCGGCGCGCATCTCGAGTTGGTCTGTGGCAGCGCCCGGTTCACGCTGCCCACCATGCCGGTGGAGGACTACCCGGCGCTGCCCGAGATGCCGCAGAGCGCCGGCACTGTCGACGCCGCGGCGTTCGCCACCGCGGTGGCCCAGGTGGCCATCGCCGCCGGTCGTGACGAGACGCTGCCGATGATGACCGGCGTCCGCGTGGAGTTGTCGGGCGACACCCTGTCGATGCTCGCCACCGACCGTTACCGGTTGGCGCTACGCGAGATCCAGTGGCGGCCGGACGACCCCGAGGTGAGCATCAACGCCCTGGTGCCCGCCCGCACCCTGAACGACACCGCCAAGGCCCTCGGCCCGCTGGGCGGCGAGGTCACCCTCGCCCTCGCCCAGGGCGCTGCGGGCGAGGGCATGGTCGGCCTCGCCGGCGGCACCCGACGTACCACCAGCCGGCTGCTCGACGGCGCCAACTACCCGCCGGTGCGGTCACTCTTCCCGGCCACCCACAACGCCGCGGCGCGGGTGCCGGTCAGCACGCTGATCGAGGTGGTCAAGCGGGTCGCGCTGGTCGCCGAACGGACCACCCCGGTGCTGCTCAGCTTCAGCGCCGACGGCCTCGTGGTCGAGGCCGGCGGTTCCGAGGAGGCACGGGCCAGCGAGGCGATGGAGGCGACCTTCACCGGTGAACCGCTGACCATCGGCTTCAACCCGCAGTACCTCATCGACGGTCTGGCAAACCTGGGCGCTCAGACGGCCGTGCTCTCGTTCGTCGACGCCTTCAAACCCGCGGTGATCTCACCCGCTGGCGAGGATGGCGAGGTCATTCCGGGGTACCGGTACCTCATCATGCCGATCCGCGTCTCGCGCTGATCGCGCCCAGCAACACCCAGATCCACGGAGGTAGAAACACATGCAGCTCGGCCTGGTAGGACTCGGCCGTATGGGCGGCAACATGCGGGAGCGGTTGCGTTCGGCCGGGCACGAGGTGGTCGGCTTCGACCACAACGCGCAGATCAGCGACGTCACGACCATCGCGGGCCTGGCAGAGAAGCTTGAGTCGCCGCGCGCGGTCTGGGTCATGGTGCCCGCCGGTGTCACCGACGCCACCATCGACGAGCTCGCCGAGGTGCTCGGCGAGGGCGACATCATCATCGACGGCGGCAACTCGCGCTTCAGCGACGACGCGCCCCGCGCGGAGCGACTCAACCAGCGGGGCATCGGCTACATGGACGTCGGGGTCTCCGGCGGCGTCTGGGGCCGGCAGAACGGCTACGGGCTGATGGTCGGCGGTGCCCAGGAGCACGTGGACCGCCTGATGCCGATCTTCAACGCGCTCAAGCCGGAGGGTGAGTTCGGCTTCGTGCACGCCGGCCCCGTCGGTGCCGGGCACTACTCGAAGATGGTGCACAACGGCATCGAGTACGGCCTGATGCACGCCTACGCCGAGGGCTACGAGCTGATGGCCGCCTCGGAGCTGGTGACCAACGTGCCGGGCGTCATCAAGTCCTGGCGGGAGGGCACCGTCGTCCGTTCCTGGCTGCTCGACCTGCTCGACCGGGCGCTCGACGAGGATCCGGAGCTGGCCGATCTGAGCGGCTACACGGAGGACACCGGCGAGGGCCGGTGGACCGTCGACGAGGCGGTCCGGCTGGCGGTGCCGCTGAACGTCATCACCGCTTCGCTCTTCGCCCGGTTCGCCTCGCGGCAGGACGACTCGCCCGCCATGAAGGCCGTCTCCGCGCTGCGTCAGCAGTTCGGTGGCCACGCCGTCCACAAGCGCTGAGCGGTATCCACAACCTGTGTACGTTCACCGGCTGGAACTGGTCGACTTCCGCTCGTACGAGCGGGTGGCCGTCGACCTCCAGCCGGGAGCGAACGTCCTGATCGGGGCCAACGGCGTCGGCAAGACCAACCTCGTCGAGGCGCTGGGCTACGTGGCGACCCTGGACTCGCACCGGGTCGCCACCGACGCGCCCCTGGTCCGGATGGGCGCCACGTCCGCGGTGATCCGCTGCGCCGTGGTGCACGACGGCCGCGAACTCCTGGTCGAGCTGGAGATCGTGCCCGGCAAGGCCAACCGGGCTCGACTGGGCCGGTCACCGGCGCGGCGGGCACGGGACGTGCTCGGTGCGCTCCGGCTGGTGCTCTTCGCTCCGGAAGATCTTGAGCTGGTCCGGGGCGATCCGGCTGAGCGCCGCCGCTACCTGGACGACCTGCTGGTCAACCGGCAGCCCCGGTTCGCGGGCGTGCGGGCCGACTACGAGCGGGTCGTCAAGCAGCGCAACGCCCTGCTGCGCACGGCGTACCTGGCCCGCAAGACCGGTGGCTCCCGCGGTGGTGATCTCGGCACCCTCGCGGTCTGGGACACCCACCTGGCCCAGCACGGGGCGGAGCTGCTCGCCGGCCGCCTGGAGCTGGTGGCCGCGCTCACCCCGCACGTTGCCAAGGCGTACGACGCGGTGGCCGCCGGTCGGGGTGCGGCGAGCATCACGTACCGGCCCTCGATCGAGCTGGCCGAGCCGACCACCGATCGGGCCGCGCTGGCCGAGGCGCTGACGGCGGCCCTGGCCGCGGCCCGCTCCGCCGAGATCGAGCGGGGCACCACCCTGGTCGGCCCACACCGCGACGAGTTGGCGCTGAGCCTCGGCCCACTGCCCGCCAAGGGGTACGCCAGCCACGGCGAGTCGTGGTCGTTCGCCCTCGCGTTGCGGCTGGCGGGGTACGACCTGTTGCGCGCCGACGGCATCGAGCCGGTGCTGGTGCTCGACGACGTCTTCGCGGAATTGGACACCGGCCGCCGGGAGCGGTTGGCGGAGCTGGTCGGCGGGGCGAGTCAGCTGCTGGTCACCTGCGCCGTGGACGACGACGTGCCGGCCGCCCTGCGCGGCACCCGCTACCAGGTAGGCGAAGGGACGGTACGCCGTGTCGGATGAGTCAGGCAGCAAACGAGCAGCGGCCGGCGACGGCCCTGCTGCGCGTACCCCGAAGGCGGCACAGGGTTCGGCGGGCGGTGAGCCGGCGGCGGCCGCCAGCGGGCCGGAGCTGGCCCGGGCGGTGCTCGACGCGGCGCTGTCCCGACGGCAGGCGGCGGCCCGCGCCCGGCGTACCCCCGGCGGCGGTGACGCTGCCGGCGGCTCGGGGCGGCGGTTGCGCGGCTACTCCGGCCCCGGGCCCGACCCACGCGATCCGCAGCCGCTCAGCGCCGTGCTCAACCGGCTGGTGAAGGCGCGTGGCTGGCAGCAGCCAGCCGCCGAGGCCACCGTGTTCGGCGCCTGGGAGCGGGTCGTCGGCGCGGAGGTCGCGCAGAACAGTCGCCCGGTGAAGTTGGAGAACGGCGAGCTGACGGTGGAGGCGCGTTCGACCGCCTGGGCCACTCAGCTGCGGCTGCTCGCCGGCTCGCTGCTCAAGCAGATCGCCAGCGAGGTCGGGCACAACGTGGTGCGCAAGCTGCACATTCACGGCCCGGCCGCGCCCTCTTGGGGTAAGGGGCCGCGCCGGGTACGCGGCCGGGGTCCCCGCGACACCTACGGGTGAGCAGCGCCGTTCAGCCTCGCCGGTCGGCCTCGCGTGCTGCCCGCTTGCGTTCCCGCTGTTCCCGGGTGAAGCGCTTGCGCTCGGCCAGGTCACGTTTCCACGCTTCGCGGGCCTCGGCCGAGCCGCCCTGCACCGCGCCCTGCACGCCCTCGGCCGGGCCGGCGAGGTGCCGGAAGGCCCACCGCATCAGTCGGCCGCCCTCGCCCGGGGTCCTGGTGACCGCGCCGTCCTCGCTCATCTGCCGCCCTCTTCCGCGCGTCGCCTCGCCGGTGCTCGCCCGTCGCACGAGCAGACCTTTGGGGCACCAATGATTGGTGTACCAATGATCGGTACGATAGTCACCGTGCGCAGGGAGGGCAACCGATGAGCGAACAACCGGGCAGCGGCGACCCGCTGGCCCTGGAGCAGCAGGTCTGCTTCGCCCTCTCGGTCGCCGCGCGCAGCGTGGTGGCCGTCTACCGGCCGCTGCTGGAGCCGATGGGGCTGACCCATCCGCAGTACCTGGTGATGTTGGCGCTCTGGCAGCACGCGCCACTGTCCGGTCGTGACCTCAGTCGCCTGCTCCAGCTCGACCCGGGCACGCTGTCACCCCTGCTCAAGCGGCTGGAGACGGCCGGCTACCTACGCCGGGAACGCGACCCGAGCGACGAGCGCAGCCTCGCCGTCACCCTCACCGCCAGCGGTGCCGCGCTGCGGAGTCAGGCTGAGCTGATCCCGGCCGCGATCGTGCAGCGGCTCGGGCTGCCCGTCGAGGACCTGCAACATCTGCACGCCGTGCTCACGCAGGTGATCTCGGCAGCCAACCGGCCGGCCGCCTCGGAATCTGACGCGGCGGCTCAGGCGTCGGCGTAGACGGCGAACCCGCGCTCGGCGCAGCGCCGGTAGAACGCCGCCAGCACGCCCAGCTCGGCGCAGGTGAAGTTCCACTGCGGCGGGTCACCGCTCTCGTCGCGCAGCGCGTCGAGCCGGCTCTCCAGCCAACGCAACTGCTGCTCGGCCAACCGACCGTCGCCGAGCAGGGAGCGCAACACGGCGCTCACCGACTCGAAGGTGACCGCCTCGCCGGTCGGACGGTGCGCGGCCACGAACCGTTCGATGCCGCCCGCGATCCAGGAGCAGCCGTCCGGGTCGATCACCGGGTCCTCGTCCTCGGCGGCGGCGTCTGTGGCGTACAACACACCTTCGAGGCCGAGAAGTAGATCCACCAACTCGGTGTACGCGGTCGCCCGGATGGTGCCGGTCTTCGCGATCAGCTCGGCCAGGGCCGCGGTCGGCGCGGAGATGCGCGGCAGGTCGACGATCTCGCCGAAGTCGACGAACTCGGCCGGCGCGACCGGATCGTAGAAGCGGCCGGTCCGCGGCCAGTGCACCGCGACGTTGTCCAGCCCCATCTGTCACCTCTTAAAGAGCACGTGTCGGGTCGATCGGGTCGATCGTCCCGGTTCCAACCGGTAAAGATCAAGGCCGGTTCCGGGGCGCCGCAAACGTACGGCACCGACGCTTCGGCCGCGACCCCCGACCCGCCCGACCGCGGGTCAACCCGTCCTGGGGCGGCGCGTGCGATGGGGGTCAGCCGTGTGGGGGGAGTCGTGGGCGGCAGGGTTCTGCCGGCTATGGACTTCTCAGCCGCCTCGCTGAGGGTGCCGAGTGGTGGTTCTGTCCCCCGCGCACAGTAGGATTGACAGCGAGACGAAGACCCGGTGCGGGAGTGCGACGGGGCCGGTGGGCCCCAGATTCATTCTCCACGTCGGGTCGAGCCGATCGCGATCCGCGGGCAACCGCGGCGACCGGCGCGTTCGACCCGCTGTCCGGAGTTCTTCGGCACAGGTCTGCGCGCCGACGTCGCGTCCTGTCCGCCGAACCCGCGCCCGACGCGCCCTACCGGCGTGGCTGACGCGAGAAAGTGGCCGAGGGTGGCAGCGCAGGACAAGCAGGAGTACGGCGCAGAGTCGATCACCGTTCTCGAGGGGCTGGAGGCCGTTCGCAAGCGGCCCGGTATGTACATCGGGTCCACCGGCGAGCGCGGTCTGCACCACCTCGTGTGGGAGGTCGTCGACAACGCGGTCGACGAGGCGATGGCCGGCTACTGCGACACCATCGACGTGGTGCTGCTCGCCGACGGCGGCGTCCGGGTCACCGACAACGGCCGTGGTTTCCCGGTCGACCTCCACCCGAAGCTCAAGAAGCCGGGTGTCGAGGTCGCGCTGACCGTGCTGCACGCGGGTGGCAAGTTCGACGGCAAGGCGTACGCGGTCTCCGGTGGTCTGCACGGCGTCGGCGTTTCCGTGGTGAACGCGCTGTCGACGAAGATGGCCGTGGTGATCCACAAGTCCGGCTTCGTCTGGCGGCAGCAGTACACCAACTCCAAGCCCAGCCAGCTGGAAAAGGGCGAGACCACCGACAGCACCGGCTCGGCCGTCTCCTTCTGGCCCGACCCGGACGTCTTCGAGACGATCGACTTCGACTTCCAGACCATCTACCGACGCCTGCAGGAGATGGCCTTCCTCAACCGGGGCATCACCATCCACCTGCTCGACGAGCGGGTCCCGGAGGAGGAGGAGGGCAAGACCCGCGAGGTCACCTTCCGCTACGACGGCGGTATCGCCGACTTCGTCCGGCACCTCAACGCCTCCAAGAACCCGATGCACAAGACGGTGGTCGAGTTCGAGGCCGAAGAGGAGGGCATGTCCCTCGAGATCGCCATGCAGTGGAACGAGTCGTACGGCGAGTCGGTCTACACCTTCGCCAACAACATCAACACGCACGAGGGCGGTACCCACGAGGAGGGCTTCCGGTCGGCGCTGACCAGCGTCGTCAACCGGTACGGCACCGACAAGAAGCTGCTCAAGGGCGACGAGAAGCTCTCCGGCGAGGACATCCGCGAGGGCTTGGCCGCGATCATCTCGGTCAAGCTGACCAACCCGCAGTTCGAGGGCCAGACCAAGACGAAGCTGGGCAACACCCCGGTGAAGAGCTTCGTGCAGCGGGTCTGCAACGACCGGCTTGTCGACTGGTTCGACCGCAACCCGGCCGAGGCCAAGACGATCATCCAGAAGGCGTCCCAGGCGGCCCGGGCGCGGATCGCCGCCCAGCAGGCGCGCAAGCTGGCCCGACGCAAGTCGCTGCTGGAGTCCGGCTCGATGCCGGGCAAGCTGGCCGACTGCCAGTCGACCGACCCCCGCGAGTCCGAGGTGTTCATCGTCGAGGGTGACTCGGCCGGCGGCTCGGCCAAGCAGGGCCGCGACCCGCGGACCCAGGCGATCCTGCCGATCCGCGGCAAGATCCTCAACGTGGAGAAGGCCCGGATCGACCGGGTGCTGAAGAACAACGAGGTCCAGGCGCTGATCACCGCGCTGGGCACCGGCATCCACGACGACTTCGACATGGAGAAGCTGCGGTACCACAAGGTGGTGCTGATGGCCGACGCGGACGTCGACGGCCAGCACATCCAGACGCTGCTGCTCACCCTGCTGTTCCGCTTCATGCGTCCGCTTGTCGAGATGGGGCACGTCTACCTGGCCGCCCCGCCGCTTTACAAGATCAAGTGGAACAAGAAGGGCGACGACGCCCAGTACGCGTACTCCGACCGCGAGCGGGACGGTCTGATCGCGCTGCGCCAGCAGAAGAAGCCGAATGCGAAGCCGGACGACATCCAGCGCTTCAAGGGCCTCGGCGAGATGAACTATCCCGAGCTGTGGGAAACCACGATGAACCCCGCGACGCGTACCCTGCGTCAGGTCACTCTCGACGACGCGGCGACCGCCGACGAGTTGTTCAGTGTGTTGATGGGTGAGGACGTCGAGGCGCGCCGGTCGTTCATCCAGCGCAACGCCAAGGACGTGCGGTTCCTGGATATCTGACGGGCTGCGCCGGATCGGCCGGGCATCGCTCGGCCGATCCGGCGGTCCACAGAGTTATCCACAGCTTGGCCGGTATCCACAGCCGTTATCCACAGCACGAAAACGACTCTGAGTCTGATAAGGGTACACAGTGACTGATTCGCCCGAGTCCACACCGAACGAGCCAGAGGTCCCCGCCGAGGCCATCGCCGCGGTGGTCGCGCACGACCGGATCGAACCGGTCGGGCTCGAGGTGGAGATGCAGCGCTCCTACCTCGACTACGCGATGAGCGTCATCGTCGGTCGCGCGCTGCCGGACGTCCGGGACGGCCTCAAGCCGGTCCACCGCAAGATCCTCTACGCGATGTTCGACTCTGGCTACCGCCCGGACCGCGGCTACGTGAAGTGCTCCCGCGTCGTCGGTGACGTGATGGGTCAGTTCCACCCGCACGGCGACTCGGCGATCTACGACGCGTTGGTCCGGATGGCGCAGCCCTGGTCGCTGCGCTACCCGCTGGTGGACGGCAACGGCAACTTCGGCTCGCCGGGTAACGACCCGGCCGCCGCCATGCGATACACCGAGTGCAAGCTCGACCCCCTCGCCATGGAGATGCTGCGGGACATCGACGAGGACACCGTCGACCTCCAGGACAACTACGACGGCCGGGCCAAGGAGCCCACCATCCTGCCGTCGCGGATCCCCAACCTGCTGGTGAACGGCTCCGAGGGCATCGCGGTCGGCATGGCCACCAAGATCCCCCCGCACAACCTGCGGGAGATCGGCGCGGCGGTCCAGTGGTGCCTGGAGCACCCGGAGGAGGACGAGGAGACCACCCTCGAAGCTCTGCTCGGCATCGTCAAGGGCCCGGACTTCCCCACCTACGGCCTGATCGTCGGCACCACCGCGATCCAGGACGCGTACCGCACCGGTCGCGGCTCGATCCGGATGCGCGCCGTGGTGGAGGTCGAGGAGGACAAGCGGGGCCGCCCCTGCCTGGTCGTCAGCGAGTTGCCCTACCAGGTCAACCCGGACAACCTCGCCGAGCGGATCGCCGAGCTGATCAAGGAGGGCAAGCTCGCCGGGATCGCCGACATCCGCGACGAGTCCTCCGGTCGTACCGGCATGCGGATCGTCCTGGTGCTCAAGCGCGACGCGGTCGCCAAGGTCGTGCTGAACAACCTCTACAAGCACACCCAGCTTCAGGAGACCTTCGGCGCCAACATGCTGGCCCTGGTCGACGGGGTGCCGCGCACGCTCAACCTGGCCCAGTTCATCCGCTACTACGTCGAGCACCAGATCGACGTGATCCGACGGCGGACCGCGTACCGGCTGCGCAAGGCCGAGGAGCGGGCACACATCCTGCGGGGCCTGGGCAAGGCGTTGGACGCGCTGGACGAGGTGATCGCCCTGATCCGGCGCTCTCCGACGGTGGACGACGCCCGGCAGGGCCTGATCCGGCTGCTGGAGATCGACGAGATCCAGGCGACCGCGATCCTGGACATGCAGCTGCGCCGGCTCGCCGCCCTGGAGCGGCAGCGGATCATCGACGACCTGGCGAAGCTCGAGATCGAGATCGCCGACCTCAAGGACATCCTCGCCAAGCCCGAGCGGCAGCGGAAGATCGTCTCGGAGGAGCTGGGCGAGATCGTCTCCAAGTGGGGCGACGACCGCCGGACGCAGATCATCCCGTTCGACGGCGAGGTCTCGATGGAGGACCTCATCGCCCGCGAGGACGTGGTCGTCACGATCACCCGCACCGGGTACGCCAAGCGGACCAAGGTCGATCTGTACCGCTCGCAGCGGCGCGGCGGCAAGGGCGTCAGCGGCGCCACGCTGCGGCAGGACGACATCGTCAGTCACTTCTTCGTCTGCTCGACCCACGACTGGATCCTGTTCTTCACGAACAAGGGCCGCGTCTACCGGGCCAAGGCGTACGAGTTGCCGGAGGCCAGTAGGGTAGCCAAGGGCCAACACGTGGCCAATCTGCTCGCCTTCCTACCCGACGAGCAGATCGCGCAGATCATTGAGATCCCGAACTACCAGGTAGCCCCCTATCTGGTACTGGCCACGAAGAACGGCCTGGTGAAGAAGACGCGGCTCGAGGAGTTCGACTCCAACCGTTCCGGCGGCATCATCGCGATCAACCTGCGCGATGAGGACGAGCTGGTCGGTGCTGCGCTGGTTGCGCCGGAGAACGACCTGCTGCTGGTCTCCAAGAAGGCACAGGCGATCCGGTTCAACGCCTCGGACGAGGCGTTGCGGCCAATGGGCCGGGCCACCTCCGGTGTGATCGGCATGCGCTTCACGGACGACGACGTCCTGCTCGCCATGGAGGTCGTGCGGGATGGTCTGGACGTTCTGGTGGCCACGAACGGGGGATACGCGAAGCGGACCCCGATCGAGGAATACCCGGTGCAGGGCCGGGGAGGTAAGGGCGTGTTGACTGCAAAGATCACCGAACGGCGCGGTGGTCTGGTTGGCGCTGTGGTGATCGATCCGGACGACGAGCTGTTTGCGATCACCAGCAACGGTGGTGTCATTCGGACTCCGGTGAAGCCTGTACGGCGTACACGTGACCGGAACACAATGGGGGTCAAGCTGATGGACCTCCCGGACGGCGTGACTATCGTGGCGATTGCTCGCAATGCCGACGAGCCTGACGAACAGGACTAGTTGAATGACGGAGACACAGGCGAAGTCGGGGAACACGGGGACCTCGGCCAAACCGGTCGACGAGGAGGCCGCCAAGGGCGGCACACCAGCGACCGGCCGCGCGGCCGTGGGCCGGGCGACGGTCCCCGCCGATGCGCCTGCCCCGAAGTTCACCAGGGCTCCAGGTATGACACCCCCGCCGGAGCAACCGGGCGAGGACGGCGAGTCCGGCGACAAGACCGAGGCGTCCAGCGCCGAGGCGCCGACGTCGGCCGCCGCCAATCCTCCGGGTCCGGCGGCGGCACCCTCGGCACGTCCGGCGACCACCCAGCCGATCGGTCTCCGGTCCGGTCAGGCGGCGTCAACCGGGTCCACCGGCACCCAGCCGCGGATCACACCCGGGATGACCCAGCCACAGCCGGACGCGGGGCGGGCGACCGCCACCGCCGGCCGCCCGGCCAGCGGCGGTGGCCTGCCACCGGGGATCGGCAACGCGTCCGCCGTCGGCGCAGCCCGCGTCGGTGACGCGGTGCGTGCGGCGCGTACGTCGGTCAGTTCGGCCGCCTCCCGTGGCCCGCGTCGGGCCCGGCTGAACCTCAAGCGGATCGACCCGTGGTCCGTGATGAAGTTCGCATTCGCGGTGTCGGTGGTGCTCTTCATCGTCGTGGTGGTGGCCACCTCGGTGCTCTACCTGGCGCTGGACGCGATGGGTGTGTTCCAGAGCGTCAACGAGAGCCTGAGCGATCTGGTCAACGCCGGCGGTGGGCAGAGCACCAGCGGCTTCCAGATCACCGCCAAGGGCGTGATCCTCAGCTCGGCGCTGATCGGCCTGGTCAATGTGGTGCTGTTCACCGCACTGGCCACCCTTGGCGCGTTCGTCTACAACGTCTGCGCCGACCTGGTCGGCGGCATCGAGCTGACCCTCGCCGAGCGGGACTGAACGACCGGGACGCCGGGGCACCGCGGAAAGCGGTCGCTCCGGCGTCCCGTACCCGGGTAGGTTTTGCAGGCGGCGACGGGCCTGGCTCGCAAGCCGGACCCCCGATTTGGGGCCGGCGGAGCGGATGGGTTAATCTTGCTCGTCGCAACGCGGGGCTATAGCTCAGTCGGTTAGAGCGCAGAGCTGATAACTCTGAGGTCGATGGTTCGATTCCATCTAGCCCCACCGCATGTCGTCCGACGGTAGTCGAGCGCGAGGGGTCGCCCCATGTTCAAGAAGCTGCTGATTCTGGCTGGCGTCGTCGGTGTGGCCGCCGTCGTGTTCAACAAGATCAAGGCGTCGAACGACGAGCGTGCCCTGTGGCACGAGGCGACCACCGCGCCCGACCTGCGCTGACGCTCGCGCCGCGCCGCGCCAATCGTCGCGCAATTCGCGGGGCCCTAGCTCAACTGGCAGAGCACTGCCTTTGCAAGGCAGGGGTTAGGGGTTCGAGTCCCCTGGGCTCCACCAGCACTTTCCTGTTCAGTCCTGCTGCCGGCGGCCCGGATGGGCCGGCGTCGAGGTGTGGACCGATGCCGCCTGTTCGCTCGATCGCGTCCGTGGTCAGGAGGTCGTCGGGGCGTGGCCCCGAGGGGCTGCTTCCCAACGCACGCCGGGCGGGATGATGCCGAACCAGGCTCCGGTGGCGGCCATCACGGCGACGAGGTACGCCGCCCACCACCCGAGCAGCGCCCACATACCGTGGGCGAGGGCGTCGGCCAGGCCGGGCACGAGCAACACGAGAAAGAGATAGGCCAGGCGGCCGTACGAGAGGCTGGTCCTCTTCGGCAGCCCCCGGGCCTTGCGGAACGGAATGAGTCCGACCCCGTAGGGACGACGGCGCAGCGTGAAACTCGCCGGCCAGAGCCGCCCGTACCCGGCCACGTCGATCACGCTGACGCCGGGCCCGTGCCGGACCGTAGCCTGACCCGACCTGGTCAGCTCCCGCAACCACGGTTCCCAGACGACACGTTGGTGCAGGACACCGCCCCCGCCCCGGCCGCTCACCGTCAGCCACACGGAGTATCCCTTGGGGCTGGTGTTGATCCCGCCGGCGGCGCTTACGGCGTGCGCCGCAGCGGTGACCCGCCCCGCGCTTCCCTGCGCCAGATGCGCGGTCACCATGGCGCGCCTCGCGGGAGCACGAGCGGCACTCCACCACTGCACCAGGCGGACGAGCCAGGACAGCATCAGAAAGGCTCCCGGAGCCAGCGCCACGCGGATGACGTCCCCGCCGTGCCCGACCCGCGGGTCGGTACCCAGCATGTACCCCAGCGCGATGAGGGCGGCCAACGCCACGACGCTGCCGATCACGACCATCGGCGCGCGAGCACGGCGATTCGCCAAGCTAGCTGTAGTTCCGCCGCTGGCCATCGCGTCGTCCTACCTGTTCGCCCCGAGACGTAGCCACGACGCTAGCAACGCCGAGCAAGGCTCACATCGCGCGTCCGTGGCTGAGCCGATCGCTTCGAGCCGACGATGAGCGGGCGGTTCGCATCTGATCCGCTAGAGATCGACGGATAGCGGGGAGCGGTGCGGGCGGTCGACGCCGCCAGTCCGCTGGCGCCCATGGGGACATGTACCTGCACGTAGGCGCCCCTGGGCTGTGGGGTGACGGCGCTGCCCGTCGGGGGCGATCCCATTCTGGTCAGCGTGATGACTCAGGGACATCATGATGACTCAGGGACATCGCGCACTTTGCTGCGAACGCCGCCAGTCAGCCTTCGGAGCCACCGGCGGCCCTGGGACGGGTTTCCGGGAGGCGTTCCACCAGCTTGGTGAGCGCGCCGTTGGCGAAGGTCGCGCCGAGCGCCGACCCGGCCCCGATGGTCCAGCCCACCGGCCCGAGCGGGGTGCAGCCGAAGAACTGGCTCACCCCCGGGGTCTGCACCACCACGACCAGGACGCCCAGTGACGCCACAGTGGAGGCCAGCACGGTCGGGCTGGTGCCGCCGGCCAGGATGGTCTGCCCGAGTTGGGTGCCGACCAGGGAAACCAGCGCGACAGTGCCGGCCCGCTGGCGGCGTCCGGTGTAGCGGGCCAACGTCCAGCCCGCGGTGGCGCCCAGCGTGGTGGCTGCCGCCCGCAGGCCGATCTCCCTGGTCAAGCTCTCGCCGAGTGCCGTGTCCGGACCCTCCTTGAGGAGCGCGTCGGTCCGGTCGGACGCGGGTGGCCGGACCGCGATGGCCAGCGCTGGCGCCAGGTCGGTGAGCAGGTTGACCAGCAGGAGTTGTCGTCCGGTGAGCGCGGAACGGCCGGTCGCGGCAGCGGTGAGCACACTGAACGCGATCTCGCCGAGGTTGCCGCCGACCAGGATGCTGAGCGCGTGCCGCACCGACGACCACATGGCCCGCCCTTCGATCAGGGTGGCGATGATGGTTTCCAGCCGGTCGTCGGTGACCACCAGGTCGGCTGCGGCGCGGGCGGCCGGGGTGCCCCGTTGGCCGAGGGCGATGCCGACGTCGGCCAGCCGGATCGCCGGGGCGTCGTTGGCACCGTCGCCGGTCATCGCCACGGTCCGTCCGCACTTCTGCAACGCCTGGATGATCCGCACCTTGTGCGCAGGGGTGCAGCGGGCCACCACGTCGGTGTTGGCCAACCGCTCGGCGAGCGCGTCGTCGTCCAGCTGGTCGAGTTCAGCGGCGGTCACCACCCGCTGCTCGTCGTGTTCGCTGATGGTGGCGGCGATCGCCTCGGCGGTGGCCGGGTGATCACCAGTGATCATGATGGTGTGCACGCCGGCCTGCCGGATCCGGCGTACCGCCGGGGCTGCACTCTCCCGGACGCCGTCCGCCAGGGCCAGGAAGCCCACGAAGGTCAGCCCTCGGACGTCGGAGTCGGTCACCTTCGGGTCGTTCACCGGGCACTCCGCGACGGCGAGGATCCGGTTTCCCGCACCGGCCCGGTCGGCGAGCATCCGCTCCAGCTCCGCGCGGCCGGCGTCGTCCAGTGGCTCCTGACGACCGTCCATGCGTCGGGACGAACAGCGCGGCAGCACCGTCTCCGGAGCACCCTTGACGCTCAACAACAGGTGACCATCGGTCTGTCCGACGCTCGCGTGGTAGCCGCGGGACGGCTCGAACGGCAGCCCTCCGGCGGCCCGCCACCCGGCGGCGCCGGTCTGCTCCACCACCCCGGCCTCCCCGGCGCCCCGACGGACCGCCCGGTCGGTCTGCAACGCCAACTCCTCCGGGTTCTTCGCGGCCGGGGTGGCCCGCAGCGCCGCGGCCAGCGTCATCCGGAGCCGGTCGTCCAACCGGTCCAGCGGGGCGTACCGGTCGCCGACGCTGTCGCCGACCCCAGCCAGCAGCAACTGGCCCTCGGTGAGGGTGCCGGTCTTGTCGAAGCAGAGCACGTCCACCCGGCCCAGCGCCTCGATGGTGCGCGGGTTGCGGACCAGCGCGCCGTGCTCGGCCAGCCGCCGGGCCGCGGCCAGCTGCGCCGCGCTGACCAGGAACGGCAGCCCCTCCGGCACCGACGCCACGGCGAGGTTCGCGGCGGTCGCCGCCGTTTCGGCCAGGGGTACGCCTCGAAGCAGGCCAGCGCCGGCCACCGCCACCGCGGAACCGGCCGCCAACGGGATGGCGGCGCTGGTCAACGCGCCCAGCCGAGCCTCCACCCCACTGGTGGGGGGTGCCTGCCGCACCAACGCCAGACTGCGCCCCGCCTCGGTGTCGTTGCCGGTCGCCACCACCACGGCGGTACCGTGCCCGGCGGCCACTGTGGTGCCCTCGTAGAGCATCGAGTGTCGGTCGGCGATGGCGGCGGCGACCACCGGTCGGTTGGACTTGGCGACCGGCAGCGACTCGCCGGTCAGCGACGACTCGTCGGCCTCCAGTCCCACCGACTCGAGCACCCGGCAGTCGGCGGGCACCGAGTCGCCCGGTTCGAGGGCGATGACGTCCCCGAGGACAAGGTCTTCGGCGGCGAGAACCTGCTCGGCACCGTCCCGACGGACCCGGGCGGTCACCGCCGACCGCGACAGCAGCTCCGCCAGCGACCTCTCCGTGTTGCGCTCGTGCACAGCGCCGATCAGGGCGGACCCACCGACGACGCTGCCCACCAGCGCGGCGTCGACCAGTGAGCCGAACGACGCGGAGAGCACCGCCCCGGCGGCCAGCACCGGCGTGAGCGGGTTGGACAACTCGTCCACGAAGGCACGCAGCAGCCCACCACTTCCGGGGGCGCCGCCGCCGTTGTCACCGGAACCGTGGCGTCGGCGCTGCGCCTCGGCGCTGGTCAGGCCGTCCGGGGTGGAGCGCAGATGGTCGAGCACGGTGCCGGCCGGCATCAGGTGCCAGGCGGTCGCCACGGGTGCCGGGGTGTCCGACTGGTCGTGCAACCGGCGGGCCTGCCAGACGCCGTTGGCGAAGGCCAGCCCGGCCGCGCCGTTGACAGCGACGAGCGCCCGGTGCGGCAGTTGGGTCGGTGGGGCAGTGAACGCGCCGAGCGCCCCGAGACCGGTGCCGGCCATGGCCAGCCGGATGTTCTGCTGAGCCGTGCGCCGGGCCACCCCGGTCGCCTCGATCACCAGCGCCACCACCCGCAGGTCGGCACCGACCAGCAGGTGCGCACCCCACGGCGGCAGCTCCTCCGGTGCGGCGAACCCGAGACCGCAGTCGGACGCGCCGAGTGCCTTGCGGTCCGCGGAAACCAGCATCACCACAGCGCCGTCGCGCTGCAACGCGCGTACCGACTCGGCCAACTGGTCCCCGCCGGGGAGTATCGCGTCGGCGAATCCGTACCGCTGCTCGTCGCCGCCGGCGACGACCAGCCGTAGGCCGGCATGTCGGGCGGCGGAGGGCAGGCCGTCAACGCCGGGCGCGGGTTCCGGCTCGACCCGCAACAGGGCGGCGAGCCGGTCGCCGTGGGCGAGGCCGAGGAGTTGGCCGCCGGCGGAGCGCAGCCGGGCCGCGTCCGGGATGTCGTCCAGGTTGTTCGCGGGCATCCGGTCCAGCGGCCCGAGCCGCCAGCCGTCCGCCGTACGGGAAGCGGACGGGTCGTCCGGGTCGAACAACGCGAAGGCCCGCTCGGCCACCTGGTCGACATCGGCGTCAGGGGCCGGTGCCAGATCGGCCAGGACGCCCCGGTCCGAGCCGAGCACGGCGGCGTCGAGCACGAGCGTGTCGATCCGGTCCAGTTCGCGCAGCACACTCCGGTCCATCGCGATCACACCACGCCGGGCCAGCATCCGGCCAAGCTGAGCCGCGTACCCCTCACGACCGCTGCCCGGCGCCTTCGGCAGTGCGGACAGTCCCAGCGCGGTGGCCCGCTTCGGCCCGGCGAACGGCACCGCCGCCGCACCTGCGGCCGCACCGGCGGCGAGCATGCGGTTGATGTACCGCTCGATCGGGCCGTCCGGCTTCGGCCGCGGACGTTCGATCACCGGCCAGCGGGCGGTGGCCCGTTCGGCGTCTCCGGTCAGCCGTGGTTCGGCCTTCTCCCAGGCCGAGAGTTGGGCCCGGTCCTCACCCCACTGCACGACCCGCTGGGCGCCGTCCAGGACGATGCCCGTCCAGCGGCCGGTCAAGCCCTGCACCACCGCCTCGGCCAGCGGAAACAGGATGTCGGCGCGCGGGTCGGAGCGCAGCCGTCTGCCGAGGAACCCGTGCAGCTTCGGCTGAAGATCCACTGCGGAGAGCAGGCCGGCCACCTCACCGGGCAGCGGCGCGAACGGCAGGATCCGGGTGGCCGCCGAGATGGTCAGGCCCAGTGCGTCCGAGGCGAGCGCGCCGAGGGTGCGCGGAGTGCGCGGCCCTTCCTCCGGTGGGTGCGGGGGTGGGATCTCCGGGTCGGGTTCGTGGTCGCAGGTCCGTTCGACGCGGTCGATGGTGGCGATCAGGTCCCGCAACGTCGGCTCGGGGGTCTGAACGGCGACCACCACCCGGCCGGAGGGTGCGTTGACCCGGGCCCAGGCCACCCCGGGCATCTGCTCCAGCGCGCCCTCCACCTGACGGGCCAGCCGGTTGCCACCGTCCTGGCAGACGCCGTGCACCTCGATGTGGTGCCGGCCCGGCCGGGACCAGACCCGACGTCGCGTCAGCCCGGCCGTCCGGGCCAGCCGGACCGCGGCCGAACTGACCGACCGGGACGCCTCGCCGACCAGGTGCGGCACGCCGAAGGACGGCAGGATGCGGCCGGCAGCGCGACCCGCCGCCGTCATCGAGGCGTACGGCTGGACGGACGCCGGCCCGGCTCCCTGTTGCCGCTCGTCCTGACCTTGGCCATGTCGTCCTCCCACCGCACTGACGTCCGGCGGCCTGGCTTCCCGACCTGCCATCCGTTATGCCCCCTGAGTGGCGGAATTTTCCGCCGTCGCTGGCGCATGGACGGGTTGGGCCGTGGAACCCGACGACCATCACCAGACATGGGGAGGCCGGCATGAGCACGCTGACGCGACATCTCAACGGTTCACGCGAGAACGTCACGATGTACAACCGGCGGGTGCAACTGCCGATGCTGGGTGAGGTGGCGGTGCCGCCACCGGACAAGGTCGTCTACTACGCCGGGCTCGGAGTGCTCGCCGCGCTACAGGTCATCGAGTGGCCGATAGCTGTGGTGATCACCGCTGGTCACGTGCTGGCAGACCAGCATTTTTCCGGACTGGCGCGCGGTCTCGGGGAGGCGCTGCAGGACGCCTGACGAGAGCCGGGTCACCGGACGGTTGACATGAATCAGGGTTGAAGTCGCATGCTCGGTCGATGCCGAGCACAGCCGTCACCGCCACACCCGCCGCACCGGGACTCTTCGCACCCCGACTGCGTGCGATGACGGTGGGCAGCGTCGCGCTGATCTCACTCCTCGCGTTCGAGGCGTTGGCGGTCGGCACGGCGATGCCCACCGTCGCGCGCAGCCTGGACGGGCTGGCGCTCTACGGGATCGCGTTCGGCGGCCCGTTCGCCACCGGTGTGCTGGCCATGGTGGTCTCCGGCATCTGGTGCGACGCGCGGGGACCCAGGGGGCCGATGTGGCACGGCGTCGCCTGGTTCGTGGTCGGGTTGCTGATCGCCGGTACCGCCCCCGTGATGAGCGCGCTGGTCGTCGGGCGGGTCGTGCAGGGTTTCGGCTCCGGGCTGCTCTCGGTGGCGCTCTACGTGATCGTCGGGCAGGCGTACCCGCCGGACCTGCACCGGCGGATCTTCGCGGCGTTCGCGGCGGCGTGGGTCGTACCGTCGCTGGTCGGGCCGGCGGTTGCCGGCCTGATCGTGCAGCACCTGGGCTGGCGGTGGGTCTTCCTGGCGGTGCCGGCGGTGGCGGTGCCGGCGGGGCTGCTGATTCATCCCGGCCTTCGGTCGCTGGGCCGGAGTGCGGCGACGAGCCCGCCGGCGGGTGCGGCGGCACGGATCGGTTGGGCGTGCGGGGCCGCGGTGAGTGCCGCACTGCTGCACATCGGGGGACAGCAGCGCGGCGCCACGGCCCTGGTTCTTGTCGCGTCCGCCGTGGTCGGCCTGCTGGTCTGTGCCCCGCGCCTGCTGCCGGCCGGGTTCCTTCGGGCCGCACGGGGGCTGCCCACCGTCGTGGGGCTGCGTGGCCTGGCGTCGGCGGCCTTCGTCGGCAGTGAGGTGGTGATCCCGTTGATGCTCTCCCGGGAACGGGGTCTTTCGCCGACGGCGGCCGGGCTGGTCCTCACGGTCGGCGCGCTTGCCTGGTCGGCGGGCTCCTGGTTGCAGGGCCGGATCCCGGTGCCGGCGTCGCGAGCCAGTCTGCCGCGAGCCGGGTTGAGCTGCATCACCGTCGGCACCGCGACTGTGGCGCTGGCCGTCCGGCCCGAGCTGCCGGTGGCCGTCGCCGTGCTCGGTTGGGCGATCGCCGGCCTGGGCATGGGATTGCTCTACCCGCCGTTGTCGGTGCTCACCCTGGAGTTGTCCGCGCCGGGTGAGCAGGGCCGCAACAGCTCGTCGCTGCAACTGAGCGACTCCCTCTTCGCGGCGACAGTGCTCGCGCTGACCGGGGCCGTGTTGGCAGCAGGAAACGCGCCGGGCCCGGCCAGCTACACGACGACGCTCGTGGTCACCGCGGGGCTGGCGCTGCTCGGGGCGCTGCTGGCCGGCCGGGTCGTGGTGGGCGGGGGTGTGCGACCGGCCGGGTGATCAGCGGATTCGGCAGCGTCCCACCTGCTCGTACCGGAAAGATGGCGGGCGATGAACCTCCTGACCATTCTGCCGCTCGCCGTGGTCATGGTCGCCGGGACGCAGTTGGTGGTGGCGGTCTTCCTCGCCTCGTCGGATCGGCCCCGGGCGGCGTCGCTGGGCTTCCTCGCCGGCGCGGGGCTGGTGGTCGGCGCCGGGGTGACCGTGGCCTGGCTGGTGACCAAACTGGTGGGTGGAGTGGCCGCCGACGCCAGCGCCGTCGCCGGGAAGGTCGATCGCGGCCCCGCCATCGACCTCGTCGTTCTGGCCCTGCTGGTGTGCCTGGCCGCGCTGATCTGGGTCCGCCGGGACCGCTCCGGACCGCCGCGCTGGCTGGGCAGCATCGAGCAGGCCGGTCCGCCGCAGGCGCTGCGGCTGGGTGCCCTGCTCTTCGTGGCGACGCCGACCGACGACCTGACCATGGCAACCGTCGGGGCGAGCGTGGCCCGACACGATCTGCCGTGGTGGCACCTGGTGCCGTTCGTGCTGCTCACCGTGCTCCTGCTCGCGCTGCCTCTGCTGGCGTTGCTGCTGTTGGGGAGCAGGGCCTCACGGGTGCTGACCCGGATGCGGGAATGGGCCGAGGGGCACGCCTGGATCGTCAACGAGATCGTGGTCGCGTTCTTCGCGCTGCTCACCGTGTTGGACCTGATTCGATCGGGATGAGTGGTCGCCCCTGGGCAGACCATCTGGCCGACACGTACGGGGGAACCGGCCGGAAATGAGAGCAACAACGGTTCATGTTCGTCTTACCGTGACGCCATGTTCGCTGTCGTCACCACTGTGATCCTCTACGTCTTCGGCTTCGTCTTCCTCTACGGCGTGATCCGGCTGGGTGTCCGGCACGCGTTCGAGGATCTGGAGCTGCAACGGGCCAAGGCCCAGCGCGAGGAGGAGTTGGCGGCTGCCCGCGACCGCTCCTTCATGCGCGACAACGCGTTCCTCGCCGGCAGTTGAGCGCCGGATCGATCCGACCCCGGCCGGTGGCGTCGCCGGGGGGCCGGGGAGCCGCTGGGCGGTTCAGCGTCGCGGATGCGAGGATCGCACCCGTGATGGGAACGCTGAAGACCGAACCGGCCCGCGCCCGCCTGGATCTGCTCGCCCCGCCGGTCGCGGAGGCCATCGCGCAGTGGCCGGCCGACGCGCCGGTGGACGTCAACGACGTGCTGGTCGCGCCGATCGACGCCGACCTCGCCGACACCGCGGCGTTCTGCGCGGCGTACGAGGTGGGGTTGGACGTGTCGGCCAACTGTGTCGTGGTGGCGGGCAAGCGCGAGGGAGTGGTGCGCTACGCGGCGTGCATCGTCCTGGCCACCACGCGGGCCGACGTGAACGGGGTGGCCCGCCGGGCGCTGGACGTCCGCAAGGCGAGCTTCGCCCCGATGGACGACGCTGTCGAGTTGACCGGCATGGAGTACGGCGGCATCACCCCGATCGGGCTGCCGGCGCAGTGGCCGATCCTGGTGGACTCGCGGGTCATCGCCACACCGCACGTGATCGTCGGGTCCGGCGTACGGCACAGCAAGATAGCGCTGCCGGGGCCGGCGTTGGGCGCGCTGCCGGGAGCCCAGGTGGTGGAGGGGCTGGCCAGGCCGGCCTGACCAGGCATCGGCATCGATGTTGTTGCACGTGAAACATCGTGATCATCGATGCCGGACGCCCGGCCGTTGGTGACTCAGTGTGAGTGCGCTGCGGACTCTCGCTGCTCGACCTCGGTGAACGCGGCGAGCAACGTCTGCACGTCCTGCGCGCCGGAGACCGCGTACTTCCCGGCCAGCACGAAGGTCGGCACGCTGGTGATGCCCAGGTCCCGGGCGGTGGCCAGTGCGTCGGCGACGTCGGCGACGCGCTCGTCGGAGTCGAGGAACCGGCGCGCGTCGGCCGCGTCGAGGCCGATCTCGCCGGCCAGCGTGGCCAGCGCCTCCCGCGAGCCGACGTCGACGGCGTTGTTGAAGTGCGCCTGGTAGAGCGCCTCCACCATCTCGGCCGCCCGGCCCTGGTCGGTCGCCCACGAGACGAGGCGGTGCGCGTCGAAGGTGTTGGCGATCACCGCGCGGTCGTAGTCGAGCCGCAGCCCGTCGGCCGCCGCGACCTGGGTCACGTGGTCGACCATCTGCCGGGCGCGCTCCGGGCCGCCGAACTTCCCGGCCAGTGCCTGCACCAGTGGCAGGGGCTGCGGCACCGGCGACGGGTCGAGCTGGAATGGCCGGTAACGGACCGTCACCTGGCCGTCGTAGCTGGCGAGGGCCTCATCCAGGCGGCGCTTGCCGATGTAGCACCACGGGCAGATGACGTCCGCGTAGATCTCGATCTCCATGCTCGGTGGCAACCCCGAGGTCAGCCGAGTTGTTCCCGGATCTGCCGCTTGAGGCGGCCCAGGATCGCGGTGCCGCCACGGACTCGTAGTGGGCTGATCGCCTGGGCCAGCCCCATCCGCTGATAGAGGTCGTCCGGCACGGCCAGCACCTGCTCAGCGCTCGCCCCCGCTAGCCCTTCGGCGAGGATCCCGGCGAACGCCCGGGTGGTGGGCGCTTCCGGGGGGCAGTCGAAGAGCGTCTCCACCGTGCCCTCCGCGGTCACCTTCGCCCGCAGGAAGAACGCCGTCTGACACTCGGGCACCTGCTCCATGCCCTCGCGCTCCGCGGCGCCCTCCGGCAGCGCCGGGATGACGTCCGCGTACTCGAGGAGCATCTCCAGCACCAGGTCGCGCGGCGCGGCGGCGAACTCGTCGACGATCTCGGCCAGTCGGGCCGGCATGTCAGCCATGCGTCGAGGCTACCGCCGTCATGCCGGGGCCCCGCTCACACCGTCGGTGACTGCTCGCTGATCTCGCTGAGCGCGCTGGTGGGGTCGAGCTGCATGGCCAGGTCGCCGAGCGAGACGATCCCCACCAGCTTGCGGTCACTGTCACAGACCAGCACCCGTCGGATGCCCCGATCCCGCATGAGCGCCGCCGCCTCACCCGCCGTGCAGTGCTGCTCGATCATGACAACCTCCCGGGTGACGATCGAGCCGATGGTGGTGGCCGCGGGGGAGCTGTTCTCCGCCACGGCCCGCACCACGATGTCCCGGTCGGTGAGCATGCCGGCGAGGCTGGCGCCGTCGGTGACCACCACATCACCGATGTCGGCCTCCTTCATCACCCTGGCCGCCTCGTCCAGGGTGGTCTCCACCGGCAGGTACACGACCTGCTTGGTCATCACGTCGCTGACCCGGTAACCGGTCATGAGAGCCTCCGAAGACGTATCCACCCGATCCGACTGCACTACCCCGTGACGCCGTCGCTACACCAGGTTTGCACGTTCCCGCCGTACCTCGTCGACGAGTCGATCCACCAGACCGGTCAGCGGCAGCTCGGTGCGCCCGTCGCCGGCCCGCTCGCGCAGCTCGACGTACCCCTCGGCGAGCCGGCGGCCGACCACGACGGCCCGGGGGATGCCGATCAGCTCGGCGTCGGTGAACTTGACCCCGGCCGAGACGTGCGTGCGGTCGTCGACGAGCACCCGCAGGCCGGCGGCGGCGAGACGCCCGCCGAGCACCAGCGCCGCGTCGAGCTGCGGGCCCTTGCCCGCAACCACCAGGTGTACGTCACAGGGCGCGATCGCTGCCGGCCAGACCAGTCCCCGGTCGTCGTGGTGCTGCTCGGCGACGGCCGCCACCGCCCGGGAGACCCCGATGCCGTAGCAGCCCATTGTCGGCCGGACCGGCTTGCCGGCCGGCCCGAGCACGTCGACGGCGAAGGCGTCGGTGAAGCGGCGACCGAGCTGGAAGATGTGCC
Organism: Micromonospora sp. DT15; assembly: GCF_049841475.1. Lineage (NCBI taxonomy): Bacteria > Bacillati > Actinomycetota > Actinomycetes > Micromonosporales > Micromonosporaceae > Micromonospora > Micromonospora sp. DT15. Next base: position 197,281 of record NZ_JBNCKJ010000013.1, read on the forward strand.
CGATCTCGATGCCCCGCCGGATGGTCAGCTCGCCCGCCTCGCACGCGGGGCAGGGGTCGCCGGCGCGGACGTCGGCCCCCTCGATGGTGCCGTCGGGAGTGAAATCCCGTCCGCACACCACGTCGGTCGCGTGTCGGCCCGGCTCGTTCGCCCCGGTCAGCCAGGCAGAACCGGTCACCACCCGAGGATCGACCAGGTAGCGGATGCCCAGCTTGTCGAGCAGTTGCGGCCCGAGGTAGCCGCGAACGAGCTCCGGATGCTCGGCCCACTCCTCGAAGACGGCCACCTGTGCCGGGTGCAGTGCGGCGCCCACCCGCTTCAGGTCGACCTCCCGGTCACCGGGCAGCCCGACGACCAGGAGCTCGGCCCGGTCGGCACCCGGCTGACGAACGGACAACACCACGTTCTTCAGGGTGTCGGCGGCGGTCCAGCCGTCCCGACCGCCCAACCGGCGCGCGTTGGCCAACTCCACCAGGCTCGCGATGGTCGGAGTCTCCGGAGTGTCGTGCACCTCGACCGCCGGCTGCGCGCTCGGGTCACCGGCACTCGGCACCCGGGTGGCCACCGCCTCGGTGTTCGCCGCGAAGTCGCAGGAGGTGCAGCCGACGAACGTGTCCTCGCCGACCGGCGTCGCCGCCAGGAACTCCTCCGACGCGGAGCCGCCCATCGCGCCGGACATCGCCCGTACCACCGTGTAGTCCAGCCCCAACCGATCGAAGATCCGCTGGTACGCGGCACGATGCCGCCCGTACGCCTCCCGCAGCCCCGCCTCGTCCAGGTCGAAGGAGTACGCGTCCTTCATCAGGAACTCCCGGCCGCGCAGCAACCCGGCCCGCGGCCGCGCCTCGTCGCGGAACTTCGTCTGCACCTGGAACAGCGTCACCGGGAAGTCCCGGTACGAGCTGAACAGGTCCTTGACCAGCAGCGCCGCCATCTCCTCGTGGGTGGGCGCCAACAGGTGCTCGGCACCGCGCCGGTCAGCGAGGGTGAAGATGTCGTCGCCGTACTCCGTCCACCGGCCGCTGGTGCGGTACGGCTCGGCGGGCAGCAGCGCCGGAAAGTGCACCTCCTGGTCGCCGATCGCGATCAGCTCGGCGCGTACGACGTCGGTGATCCGATCCAGCACCAGCTTGCCCAGCGGCAGCCAGGTGTAGCCGCCCGGTGCGGCACGACGGATGTAGCCGGCGCGCAGCAGCAGCCGATGACTCGGCACCTCCGCGTCGGCCGGATCCTCGCGCAGGGTCCGCAGCAACAGGGTCGACATGCGTAGCAGCATCCGCGCAGCCTACGGCCGGTACGGCAGGATGAGCGATCCAAATCGATCCGAACCGGACCCGACGCCGGCAACCATCGACGCCGTTGCTCGCGTCTGCAAGGACACCAAGCCCTCGTACCTCGACCTGAAGGATTGGCCCGTGTGGACCCTCTGCTGAGTGAGTTCGACTCGTTCGTCCGTGCCCGCACCCCGGCGTTACTGCGCTCGGCCTACCTGCTCACCGGCGACCAGCACCTGGCCGAGGACCTCGTCCAGTCGGCCCTGGCCCGGACCCACCGCTCCTGGAACCGCCTGCACCACAGTGGCAACGCCGAGGCGTACACCCGCAAGACCATGTACCACCTACAGGTGTCCTGGTGGCGACGGCGCCGGGTACCCGAGTCGATGCCGGGCGATCTGCCCGAGCCACGCGGAGGCGACTCGGCCCCGGACCACGCCCAGCAGACCAGTCTGCGGCTCACCCTGCGGGCGGCACTGGCGAAGCTCTCCCCGAAGCAACGTGCCGTGCTGGTGCTGCGGTTCTTCGAGGACCGCACCGAGGCTGAGGCGGCGGACCTGCTCGGCGTCACGATCGGCACCGTGAAGAGCCAGACGGCCAAATCACTGGCCAGGCTGCGCGCCGTCGCGCCCGAACTCGCCGAGCTGTACGTCCTGGAAGGGAGTACCCAATGAACGACCAGCGCCTTCGGCTCGACCTGACCGCCCTGGCCGACGAGGTCACCTCCGTCGACCTGCGGGACCGGACCCTGCGTACGTCCCGTCGGCTCGGTATCCAACGGGCGGTTGCCACGTCGGCCGCCGCGCTGGTGCTGATCGCCGCAGCGGCCGGCACCGCCTTCGCCATCCGGCCGGACCAGTCCCCACCCCCGCTGCCGGCTGACACCCCGTCGGTCACCGCGTCGCCGTCGCCGACTCCGACGCCCACCCCGACGCCGTCCGGCAGCGCCGGCGACACGCCCGGCGCCCCGCCCAGCGGCGGGTCCAGCACGAACACCCCGTCCGTGCAGTTCGGCAAGCTCTTCTACGGCCCCGCGAGCGTCGCCCAGGTAAAGATCGCGAACCTGCGGTCCTGGCGGCCGGGTGACAGTTCGGTGCGTTTGCTGGCTCTGCCCGACATCGCGTTCAGGGGCAACTTAAGCGTCTCGTCAGACGGCCACCGGGTGGCTTGGGTGGACGACAACGCCGACCTCGTCGTCGCCGACGTTGACGGCTCGGACAAGCAGAAGATCCGCTCGAATGTCGATCCTTATTGCGTCGGCGCGGCTTGGTCGCCGGACCGGCGGCAGTTGCTGTTCCGCGAGTTGGCGGAACGGGGCGGACCCGGTCGGCACGGCATGTTGGACATGCGCTCGACGGAAAAGGCCGTGCGCTGGTGGACCAGTGAACTCGAACCTTGTAACGCCGTCTGGTCGGCGGACGGTCAGACCATCGCCATGACGATCGACTACGGGGTCACGCTCTACGGTGCGGACGGCACGAAGAAGCGAGTCGTCCCCGGCTTCTCCCGGGACGGATGGCAAACCGACGACGTCGTCAGTCTCGCCCCGGATGGCTCGCTGGTCGCGCTGCTACGGCACAAGCCGGATGGGGATGCCGGCGACGTGGCTCGCGATCTGCGGGTCAACGTGGTGTTGGACACCCGTACGGGGAAGCAGGTCTCGTTGCCGTTGGGTGGGCGCACCCTGCACCAGGTCTACTTCCAGTCGGACGGTTCGATGGTCGTGCGGGTCAAGACCGGCAGCGGGTACGCGGTGCTGTTGGTGGACGAGGACGGCAGGAAGATCTCCGAGACCGCCGAGCCGGCGAGCCTGAAGGACATGCAGATCCTGGCCGTCGTCGACTGACCGATCAGCGCGAGAAAGGGCGGGTCACCCTCGGGTGACCCGCCCTTGTTGTGTCTGTGCACCGTCGACGGGCCAGTGTTGATCACGGTCGGTGAACTGCGGAAAAGGTTGCCGGTGCGAGCGGATCCGACTGTCCGGTAGTAGCGCGCCGCGACGGCAACTCGCCACGGCCAGGCGCTCGTCTTGGGTGGTGTCAGGCACGGGAAGCCTCCACAAAGGATTGACACGATGAACCTCGGCCCGTTCACCCACACCACCCGTCCCGCCTCGGCCCGCCGCTCCGGCGCGCTCGCCGGTACGGCCGCACTGCTGCTGCTGACGTTCGGCGCTGCGGCCTGCGGTACCGCCGACCCGAAGACCACTCCCGCTCCGACCGAAACCGCCACCGCCACCGCCGTTCCCGCGACCGGTGACACCCCGGCCGCCGGCACTGGCGGCTCCGTGCCGGACGCGGCCCCGGCCGTCGCGCCGGCCCGGCCGGCGGTCGGTTCGACGCAGTGGCCGCAGCTGACCTGGTACACCGCCGAGGAGTCAGGCCAGAAGCAGAACGACCCGGCCCGGATCTGGCGGCGTACCGCTGCTGGGACGTGGCAGGTGGTGCGTTCGGGCCGCCCCGGGGACAGCACGGACGCCGGCCCGCTCGCCGTCTCGCCGGACGGCCGACGGGCGGCCTGGATGGAAGGGTCCGCCCGCCGGCTGGTGATCAGCGCGTTCGACGGCACGAAGCGGCACGTCATCCCGACCCAGGGTCAGCAGACCTGCGCGCCGAGCTGGCTCGACTCCGGGCGGGTGCTGTACGGCCTGGGGCGGGGCAAGGAGCTAACCCTCATCGCGGTCAACGCCGACGGGACCGGGCAGAAGGTGCTCGCCACCCACCACCCGAAGTGCCCGACGGTGTCCGGCGGATGGATCGCCCAGGTCGGCGCGCAGACCGTGGCGATCGGGGACGAGCGAGGCGTCCGACGTGCGATCAGCCCGCGCCTCCCCGCCGGCCTCGTCATTGGTGGGGTGGCGGCGATCTCCGGCAACGGCCAGACGCTGGTGATCAGCGCCCACACGACCAGCCCTGGCGGATGTGGCTGCGCCTGGCGGTTCCGCAACTACCGGCTCGACGCCGCCAGCGGGGCCGTCACCGAGCTGGCCCCCTTGGACCCGGCCTGGAAGCAGCCGACCGGGCACGGCCAAGCCGTCGACGGAGTCGTCCTGGCCGACGGCGGTCTGGTGGTGCAGGTCAACGCGGGAACACCGTCGGACGGCGCGCCGGCGTACCGGCTGGTCCGTTACACCGCCAGTGGCCGGGTGCTGGCCACCGCGTCGGTGCCCGCCGGCCAGCCGTGGGGTGGTCTGCTGGGCTGAGCTCCCGGTGCAGCGTCACCGGGTATGAGGGACCGGCCACTCACGGGGGTGGCCGGTTCCGCCCGTCGTCGTCCGCGCCATGACCTCCGACACGTACTGGATTCGGGGCGGTGCCGGGCGTTGCTGCGGTGACAGACTGGTCGCCGCAGGCAACGGGTGGCGTGAGGGAGGCGCGGGTGCGCTGGGGCAGTTTTGTCGCGGTCGGGGACAGCTTCACCGAGGGTATGGACGACGCGTACCCGGACGGCACGTTCCGAGGCTGGGCGGACCTGGTGGCGACCCGGCTCGCCGCCGACGCGGGGCCCGACTTCCGGTACGCGAACCTGGCCATCCGGGGCCGGCTCTTCCCCAGCGTGGTCGCCGAGCAGGTGCCCTCCGCCGTGGCGATGAAGCCGGACCTGATCAGTTTCGCGGCCGGCGGCAACGACGTGCTGCGGCGCACCTTCGACCCGGACACGCTGGTCGCCCGCTTCGACGAGGTGGTCCGGCAACTGCGCTCGGGTGGCGCGGACGTGCTCCTCTTCCGGTTCGCTGACGTGATGGCCCGACTGCCCGGCCAACGCCTCGTCGCCCCCCGTGTGCAGCTGCTCAATCAGGCGGTCGGTGAAACCGCCGAGCGGCACGGCGCCATCATGGTCGACCTGTACGCCGACGACACGTTCCTCAACCCCATGCTCTGGAGCACCGACCGGCTGCACCTCTCCCCGGCCGGGCATCGCCGGGTCGCCGGGCAGGTGCTGAACGCCCTCGGGGTTGGTTGCGACGAGGAGTGGCTGATGGTTCCGCCGCACCCGGCGCCGTCACCCTGGTTGGCCGCCCGCGCTTCCGACCTGCGGTGGGCCGGTCAGTACCTCGCCCCCTGGGTGAAGCGGCGGTTGACCGGTCGGTCGTCCGGCGACACTGTGACGGCGAAGCGCCCACAACTCGGCCCGCTCGTCGACTGATCATGCTCACAGTGCACACGGCGGCCCTGCTGCGCCGTGACCCGGACGGCGAGCCGTTGCCCGACCACGCCGTGCTGGTCAGTGGCGACCGGGTCGAGGCCGTCGGCCCACTGGCCGAGCTGAGTTCGGCGTACCCCAACGCCCGGGTTCGCCGCTGGCCCGGCTCGCTGGGGCCGGGTCTGCTGCACGACGGTCCGCTGCCGCCCGCTCCGACCCCGCGTGAGCGGGTGCACGCGCTGCTGCGTACCGGGGTGACGGCGGTGCTGGCGGAACACCTGACCGACCCTGCCCTGCGGGCCGCAGCCGAGCGCGGCGACCTGCTGGTGCTGGCCACCGCCGTGGAGCCGACGCTGCGTCCGGGCGGGCGGGCCGACCTCGCGGTGCACGGCCTCGACGGCACCTGCCTGGTGACAGTCGTCGCTGGTCGGATAGCCCACCGTCGCGCCTGAACGGCGTACCTTGGGGATCATGTCTGTGCCGAACGATCCCGATCCCCGCCTCCAGTCGTACGCGGACCCGCAGCGGCTGGTCACCACCGAGTGGCTGGCCGAGCATCTGGGCGATGAGGGCCTCGTCGTCGTCGAGTCCGACGAGGATGTGCTGCTCTACGAATCCGGTCACATTCCCGGTGCGGTCAAGGTCGACTGGCACCTGGAGCTGAACGATCAGGTGACCCGGGACTACCTGGACGCCACGAGCTTCGCCGAGATGTGCGCCGCGAAGGGCATCGGCCGGGGCGACACCGTCGTCTTCTACGGCGACAACTTCAACTGGTGGGCCGCGTACGCCCTCTGGGTCTTCTCGCTCTTCGGTCACGCCGATGTGCGACTGCTCGACGGCGGCCGGCAGAAGTGGATCGCCGAGGGGCGCGAGGTGACCCGCGACAAGACGGCTCGCCCGCGCGCCGACTATCCGGTGCCGCTGCGTGACGACGCCCCGCTGCGGGCCTTCCGGGAGCAGGTCATGGCGCACGTCGCGTCCGGCCGGCCACTCGTCGACGTGCGGTCGCCGGGTGAGTACACGGGCGAGATGCTGCACATGCCGGACTACCCGCAGGAGGGTGCACTGCGCGGTGGGCACATCCCGGGCGCGGTCAGCAAGCCGTGGAAGTCCGCCGCCAACGAGGACGGCACGTTCAAGTCGGCCGACGAGCTGAAGGTGATCTACGCCGACCAGCTCGGGCTGAGCCCGGACGACGACGTGATCGCGTACTGCCGGATCGGCGAGCGGTCCAGCCACACCTGGTTCGTGCTGCGGCACCTGTTGGGCTACCCGCAGGTGCGCAACTACGACGGCTCGTGGACCGAGTGGGGCAACCTGGTCCGGGCACCAGTGGTCAAGGGTGACCAGCCCGGTGGCCTGGCCGCCTGACCGGTTCGTCGTGTGATCGACTCGGGTTCCCTGATGTCGGGCTGTCCCCTTCGCTGGGACACCGCGGTATCCATGAACCCGAGTCGATCACGTCGAGGCGACGCGACCCTCGTCAGCTGGCCAGCACGATCACGCCGCGCAGGTCGCGGACGATTCCGGTGATCTCGCCGGTCTCCGGATACCAGCGCGCCAGGGCGGCCGGTTCCAGTCGGAGCAGCACCGCGCCCCTGTTGTCCCAGCCCAGCACCTCGCAGCAGCCCTTGCCGCGCTCCCGGCCCAGGTCGAGCAGGTGGAGCACGGCGCCGGTCCGCGCGTCCAGCACCGCCGCTCCCTCGGCGCCACTGATCTCGCCGCTGGTGATCCAGGCTGCCCGGGCCAGCCGCTCGCCGTGCAGCCAGCCCCGGCCGTAGAACTCGTTGACCTGGTAGGGCGACGGCAACGCCGAGGCGTTGATCGGCTGTTCTGAGCGGATTTCGCCCTCCCGGGCGGTCCGGCTGCGGAGCTTCAGGCCGGTCCCCTCGCCGTACATGTCGATCAACGGGGCCTCGCGGCCGGCGGCCGGGTCGGGCGCGATCAACTCCCAGGTCGAGACGTCGATCGTGCTGGCCGCCCCGGTGGCGAGGTCCACCGCGTACGTCCGGTCGTCGCCCCCGACCAGCACCCGGTCGTGCGCCCACACCACCTGCTCCAGGTAGCCGTCGAGCGGTATCCGGCGGACGGCCGCCGTGGTGAGGTCGATCATGATCAGCTCTTTGGTCTGCGCGAACGCGGCCGACCGGCCGTCCGGCGACAGCACTCCCGGCTTGAGGGCCGCTGCCTCGTTGCCGCTCGCGTCCCGGGTGGGTGCCAGCGGCACCACGTCGAGGCTGCGCACCACGCCGTCGTTGCCGAGCACCCGGACCGGGCCGTCCTCGCGACCCTCCTCGTCAAGCGGCTGGAACAGTGCCAGTGCCCGCTGGACCGGTCGCTCGGAGAGCGGCACCGTCGCCGGGGCACCGAGCTTCGCCAACGGATCGGGCGGGTAGGTCAGGTCTGCGGGCGGTCGCTGCACCGGACCACCGTGGGTGGGATCGGCGGTCGGGGTCACCGTCGGGCCGACCGGTGGAACCGGCGCCCGATCGGCGGGCGGTCGTAGCGCCGCGACAGTGCCACCGCCGACAAGGAGCACGGCCAGGGCGACCACTCCGACGGCCCGCCGGTTACGCCGGGTACGCCGAGCCCGCTCCCATCCGGCGGCGGCCGGCTGGCTGGGGAGCACGTCCTCGACGCTGACGGTCAGCAGTTGGCGCAGTTCCTGCTCGTTCACGGGTTCACCTCCAAGCCGCTGGCCAGATCGGCCGAGCCCTGGCTCGGTCGGGCATCGCGGGCGAGGTCCGGGGCGACCTCGCGGAGTCGGCGCAGCGCCGCGTGGCACTGGCTCTTCACGGTGCCGACGGTCACCCCGAGCGCCTCGGCGGTGGCGACCTCGGTCAGATCCTCGTAGTAACGCAACACCAGCACGGCCCGCTGCCGTGGTGGCAGCAGGCCCAGCGCGTCGTGCATCGTCAGCCGTAACGCGCCGTCACGGTCGTGGGCTACCTGGTCCGGCGGTGCGGCGCTGAGCCATTCCCGCCGTCGGCGACGCCACCACGACACCGAGTCGCGATAGAGGATGGCCCGCACGTACGCGGAGGGGTCGCCGTTGCGGACCGAGGACCAGCGCAGCGCCAGCTTCAGCAGCGCGTCCTGGAGGAGGTCCTCGGCCTGATGCTGGTTGCCGCAGATCAGGTAGGCCGCGCGGAGCAGCCGGTGCTGGTGGTTCTCCACGAAGGCGAGGTAGCCGTCGCGTCCGTCGTCCTTCGGCGGCGCCATCCGCCCCCCTCCCGGCCGTCGCGCTGTACGCGTCAACTGGCAGACGCACGGGAGGTGGGAAAAGGTTGGGTCAGCCCGGTGGCGTTCCGGTCAGGTAGCGCTGGAGCGTCGGCGCGATCCAGGAGACCAGGTCGTCCGGCGGGGTGTCCACCATGGGCGGCAGGCGGACGATGTACCGGGTGAAGGCGAGGCCGAGGATCTGGCTGGCCACCAGGCCGGCCCGTCGGGCGGTCAGCGCCGGGTCGCCGCCGAACGTGGCCACGGCTGCGGTGAGCTGGTCGGCGAAGATGCCGCGCATGCGTTCGGCCGCGCCGGGGTTGGTGCTGGCGGCGCGCAGCAGCGCCACCAGGGTCTCGTCGCCCTCCCAGCGGGCGAGGAAGTGCCGGACCAGCACCTCACCGAGTCGAGCGGGCGGCACCGAGGTCAGGTCGGGCAGGCGGAGGTCGAACTCGGCCGCCGCCGCGAACAGCCCCTCCTTGCTGCCGTAGTAGCGCATCACCATCGATGGGTCGATCTGGGCGTCGGCGGCGATGGCCCGGATCGTGGCGCGCTCGTAACCGTCCGCCGCGAACCGTTCCCGGGCCGCTCGCAGGATCGCCGCCCTGGTGGTGTCGGAGCGTCGGGGCGGGGTCGACTGGGCGGACTGGGTCATGCCAACGACCGTAGGCCAACAAGTGTTGACACGCAATCGGGCGGGCCCTAGCGTTGCCAACAAGTGTTTGCCAACACGTGTTGGCAGCGGTCTTCTGGAGGTGGCAATGCTGCCCACGAGCACCGACGTCCTGGTGGTGGGCGCCGGCCCCACCGGTCTCGCCACCGCGTTGACGCTGGCAAGGCGCGGCGTCGAGGTGACAGTGCTGGACCGGTTGGCCGCGCCGCCGACGACCTCCCGCGCCGCCGTCGTGCACGCGTACACCCTGGAGGTGCTGGACCGGATCGACGCCGCGGCGCCGCTGATCGCCCAGGCGGTGCGGACGCCGCGCTTCACGGTGCGCGACCGGGACCGGGTGCTGCTGTCGGTGCCGTTCCACGAGTTGCCGTCCCGCTTCCCCTACGCGCTGCTGGTCTCCCAGTCGGTCACCGAGGCCGTGCTCACCGAGAAGTTGGCTGAACGCGGTGTCCAGGTACGACGGCCGTGCCAGCTCACCGGGCTGAGCCGCGCCGGTGACGGCATGCTCGCGCAGGTCGACGGGGCGGCGCTGCGGGCGCGGTTCGTGGTCGGCGCGGATGGCCTGCACAGCACGGTCCGACAGTTGGCCGGCATCGGCTTCACAGGCAGCAGCGACGAGGAGTCCTTCGTGCTCGCCGACGTGCGGGTGCGCAGCGTGCTGCCCCGCGACGAGGCGGCGCTCTTCCTCGCCCGCCCCGGGCCGCTGGTCTGGGCGCCGCTGCCCGGCGGGGTGGTCCGGCTGGTCGCCGCCGTGGCGGACGCCCCGCCCGAACCGGACGCGACCTACCTCCAGGCGCTGCTCGACGAGCGCGGCCCGGCGCGACGACCCGACCGGGTGACCGAGGTGCTCTGGGGCTCCCGGTTCCGGGTGCACCACCGGATCGCCGACACCTTCCGAGTCGGACCGGTGCTGCTGGCCGGCGATGCCGGGCACGTGCACAGCCCGGCCGGCGGGCAGGGCATGAACCTCGGGATCTGCGACGCGGTGGCACTCGGCACCGCAGTGGCGGACGTGCTCGACGGCGGTCGGGAGACGCTGCTCGACGACTACACCGCCCGGCAGCGGCCGATGGCCGAGGACGTGCTGAGCTTCGCCGCCGGGCTGACCAGGATGGCCGGTGTCTCCCCGGCTCGTCGGCCCGCCCGGGACGTGCTGCTCCGGCTGCTCGGTGCCGTTCCACCGGCCCGCCGACGCATCGCGCTGCGCCTGTCCGGGCTGTCGCACCGGGAGCGGACGCCGGGCTAACCCGCGCCGCTCGACACGGCGGACACGGCGGACACGGCCGGTCGCAGTGTCCGCCACGCGGCGACGGTGACCAGCGCGAACGTCGCCGCCGCAGCGCCCGCCACCGGCGCCGTGCCGTACGACGCGGCGGCCAACCCGGCGAGCGCCGCCCCGAGCGGTGCGGTGAGCAGACCGACCATCCTCTGGGCGGCACCGACCCGGCCCAGCAGTTCGCTCGGCACCTGCCGCTGCCCGTACGACGCCCACAGGCTGTTCCACACCACAGTGCCGGCGGCGAAGACGGCCAGCGCGATCCCGCCCGACACCGGATGCCGAGCAAGCGCGAAGCCGGTCAGCGCCACGGTCTCCACGGCCAGCACCGCCCGCAGCGCCGGCACCGTGCCGAGTCGGGCGGCGAGCCGTCCCGCCCCGAGCGCCCCCGCCACGCCCCCGACGATGGCTGCGGCGGCGAACAGCCCGTACCCGGCCGGTGGCACCCGGAGCACGTCCAGCGCGTAGAGCACCAACACCGCCATGATTCCGCTGATCGCCAGGTTGCTCGCGGCGGTGAGCACTGTGACCCGCCACAGGGTCGGGTGCGCCACCAACCACCGCAGCCCTTCGACGATCTCGCCCCACACCGAGCCGCGCCGCCGTGCCATTCCCGGGGTGCTGGCGGGAGGCGCACCGAGGGCCAGCACGAGCAGGGCGGCCGCCGCGAATGTGACGGCGTCGACTGCGAACGGAAGCGCCGGGGCGACGGCGAACAGGACACCGGCGGCGGGCGCCCCGAGGAAGCCACCGGCCACCGCCGACCCCGCCTGGAGCCGACCGTTCGCCCGGGGCAGCGCGTCCGGTGGCACCAGCGCGGGGAGCAGCGCGAACGACGCGGAGTCGAAGAGAGTGCCCAACGTGGCGAGCAGAAACGCCACCACCAGCAGCACCAGCACGCTGACCCGGTCGAGCGCGACCACCACGGCCAGCGCCGCCACCACTGCCGCGCGTACCCCGTCGACCACCGCCATCGTCCGACGGCGGTCCCAGCGGTCCGCGTACACGCCGCCGAGCAGGCCGAAGAGCAGCGGCGGCAACTGCCCGGCCACGGTGACCGCCGCGATGATCCGCGGATCACGGGTCACTGTCGCGGCCAGCAGGGCCAGCGCCGGGGTACGCAGCGCGTCCCCGAACCGGGACGAGACGGCCGCGGACCACAGGAGCTGGAAGTCCCGGCCCAGAGCGGAGGAAGTCATGCCGGCGACCGTGCCGGTTCGACCGGGTCGAGGGTCAAGCCGCCGGGCGGAGAGGGGACCGCGCCGGTCGGTGATCATGGGTACGGTGAGCGCCGATATCGGGACGGGGAGACAACAGGCGTGGATCACACTTTCCAGGTCGACCTACGTGGCGTGGTTGACCTGCTCAGTCATCACCTCTACGGCAGCCCGCGGGTCTACGTCCGTGAGCTGCTCCAGAACGCGGTGGACGCGATCACCGCCCGCCGCAGGACCGAACCGGACGCGCCGGCGCTGGTACGCATCGAACCCCCGGACAGCACCGGCGACGGCATCCTGCGGGTGCACGACACCGGCATCGGCCTGACCGAGGCGCAGGTGCACGAGCTGCTGGCCACCATCGGCCGCAGCTCGAAGCGCGACGAGCTCGGCTTCTCCCGGCACGAGTTCCTCGGCCAGTTCGGCATCGGTCTGCTCTCCTGCTTCCTGGTGGCCGACGAGATCCAGGTGCTCACCCGGCACGGCGACGAGCCCACGGTTCGCTGGACCGGGTACGCCGACGGCCGCTACGCGGTGACGGTGGCCCCGCCGGAAGCCGCTCGTGCCGAGCCGGGCACCACCGTCACGCTGGTGCCCCGCCGCGACGCGGACCAGTGGTTCACCACCGCGACCGTCACCGACCTGGCCCGGCTGTTCGGCGCGCTGCTGCCGGTCACCGTCCGCGTCGGCGACGTCGTCACCACCGCCGGGGAGCCGCCCTGGCCGACCACGCCGGGTGCGCCGCTGGACCGCGCGGCGCTGATCGAGTACGCCCGGGAGACGCTCGGCGTGGACCCGTTCGACGTCCTGCCGCTGGCCGTGCCGGAGGCCGGGCTGACCGGTGTCGCCGTCATCCTGCCGACGCCGGTGAACCCGGCGGCCCGGGCCGGGCACCGCGTCTACCTCAAGCGGATGCTGCTCACCGAGAACGCCGACGGGCTGCTGCCGGAGTGGGCGTTCTTCGCGCACTGCGTGGTGGACGCGACCGAGCTGCGCCCGACCGCCAGCCGGGAGGCCCTCTACGAGGACACCCTGCTGACGGCGACCCGGGAGGCACTCGGCGACCAGGTGCGCGGCTGGCTGGTCCGGTTGGCCCGGCACGACCCGCACCGGCTGGCCGAGTTCCTCCAGGTGCATCACCTCGGCGTGAAGGCCCTGGCGCTGCACGACGACGAGATGCTCCGCCTGGTCGACCGGTGGTGGCCCATGGACACCAACGTCGGCACGCTCACCCTCGCCGAGTTCCGGGAGCGCTACGGAGTGGTCCGCTACGCGGCCAGCCTGGACGAGTTCCGTCAACTGGCCGCTGTCGCCGCCGCGCAGGACCTGGCGGTGGTCAACGCCGGCTACACGTACGACACCGAGCTGATCGAGCGGCTGCCGGTGGTGGACCGCTCGGTGCTCATCGAGCGCCTGGAGCCGAGTGACCTCACCACCCGGTTCGACGCGCTCGACCCGCAGGTGGAGTTGGCGTTGCGACAGTTCCTCGCGGCGGCGCAGCGGGCCGTCGAGCGTTCCGGCTGCGAGGTGGTCATCCGGGCGTACGACCCGGTTTCCCTGCCCGCGCTCTACCTGGTCAGCCGGTCGGCGGCGTTCAACGACCAGCTCGCGGCCAGCCGGGACCGGGCCGACGAGCTGTGGGGCGGAGTGCTCGACGCGCTCGCCGCCACCGCCCCGCCGGACCGTCCGCAGTTGGTGCTCAACCACCGCAACCCGCTGGTACGACGGGTGACCATGCTGAGCGACCCGGAGCTGGTCGGTCTGGCCATCGAGGCGCTGTACGGGCAGGCGCTGCTGCTCGGCCACCATCCGATCCGCGCCGCCGACGCGGCGTTGCTGAACGATTCCTTCCTCGGCCTGCTCGGCCGGGCTGTCCCGGGACGGGAGTGAGCATGAGCGACGAGGATCTGTGGCGGGTGCTTCGCGGCATCGCCGACATGCCGTACGGGGCGGGGCAGATCGCCGCCCTGGAGCAGTTGCTGCGCCGGGTGGACGCCGCCGACGACCGGCACCTCGCGTTCGTCACCCGGATGCAGGCCACCACCGGCTACATCTACGGCGGCGAGCCGGCCAAGTCCTTCGTGACCTTCTCCTGGTGCCTGTCCGAGTTCGACAGCGACCCGCAGCCGTACCACCTGGGGCACCTGCACAACCTGCTCTGGCACTTCAAGTACATGATCAACGGCCTGCTGAACTTCCCGGAGGTGCCGCTCGACCGCACGTACGCCGTGCTGGACGACATGGAACGCCGCTACCGGGCCGGCGGGCACAGCCTCCAGGCCGTGCACAAGCACCGGTTCCGGGTCGCCGACCACGTGGGTGACGTCGAGGCCGCGGCGCACTGGTACCGCCTCTGGCAGACCACCCCGCGCGACGCCCTGTCCGACTGCGCCGGTTGTGACCCCACGAGCCAGGTGGGCTACCTCGCCGACACCGGGCGGGACGTCGAGGCGGTGGAGCTGGCCGAGCCGGTGCTCGCCGGCCGGCTCAACTGCAACGAGCAGCCGCAGTCGATCCTCACCGCGCTGCTCCTGCCGTACCTGCGGACCGGGCGGGTCGAAGAGGCGCGGGACGCGCACCGGGAGGCGTACCGCCGGCAGCGCGGCAACCTCGCCAACCTGTGGGACATCGCGGACCACGTCGAGTTCTGCACGCTGACCGGCAACGAGGCGCGAGCGATCGAGCTGGTCGAGCGGCACCTGGACTGGCTGGACCGGCCGCCGTCACCGGCCGCCGCCATGCACTTCTCGGCGGCGGCCGCCGCGGCGCTGCGTCAGGCCGGCCCGTCGGCCGTGTACCGCCGGGCCTCCGAGGGCCGGCCGGCCGCCGAGGTGTCGGCGGCCTCGTTGGCGGACGAGCTGGCCGAAACCGCTGCCGGTCTGGCCGCCCGCTTCGACGCCCGTAACGGCACGAGCCACCAGTCGGAGTGGATCGCCAGTCGGCTTGCCGTGCAGGCGAGCGGCGAGCATGTGCCGCTGTCCGCGAGCGTCCGCCGCCGTCCGGCCCGACCGGTCGGCGACGAGACGGCCGGCGCGGCGGGGACACCGGCGTCGTCCGCGGACCGGGCCCGGCGGGTGCGAACCGGCAGGGCTGAACCACAGGTCGTGACAGTGCCCGGAGACGCCGGCCCGGACGACCTGCTGGACCTCGCGGAGCAGAGCTGGGGCCGGCACGACCGGGGCACCTTCCGGGCGGCGCTGGTTGCCTTCGACGACCGGTTCGGCTCCGCCGAGCTGCCCGCCCGCACGTCCGCGCACCGGCTGGCCCTGCGCGCGTCGGAGCGTGGCGACGAGGACGACATCGAGGGTGCGATCACGCTGAATCGGGCAGCGTTGGAGCTGTACCGGGAGGTGGGCGAAGACGTGGCGGCCCAGACGGTCGCCGGGCGACTCGGCGTGCTGTTGACCCGGGCCGACGAGGACACCGAGGAGGGCCTGCTGCTGACCCGGGAGGCGGCCGACGTCCTGGACCGGCTCGGCGACGCCCAGCAGCGGGCGGCCGGCCACGACCGGGTGGCGTTGGCGCTGCTGCACCGCGAACGTTGGGCGGACGCGCTCGCCGCCCTCGACCGGGTGCCGGCCGACGCGGGCGGCGATCGGCACCTGACCGCCCGGATCGCACTGCACCGGGGGCACCTGCTGGAGCAGTTGGACCGCGTCGACGAGGCCCGCGCCGCCGTCGACGAGGCACGCCGGATCGGCCGGGAGTTGGGTGTCGGCGAGGTGGTCACCGGTGCCTGCCTGGCGTACGCGCGGCTGGTCGACGATCCGGCGGACGCCGTGGCCGCCTGCGACGAGGCGTTGGAGGCGGCACCGGCGGACGCGGAGCTGCCGGTCCGGGTCGCCCGCGCCCGGGCGTTGCTGGCGGCCGGCCAGGCTGCGGACGCGGTCGACGACTTCGTCGAGGCGGTGACGCTGTGCGTGGAGCGGGGCGCCGAGGGGGACGCGTTCCTGCGGTGGGAGCTGGCGAACGCGTACCGGATGGTGGGCCGGCTCGCCGAGGCCGCCGAGGTCGCCGAGGAGGCCGTGCTCGGTCTGGACCGGTTGGGCGCTCAGGCGGAGACCGACCGCTGCCGGCACCTGCTGGCCGGCGTCTACGCCGGACTTGGTGAGATCGATCCCGCGTTGGCGCTGTTGGAACAGTTGGCCGGCAATCTGGACGGACCGGACAACCTCCCGCACCGGGCGCAGGTTCTGGAGGAGGCTGGGGGGATCCTCTACGACGCAGACCGGGACGCGGCGGCGGGCGAGCGGTTCGCCGCCGCGGCCGAGGCGTACCGGCTCGGTGACCTGCCGCTCGACGAGCTGCGTGCCCGGCGACGGGAGACGTACGCCTGGTTCTGGGCCGACGACCGGGACGCGGCGTTGCGCACCGTCGAGGTGATGGACGCGTTGGCGGCGAAGCTGGCCGGGCAGGCCGAACCGCCGGTGCTGTACGAGCTGGCACTGGCGGCCGAGGCCGGAGCGCGGGTGCTCACCGGCGAGGACCGCCCGGACGAGGCCCTGGACCGGCTCACCGGGGTGCCGGACCGGTTGCGCTCGATCGAGGCGTTCGGCGAGGCCGCCCAGGTGGAGGCCCTGATCGGTGAGTTGCTGCTGCGCCTGGACCGGCCGGCCGAGGCGGAGCCGCTGCTGCGCCGCGTACTCGGCGGGTTGCCGGCCGCCTCGCGGCAGGTCCGCCAGACGGCCTGGCTGCTGGCTCGGGTGTTGGATCTGCTCGATCGGCCCACGGAAGCCGCGGCGCTGCGCGCCGAACACGACCTGGACGAGGACGACTGACCTCGCCGGCCGCCCCTGGCCAGGTCAGGGGCGGCCCGGCCCGGGATGGACGGACGGGACTGACCGGCAACCATCGCGGGCTCCTCGCGGTCTAGGCTTGTCCGGTGACGGTGGAGCAGCAGGCACGGGGTGCGGCGGGCGCGGGCCGGCGCAGGTCCCGCAAGGACGAGATCCTGGAGATCGCGGTAGGTCTGTTCGCGGCGCGTGGCTATCACGGCGTCTCGATGGACGACATCGGCGCGGCCGCCGGGGTCACCGGTCCGGCGCTCTACCACCACTTCGCCGGCAAGGAAGCCATGCTGGCCGCCGCGCTGATTCCCGTCAGTGAGGGGTTGCTGGCCGGTGGGCGGGAACGCGCCGTCGGGCGCTCGGACGACCCGCGCGGCGTGCTGGAGTCGCTGATCGACTTCCACGTCGAGTTCGCGCTGGCCAACCCGGCGGTGATCGCGTTGCACCTGCACGAGCTGGACCGCCTGCCCGAGGAGCCGCGGCGGCGGATCCGTCGCCTGCAACGGCTCTACGTCGAGGAGTGGGTGACAGTGCTCACCGCGCTGCACCCGGGGATGCCCGACGGTGAGGCCCGGGTGCTCGCGCACGCCGCGTTCGGCCTGATGAACTCGACGCCGTTCCTCGGTGGTGAGGTGGACCGGCGACGCCGCGCGGAGCTGCTGCGCGGGGCGACACTGGCCGCGCTGCTCGCCTGAGCCGACTCGTCAGAACCGTGCCGGTCATGATTCCCTGACATCGTCCCACCATCCGGACGCCGGGAGGAAACATGATCGAGTCACTGCTGGTCGCCAATCGGGGCGAGATCGCCCGCCGGATCATCCGGACCGCCAAGCGGCTCGGCATCCGCGTGATCGCGGTGCACTCGGAGGCCGACGCCGACCTGCCGTTCGTCGCGGAGGCGGACGAGGCGGTCCTCATCGGCCCACCGAACCCGGCGCTGAGCTACCGCAACACCGAGGCGATCCTCGCCGCCGCGAAGTCGACGGGCGCGCAGGCGATCCACCCCGGGTACGGCTTCCTGTCGGAGAACGCCGATTTCGCCCGTACCGTCGAGGCGAGCGGCCTGATCTGGGTCGGACCCGACGCGGACGCGATCACCGCGATGGGCGACAAGATCAATGCCCGGAACCTGATGGCGGCGGCCGGCGTTCCGGTCGCGCCGGGCACCGCCGACCCGGCCGCCGACCTGGACGCTGCGGTGACGGCCGCGGCCGAGATCGGCTACCCGGTGATGGTCAAGGCCGCCGCCGGCGGTGGCGGCATGGGCATGGGCGTGGCGGTCGACGAGGCCGCGCTACGCACCGAGTACGACAAGGTGCGCGCGTTCGCCGAGCGGATGTTCGGCGACGGCTCGGTGTTGATCGAGCGGTACTTTCCCCGGGTACGGCACGTCGAGGTGCAGATCCTCGGCCTGGCCGACGGCCGGGTTGTGGCGCTCGGCGAGCGGGAGTGCTCGGTGCAGCGGCGCAACCAGAAGTTGGTCGAGGAGTCCCCGTCGCCCGCTGTCTCGCCGGAGCTGCGATCCCGGCTCCTGGCGGCGGCGGTGCGGGCCGGCGAGGCGGTCGGCTACCGCAACGCGGGCACCGTGGAGTGCTTGTTCGACCCGGCCACCGGCGAGTTCTTCTTTCTTGAGATGAACACGCGCTTGCAGGTGGAGCACCCGGTGACCGAGTACGTGTACGGCATCGACCTGGTCGAGGAGCAGTTGCGGGTGGCCTCCGGGTTGGCGCCGACGTTCGACCCGGACGCGTTGACCCCGAGTGGGCACGCCATCGAGATGCGGATCAACGCGGAGGACCCGAAGCGCTTCCTGCCCGGCCCGGGTGTGATCAGGACGTGGGTGGAGCCGACGGGTGAGGGTGTCCGGGTGGACTCCGGCTACACCGAGGGCAACACGGTCACCCCGTTCTACGACAGCCTGCTGGCCAAGCTGATCGTCAGCGGCGCGACCCGCGACGAGGTGCTCGATCGCGCGAAGGCAGCCGTCGCGGCGTTCCAGATCGAGGGCCCGAAGAACAACGTCCCCTTCTTCACCGAGTTGCTGGACAACGAGGAGTTCCGCTCCGGCGCCTACGACACGGGCATCGTCTCCCGCATGCGCTGACCCCCACCCACCACTCCCCGGTGATCAAGAGGTCTGCGTCAGGTTCCGCGCCGCAGGTGACGCAAACCTCTTGATCAACAGCGGGGTGGCATGCTGGGAGGACCCCCTAGGCACTGCTTTCGTCACAGTGAGGTGACCCCTTATGGCGGACCTGCCAGATTTCGTCTCGATCCGCGAGGTCGGGCCGCGCGACGGGTTGCAGAACGAGGACCCGATCCCGACCGACGCCAAGGTGCGGCTGCTCGACGCCCTCTCCGGCACCGGCGTACGCCGAATCGAGGCGGTGTCGTTCGTGCACCCGAGGGCGATTCCGCAGATGGCCGACGCCGACGAGGTGTGGCAGCGGGCGGTGAAGGCCGACGGGGTGCGGTACTCCGCGCTGGTGCCGAACACCCGGGGCGCCCAGCGGGCCCTGGCCGCCGGATTCACCGAGATCGAGGTGGTGGTCTCGGCCAGTGACACGCACAACCGGCGCAACGTCAACCGGTCCACTGACGAGTCGTTGGACGACATCGCCGAGCTGATCGACCTGCTGCACGGCGCGTCGGCGCGGGTCGAGGTGATCGTGGCGACCAGCTTCGGCTGCCCGTACGAGGGGGACATCGATCCGCAGCGGGTGGCCGGGATCGTGGACCGGGTAGTCCGCGACGGCGCGGACCGGGTCGCGTTCGGCGACACCACCGGCATGGGCACCCCACGTCGGGTCCGTGAGCTGCTGACCGCGGTACGCGACGGCAACGCGCACGTGCCGGTCCTGCTGCACTTCCACAACACCCGGGGTACGGCGCTGGCCAACCTGCTGACCGCGCTGGAGCTGGGGGTGACCGAGTTCGACGCGAGCGTCGGTGGCCTCGGTGGCTGCCCGTACGCGCCGGGGGCGAGCGGCAACCTGGCCACCGAGGAGGCCGTGCACATGCTGCACGACATGGGCATCGACACCGGCATCGACCTGCCGGCGCTCATCGAGGTGGCGGAGTTGGCCGAGGCGTTGCTCGGCAAGAAGCTGCCGTCGGGTGTGTTGCGGGCCGGTCCGCGTACCCGGCTGACGCCGCTGCCGAGCTGAGGACGCGACGGAGGGGCCGGCGCACGCGCCGGCCCCTCCGTTTTTTGGCGGGTTCGGTCAGTTCACCGTGGTGAGCGCGCTCGGCCAGCTGTCGCGGAAGATGTCCGCGCTGCGGTCGGTGGCGCTGAACGTGCCGGCGAAGAGGCTGCTGACCCGGTTCGCCTCGGCGGTGCTCGGGTAGGCGTTGGTGCAGCTGGTGCCGGCGCTGCCGCCGGACATCAGCAGCGAGCAGTTCCCGTTGTAGTTGTCCGGCAGGCCGAGGATGTGCCCGATCTCGTGGGTCATGATCCGCAGCACGCTGTACTGGGCGGCCTGCTGGGTGTCGATGTAGACCCGGCCGTTGCCGAGGCTGGTCCGCTGGGCGTACGAGCCGCCGCCGGTGATCCGGTAGATGCGCAGGTTGGAGCCGCAGTTGGCGGAGAGTGTCAGGTTGACTGTGGCGTTGTTCCAGATCGAGGCGGCCTGGTTGGCGACGCTGGCGTAGCTGCCCGCCTGGCTGGTGTTGTAGCAGATGGTCATGGCGGCGGACGCGGGCGACGGGTTGGCGACCGTGATGCCGAGGGTGGCGAGTGTCGTCGCGAGCAACGCGACGGCGAGCCGGTTGAGTCGTGAGGTCATCGCTGACTCCGATCTGAAAGAAGGGGTGTCAGGAGCCTAGCGATATGTATTCACGTTTTTCAATGTCTTGCTCTCGGCTCAACTGTCTGGTTCGCTCGTAGGTCGCCGACAACCGCGCCGATGCGCTAGCCTAACGATCGTTCAGGTCAGTATGGCGGAGGAGTCGGCGTGACGCTCGACGGTGAGGCACTGGAGCAGCTGCGCAAGCGGGCCCGGTCCGGCGGCGCGGACAAGTACCACGCGGCCAACGCGGCCAAGGGCAAGCTCTTCGCCCGTGAACGGGTAGCGCTCCTGGTCGACGAGGGCTCGTTCGTCGAGGACGGCCTCTATGCCAACACGATGGCCGAAGGGCTGCCCGCCGACGGCGTGGTGACCGGCACCGCCACCATCGACGGCCGACAGGTCTGTCTGATGGCCAACGACTCCACGGTCAAGGCCGGCAGCTGGGGCGCCCGCACCGTCGAGAAGATCATCAGGATCATCGAGCGGGCGTACGGCGCCGGCGTGCCGATGGTCTACCTGGTCGACTCGGCCGGCGCCCGGATCACCGACCAGGTCGATCTCTTCCCCGGTCGGCGTGGCGCCGGCAAGATCTTCTGGAACCAGGTCCGTGCCTCCGGCTCGATCCCACAGGTCTGCGCGCTGTTCGGCCCGAGCGCCGCCGGTGGTGCGTACATCCCGGCGTTCTGCGACGTGGTGGCGCTGGTCGACGGCAACGCCAGCATGTACCTCGGCTCCGACCGGATGGTCGAGATGGTCACCGGCGAGAAGACCACCCTGGAGGCGATGGGCGGGGCGAAGGTGCACACCGCCGAATCCGGCGTGGGGCACTTCCTCTGCAAGACCGAGGCCGACGCGCTCGACGTCGTGAAGACCTACCTGTCGTACCTGCCGGCGAACTGGACGCAGACGCCGCCGACCGCACCGGCGGTCGCCGCGCCCGCGAAGGCCGACCTGGCCGCCTTGGTGCCGGCCAGTGAGCGACAGGCGTTCGACATGCGGCGGTACGTCAAGGGCCTGCTCGACGAGGGGTCGTTCTTCGAGATCCAGGCGCTCTGGGCCAAGGAGCTGACCATCGGCTTCGGCCGCCTCGACGGCCAGGTCGTCGGTGTGGTCGGCAACAACTCGATGTTCAAGGGCGGTGTGCTCTTCGTCGACTCGGCCGACAAGGCCACCCGGTTCGTGCAGCTCTGCGACGCGTTCAACGTGCCGCTGCTGTTCCTCAGCGACGTGCCCGGCTTCATGGTCGGCAGCGCGGTGGAGAAGCAGGGCATCATCCGGCACGGCGCCAAGATGATCACCGCGATCTCCGAGGCGACGGTCCCGAAGATCTGCGTGGTGGTCCGCAAGGCGTACGGCGCCGGTCTCTACGCGATGGCCGGGCCCGGGTTCGAGCCGGACGCCACGATCGCGCTGCCGACCGCGAAGATCGCCGTGATGGGCGCCGAGGCCGCCGTGAACGCGGTCTACGCCAACAAGATCGCCGCCATTGCCGACGAGGACGAGCGGGCGGCCTTCGTCGCCGCCAAGCGGGCCGAGTACGAGCAGGACATCGACGTCGTCCGGTTGGCCAGCGAGCTGGTGGTGGACGCCATCGTGGAGCCGCAGGACCTACGCACTGAGCTGGTCCGTCGATTCGCGGCGGCGCGTACCAAGGATCGGCACTTCTCCCGCCGTCGGCACGGCGTCACCCCGGTCTGACCATCGACTTGGGCCCGCACAGCGACCCGCCTTCGGCGTCACGAGCGCCGGGGCGGACCGTCCTTACAGGAGGATGAGATGGACTTCCGGCTCACCGACGAACAAGCGGCGCTGCGCGAGAGCGTGCGGGAATTCGCCCGCGAGGTGATCGCCCCGGTCATCGCCGAGCACTACGAGCAGCACACCTTCCCGTACGAGGTGGTCCGGCAGATGGGCAAGATGGGCCTGTTCGGTCTGCCCTTCGCCGAGGAACACGGCGGCATGGGCGGCGACTACTTCGCGCTCTGCCTGGCCCTGGAGGAGTTGGCCCGGGTCGACTCCAGCGTGGCCATCACCCTGGAGGCGGCGGTCTCGCTGGGCGCGATGCCGATCTACCGCTTCGGCACCGAGGAGCAGAAGGCGACCTGGCTGCCCCGGCTGCTCAGCGGTGAGGCGCTGGCCGGCTTCGGTCTCACCGAGCCCGGCACCGGCTCGGACGCCGCCGGCACGCAGACCCGGGCAGTGCTGGACGGCGACGAGTGGGTGATCAACGGCTCGAAGGCGTTCATCACCAACTCGGGTACCGACATCACCGCCATGGTCACCGTCACCGCGGTGACCGGCACGAATCCGGACGGCTCCAAGGAGCTGTCGACGATCATCGTGCCCACCGGAACGCCCGGGTTCGCCGTCGCGCCCGGCTACTCCAAGGTGGGCTGGACCGCGTCGGACACCCACGAGCTGACCTTCGACGACTGCCGGGTGCCGGCCGCCAACCTGCTCGGCGCCCGGGGTCGGGGTTTCGCGCAGTTCCTGCGGATCCTCGACGAGGGCCGGATTGCGATCGCCGCGCTCGCCGTCGGCCTCGCGCAAGGCTGTGTCGACGAGTCGATCAAGTATGCGAAGGAGCGGCACGCCTTCGGTCAGCCGATCGGCGCCAACCAGGCCATCCAGTTCAAGATCGCCGACATGGAGCTGAAGGCGCACACCGCTCGCCTGGCGTACTACGACGCCGCCGCACGGATGCTGGCCGGCGAGCCGTTCAAGCGGCAGGCCGCCATCGCCAAACTGCACGCCAGCACGATCGCCGTGGACAACGCCCGGGAGGCCACCCAGATCCACGGCGGGTACGGCTTCATGAACGAGTACCCGGTGGCCCGGTTCTGGCGGGACTCCAAGATCCTGGAGATCGGCGAGGGCACCAGCGAGGTGCAGCGGATGATCATCGCTCGGGATCTGGGCCTCTGAGCGGCCAGGCCGAGCTGATCGGCCGGTCGCCCCGGACGGGCTGTCCGTACGGCTGTCGGGTTTCGGCGAGCGGGCGTCAGTAGCCCGACGTTCGACTGCCGACGGTCGTAGTCCATCCGTACTCTTCGAGCCCATGACTCCGGATCATGAATGGTCGCGGAGCCCGGCTGGACGTACCACCTTGCCGGAGCTGCTCCGCGGGCATCGACGCGCCGCCGGCCTCACCCAGGCCGAGCTGGCGTCCCGGGCCGGGGTGGGTGTGCGGACGGTCCGTGACCTGGAGCGTGGCCGGTCGAACCGGCCACAACGCACCACTGTGGAACTGCTCGCCGGGGCACTGGCGCTGACCGGCACCAGCCGGGCGGCGTTCCTGGCCGCTGCCCGCGGGGCCGGTGCCGAACCGGCCTCGCCGGACGCCACGTCGACGGCGCTGGCGGTCGGCGGCAACGCCACGTCGGCCGCCGCCCTCGCCGACAGGTCGGTCACGCTTCCGCCGCCGGTGGAGTTGATCGGCCGGGAGCGCGACCTCACCGAGCTGGCCGAAATGCTGACCGCGGAGCGGGGACCCCGGTTGGTGAGCCTCGTCGGCTTGGCCGGCGTCGGCAAGACCGCCCTGGCGACGTCGGTGGCGCACCTGGTGGCCGCCGCTCACCCGGCCGGTGTTGCCGGGGTGCTGGTGGGCGAGGGCGCCGACGGTCCGGACGTGCTCGCCGCCTCGATGTCCGTGCTCGGCGTGGCGCGCCTGTCCGAACTCGTGGCGCTGCTCGCCGGGCGGCCGACGCTGCTGGTGATGGACGCTGTGGAGCGCGCGCCCGGCCCGGTGGCCGCGACAGTGCACCGGTTGCTCGGAGCGCTGCCCTCGCTGCGGGTGCTGGTCACCGGGCGGCACCCGGTCGGGTTGCCCGGCGAGCGGGTCTGGCCGGTCGCGCCACTCGACGTACCACCACCGGAGGCTGAGCACTCCGGACTCGAATCGTGGCCGGCTGTCGCGTTGTTCACCGCCCGGCTCGCTCAGGTCCGCCGAGAGCCGCCCACCCCCGCTGAGCTGCCGGCGCTCGCCGCGTTGGTGCGCCGGTTGGGCGGGCTGCCGTTGGCCATCGAGCTGATGGCCGCCCGGGGCCGTCTCCTCGACCTCACCGAACTGCTCGACAGGTACGGCGACCGGGTGCTCGACCTGGCCACCCCCGCGGACGCGTCCGCCCACCCGGCCTGGGACGCACCGGAGGCGCTCGGCAGCCGGACGAGCGGACCCGACACCAGTGCGGCGGTGGCGGTCGCCGTCACCCTGCGGGACGCGGTGGCGTTCAGCTACCGCCTGTTGGCGTCTGACGAACAGGCCGCGCTGCGGCAACTGGCCGTCTTCGGTAACCGCTGGTCGGTCGAGTTGGCCGAGGAGATGCTCGTCGACGAGGCCGACCGGGACGGCACCGTGGCGATCGACCCGGTTCCACTGTTGGACCGCTTCGTCGAGTTGGGGCTGCTGAGCGTACGCGGAACCGGGTCGTTCCGGTTCCGGCTGCTCGACGCGGTCCGGGACTACGCCGTCGAGCAGGCGGCCGGCGGAGGTGAGCTGACCTGCATCCGGCGTCGACACGCGGAAGTCATCGCGCGCCTGGTGGCCCGTACCGCCAGTGACCTGATCGGCCCACGGCTACCCGACGCGGTGCACCGGCTGGACGAGATGAGCAGCGACATCAGCTCGTCGTTGGCCCACGCGGCCACCGACGACCCGTTGACAGCGCTGCGGCTGGCGGCCTGCCTGACCCGCTGGTGGCGGTTCCGTGGACGCGACGTCGTCGGGCGGCAGTGGCTGCGGCGGCTGCTGGCGGACCCGCGGACCACCGACGCCGATCCTCTCCTGCGTGGCTGGGCTGCCCTCGGCGTCGCCCGGCTGGCCGCAGAGCACGGCGCCGGTGCCGAGGAGTTGTCGACGGCCCGTGCGGCGTTGGACACCTTCCGGCAGGCCGGCGACGTCACAGGGGAGTTGGAGGCGCGAAACGTGCTGGGCACCCTGCTGATCTCCGTCCGGCGGCAGGACGAGGCTCGCGAGCAGGCCGAGGCCCTGCTGCGGTTGGCCGCCCGCAACGGGCGGACCCGGGACCTGGCGGTGGCCCAGAACAGCCTCGCCTGGCACGAGATCCGGGCGGGCGATCTGGCTGCGGCCCGCCGCCGACTCGCCGCGGTGGACCGACTCGCCGCCGAGAGTGGGGAGCAGCGACTGCGGGTGCTGGGCTGGGCCAATCGAGCCGAGGTCGCCCGACTGGAGGGCTGGTACGCGGACGCCATCGACCGTGGTCGGCGAGCGATCGCTGCCCTGTCCGAGCTGGGTGATCCCGGGCGTCGCCGTCGGGTGCTCGGGACCGTCGGGCTGGCGCTCGCCCAGGACGGGCGGGCCGCGGAGGCGACAGCGGTGCTGACCGAGTTGCGCGCCGGGGGCGGGGAGGCGCTGCCGGCGCGGACCGTGCCGCGACCGCGCTCGGACGACTCGGCGCTGGTCTGGGGTGGCCCGGAGGCCGGGCTCTGTGCGCTGATCGAGGGGAACCTGGCGCTGCATCGGGGGGACCGGGAGTTGGCTGCCGAGTGGTTCGCGGCTGCCGCCGACCATGCGGGGCAGGATCGCCGCGACGTGGTGGAGGCGCTGGTGGGGCTGGCTGCGAGCACTGCGGACCCGTCGGTGCTCGATCGATTGGACCGGGTCTGTGTGGAGAGCGGCATCCGGCTGTTGCCGCAGGAGTCGGGACTGCTCTACGCGCTGATCGCCGCCCGGGGTGGACCGGCTCAGTAGCCCTGCGCTGTCCCTACGCGGATCGAGCCCTGCGCTGTCCCCGAGCGGATCGCGACGGGAGAGTGGCGCGGGCGAAGAGCCCCCTTTGGTGCTACCCCTCGCTGATCGCCCGCGCCGTCACCCCCCGGTGATCCCCGGTGCCCGAAGCCTGCCACCGATGGGGTGGCAGAAAGTCGGCTTGGACCGAATTCTCCAGCTTGGCTGGATCAGTTCTGCCGGTCTTTCTGCCGCTGCCACCGCCCGACGGCGAGTGGTGATCAGCGCCGTCGGGTGGCGTCGTCGGTGGCGGCGGCCTGCTCCGGGCTGACGTCGTCACTGCCGGCGGTTGCGCACGGATGAGCGGCGTCACGGACGCGGCGCAACCCGTCGAGGAGTGCCACCAGCGCCTCTGGGTCGAGTTGCCCGGTGAACCACTGCTCGATCATTTGCAGGTGCCCGGGCAGCGTCTCGTTGAGGCGTTGCATCCCGGAGGCGGTGACCACCGCGTACGAGCTGCGGCGGTCGTTCGGGCAGGCCCGGCGGGTCAGCAACCCGTCGCGCTCCATCCGGTCCACGACCCGGGTCACTCCGCTTGTCGACAGGGAGGTCTGTGCGGCAAGGTCGGTCATGCGTAGTTGGTTGCCCGGCGAGCGGGCCAGTCGCGTGATGACCTCGAACTCGACCGCGGAGAGGCCGTGCTCCTCGAGTTGAGCGTTGAACCGGGCGGACAGCCCGGCGTGTGCCTCGAAGAGCAGGCCGACGGCGGTGATCCGGGGATCGTCGAAGACGTTGGTCACCCGTTCATCATACCAGTGCTTGACACGGGGAATATTGTTGCGGTTATAGTTGCTCAGGCAGTCGTTGGGCTATTAAACAATCCCCTGGAGGACAGCAGCATGACCAGCAGCATCGAGACGGTTACCCGCGACTGGGACGGCCTCACCATCCCGACGGCCGGCACCTACGCGCTCGACGTGGCGCACAAGCGGGTCGGCTTCGTTGCCCGGCACATGATGGTGAGCAAGGTTCGCGGTGAGTTCAACGACGCGACCGCCACCATCACCGTCGCCGAGGACCCGCTGCAGTCGTCGGTCGTCGCCACCATTCAGGCCGCCAGCGTCGACACCACCCAGGCCGACCGGGACGCGCACCTGCGCAGCCCCGAGTTCCTGGACGCCGAGAAGTTCCCGACGCTCGAGTTCCGCAGCACCGGGGTCAAGTCCCGTAGCGGCAGCGAGTTCGTGCTCACCGGTGAGCTGACCATCAAGGACGTCACCCGTCCGGTCGAGCTGGAGGTGGAGTTCGAGGGTGTCGGCCGCAGCCCGTTCGGCCAGGACATCTTCGGCTTCTCCGCGAGCACCGAGATCGACCGCGAGGAGTTCGGCCTGACCTGGAACGTCGCCCTGGAGACCGGGGGCGTGCTGGTCAGCCGCAAGATCAAGATTGAGATCGAGGGCGAGGCCGTACGCCAGGCCTGATCCCCGGGGATCGCCGGAGGGCCAGGGGAATCCTCCCGGCGATCCGGTACGCAGGGCCCGCGCCGCACGTCGGCGCGGGCCCTGCGTCGTTCCCACTGGCGGTGGTAATTGTCACGGGTTGTTCTCACCGCTTTCGGGTCCACTCGGTCGACCACGGGGTACAGATGGCGCCACGAGCGCGTCCGCCCCGGTCGACGTCGGATCACCGCCGTCGGCCTCTGGCCCCGGTCAGGTGGGCGCTCTTACCGTGGATGCTTCACAAAGCGCTTCCGGGACGGGATGATCCCGACCGCGCCGGCCGTCGGGAGGACACATGGGCAGGGACGTCTCAGAGGGCGCCTTCACCCGGGATGATCGCGTCCGATATCGGCAGAAGGTGCGGCGGTGCCTGGACGTCTTCGCCCTGATGCTGGACGACTTCGGCTTCGACGCCGACCGGCCGATGACGGGTCTGGAGATCGAGCTCAACCTGGTCGACTCGGCCGCCGAGCCGGCGATGCGCAACGAGGAGATCCTCGCCGACATCGCGGACCCCCTCTTCCAGACCGAGTTGGGGCAGTTCAACCTGGAACTGAACGCCGAACCCCGACTCATCGAGGGCAACGGCTTCGCCGACTACGAGCACGACCTGCGCGGCAGCCTCTCCCGGGCCGACGAGCGTGCCGCCAGATCCGACGCGAAGATCGTCCTGGTCGGCATCCTGCCCACCCTCACCGAGGGGCACCTGGTCGAGGACAACCTCTCCACCAACGAGCGTTACCGGGTGCTCAACGACCAGATCGTCGGCGCCCGGGGCGAGGACATCGAGCTGGACATCCGTGGCGTCGAGCAGTTGCGCACGCACACCGACTCGATCGCCCCCGAGGCCGCCTGCACGAGCCTCCAGTTCCACCTCCAGGTCGCCCCGGACAGCTTCGCCGACTACTGGAACGCGTCCCAGGCCATCGCGGGTGTGCAGGTGGCGGTCGGTGCGAACAGCCCCTTCCTGTACGGCCGCCAACTGTGGGCCGAAACGCGGATCGCCCTGTTCCAGCAGGCCACCGACACCCGTCCCGACGAGCTGAAGGCCCAGGGCGTACGGCCGCGGGTGTGGTTCGGCGAACGATGGATCACCTCGATCTTCGACCTGTTCGAGGAGAACGTCCGGTACTTCCCGCCGCTGCTGCCGATCTGCGAGGACGAGGACCCGGTGGAGGTCCTGCACGCTGGCGGTGTGCCACAGCTCGGGGAGTTGCGGCTGCACAACGGCACGGTCTACCGGTGGAACCGTCCCGTCTACGACATCATGAACGGCCGACCCCATCTGCGGGTGGAGAACCGGGTGCTGCCGGCCGGCCCGACCGTGGTGGACATGTTGGCCAACGCGGCCTTCTACTTCGGGCTGGTACGCGGCCTGGCCGAGGCCGACCGCCCGATCTGGAGCCAACTCACCTTCAGCTCCGCCGAGGAGAACTTCCACGCCGCCGCCCGACGTGGCCTCGACGCCGTGCTGCACTGGCCCGGGCTCGGCGACGTGCCGGTCACCAAGCTGGTCCTGGACCAGCTACTGCCCACCGCCGCCACCGGCCTGGACGGGTTCGGCGTCGCCCCGGCGCAGCGGGACCGGCTGCTCGACATCATCGAGCAGCGCTGCCGTACCGGCCGCAACGGCGCCGTCTGGCAGACCGAGGCGGTCTGGGCGGCGGAGCGGCGCCACGGCATGGACCGGCCTGCCGCGCTGCACCACATGGTCCAGCGCTACGCCGAACTCCAGCGCACCAACGAACCCGTCCACACCTGGCCAACCACCTAACCCCCTGCACCCCCGCACCCACCCCCACCCCCCTCGAAGGCGCGTTGATCATGAAGTTGTTGCCATGACACGCCGAGCGAGTTGGCAATAACTTCATGATCAACAGGGTGAGGGCGGGCTGGGGCGGCCGGGCTGGGGCGGCCGGGCTGGGGCGGCCGGGTGGGGTTAGTCGATGGTGGGGCGGCGGGCTGCGCGGGTGCGGCGGCTGCTCGGGGCCGTGTCCTTCGTCGTGGCTTCGGTGGGAGGGGTCGGATCCGAGCGGTCGGGATCCGTACGCGGAGCGGGCACCTGCGGTGCGGCGGTGGCTTCGCCCGGCAGCGAGCCCGTCCTGGGCATCTGCGACGGCACGCTGACTTTCCTGCGGCGCCCCGTGGTGCCAACCGTCGAGGCCGAGGCTCCGGCAGTTGACGCAGTGGGTTCGGCCGTCGCGCCGGAGACCGGCGGCGCGGGCTCGGTCCCGGTCACCGGGGCCGGGTCGGTCACCGTGTCCCGAGGCACAGCACTCGGCCGGGCCGGGCGGCTCTGTTCGGCCGGGCGGTTCCGTTCGCTGCGCTCGCCGAGGCGGGCGGCCAGCACCGAGCCGCCGATACCGGCGATCACCGCGTACGGGGCGATCAGTTGGGTGGACAGCTGCGCGGGGCCCAGCGTCGACCAGTGCGGCAGGGTGGTCAGGTACGCGAGCGCGACGAGCACCGGGCCCGCCGCGCCGGAGGCCGCCGCACCCACGCGGTGTCCGCCCGAGCGGGCGGACCGCCGAGCGGCCAGTACGCCGATCAGCAGCGCGGGCACCAGTGCCAGCAGCGCACCGGGCCAGTAGATCTGGCCCCCGATCCAGTACCGGGCGTGGTCCGGGTCGAACTGCCAGGTACCGAGCTGCGCGCCGGTCAGCCCTCGTCCGACGCGTACCCCGTCGATGACGGAGATCACCGCGAGCAGCCAGAGCCAGGCGGCCGTCGCTGTCACGTTGATCGCGGCGGCTCGGGAGCGAAGCGCCCAGATCGCGACGAGTACGCCGATCAGGATGCCCAGCGTCGCCTGTACGGCGGCCGTGCGTTGCGGGGCGCCGGTGTCCGCGCCGGTCGCGACCCGTGCGGGTACCGCGATCAACAGGACGGTGACCAGACCGCCCAGCCCGGCGCCAAGCGCCACAGCCACCCGGCGCAGCAGGCCGCCCCGGTCGTTGACCGGCGTGTCGGCCGCCGTTGGTGGCGTGCCCGCCCCCTCCGGGCGGGCGGTGTCGACGACCGGTGAAGGCCCGTCGACCGGGCTGTCGTGCTCCGGCCGCCGTTCGTCGAGCTGCAGGCCCTCCTGAGGGGCAGCACCGTCTGGCGAGGTTTCCGGAAGGGTCACTGTCTTCGCCGGGGCGTTGCGTTGGTGAAGCCGCTGCGCGCAGACCGCGCCGAGGACCGTCGAACTGGCGGCGAGCCAGGTGGCCCAGGCGAGGCCGTCCGCCCAGGCTGTGTCGGTCGCACCGGCATCGGTGGGCGTCCAGGTGATGACGCCGAGCCCGTAGCCGAAGCCCAGTTGTGCGGCACCCGCGCCGGCAGCGACCCCGATCGCCGTCGCGATCGATACTCCCCAGCCCTGTCTGGCCATGCCGGGCAGCGTAACGTCCCGTCGTCGGCGCGGCGAGTCGCAGAGACCCGCCGGTGTGGACCGCCGGTGCGGGCGGGTTGGGCGGCGGGCGGTACGGTCGCCGGTGATGAGGCGGTGGGCGTTATGACGGACACGAACACGGGCCAGCAGAATGCCGCCGGTGGCGGTGCGGGCCGGGCCAGCGTTGTGCTCGGCGGTGGGTTGGCAGCGGTGCTGCTCGCCGCCGTGGGTGCGACCGGCGGCTGGTTGCTCGCCGGTGAGGACGACGCATCCTCTGGTGACCCGCTGGCCGTTGCGACCACGGCTGGCGCGTCGACCACCCGGCCCACCGCACCCCGGCCGAGCAGCGGCCGACCGACACCGTCGGCGGTCCAGACCTCCGCCGCCCCGACCAAGGCAGCCGGCCTGACCGTGCCGCCGGTGATCGGCACCGACTTCGAGCAGGCCCGGGAGGCGCTGCGCAAGCAGCGGCTCGGTTGGCGGCTGGTCTTCGGTGGCGGCGTCGGCCGTACGGTCGAGAGCACCACACCGGACGTGGGCACCGAGGTCGCCCGGGGGACGACTGTGCAACTACAGGTTGCCGGGCCGGCGCCGGCCGCCGAGGTGCCGGACGTTGTCGGCGAGAGTTGCGCCGACGCCGCCGACGAGTTGGTCGACGAGGGCCTCTACCCGCGCTACCTCAGCGGACGTACTGGAAAGGTCAGCCGGCAGGAGCCCGCCGAGGACGGCCCGGCCCGGTGGAACGACCAGGTCAGCATCTGGTGTGGCTCCGACGGCCAGCCGACCCCGAAACCCACTCCCTGATTCCAGGCCGGCGGGTTCGCGCCTCGTACCGCGTCCTGTCTCGCCGACAGCCGGCGCGGCTCGGCACGCTGATCCCCACCGATGGCGGTGTGGGCGACTAGGTTGGCGGTCGAGGGCCATGACGCCCGTCCGGGTTCGGGAAAGGACGTGCGATGAGCGACGACCGCCAGGAGCCTCCCGCCGACGAGCACGACGACGACCGGACCCGACCCCTGCCCTCCGCCGCTGATCGGCCGGCCCCGACCGGGCCCGCCGCCGACGGACCGGACGAGACGGCACCGATCGACCGGACCGTCCCGGCTCGTCCCGATCCTTCGCCCGACCAGACAATGCCGATCGACCGGTCCGCCGGCACCCGGCCGGGCCCGCCGGCCGACGAGACAATGCCGATCGACCGGTCTGCCGGCACCCGGCCGGGCCCGCCGGCCGACCGGACGGCGCCGATACCGCCGGCCTGGTCCGGCCGGGCCGAGGTGCGCTCGCCCCGACCAGATGACGCCGGCGGTGAGTGGTACGTCGAGGAGCAGGGTGGTCGGCGGTGGTGGTCGCCGATCCTCTGGGGCGTACTGGCGCTGCTGCTCGCCGGCCTGCTCGGGGGCGCGCTCTGGGTGGTGCTCGCCCAGCAGGACGACGACCGGGACGATCGCGGGCCCACCCCGTCGCCTCCGCCGACCAGTGCCCCCAGCGCCCTGCCGACCAGCGCAGCCCCCACGTCGGCGGCGCCCACCAGTGAGTCGCCGAGCAGCTCGCCGACCACGGAAGCGCCGGACGAGCTGCCGGTGCCACCGCTCGCCGGCCTGCCGCAGGCCACCGCCGAAGGGCTGTTGGCTCGGCTCGGTCTGACCTACCGGGTGGTGTACCGCCCGTCGGAGTTGCCACCCGGGACCGTGGTGGGCACCGAGCCGGACGCCGGCACGTCGGTGTCCACCGACGACGAGGTGTTGTTGATCATCTCCCAGGCTCAGCCCTCGACCGGGGCGAGCCCGACCACACCGAGCCCCACTGTGACGAGCACGTCGTGACCGCTGGTCACCACATCCGGCGGCGGGTGCCGACGAGGCCGATGCCGGCCAGCGAGATGGCGAGGCCGAAGATGCCGGACCAGAAGAGGGAATGGCGGATGTCCGTGGCGCTGTGCCCAGCCGGAGCGGCCTCGGTGAGTTCCTGACGGCCGTCGGACTGGCCGCCGGCACCCAGCCCGGACACCGGCCCGGTCCGGTCGGTACCACCAGCCTGGTCGGCCGGGGAGTCGGTGTCGGTTTCGGTCCAGCCGGGTTTCTCGTAGACCGACTGACCGTCGCCCGTCGGCGGGTCGGAGTCGAGCACGGTGATCTCCGGTGCGGGCACCGGTGCGGTCAGCCGGGTGGACGACATAGCCGGGTCGCGGGCGAGGACCAGGAGTGTCGCCATCGCCCCGAGGAGGGCGAGGAGTCCGAAGGCATAGGCGATAAGAGAGCGGTGGTGCCGCCGCAGGGCGGGCTGATTGACCATGACCATCCCAGGGTCAGGGTCCTGGACGAGCGGGTGGAACGTGCCGGGGTGGGCGTACCGATTCTATGGCGATGGCACGCCCACCGGCGGCGGTTCGGGTCGGTCAGCCCACCCGGAGCGGGGTACGCGCGACCGGGCGGCGGGCCCGCACGGTGTGCGGACGGGGTTCGGGGGCGGCCTGCAGTTGCTGCAACCCTTCCCGCTGGACGAAGATCGACCGTCGGGTGACAGCGTCACCCGCGGTGTTCAACTCGTAGCCGTCGAGCCACAGCCAGCCGTCATAGGTCGGCCAGTCGAGGACCCGGATCACCCGGAACTTGATCGGCCTGAGGAACTGGACACTCGCCGCGCGTGTCACATGCAGTACGTCACCGGTGCGGGGAAGCACATGGGCTCCTGGGGAGGATCGGCCGGCGATTGCGCCGGCGGTGCCTGAACGGGGGACGTCTCGGCCGGTGACGGGGTCGTGCCTCGTGAACCGGTGGTGCGGATGGCAGTGGTCGGGCCGTACCCCGCTGGTGACGTGCCGTCACCCGACCACCACCCGGTTGCTTCCGGGAACGCGCCCGCCGCCGCAGCTTGCCGGCTTGCAGCGGCGGGGTCCTTACCCCGGAGCAGGTCGCGTTGTCGTCGGCCGGGCCCGCGTCGTGCCCGGTTTCCCCGAAGCGGTGGGGTCACCACTCCGAGGGACCGAACGGAGACGCTGAGTGATCCGTGCCATACGGACAGAGTGCATCAGGGACGTGCTTCATGCAAGTTGCACGTCGACTTTTGCCGATACGTGAGCGTGTCGCGCGAAAGGCCTATTGAAGCCATCCGCGTCCGGGCGGCAGACTGGGGATCGGTTTCGCCCGTCGCGGCCGGCCGAGGACCGGCACCACCCCCTTCGTCGCGAACGCTCGCCGGTCGACGGTCGCGCCCCCGGCGGGTGTCACCCAGTGGCGCGTTACCGGAGGTAGCCCGAGTGGGGTCGAGCAGCCAGCGGCGGAGACCAGTGACTCACGGGGTTGCGCGATGAGTGAGCGGCGCAGTCCCACCATCAGACGGCGGCGGCTCGGGGCCGAGCTGCGTCGCCAGCGGGAGTCCGCCGGAATCACCATCGAGGTGGTCGCCGAACAGTTGGAATGCTCGGCGTCCAAGGTCTCCCGGATCGAGACCGGGCACACCACGGCCACCCCACGCGACGTGCGGGACATGCTGCGGATCTACGGCGTCGTGGGCGCCGAGAGCGACGAGCTCGTGCAGATCGCCCGGGAGGCCCGCCAGAAGGGCTGGTGGCACCCCTACAGCACCGTGCTCGTCGGCGCGTACGTCGGGCTGGAGGCGGCGGCCAGTTCGATCCGGGCGTACGAACAGCAGGTCGTTCCGGGTCTTCTGGAGACCGAGGAGTACGCCGGAGCCATGATCCGTGCCGCTCGGCCGGACTTCACCGCCGATCAGGTGCATCAAAGAGTGCGTGTCCGTTTGGGCCGTCAGTCGTTATTGACCCAGGACGATCCGGTCGATCTGTGGGTGGTGCTCGATGAGGCGGTGGTAAGTCGGCCGGTGGGCGGGGACGAGGTGATGCGCGGTCAACTCAAGCGGTTGGTCGAGGTGGCCGAGTTGCCGAACGTGACGCTGCAGATCCTGCCCTTCGAGGTGGGTGCGCATGCGGGCATGGACGGCACGTTCACGATCCTCAGCTTCCCTGAGCCCGGTGATCCGGATGTTGTGTACGCGGAGAACGCCACGGGTGGGCTTTTCCTCGAGAAGAGCGACGAACTACAGAAGTACAGCTTCATCTTCGATCACATCCGCGCTGCGGCCATACGTCCGGAGGAGTCCGTCGCACACATCGCAAAACTGGCAGAGGAGCCGTTGTGGAAATGGCGACCAAAGGGTTCCCCGTGGACCTGACGCAGGCAGCATGGTTCAAGAGCTCGAAGAGCGGGCCGAACTGTGACAACTGCGTGGAGGTGGCGTACGTGACGGGGGCGGTCGGAGTGCGGGACTCGAAGGACAAGGCGGGCCCCGCCCTGGTCTTCGCACCGGGTGACTGGCACTCCTTCGTTGCCGGCACCAGGGGTGGTGTGTTCGGCGCGGTCTGACCGACTGGTCAGTGGAGTCCCCGTCTGGTTCGCCGGACGGGGACTCCGCCGTGTCCGCGGTAGGCGCGACTGACTGCCGCGTCGCTGCAGGAGTCGGCCAGGTTCCGTCGGGATTCCCGTCGCCAGAGCGTCCCCGTCTCGTTGAACCGGTCGGTACGGCGCTGGTCGACGACCCGCCGCACCGACCCGCAACCGAGCGAGTAGGCGAGACGGATGACGACGATCGGTTCAGACAACCTCACCACCGGTCCGGCCAAGCCGGAGCGGTTCGGTGGCAAGTACCGCGGCGCTCGTCGAGACACGGTTCTGACCGAGGTGGTCTCGACCGACCAGGAGTTGAGCGGGCGGGAGGGTGCTTCTGAGACGACGGATCCTCCGCTGTCGCTGCCCTCACTGGACCCGAACCCGCTGATCGAGCCGTCGTTCCCGCCGGCGGGCTGGCCGATCGAGCCGCCCGAGTCCCTGGCGGACCACCCGTTGCTGCGTGGGCTGCTGATGGAGTTGCCGCCGAAGGGCACAGTGCCCTCGCAGGACTGGCTGGATCGCTGGTTCGAGGCGACCAGGTCGATCCTGGAACTGCTATACGTGCAGAGCGCCAGCCGCCCGCGTTGACCCTGCGACGGCGGGCTGGGCCCGCTCCGCGAGGCGGTTGTGGCGTAGCGCGTGCCGGACCCCGATGGCGATCACCGCAAGCGCGCCCACGGTGATCGCCGGCCCGGTGACGCCGGGGTCGGCCCCGAGGTCGGCGCCGGCGGCGGCGATCAACGCCGGCACGGTGGCCAGGGCGGTGACCTGTAGCGGCAGCCCGACGAGCGGGTGGGCCGCGGCGGCGCGTAGCCCGTGCGGCGCGGGGGTGGCGGGGGCACTGGCGAACGCGCCCGCGCCGGCCCACAGCCGGCGGATCCGTCGTACCGAGCAGACCGTCGCCACGAGCGCCGGGCCGGCGGCCAGTGTGAGCCCGGCGGCGGCCCGGTCGATCGGAGCGGTGCCGGCGCTGAACAGCCCGCCGCCGAGCACTGCGGCGGTGAGCGCCACGCCGGTGAGGGCCAGCACCAGCAACCATCCGGTACGCCGACGCAGCATGCGGGTGTTGCGCAGCCGGGGAAGGCCGTCGGCAACGACGCCGGCGGCCAGCCAGACGGCGGCGACCGGGAGCAGGATGCTGAGCTGACTCTCCATGTTCGAGAGTCTTTCCCGAATCCGGGCGGAGCGAATCCGGGCGTGTCCCCCGTTCGCCCCGGACGCCGGGCCCGTAGGGGGTCATCACTCGAAGGTATGGCCGTTTCGACATGTTCAACTGCCCGACGGCTGACTTACCCTCAGCTAGATCGGCAAGTGTCGATTGATGTTGGGACCGGTGGTCACGTTCCACCGCCGGTCAGAGGGAGGTAGGAAATGGGTCTTCCACGAAGGTCCGTACTGATCGGGGTGGCCGCGGCGACCGTGCTGGCCGTCGGTACCCCAGCCCTGGCCGCCGAACCCGTGGGTGTGGTTCGGGCCGCCGGCGGAGCCACCGCCGTGCCGGACAGCTACATCGTCGTACTCAAGGACAGCGCCGTGGCCCGGGACCGGGTCGGCGACACGGCGAAGCGGCTCTCCGGCCGCCACGGCGGCACGGTGGCCCGTACCTACGGCGCGGCGTTGCGCGGCTTCGAGGTCAAGGTGAGCGCCAGCGCGGCGGCCCGGATCGCGGCCGACCCGGCCGTGGCGTACGTCGAGCAGAACCACACCGTCTCGATCTCCGGCACGCAGGCCAACCCGCCCTCCTGGGGCCTCGACCGGATCGACCAGCGCAACCTGCCGTTGGACAGCTCCTACACCTACCCGAACACGGCGAGCAACGTGCACGCCTACATCATCGACACCGGCATCAAGTTCTCGCACAACGACTTCGGCGGCCGGGCCACCTCCGGCTACGACGCGGTGGACGGCGGGTCGGCCGACGACTGCAACGGGCACGGCACGCACGTGGCCGGCACCGTCGGCGGATCCGCGTACGGGGTGGCCAAGGGCGTCCAGCTCGTCGGCGTACGGGTGCTGAACTGCTCCGGCAGTGGCACCAACGCCGGTGTGATCGGCGGCGTCGACTGGGTCACCGCGAACGCGATCAAGCCGGCGGTGGCGAACATGAGCCTCGGCGGCGGCGCGAACACCTCGCTGGACAACGCCGTCCGCAACTCGATCGCCTCGGGCGTCACGTACGGCCTGGCGGCCGGCAACGACAGCGGCGCGAACGCCTGCAACACCTCACCGGCGCGCACCACGGAAGCCATCACTGTGGGCTCGACGACCAGCACGGACGCCCGCTCGTCGTTCTCCAACATCGGCACCTGCCTGGACATCTTCGCGCCCGGCTCGTCGATCACCTCGGCCTGGTACACCAGCAACACCGCCACCAACACGATCAGCGGCACCTCGATGGCCACCCCGCACGTGGTCGGAGCTGCGGCCCTGGTGGCCAGCGCCAACCCGAGCTGGACCCCGGCTCAGGTCCGCAACCAACTGGTGGCCAACGCCACGCCCAACGTGGTGAGCAACCCCGGCTCGGGCTCGCCGAACCTGCTGCTCTACGTGGGCACCGGCAGCACCCCGCCGCCGCCCACCGGCTGCACCGGCACCAACGGCACCGACGTGTCGATCCCGGACGCCGGCTCGGCGGTGACCAGCTCGATCACCATCTCCGGCTGCGGTCGCAACGCCTCCTCGGCCTCCACAGTGGCGGTGAACATCGTGCACACCTACCGCGGTGACCTGGTCATCGACCTGCTCGCCCCGGACGGCAGCTCGTACCGGCTGAAGAACAGCAGCACCTCGGACAGCGCCGACAACGTGAACGCCACGTACACGGTCAACGTGTCCGGTGAGGCCGCCGACGGCATCTGGCGACTCCAGGTGCGCGACACCTACTCGGCCGACACCGGCTACATCAACACCTGGACCCTGACCGTCTGATCGGGTTCTGACGACCAAGGCCCCACCCGGCACGCCGGGTGGGGCCTTGCGTCGTACGGATCAAGCTCAGACCGAGAAGGTGGCCGGCCGCTCGGTGGCCGGGGCCGGCGGGCGGGCCTTCCACAGGCCGATCTTCTGTGCGGCGAGCCTGCTCAGGTAGGCCGGGTTGAGGATGACGTAGCGGCGCCAGAGCCGCTTCGGCTCCAGACCGAGGCGCCAGAACCACTCAAGGCCGACGCGCTGCATCCACGGCGGGGGCCGGCGCAGCAGCCCGGCGTGGTAGTCGAAGGCCGCGCCGACCGCCATCAGCGGCATGTCGAGCAGCGGCCGCATGGCGTACGTGAAGACCTCCTGGCGCGGGCAGCCGAGCCCGACCAGCACCAACCGGGCGCCACTGGACCGGATCCGGTCGGCGATCTCGGCGTCCTCACCGGGTTGGACGGCACGGAACTTGGACGGCTCCACCCCGGCGATCTTCAGCGCCGGGAACATCTGCTCCAGGGCCGGGATCAACCGGGCGAGGGTCTCCTCGGTCGAGCCGTACAGGTAGACCGGTAGCCCCTCGTCGGCGAAGCGCGACAACACGTGCAGGGTCAGGGTCGGCCCGTACACCCGGTCGCTGAGCCCCGCGTGGTGCAGCAGGTTGAGCGCCCACCGCACGGGCTGCCCGTCCGGCGTCACCACGTCGAAGGAGTTGAGCCGCGCGTTGTGCGCCGGATCGAGCACCCCGGTCATCACACCGTGCACTGCCAACGCGGTCAGCGCGAGGGGACGCCGTTCGTGTGCCGCGGTCACCACCGCGTCGGTCGCCGTGGCGTAGTCGGTGGCGTCGACCAGGACGCCGAGCACGTTCCGCTTCGTCCGGGCGCTCACGGCTGGGCCACCCACTTGTCCACGTTGGCCTCGTAGATCTCCCGCAGGATCATCGGCACGTCGTAGGTGATCTTCCAGTCCGGATACTGCGCCTCGAACCGGGCCATGCTGCTCACGTACCACTGGTGGTCGCCGGTGCGGTTCTGCTCGACGTAGTTGATCTGCGCCTCGCGGCCGGTGATCTCCTCCGCGATCCGGAACGCCTCGATGTGCGAGGTGTTGGAGTGCCGGCCGCCACCGAGGTTGTAGACCTCCGCGGAACGCGGGGCCCGGAAGAACGCCTCGAACGCGGTCAGCACGTCGTGCGAGTGGATCGCGTCCCGGACCATCTTGCCCTTGTAGCCGAAGAGGTTGTACGTCCGGCCCTCCATGACGCAGCGCATCAGATAGGCCAGGAACCCGTGCAGCTCGGCGGCGGAGTGCGCCGGGCCGGTCAGCGTGCCGCCCCGGAAGCAGGCGGTCTTCATGTCGAAGTAGCGCCCGTACTCCTGGACCATCACGTCCGCGGCGACCTTGGAGGCGCCGAAGACCGAGTGCAGCGAGTGGTCGATCGACATCTCTTCGGTGATGCCCTGGTACCAGCGGTGGTCCTCGGGCAGCTCGTACCGGGTCTCCAACTCGATGAGCGGCAGGCTGTTGGGCCGGTCGCCGTACACCTTGTTCGTCGAGCAGTGGATGAACGGCGCGTCGATCGCGTGCCGGCGGGTGTTCTCCAGGATGTTGAGCGTGCCGCCGGCGTTCACGTCGAAGTCCGTGTACGGCTCCTTGGCTGCCCAGTCATGGCTCGGCTGGGCAGCGCTGTGGATCACCACTGCGATGTCCGAGCCGTACTTCTTGAACACCTGCTCCAGGCCGTCCCGGTCCCGGATGTCCACCGCGAAGTGGGTGTACGCGTTACCCAGGTCACGGCCGAGCCGTTCCAGGCTCCACGAGGTGGAGCCGTCCTCGCCGAAGAAGTACCGGCGCATGTCGTTGTCGATGCCGACGACGTCCAGACCGAGGCCGGCGAAATGCCGGACCGCTTCGGAGCCGATCAGACCACCCGACCCTGTCACCAACGCGACACTCACACGCCACTCCTGGTCCATCGGAGGCAGAATCCATCGGAGCATAGCGTGACGTCCAGCACACCCCGATATGACGGAAGGGCCCCGCATAAAGCGGAGCCCTCGTCGGTGGTGGGGATGGGGGGAGTTGAACCCCCACGCCCTTTCGGGCACACGGACCTGAACCGTGCGCGTCTGCCATTCCGCCACATCCCCGTGGCACAACCCGGAACACTCTAGCCGCCCGGCCCCGCTGTCTCCAACGGGCCTCGGGAATACTACGCTGTCCCTGACGCTCGCCACGAACGATTACCGTTCGTGGCGGACGAAAGATTAGCACGACAATCCCGGCCCTTCCGAACGGGTCGAGAGCAGCCGGCCGAGCGGCGTGTGAGCTGCGCGCGCGCCGGCCGGATACCATCATGTCCTCGGGACCCGAGGAGGAGCCGGTGAGCGTGCTGCAACGCTTCGAGAAGCGTCTGGAAGGCCTGGTAGAAGGGGCCTTCGCCAAGGTCTTCAAAGGGGTGGTCCACCCCGTGGAGATCCTCAACGCCATGCAGCGGGAGGCCGAGGCGCACAAGGCGATCCTGGCCGGTGGGCGCACGTTGGTGCCCAACCGCTACGTGATCGATCTCTCGCCGTTCGACCACAGTCGGCTGGCGCCGTACGCCGCCGCGCTGGCCCAGGAGTTGGCCCAGTCGCAGGCGGAGTTCATCGGCGAGCAGGCGTGGACGGTCTACGGCGACGTGATCGTCGAGATCGAGCGAGGCGAGGGCCTGGACACGGGCATGTTCCGTGTCACGGCCGAGGTCTACACCGGCGGCGAGGTCGCCCCGGTGTCGGCGCCCGGCTACGACGCCGGCCCGCCCGCCTACCCCGCGTACGACCAGGGCGGTGGCTACGGCCCGCCGCCCGGGCACGGTGGCGGTCGCAACGTGCGGCTGGTCTCCGGCGACGGTCGCACCTACCCCCTTCAGATGGGGTCGACGGTGATCGGTCGCGGCGATCAGGCCAACCTGCGTCTGCCCGACGTCGGCATCTCCCGGCGACACGCCCGGCTGGATTTCGACGGGGGCCAGGTCGTGCTGACCGACCTGGGTTCGACCAACGGCACCATGGTGAACGGGCAGCGGGTCTCCGCCGTCGCGCTCAATCCCGGTGACATGGTCCAGCTCGGGACGACGACGCTGACCTTCCGCGTGGACGGCTGACCCGCCTTGCCGGAACTGGTCATCACCGTTGCCCGGTTCGGGTTCCTGATCCTGCTGTGGATCTTCGTGTTCACGGTGGTCGGGGTGATCCGTAGGGACCTCTTCGCGGGCGCCCGGTCCGGTCGTCTGGTGGCCGCGCCACGCGCGGTGGGCGCCTCGACGGGGCAGGGGGCCAAGCCAGCGAAGGTGAAACGGGGCAGAGCGGCGCACCAACTGGTAGTGACGGCCGGTCAGCTGGCCGGCACCAAAATCACTCTCGGGGAAGCGCAGATCACCATCGGTC
The DNA here is from genome assembly GCF_049841475.1 of Micromonospora sp. DT15. Classification (NCBI taxonomy): domain Bacteria; kingdom Bacillati; phylum Actinomycetota; class Actinomycetes; order Micromonosporales; family Micromonosporaceae; genus Micromonospora; species Micromonospora sp. DT15. Next base: position 238,963 of record NZ_JBNCKJ010000013.1, read on the forward strand.
GGGCTGAGGACTCCACCCTGGTCATCACCGACGACTACGCCTCCGCGCGACACGCCCGGCTCATGCCGCGTGAGGGGCAGTGGTACGTCGAGGACCTCGGCTCGACTAACGGCACGTACCTCGATCGCGCTAAGGTCTCCGGACCAACCCCCGTCCCCCTCGGCGTGCCGATCCGGATCGGCCGCACTTCCCTCGAATTACGGCCATGACTCTGACCCTGCGCTATGCGGCCCACAGCGACCGCGGTCTGATCCGAGACGGCAATCAAGACTCCGTCTACGCCGGGCCGCGGTTACTCGCCGTTGCCGACGGCATGGGCGGTATGGCCGCCGGTGACGTCGCCAGCAACATCGTCATCGGTGCCATGGCGCCGCTCGACGAGGACGTCCCAGGGGACGCTCTCGTCGACGCGTTGCGTTCGGCAGTGGGCACCGCCAACCAACAACTCCGCGACACAGTGGACGCCAACCCGCAGTTGGAGGGGATGGGCACCACGCTGACGGCGACCCTCTTCACCGGCAGCAAGCTGGGGATGGTCCACATTGGCGACTCGCGGGCCTACCTGCTGCGCAATGGCGAGTTCGCGCAGATCACCAAGGACGACACCTACGTCCAGATGCTGGTCGACGAAGGCCGCATCAGCGCCGAGGAGGCGAGCAGCCACCCGCAGCGGTCGCTGCTCACCCGTGCCCTCGACGGTCGGGACATCGACCCGGAATACTCGGTCCGCCAGGTCATGCCCGGCGACCGGTACCTGATCTGCAGCGACGGCCTCTCAGGTGTGGTCAGCGCCGAAACCATCGGCGAGACCCTGCGGGAGTACACCGACCCGCAGCAGTGCGTCGAGCGGCTGGTGCAGCTCGCGCTGCGCGGCGGTGGGCCGGACAACATCACGGTGATCATCGCCGACGCCACCGACCAGGACATCGTCGAGGCGACCCCGATCGTGGGCGGCGCCGCCGCCCGGGACCGGGGCATGGCGACCTCCGCCGACGACTCGACTCCGGCCGCCCGAGCGTCGGCGCTCTCCGCGCCGCGTCCGGCCGCGCCCGAGGAGCCGGCGGCCTCCGACGATGACGCCGACCGGCCGAAGCGACGCCCGGTCCGGACCGCCGCCATGGCGCTGGCCCTGCTGGTGATCGTCGGCGGTGCGTCGTTCGGCGGTTGGACGTACACCCAGCGGCAGTACTACGTGGGAGCCACCGAAGAGGGCCAGGTTGCCGTCTTCCGCGGTGTCCAGGGTCAGATCGCCGGGATGGACCTGTCCAGCGTGCACCGCCGCAGCGGCACCCGCCTGGACGACCTCACCGTCGCCGCCCAGGACACCGTCAAGGTCGGCATCCGGGCGAAGAGTGAGCCGGACGCCGAGCGTCAGCTCGCCGAGCTGACCAGCGACACGCCGAGCAACCCCAACCTGAAGCCGCTCTGCCCGCTCGACCCGACCGCCGTCGGGGTCACCACGCCGACGCCGACGCCGAGCCCACTCGGTTCGACGCCGACCCCGAACGGCAGCCCGAGCGCCAACGCGTCGCCGACCCCCAACGGGGTCGTCAGCGCAAGCCCGACCGCAGGTGCCACCACCGCTCTCGGTGCTGCCGGCGCGACCACCACACCCGACGTCACGCCCTCCGACTCGGCCCCGCCGGCGCTCGACCCGGCCGGCTGCCGGTCTCCTGAGTGAGCGTCGGCTGAGATCCTGAGGACTCCACCCGTGACCGTAGCGGCCACACCGGCACCCTCGCCCGCCACCGCGGGCGAGCAATCCGGCGTACGCCTGGCGCGGTCGCGCCGCAACGCCGAGCTGTACCTGCTGTTGCTCGCGATGGTGCTGGTGGCCGCGTACGGGGCGACCGTCGAGGCGAACCTGCTGGACACGGTCACCCCGGACTTCTGGATGCCGGCCGCCGCGCTCGGCGCGGTCTTCCTCGGCCTGCACCTGGTCATCCGGTTCCTGGCCCCGTTCGCCGACCCGGCGCTCCTGCCGGCGGTGGCCCTGCTCAACGGGCTCGGGGTGGGCTTCCTGCGCCGGATCGACCTGGGCGACGCCCCGGTGGCCGAACGCGAGAGCCTTGCCGTCTTCGCGGGGCAGGGCGGGCGTCAGCTGGCCTGGACGCTCGGTGCGGTGATCCTCGCCGCCGGCCTGCTGGCGATCATGCGCGACCACCGGTCGATCTCGCGGTACGCGTACACCCTGGGGTTGGCCGGTATCGTGCTGGTGATGATCCCGGCGGTGCTGCCGTCGAGCATCTCCGAGATCAACGGCGCGAAGCTGTGGGTCCGGGTCGGCAGCTTCTCCATCCAGCCGGGTGAGTTCGCCAAGCTGGCGCTGCTGGTCTTCTTCGCCTACTACCTGGTGCGCAAGCGTGAGGTGCTCTCGCTGGCCAGTCGGCGCTTCCTCGGCATCGACTTCCCGCGTGGCCGCGACCTCGGGCCGGTGGTCGGCGTCTGGCTGATCAGCGTCCTGGTGCTGGTCTTCGAGAAGGACCTGGGCACCTCGCTGCTCTACTTCGGCATGTTCGTGGTGACGCTCTACATCGCCACCGAACGGGTCAGCTGGCTGCTGATCGGCCTGGTCCTCTTCTTCGGCGGCGCGTACCTCGCCTACGTCCTCGGCTCGACGGTCGGCGGGCCGTTCGCCAACTTCTACGTGCGGGCGGAGATCTGGCTCGACCCGTTCGCCGACCCGACCAACAAGGGCTACCAACTCGTGCAGGGCCTGCTGGCCCTGGGCACTGGCGGGCTCTTCGGTGCCGGGCCGGGCGGCGGTCAGCCGGAGATCCTGCCCGAGGTGCAGAACGACTTCATCTTCGCCGGCATCGGTGAGGAGATCGGCCTCTTCGGCCTCTCCGCGCTGCTGGTCGTCTACCTGCTCATCGTGGAGCGCGGGCTGCGCGCCGCGCTGGCGGTACGGGACTCGTTCGGCAAGCTGCTCGCCGGCGGTCTCGCGTTCACCCTCGGCCTCCAGGTCTTCGTCATCGTCGGCGGGATCAGCAAGCTCATCCCGCTGACCGGTCAGACGACCCCGTTCCTGTCCGCCGGCGGGTCGTCGTTGATGGCCAACTGGCTGCTCATCGCGGTGCTGCTGCGGGTCTCCGACGGCGCCCGCCGACCGGTGACCGGAGGGGGCGGCGGCAAGGCGGCTCGTCCCAGCGGTGGCCCGCCCGAGCAGCTGCACGGTGCTCCCACGGAGGTGATCAAGCCGTGAACGCACCCCTGCGCCGCGTTGGCGTCGTCGTCATGGTCCTGTTCGGTCTGCTCTTCGCCAACCTCAACTGGATCCAGGCCTACAAGGCGGACGAATACCGGACCAGCGACTACAACGGTCGGGTCCAGGTCGCCGAGTACGACCGCAAGCGCGGCAACATCGAGGCTGGCGGCACGGCCCTGGCCACCAGCAAGGAGACCACCGGCAACCTGAAGTTCCGGCGCATGTATCCCAGCGGCGCCAAGTACGCCCACGTGCTCGGTTACAAGCCGGTCAACCTGGCCGACCAGGGCATCGAGCGGGCGGAGAACGACTTCCTGGCCGGCACCAGCGACCAGCTGATCGGCGACCGGTTGAAGGACATGTTCACCGGCGACGACACCGGCGGCGGCAACGTGCTGCTCTCGCTCTCCAAGCGGGCCCAGGACGTGGCGTACGACCAGCTGCGCAACAACGAGGTGGGTGCGAAGCGGGGCGCGGCGATCGCCATCGACCCGCGTACCGGTGCCGTCCAGGCGCTGGTCTCCATGCCGAGCTTCGACCCGAACCCGCTGGCCAGCCACGACACCAACGAGGCGACGGTGGCGTACAAGAAGCTGGAGCAGGACCCGGCCGAACCGCTGAAGAATCGCGCGCTCGACGAGACACTGCCGCCGGGCTCCACCTTCAAGATCGTGGTCGCCGCGGCGGCGCTCGAGAACGGCATCACCAAGTCCACCCAGATCCCGGCCGGTTCCAGCTGGACCCCGCCCACCTCGGGCACCCCGATCCGTAACGCCGCCGCCTCGATCTGCCCGGAGCCGAAGGTCACCCTGTTGGAGGCGGTCACCGAGTCGTGCAACACCGGCTTCGCGCAGCTCGGCGTGCGACTCGGAGCCGACACCATCAAGGAGAAGGCCCGGCAGTTCGGCTTCGAGCAGGAGGACCTCACCGTCGGTCATCTCGGTGAGGGCGGCCTGCCCACGGCGGCCAGTCGGACCGGCGACATCCAGAACCCGGACGGCAGCACGGACCCGGCCGCACTGGCCCAGTCCTCGATCGGCCAGAACAACGTCCGGATGACCCCGCTCGAAGGCGCCATGATCGCTGGCGCGATCGCGAACAACGGCAGCCAGATGCGGCCGTACCTGGTGCGGCAGCTGCTCGCGCCGGACCGGACCACCAGCTACTACAGCGCGAAGGCGCGGGAGCTGCGCCAGCCCGTCGAGCCGCAGGTCGCCGCCGACCTGCGCGAGATGATGGTCAGCGTGGTCCAGAACGGCACCGGCAAGAAGGCCGCGATCAACGGCTACACGGTCGGTGGCAAGACCGGCACCGCCCAGTCCGCCCCGGACCGGCCCGACCACGGCTGGTTCATCGGCTTCGCCCTGGACAAGAACGGCAACCCGGTCTCCGCTGTCTGCGTGATGCTGGAGCAGGCCGGCCCCGGTGGCAGCGCCGAGGCGGCGCGGATCGCCGGCCAGATCATGAAGGCCGCCATCGCCGACCCAGGGGGTCGCTGACATGCTCAGCCCCGGCGTGCAGCTCGGCAACCGCTACCGTCTCGACGAGCGGATCGCCAGCGGCGGCATGGGCGACGTCTGGCGCGGCACCGACCAGGTGCTCGGCCGGACGGTCGCGGTGAAGAGCCTGCTCCCCGCCCTGCTCGACGACCCGGACTTCGGCGAGCGGTTCCGTGGCGAGGCCCGGACCATGGCCACCATCAACCATCCCGGCGTGGTGGACGTCTACGACTTCGGCAACGACCAGCAGATCGCCTTCCTGGTCATGGAGTACGTCGAGGGTGACGCCCTGTCGTCCACGTTGAGCCGGGTCGGTCGCCTCACCCCGGCGCGGACGATGGCCCTCGTCGCGCAGGCAGCCGACGCGCTGCACGCCGCCCACGAGAAGGGCATCGTGCACCGCGACGTGAAGCCGGGCAACCTGCTGGTCCGGCCGAACGGCACGCTGGTGCTCACCGACTTCGGCATCGCCCGCTCCGACATGGTGGGCCAGCTCACCGCTGCCGGTTCGGTGCTCGGCACCGCCTCGTACATCTCACCGGAGCAGGCCACCGGCGGCGTGGCCACCCCGGCATCCGACGTCTACGCCCTGGGCGTCGTCGCCTACCAGTGCCTGGCCGGTCGGCGGCCGTTCGAGGGCGACAACCCCCTCGACATCGCGATGCGGCACGTCCGGGAGACGCCCCGGCCACTGCCGGCCGACATCCCTCCGCAGGTGCGCGCTCTGGTCGAACGGGCGTTGGCGAAGGATCCGGCCGCCCGCTGGCCGAGCGCCGCCGCACTCGCCGGGGTCGCCCGTCAGCTCAAGGCCGCGCTCTCCCAGCAGGCTCGGGCTGGCGCGAACTCCGGGCCGGTGTCCGCGGCGCCCGCCTCGCCGGCCGCGCCGGGTCGGGCCCAGGTGCCGCAGGCGCACCAGATGCGTCCGCCGGCCGCCCGCCCGCCGGTGGCCGGAGCGAGGCCGACCACGATCGCACCCGCCCAACAGCCACGCCCCACCGCCGTCGCGCCGGCCGTCCAGCCCGTCCGCCCGCAGGGGGCCCCGAACGGCTACCCACGCGGTGCGGCAGCGGTGCCGTCCGGGCCGCCCCGGCAGGAACACCCGCCTGCGTACGCCCGGCAGGCCGGCCCGGCGACCCCGTCACCCCAGCCCCAGCGGTCCCGGCCTGGAATGGTGCTTCTCGCCATCCTGCTGGCCGTGCTGGTCCTGCTCTGCTCTGGCGTGATTTCCTACAACCTGCGGAAGCAGTCGCAGGACGGCGCATCCGGCGAGCTTGCGCCGCGCACCGTGACGTCCGGCGCGCTACGACTCGACGGGCGCGACGATCCGACCCGGACGTCGTACCGTCGAGAGGTACGACTCCAGCCGGGCAACGGCGGGACGACGACGAGCGAAGGACGACAGACGCGATGACAGCGCAGGCCCGCCTGCTCGGTGGCAGGTACCAGGTCGGCGAGCTGCTCGGCTATGGCGGCATGGCCGAGGTGCACCGTGGTCGCGATCTCCGGCTCGGTCGGGACGTCGCGATCAAGATGCTCCGCACCGACCTCGCCCGGGACGCGACGTTCCAGATGCGGTTCCGTCGGGAGGCGCAGAACGCCGCCTCGCTCAACCACCCGGCCATCGTGGCGGTCTACGACACCGGCGAGGAGACCGCGCCGACCGGTGAGACGCTGCCGTTCATCGTCATGGAGTTCGTCAACGGGCGGACCTTGAAGGAGGTCCTCGGCGCCGAGGGGCGACTGCAACCGCGCCGTGCGCTGGAGATCTGCGCCGACATGTGCGCCGCCCTGGAGTTCAGCCACCGGCACGGGATCATCCACCGGGACATCAAGCCCGGCAACGTGATGCTCACCCAGACCGGCCAGGTCAAGGTCATGGACTTCGGCATCGCCCGGGCGTTGGCCAGCGGTGCGACCACCATGACCCAGACCAGCGCGGTCATCGGTACGGCGCAGTACCTCTCCCCGGAGCAGGCGCGCGGCGAGGCCGTCGACGCCCGCTCCGACGTGTACGCGGCCGGGTGTGTGCTCTTCGAGTTGGTCTGCGGGCACCCGCCGTTCGTCGGGGACAGCCCGGTCAGCGTCGCCTACCAGCACGTACGGGAGACTCCGCCGACGCCGAGCGACATCAACCCGGACGTTACCCCGGCGGTCGACGCGATCGTGCTCAAGGCGCTGTCGAAGAACCCGCTCAACCGCTACCAGAGCGCTGGCGAGATGCGGGCCGACCTGCTCCGCGCCGCCGCCGGCCGGCCCGTGCTGGCCACCCCGGTGCTGCGCGAGGCGGAGACGGTGGCGATGGCCCCGGCCGGCGGTGGGGGCGGCTATCCGGCTCCCGGCCGTGGGCCGCAGACCGGGCAGATCCCGGCCCGGGTGGGCGATCCTCGTCAGCGCAAGGCGTCCTCGTTCCTGATCGCGTTGTTCAGCGCGGTCGGCGTGCTGGCCGTGATCGCCCTGGTCGCCGCCCTGCTCTGGGACCAGCAGAAGGGCAACGAACTGAAGTCGGTGCCCACCCTCACCGGCAAGGCCCGGGACGTGGCGATCGCCGAGATCCAGAAGGCCGGTTTGTCACCACAGGTGGGTGACCCGGTGCTGGCAAGTGACTGCACCGAGGGCACTGTCGTTCAGCAGAACCCGCTGCCGACCACCCAGGTGAGGCAGAACGGCACGGTCACCATCCAGATCTGTGGCGGTAAGCCCGAGGTGCGCGTTCCCGCCGGGCTCAAGGGGAGCAAGCGGGAGAGCGCCATCGCCCGGCTCACCGAGGCGAAGCTCAAGTACGACGTCGTGACGGTGAACGACGAGGCGAGCCAGGACGAGGTTCTCAGCGTCGACCCGCCTGAAGGTGAGAGCGTTCCCGAAGGCACGAAGGTGAAGCTCACGGTCTCGAAGGGCAACGTCCGCGAGGTGCCGGACGTCGTCGGGTTGAGCCAGGAGGAGGCCACCCGCGTCCTCCGCAACGACGGCTTCACTGTCGTCGTGCAGAACGGGCCGGAGGTGCCTGCCGACCAGGCGGGGAAGGTCACCGACCAGAGCCCGAACGGCAAGGAGAAGAAGCCCACCGGCACGAGGGTGACCATCAAGGTGAGTCAACCCGAGCCGGAGACCGACCCGACGCCGACGACCACGCCGACGACCACGCCGACGGGCACACCGACCACTCCCGGCGGCGGGGGCGGCATCGGTCTGCCGATCCCACCTCCGCCGGGCCGGCCCCAGGACTAGGGCCTGTGTCAAAGCCCCTGGCCGGCCTGGGGCGGGCCCAGGCGACGACCGGCCCCGCGGGCATCGGATGACCGAGGCGGCAGCGTCCCCGGCCGGGGCGGTACGGCGGTGGCCTCGCCGCTTCCGCCGGCTGGCCGTCGCAGGCCTCGTCGTGCTGGTGCTCGCCAGTTCCCCGTGGCTGTGGACGACGCTCGCCGCACGGGGGCACGTGTACGCCGCCGCCGACGCGCCGGCCGTTGATGTGGTGATCGTGCTCGGCACCGAGGTGGCGGCCGATCGGCAGCGACCGGGTGACCGTCTCGCCGGCCGCCTGGACACCGCCGCCGAGCTGGTGACCAGCGGGCGGGCCACTGTCGTCCTCGTCTCGGGCGACGGCGGCGGGGCGTCCGGCGACGAGCCGGCGGTGATGACGACGTACCTCGCCGAGCGCGGCGTCGACAGGCGTCGGGTGGTGGCCGACCCGTTCGGCCTGGACACCTACGACAGCTGCGCTAGAGCGCGCGAGGTGTACGGCGTCGAGCGGGCCCTGATCGTCACCCAGTCGTACCACCTGTCCCGGGCGGTGACGCTGTGCCGGCAGCTCGGCGTCGACGTCGACGGGGTGACCGCCCGCTGCGACGGCTGCGGCGCTGCCCTGCTGGCCGAGAAGTCGGTCCGGGACTACTTCGCCAGTGGCAAGGCGGCGTGGGACGCGGTGCGCGGCCGACCGCCGGCGGTGCGTTCGCCAGCTAATTCCGCGGTCCAGGACGCGCTGCGAGGCTGACCGGGCAGGCGCGGGTCCCGACGATCCGGTGACTGGGCGCTGACGTCCCGCCCTCAGGCGGCGGCGAAGGCTGCCAGACGACGCGCGTCCACCTCGGCGGCAAGCGCGGGTGCCCGCTCCAGCGCCTCGGGGTGACCGCAACTGGCCAGCCAGTTCGCCAGCATCAGGTGGCCGCCCTCGGTGAGCACCGACTCCGGGTGGAACTGGACGCCCTCGATGGGCAGCGTCCGGTGCCGCATCGCCATGACCACGCCGGAGCCGGTCCAGCCGGTGACCTCCAGCTCGTCGGGGAGCGTCTCGGGCAGCACGGCGAGTGAGTGGTACCGGGTGGCGGTGAACGGGTCGGGCAGGCCGGCGAGTACGCCGACCGAGTTGTGGCGTACCTCGGAGGTCTTTCCGTGCAGCAGTTCGGGGGCGCGCGTCACGGTCGCCCCGAACGCTTCGCCGATCGCCTGATGGCCGAGGCAGACGCCGAAGATCGGCAGCTTGCCCGCGTACTCCCGGATGACGTCCAGGCAGATGCCGGCCCGGTCCGGGCTGCCCGGCCCGGGCGACAGCAGGATGCCGTCGGCGCCAACCGTGCCGACCTCGGCGACGTCGATCTCGTCGTTGCGGCGGACCTCGCAGTCCACGCCGAGCTGGCCCAGGTACTGCACCAGGTTGAACACGAAGGAGTCGTAGTTGTCGATCACCAGGACGCGCATGGTCACCTGCTCGGGGAGGGGGGCGCTGGGTTGTTCTGGTCGGTGTCGTACGGCAGTTCGTGCTCGTCACCGGCCGGGGTTTCCCCGGTCACCGGGTCGCCGCCGCCACCCGTCTCGGCAGGTACGCCGGACTCGACCTGCACGTCGTCGAAGGGCAGCAGGGGCTCGGCCCACGGGAAGGCGACGTACCACAGCAGGGCCACAGTGGCGGCCACCAGGAGCACCGAGCCGGTCAGCTTCCCGACCACGCCGAACGGCAACTTGCGCCAGATGAACGCGTACATCGGGTCAGCCTTCCAGCTCCGCCGGGCGGCCCGCGGACTTGGCTTGGGTGCGGTCCAGTTCGGCGTGGATGATCAGGCGCTGGTAGTTGTCGAACTTCGGGTTGCACGTGGTGAGGGTGAGCATCCGCTTGGTTGCCTTCTTGTCCGGTTGGCCGGGCACCGGCGCCACCACCTCGACCTGGGTCGGCCGGACGATCCGGGATTGCGACACCCGGTAGACATACCAGTCGGTCTTGCTCTCGACCACGATCGGGTCGCCCTCATTCAGCTCGTCCAGCCGCCAGAAGGTGGCCCGGTTGCGGTGGCCGGCGACGGAGAAGTTGCCGACCTGGCCGGGGAGCGCGCTGGTCGGGTAGTGGCCGGGGGCGAAGCGGATGTCCTCCTGAGTGACGCCCTCTACGACCACCCAGTTCTTGTCGAGCTTGGGGATGTAGAGGCCCGCGAGCGGCTTTCCGCGTACCGGTGGGGACGGTTTGACGCTCGGGCCGACCGACGGGGCCACCGTCGGGTCGTCGGTCGGACCCCACGCCTGGGCCAACTCGTTGTTGAGCTCGTTCTGGTGGGCGTCGACGATCGCCGACTTGCCCCAGACCTCGTATCCGGCGAAGAGCAGGACGACCAGGCCGAATGTGATCAGGACTTCGCCGGTGACACGGATGCCGGTGCGCAGTCGCGAGCCAAACGACGGGCGGGTCAGCTCGGAGTAGACGCTCTTGTAGCCCTCGCCGGTCTGGTGCGGCCGGAGTTGCACCACCCGCTCGCCGCGTCGGGGTTGGGGAGGGTCGGCAGGGCTGGCAGCGGTCGGCTCATCCGGGACGGCGATGCGGGGGACGGCACCCATCAACGCTGTCGAGTCCATGGTCGGCGGCCTGGTGGCAGGAGTGGCGGGCACGGCCGGAATCATCGCGGTGGCGGCCGGGTCCGCGGCGCGATCCACGCCAGCGCTCGGCGGGACCCGGCTGGGCCCGGTCGGCGGGACCCGGCTGGGCCCGGTCGGCGGGAAGCCTTCCGGCCCGGCCGCTGCGACGCGGTCGGGGGCGGGCGGGGAGACCGGGGAGTCGGTGGGTCGGGCTGGCCGAGCGGTGACCTGCGGGATGTACGCGGTCGGTGAGTCGGCCAGCGGCGGCGTCGAAGGGCCGGAGGAGACCGGCCGGCTCGGCGCGCCAGGGGCCGCCGGACGGGTTGGCATCGGCACCCCGCCGGGCGTGGCCGGAGGGGTCGGTGCGGCACCTGGTGGGTTGCCGGCACCCGGCGGGCGGGTAGGTGCGGCGCTGGGCGCGGGGGGTCGGGTCGGGGCGTTGCCGGGGGCAGCGGGCCGAACCGGGCCCTGGTTGCCGGCGGACGGCCGGCCGGGGGTGGTCGCGGGGGGAACCCCGGCGCCGCCGGGCGAGCCTGGCCCGGCAGTTGCGCTGCCCGGCCAGGGCGGCGGTGCTTCGGCACCCGGGCGGCCCGGGGGCCCGGTCGGCTCGGGTCGAGTGGCGCTCGGTGGCTGCTGCTGGCTTCGCGGCTGCTGCTCGGGTCGCGGCGGCTGTTCGGCTCGTGGCGGCTGCAGCACCGGCTCGGGCCAGTTGCCGGCTGGGGTCGGTCGGCCCGGTGCCGACTCGGGTCGGCCGACCTTGGGCAGAAAGGCGGTCGGCTCGTCGGTATGGTCCCGGTGTCGCCCGTCGCGTCGCTCGTCCGGCCCGCTCACTTGGGCACCGTAGCCGAGCGCAGGGCTGTGGAATCCTCGAATGCGGGAACTCGCACCGTGGAGGCAGTCTCCTTGTAGCCAAGCTGGTAGTCGTCGACCGCGTCCTTGAACAACCGGACTCCCTGAGAGCTGGCGAGGGCCTGCTGGAGGGCAGCGGGATCGCCGATCGCTACGATCTTGAACGGTGGGGAGTACACCCGGCCGTGAAGTAGCAGGGTGTTACCGACGCAGCGTACCGCGCTGGTGGTGAGCACGCGGACATTCATGATTGACATGGCCTCGGCCCCGCCGGCCCAGAGCGCGTTGACCACCGCCTGTACGTCTCCCTGGTGCACCACCAGGTCGTCGTTGCTGGCGTCCGACTGCGTCTGGTCGAGCTGGGGCGCGTCGTTCAGCTCGACGGTGACCCCGGGCCCGCTCAGGGCGGTGAACCCGGCGTCCTGGAGGCTGCCCTGGGCGCGATTCTGCTGAGCCTTGATCGGGGCGTCCGAGCCGGCCAGCGTGTTGGTCCGTTGCTCGACCTCGCCGCGCAGCTCGGCGGCGCGGCGCTCGCTGGCGGCGACCTGTTCGCGGCGGTCCTCGATGAGCTGGTTGAGCTGGGGGCGTCGGTCCTCCCGGAGAGAGGTGCCGCCTGCGGTGGTCGCGGTGGTGGTGAAGAGCAACCCGGCCGCTGCGGCGATCAGGGGCACCCCGATCGACCAGCCCGGACGGCGTTGGCGCGGTCGCCGGGGCAGCAGCCCGGCGGCGGCCCGTCGGAGGACCTTCTGCCAGGAGGTTGCGCCGGATGTGTACTCCACCGAGCGTTCCTTCCGCGTGTCGGGGATCGGTCCGTGCCGGCTGGGCCGGTGCGAACAGTCCCGCCTCTTTCGGTCACTCCGTGCACCGGCCTGACCCCATTCGTGGTCCGGGCGGCCAATCGGGACTACGCTAGCTCTCGAACATTATTGGCCATGGACCGTCGCCCCCGCGCCCGGTTGTCAGGCCGGACGAGGTCGTCACCCCTCTGGAGAGCGCCGTGCCCAAGTCTCAGGTCCGTAAGAAGAAGGTGTACACCCCGCCGACGGACGTGCGTCCGACGACGACGTCGTCGTCGCGCAAGCCTAGCCCGGTGTGGTTGCCGATCACCGCGGTCGCCTTGATCGTCGTCGGCATCGGCTGGCTGGTGCTCTACTACCTGTCCGAGCAGGAGTACCCGGTCATGGCGTGGGGTTACTGGAACCTCGCCGTCGGCTTCGGTGCGATGGTCGCCTCGCTGGCGTTGCTCTCTCGCTGGCGCTGATCCGCCGACCGTCGCGTCGGCGGTCCCACGTCACCCCGTCGAGCCCCTGCCCAGCGGGATCGGGTGGGGCCCCCTATGGTGTGCGCAGGCAGCGCGGCCTACTGCGAGATGACTCACGTTACCGCTGGGTAACCTTCGCGTAGGCTGCACTGCATGACCGAGCACAGCGAGGTCATCAGGCAGCAGACCGGGGAGGCCAACTCGATGGGCAGCGTCCAGATCGTCACCACGATCCTCGCAGCCGCCATTACCGCCGTGGCGGTGTGGCTTGCGGTGCGTGCGGTCCTGAAGATGGTGGCAGTCATCCGGCTCGGGCAACCCGCGCCGGAGCGGTTCTCCGACAAGGTCGCCCGCGCCAGGACGATGCTCGTGGAGACGGCCGGCCACACCCGGATGCTCAAGTGGGGCGTGGTGGGTGCCGCGCACTGGTTCGTGATGGCCGGCTTCGTCGTGCTGTCGCTGCTGGTGCTCGAGGCGTACTTCGAGGTGGTCACCACCGACGGTGGTCTGCCGATCATCGGGCACTGGACGATCTTCGGTCTGGTCACCGAGATCATCGGGGTGCTGGGTCTGGTCGGCATCCTGGTGCTGATGGCGATCCGGCTGCGCAACCGGCCGACCCGCCCGGGAGGGCGGTCCCGATTCACCGGCTCGACCATGTGGCAGGGCTACTTCGTCGAGTGGATCGTGCTGCTGGTCCTGATCTTCGGCTTCGTGATCCGGGGCTTCAAGGTCGCCACCGACCACTTCGAGTTCCCGTTCTGGGCCACCCCGGTCAGCCACGCGGTCGGCGCGGTGCTGCCCGACTGGGCGGACGGCGTCAGCGTCGCCGCGGCCATCAAGATCATCATTTCGATGACGTGGCTGATCGTCATTTCCCTGAACGTCACGATGGGCGTCGCCTGGCACCGCTTCCTGGCGTTCCCCAACATCTTCTTCAAGCGGGAGCCCGCCAAGCCGGCCGGCTCCGGTCTCGGCGCGCTGCGCCCGATGACGAGCCAGGGCAAGCCGCTCGACTTCGAGGAGGCGGACCCGGAGAAGGACCAGTTCGGCGTCGCCCACGTCGAGCAGTTCAGCTGGAAGGGCCTCCTGGACTTCAGCACCTGCACCGAGTGCGGTCGCTGCCAGTCGCAGTGCCCGGCCTGGAACACCGGCAAGCCACTGTCGCCGAAGCTACTGGTGCTGAGCCTGCGCGACCACGCGTACGCGAAGGCGCCCTACCTGCTGGCCGGCGGCGGCAAGGACCTGACCGGCGAGGAGAAGGCCACCCAGGCGCAACTCGCCCACCTGGACGTGCTGGCCCTCGCCGAGGCCGACAAGCCGTTGATCGGCACCGCCGAGGAGGGCGGTGTCATCGACCCGGACGTGCTCTGGTCCTGCACCACCTGCGGTGCCTGCGTCGAGCAGTGCCCGGTGGACATCGAACACGTCGACCACATCGTCGACATGCGCCGCTACCAGGTCCTGATCGAGTCGAGCTTCCCCTCCGAGGCCGGGGTGATGCTGCGCAACCTGGAGAACAAGGGCAACCCGTGGGGCGCCCCGCAGAACACCCGCGAGGACTGGACCAAGGGTCTGGACTTCGAGGTGCCCCGGGTCGGCGAGGTGGACGACTTCGAGTACCTGTTCTGGGTCGGCTGCGCCGGCGCGTTCGAGGACCGGGCCAAGAAGACCACCCGCGCGGTGGCCACGTTGCTCAACGAGGCGGGCGTGAAGTTCGCGATCCTGGGCGAGGGCGAGACCTGCTCCGGCGACCCGGCGCGACGGATCGGCAACGAGTTCGTCTTCCAGATGCTCGCCCAGCAGAACGTGGAGACGTTGAACGAGGCGTTCGAGGGTCGGGAGAAGGCCAAGCGCAAGATCGTGGCGACCTGCCCGCACTGCTTCAACACCCTGGGCAACGAGTACGGGCAGCTCGGCGGGGAGTTCGAGGTGGTCCACCACACGCAACTGCTCGCGCACCTGGTCGCCACCGGCAAGCTCACGCCGGTGCAGCCGGTCGACGGCGGCGTCACCTACCACGACCCCTGCTACCTGGGTCGGCACAACCGCGTCTTCGCGGCCCCCCGCGAGGTCCTCGGTGACGCCATCGCGGGCGACCTGACCGAGATGCCGCGTAACAGCGAACGGTCCTTCTGCTGCGGTGCCGGCGGCGCCCGGATGTGGATGGAAGAGAAGATCGGCAAGCGGATCAACGTGGACCGGGTCGAGGAGGCCATGGCCACCGGGGCGAGGACGGTAGCGGTCGGCTGCCCGTTCTGCTCGACGATGCTCAGCGACGGGGTCAACGGCAAGGGCGCAGGCGAACAGGTCGAGGTGATCGACGTGGCCACCGTGCTGCTCCGCTCGGTCAAGCCCGAGCAGCCGCAGGGCGGCAAGGAGACCGCGCCGATCGGCGGCTGAGACGCGTACCTCCGGGATCTGTTCATCGACGGCGGGGGGCCCGGGGGGGCCCGGCGGGGGCTGGGGGCGCGGGGCGCGGCCGGGGTCTCGGTGATCGCCGCCGCCACGATGATCGCGGGCTGGCACCGGTTCAGCGACGTGCTCGGTG
>NZ_JBNCKJ010000014.1:0-224540 GCF_049841475.1 Micromonospora sp. DT15
TCCGGGGGTGTAACCGTGGGGGCCTGCCGGGTGTTCCCGGCGGCGGCCCGGCCGTTGTGGTGCTGGGGCTCGGCCGTGCGGGGGTGTAACCGGGGCGGCATTGCGGGTGTTCCCGGTCGCTGCCGCGTCCGGCCGTTGCCCGGCCGATCGGGTGGTAACCGTGGCGGCCTGCCGGGTGTTCCCGGCGGCCAGCCCGCGGTGACCCGGGCTGTTGCGGTGGTCTGCCAGGTATAACGACCCGGCCCGGCCCCCGATTCCGCCGCCGGAGTGGCCCCGACCACCCGACAGGCGACGCCGAACCCGACAAACCGCCCACCTCGCCGGCCCAGCGAACCCGACACGGCGGCCAGGCCAACATGATCCACTCGGGTTCCTGGAAGTCGCGGTGTCCCGCTGCCCAGGATGCCCCGACTTCATGGAAGCCGAGTGGATCATGCTTGCGTGCACCGTTCGTGTCCCCGGACCGGGACTGACCAACAGGTCGGCGCGTCGTGAGGTCGACCTCGATCGGGTTGCCGTGTGGTGTGGTCGGGCCTGGTTGAGGTTGCCGGGTGGTGCGGTGGGGCCCGTTGAGGTTGCCGCGTCGTGTGGTGCGGCCTGGCCCAGCTCAGCGCAGTGCGAACCCGGCGCAAGATCGTGCTTGATCCAGGAAACAGGGCCTTCCTCGTGCCACGAGACCACTACATCAAGGATCGAGCACGACCTTGCGGACTTTGGGCAGGGCACCGGAAAGCTCGCTCGATCCCCGGCCTGAACGCCGTCGCGTGAGGAGAGTGGCTGTTCGTCAAAGCCCGGCCAGCGTCGATCAAGGAGTTGTGGTGGGTGACAAAATGCTCCATCGTGGCCAAGCTGGGCGCCACAACTCCATGATCGCCTCGACCGGGCAGGGGCAGCACGCGCGGGGCAGCACCGGCGGGGCAGCACGTGCGGGGCAGCACGTGCGGGGCAGCACGTGCGGGTGGGGCAGCCCGAACGTGTCGGACTGCCCCACCCGGGAGCGCGAAGATGAAATCAGAACCCTAGGACGCTCCGCCCGCCGACAACCGGCAGTCGCAGTTCGCTGTCGTTCGGCGCGACCCGCAGTTCGGTGCCGCCCAACGGCAACAACGTGTACTCCTGGTCGCTGGAGAAGACGACCACGCCGATCCGGTGTCCCGCCGGGAAGATGTAGTCCTTCGGCTCCATGGTCCACCGGTAGTCGTACAGCTTGCCCTGGCGCACCGGCGACGTTCGAGCGGCGCTCTTGCGGTTCTGCGGGTCCATCCAACCTCGCGTCACCACGGTCGGGGCTGCGGTCGACCCGGCCGGGCCGTAGTCGACCAGGTACGCGGTGAGGTTCGCGTCCGGCTTGTTGTCGATCGCCATCCGCAGTCGCATCTCCGGACGTCCGGAGATGCGCACGCTCTGCGTCAGCTCGGGGGAGCGGTAGGCGAGTCGGTTGGCGCTAGCGGTGTCCGGGTTGGACACCAGGGTGTCCGGGTGGATGGTCCGACCCTCGTCGACGAAGCTCTGCTCGACACGCGCCTTGGGCGGCTTACCGGTGGTGAGCGTGCCGGGTGCGGTGGCGTCCGTCGCGGCGAGGCGCAGCCCGACCTCACGGGCGGCCGGGTCGGGCCAGTTGGCGTACGTGGTGTAGGCGCGGTCCTCGCGCTGGAGCACCGCCGTCGGCTCGTCCATGATGCCGTTGCGCACGTTCCACAGCCAGAAGTCGAACCAGCGGTTCTCGGTCTGCTTGTACGTCCACGTCTGCCCACCGGGCAGGGTCACCGACGCGCTGCTGCCCGGACCACCGTGGCCGCCCTGGTGCAGCCAGATCTTGCGGGGGACGTCGCGCTTGGCGAGCTGGTCCCACCAGCCGGCGAAGTGCTCGGTCTTCACGTTCCAGTCGTTGAGGCCGTGCACGACGAAGACGCTGGCCTTGACGTTGCGGGCGTCGAGGTAGTCGCGATCCTGCCAGAACTTCGAGTAGTCGCCGGTGATCCGGTCCTGCTTGGCGGTGATGTCCGCGAGCTCGTCGGCGCAGGGCCCCTCGGCGCGCGCCTGCCCGGCGGTGTACTGGGCCAGGATGTCGAGGTCCTCGCCCTGGAACGTCCCGGGCGCGACCACCAGGCCGTTGGCCCGGTAGTAGTCGTACCAGCTGCTGATCGCGGAGACCGGCACGATGGTCTTGAGCCCCTTGACGCCGGTGGTGGCCACCTGGTTGGGCAGTGTCCCGTTGTAGGAGACACCGGTCATGCCGACCGCGCCGGTGGTCCAGCCGGCGGTGACCGGGGCGCCATTGGCGTCGTACCCCTTGGCCCTGCCGTTGAGCCAGTCGATGACCGCCTTGGTGCCGAGCGTCTCGGCCTGGTCCCCGCTGGTCGGGCAGCCGTCGGAGTCGCCGGTGCCGACGCTCTGGCCGAGCACCACCGCGTACCCGCGGGGTACGTAGTAGTCGTCCAGCGAGCCGGGCAGGTTGGCCTTCGCCTGGGCCCGTTGCGCGCCGGCGTCGAGGGCGCGACGCCCGTTGCGGTCGGTCAGGCCGTTCTGCGGCAGGTCGTCGACCAGCACGCTCGGGTACGGCACGTCACCCCAGGTGCCCTTGCGGTACGGGCTGTGCTCGAAGATGACGGGCACCTTGAAGCCCTGCGTGGCGGTCTCCCGGGGCCGGGAGATGTCGATCGCCACCCGGTCGGGCCGACCGTCGTGGTCGGTGTCCACCGGGGTCTGGACGAACACCCGCTCCTCGATCGCGTCGGCGAGCGAGAACACCGGTTGGGTCATGCCGTCGCTGACCACGATGCCGGTGGGCGTGGTGGGCGTGGGCGGAGCCGCAGCCGCGGGTGGGGCTGCGCTGAGAACCAGAGCGCCGGACACGCCGAGGCTCAGGAGGACCAGATGACGGGGTCGACGCATGCGCGTCTCCCTTCGGTTGGGCTGGTTGCCGGGTCGGCAGGGGCCAATCTCGAAGATCCATTCGTCGTCATGCTAGGTCCGCCGAGGCGTCCCGTCGATCCCGTCGGCTGTCCACCGTGGTCGGTCAGGGAGTCGGTGGCGTCACCGCGATGATCAGGTGGGCGCGCTGGTCGCTGGCGTTGCGGTAGAGGTGCGCGAGGCGCGAGTCGAAGGTGACCGACTCGCCGGCGGTGAGGGTGTACGACTCACCGCCGATCTCGGCGACGACAGCACCGCTGATGACGATCGCGCATTCGGTCGACGGGTGCGCCCACGGTTCGGCGGAGCTGGCGTCGCCGGGTGCGAGGTGGGCCTGGAGCACTTCCAGGTCGCCGCGGCCGGGGGTGAGTCGTTCGTAGGTGATCTGGCCGGGTGGCGCGGCCAGCCTGGTCCGGGCGCCGACGCGGCTGACGTGCACCGGTGGCGCCTCGGGCTCGGAGAACAGCTCGGCGATCGAGGTGTCGAAGACCTGGGCGAGTTTGCGCAGGGTGGAGAGGCTGGGGTCGGTGGCGCCGTTCTCGATCTGGCTGAGCAGGGCGGGGGACACGTCGGCGGCTGTGGCGAGCTGACGCAGCGTGAGGGAGTGCTGCTGGCGCAGGTCGCGGAGTCGGTCACCGAGCATGTGTCCTCGTTCCAAAAACAGTGTGGCTGAATCTTGATTGACCTGACTATACGGGTCTGTTTAGTATCGCTGAACAACAGGCGGCAACGTTCGACACCACTAGACAAGGCCGCGTCAAGACGAACCGGACGACGTCCCAGTCCGGCCTACATCCAACCCCGAGACGACGCCCCCGAGAAGCCCGCGACGCCGTCATCCCATCGGCCCCGCCGATGCGTGGTGTCGCCCGCCGGGCGTCGACGCCCCGCGGATCCCGCACGGCGGGCCGCGCGATACGAAGGTAGGAACAGCATGTCGGTGTCTCCCCGCCGGCTCCTCGCCGGAGCGTCCGCTCTGGCGACGCTGGCCGTCCTCTCCGTCAGCGCCTGTAGCGCCGGCGGCAGTGGCGGAAACGCGAACGGCACGGCCAAGACCCTCACCGTGAACACCTCGTTCGTGCTCAAGACCCTCGACCCCGGCCGGGTCTACGAGGCAACCGGTCTGACCGCCGTGCACGCCCTCTACGACACCCTGCTCACCTTCAAGGGTTCGGATGTGAGTAAGCCGGTCCCGGCGCTGGCCGAGTCGTACCAGGCGTCGCCGGACGCCAAGACGTTCACCTTCAAGCTGCGGCAGGGAGTGACGTTCGCCGACGGCAGCCCGCTCACCGCCGACGACGTCGTGTTCTCGCTCAATCGGCTGAAGAACATCAAGGCCAGCCCTGCGGTCACCGTCAGCGGCCTGACCGTGACCAAGACCGACGACAGCACGGTCGTTGTCGCCTCGGCCACCCCCGACCCGAATATCCCGGTGGTGCTGTCGATGCCGTCGACAGCGGTGCTCAACGCCAAGGTCGCCAAGGAGCACGGCGCCCGCGACGGCGCCGACGCCGCCCAGGGCGACACCGCGCAGCAGTACCTGGACACCAACTCCGTCGGCAGCGGCCCGTACGTGCTGAAGTCCTACGACCCCTCGTCGCAGGTGGTGCTGGAGGCCAACCCGAAGTACTGGGGCACGAAGCCGCAGTTCTCCCGGGTGGTGCTGCGCAACATGGATGTGCAGACCCAGAAGCTGACCATGCAACGCGCCGAGGCCGCCGAGGTGTCCCTGGACATCTCCGGCAAGCTCCTCGACGGACTGCCGGGCAGCCTGCAGACCTCCGGCGTGCAGGACACCGTCTACTTCCTCTTCCTCAACGCCGACCCGGCCGTCTCGGCGGTCACCTCGAACCCGAAGTTCAACCAGGCCCTGCGCGCCGCCATCGACTACCAGGGGATCGCCGCCCTGTACGGCAAGGGCGCCGCCCCCGGCGCCGGGCTTGTCGCGCCCGCCTTCCCGGGCGCGCTGCCGGCCGGCGAGGAGTCCAAGCGGGACGTCGCAAAGGCCAAGGCGCTGCTCACCGAGGCCGGCCTGACGAACCCGACGGTCAAGTTCACCTACCCGGCCATCACCTACAAGGGTGTGGACCTCGGCACGGTGGCGACCAAGGTGCAGGGCGACGCCGCCGAGGCCGGCATCAAGCTGGAGCTCAACCCGCAGCCGCTGACCACGTTCCTCGACGAGATGCGCGGCGGGAAGTCTCCGCTCGGGTTCACCCCGCAGAGCCTGAACTACCCGGTCGCCGACTCACTGATCAACAACATGGCACCGGGCCAGGCGACCGCGCTGCGCTCCGGCTGGACTGTCGAGCGGGCCGACCCGGCCGTGGTGGCCGCCGGCAGGAAGGTCACCGAGACCCTCGACCTGGCCGGCCGGGCCACCGCCATGCAGGAGTGGCAGCGGCTGATGAACGCGTCCTCGCCGTACCTCGTGCTGGCCAGCAACTCCTCCATCGTCGTGGCGACCACGGACCTGACCGGGGCGGACTACACCGCCGCCGGTTGGCAGGTGGACGTCGCCGCGGTCGGCCGCAAGTAGTACCGACGACATGACGACAGTCCACGACGGTGAGCCGGGCGCGGTCGCCACGACCGCGTCCCGGCCCCGGGGTGCCCACCCGCTGCTGACCTTCCTGGCCAAGCGGGTGGCGGTCACCGCGGGCCTGCTGCTCGGCGTCACCGTGGTGACGTTCGGTCTGGTCAACGTGGTCCCCGGTGACCCGGTCACCGCCAACCTCTCCGACCAGGCCCTCAACGATCCCGCCGCGGTGGCCGCCTTCCGCGAGAAGTGGGGTCTGGACCAGCCGCTCTGGGCCCAGTACCTGCACTACCTGGGCAACCTGCTGCACGGCGACCTGGGCCACTCCCAGCAGACCGGGCGGGCCGTCCTGGACGACCTGCTGCACTACGTGCCGGCGACCCTGGAGCTGGCCCTCCCGAGCATGGTGCTGGCGCTGCTCATCGGCACCGGGGTCGGCATGCTCGCGGCGGTCCGCAACGGCCGGCTCACGGACCAGCTCGTTCGGATCGGCGCCCTGCTCGGGCTCTCCACCCCGCCGTTCTGGCTGTCGCTGGTCGTGCTGTACGTCTTCTTCTACCAACTCGGCCTGGCCCCCAGCGGCGGGCGACTGTCCACCGACTTCAGCCCGCCGCCCACAGTCACCGGCATGTACACGGTCGACGGGGCTCTCGCCGGGCAGTGGGACGTCGCCTGGGACGCCGCCCAGCACCTGTCCCTGCCGGTGCTGGTGCTGACCTCGCTGACGGTGGCGATGCTGGTCCGCTTCGTCCGCTCGGCGATGCTGGAGGTGCTCCAGCAGGACTACATACGGGCCGCGTACGCCAAGGGCCTGCCGACCCGGGTGGTGCTGCGCCGGCATCTGCTGCGCGCGGGCCTCGTCCCGGTGGTCACCGTCTCCGGCCTGGCGTTCGCCTCGCTGCTCTCCGGGACGGTGCTTGTCGAGAGCATCTTCGGCTGGCCCGGCGTCGGCCAGTACGCGTACCGCAGCGCCACGGCGCTGGACCTGCCCGCGATCCTCGGCGTCAGCCTCTTCGTGGCGCTGGTCTACACGCTTGTCAACCTGACCGTCGACCTGCTGTACGGGCTCATCGATCCGAGGATCCGGTTGTCATGACGACACTTGCAGACCCGAAGGCGGAGCGGGCCCTGGGCCGACGCCGCTGGCTCGGCCGACTGCGCGGCGGCTCGGGCAGCCGACCGGTGTGGCGTCAACCGATCACCGTGGCGGCGTTGACCATCCTCGGCGGATGGTTGCTGCTGGCGTTGCTCGCCGACGTCCTCGCACCCTACGACCCGCTGGCGCAGAGCCCCGACACGTACGCGTCGCCGTCCGGGGCGCACTGGTTCGGCACCGACTCCCTCGGCCGCGACATCCTCAGCCGGGTCATCCACGGCGCCCGACTGTCCATCCCGCTGGCCCTGGCCATCGTCTCGCTGGCCCTGCTGGTCGGCGGGCTGCTCGGGCTGGTCGCCGGATACGTCGGCCGGTTCGTCGACGAGGCGCTGATGCGCCTGACCGACCTGGTGTTCGCGTTCCCGCAGATCATCCTGGCCATGGCGGTGACGGCGGCGTTCGGCCCGAACACCCGCAACGCCGTGCTGGCCCTGGTGATCGTCTCCTGGCCGGTCTACGCCCGGGTCATCCGCAGCGCCGTGCTGAGCATGCGCGGCGACGACTATCTCAACGCCGCCCGCCTGCTCGGCGTCGGGCCGATCCGGGCGTTGCGCCGCGACGTGCTGCCAAACAGCATCGGCCCGGCGATCGTGCTGGCCACCCTGGAGCTGGGCAACGCGGTGCTGCTGCTCGCCGCCCTGTCGTTCCTCGGTCTGGGCCCGCGCCCGCCGGCCGCCGAGTGGGGCTCGATGGTGGCCCTCGGCGCGCAGGACCTGTCGATGTGGTGGGTCAGCGTGTTCCCCGGCCTCGCCATCCTCACCGTGGTGATGGCCTTCAACGTGCTCGGCGACGCGCTGCGCGACCGGCTGGACCCCCGCTACACGAAGGGACGCTGAGGTGGCACCGCTGCTCGACGTCGACTCCCTGGCCGTCACCCTGCCCTCACCGCGTGGCCCGCTGCCGATCCTGCACGACGTGTCGTTGACCGTCGACGAGGGTGAGCTGGTGGGCATCGCGGGGGAGAGCGGCTGCGGCAAGAGCCTCACCGCGCAGACCCTGCTCGGGCTGCTGCCCCCGGGGGCGGCGGTCACCGGCTCGGCCCGGTACGCCGGGACCGAACTGCTCGGCCTGGACGCCCGGGGCTGGCAGCGGGTCCGTGGCGCGGGCATCGCCATGGTGTTCCAGGACCCGAGCGCGGCCCTGCACCCGATGCTCACCGTCGGACGGCAGCTCACCGAGCACATGCGGGTGCACCTGCGGATGGACCGCCGAGCTGCCGGTCGCCGCGCTGTGGAGCTGCTCGACCAGGTCCGCATCCCGGACCCGGAGCGGGCGCTGCGCGCGTACCCGCACCAGTTCTCCGGCGGGATGCGGCAGCGGGTGGCCATCGCCATCGCGCTGGCCGCCCGGCCCCGACTGCTGATCGCCGACGAACCGACGACCGCCCTCGACGTCACAGTGCAGGCCGGCATTCTTGCCCTGCTGGAACGGCTGCGCGCCGAGACCGGGCTGGCCGTCGCGTTCATCACCCACGACCTCGGGGTGCTCAGCGCCCTCACCACCCGTGGCTACATCTTCTACGCCGGGCGGGTCGTCGAGACCGGCCCAACGGGAAGTCTGCTCACCGCCCCCACCCACCCGTACACCGCCGCGCTGCTCGGCGCCCGACCGCACGGCACCCAGAACGGCGGGACGTTGCGGCCCATCCCGGGCGCCCCGCCGGCACCCGGCGAGGCGCCGCCCGGCTGCCCGTTCCAACCCCGCTGCGGGTACGCCGAACCGTCCTGCGGTGAGGCCCCGCCCCCACTCACCCCCGCCGGAGCCGACCGGTCGGTGGCCTGCGTGGTCCGTCCGCACCTGGAGGTGGCCGCGTGAACACCACAGCGCCCGCGCGACTGTCCTTCACCGACGTGGAGGTCGAGTACCGCTCCCGAGGGCGGGGCCGTGTGCGGGCCGTCGCCGGGGTCAGCCTGGAGGTGTCGCCCGGCCAGATCGTCGGCCTGGTCGGCGAGTCCGGGTGCGGAAAGTCCACACTCGCCCGCGTCGCGGTCGGGCTCAGCGCGCCGAGCGCCGGCACCGTCGAGTACGCCGGCCGACCTGTCACCCCGCTGGGCTGGCGGCCACGCTCCGGTGCCGAGGTCGGCCTGCAGATGGTCTTCCAGAACCCGTACGCCTCGCTGAACCCCCGGCGCACCATCGGCTCTCAACTCCTCGACGGCGTGCCGGCCGCGGTCACCGGGTCGGCCCGCCGAGCCCGGGTGCACGAGCTGCTCGAACGGGTGGCCATGCCGACCAGCGCCGCCCAGCGGTATCCGCACCAGTTCTCCGGCGGTCAACGGCAGCGCCTGGCGATCGCCCGCGCGCTCGCCCCGGAACCTCGCATGATCATCGCGGACGAGCCGGTCACCGCGCTGGACGCCTCGTCCCAGGCGCAGGTGGTCAACCTGCTCGTCGGGCTGGTCCGCGACCTCGACATGGGCATGCTCTTCATCTCGCACGACCTGGCGCTGGTGCACGAGATCGCCGACGTTACCGCCGTGATGTACCTGGGCCGGATCGTCGAGGCCGCACCCACCCGCGAGCTGTGGCGCGAGCCACGACACCCGTACACCCGGGCGTTGATCGACGCGGTGCCGCAGATCGGGCCCACCCCGCGCCTGCCCGCCATCCTCGCCGGGGAGGTGCCCGACCCGGCCAACGCGCCCACCGGGTGCCGTTTCCGGCCACGCTGCCCGCACGCGTTCGCGCCCTGCGGCGAGCAGCCACCCACCGTCGACCTGGGCGGCCGCAGCGTCGCCTGCTGGCTCACCGACCCTGCCACGGCCCCGACCGCCGCGCGCTCACTCTGAGGACGCCCCATGCGCATGCCCACCGAACAGGTCCTGGTCAACCTCGCCCTCTACGACGGTGTCCAGGACGCCCTCCAACCGGATCGCGGCATCTGGATCGACGCCGACGGGATGATCCGTGCCGTCGGTCAGGTCGACGACGTCCTCGCCGAGGCCGGCGCGGCCCGGGTGGTCGACCTGGGCGGCGAGCACGTCATGCCGGGTCTGACCAACATGCACGTCCACCTCTCCCTGGGGTTGCCCGGCCACCTCGCCGACACGGTGCACGGCGCGAACCTGGCCGAGTTGGTCCTGCTGATGGCCGACTCGGCCCGGCGCACCCTGCACTCCGGTGTCACCACCGCCCGCCTGGTCGGGGAGAGCCGGTACGCCGACTTCGCCCTGCGTAGGGGGATCGAGGCCGGCGCGGTCGACGGCCCGCGCATCTTCACCGCGGGGCACGCGCTCTGCTGCACGGGCGGGCACGGCTGGGACGCCGACGCCCTGGAGGCCGACGGCGCGGACGGGTTCCGCCGGGCCACCCGCGAACAGCTCCGCGCCGGCGCCGACCTGATCAAGGTCTGCATCTCCGGCGGGATCGCCGGCCAGCACGAGGCGATCGACACCCCGCAGTTGCTCGACGACGAGATGGCCGCTGTCATCCGCGTCGCACACGACTGGGGGCGCAAGGTCACCGCGCACGCCGGCCCGGCCGACTCGGTCCGCCGCGCCGTCGAGCTGGGCCTCGACTGCGTCGAGCACGGGTACGAGCTGACCGACGACGTCACCCGGCTGATGGCCGAGCGGGGTGTCTGGTACGTGCCGACGATCGTGGTGAGCCGCTGTGAGCAGTTCTTCCGCGACTCCGGGGTGCCCGGCTGGCTGATGGACCGGGCCCTCGCGGCCGGCCCACGACACTGGGAGAGCCTCCAGCACGCCATCCGCAACGGTGTGCCGATCGCACTGGGCAGCGACATGCCCCCGCACGCCGGCTACGACGAGACCACCGCGACGGTCCGTGAACTGGAGTTCATGGTGGACGCCGGGATGCCGGTCGCGGACGCGCTCAAGGCCGCCACCACCCGCCCCGCGCAGTGGCTGGGTCGTGCCGACACCCTCGGCACCGTCGAGGCGGGCAGGCACGCCGACCTGCTGGTGCTGCGCGACGACCCGACCCGCTCGGTCTCCGCGTTGCGCACCCTGCACGCGGTGATGAAGGGCGGGGTGGCGTACCGCGACGACAACGGCCGGTTCGGCGTGCCGCGATGAGCAGCATCACCCAGGTCGCCGACGGGTACCTCGACGCGCTCGCCGAGCTGGACCCGCAGGCGGCCGAGGCGGTGGGGCGTACCCCCGGGTCTCATGTTCCGGATCTCTCCCCGGAGGGGTTCGACGCCCGCGCCGAGCTGGCCCGACGCTCTGCGACGGCCGCCGCCGCGGCGACCACGCGCGACCCCGGTGAGCGGTCCCTGGCCGACGCCCTGCTCGATCGGCTGGCCAGTGAGGTCGACCTGTACGACGCGGGCTTCACCACCCGACTGCTCGCCCCACTGGCCACGCCGGTGCACCTGCTTCGGCAGCTCTTCGACAATCTGCCCCGGCGCACCGAGGACGACTGGGCGGTGGTCGCCGACCACCTGCACCAGGTGCCCGACGCCCTCGACCGGTACGCCGCGACGCTGCGCCGATCGGCGCGGCAGGGACACCTGGTCGCCCGCCGCCAGGTGCTCGTGGTCGCCGACCAGTGCACATCCTGGACCACCGCCGACTTCTACGGGCGGTTGGTCGACGGCTGCCCCGACGGCCCGGTCGCCGCTCGGCTGCACCGGGGCGCGCGGCTGGCGACCGCCGCCACCGCCGGTTTCGCTGCGTTCCTCCGTGCCGAGCTGGCACCCGCGGCGTCCGAGGTGGACGGTGTGGGCGGCGACCTGTACCGGGTCACCGCCCGCAGTTTCCTCGGCGCGACTGTCGACCTCGACGAGGTGTACGAGTACGGCTGGGCGGAGCTGGCAGGCACCGCCGCCGAGCTGCGGACCGTCGCGGGTGAGCTGGGCCATTCGCGGGTGGCTGCCGCGCGGGCGGCCCTGGACGCCGACCCGGCCGGGCGGGTGGCGGCCGGGCCAGCCCTGGAGGAGTGGCTGCGCCAGCGCACCGAGCAGCTGACCGACGCCCTCGACGGCACCCATTTCGACATCCCGTCCGCCACCCGCCGGGTGGTGTGCCGGATCAGCCCCGCCACGTCCGGGGTCATGTACTACACGCCCCCCGACCCGGCGTTGACGCGTCCCGGCGCGATCTGGTGGTCGGTGCCCACCGGCGCGTCGACGGTGCCGGTGTGGCGGCACGTCGGGACGCTCTGCCACGAGGGGCTGCCCGGCCACCACCTCCAGCACGCCGTCACCCTCACCACCGGCGCCCTGCACCCGTGGCAGCGCACCCTCTGCCAGGTGCACGGGTACGCCGAGGGGTGGGCGCACTACGCCGAGCGTCTCGCCGACGAGATCGGCCTGTACGCCGACCCGGCCGAGCGGCTCGGCATGCTCGACGGTCAGCTGTGGCGGGCCGCCCGCGTGGTCATCGACCTGGGTCTGCACCTCGGGCTGCCGATCCCGGCCGGCAACGGGTTCACCGAGGAACGCCGTTGGACGCCTTCTCTCGCGGTGGACGTCCTCACCCGTGTCGTCGGGCTGGACGCCGAGACCGCGCGCTTCGAGGTCGACAGGTATCTCGGCTGGCCGGCGCAGGCCCTGGCCTTCAAGGTCGGCGCGCGGCTGTGGCAGCAGGCCCGCCGGGACGCCGAGCGGCGCGAGGGTACGGCCTTCGACCGGAAACGCTTCCACCACACCGCGTTGGCGCTCGGACCCATGGGACTGGACCCGCTCCGCGCCCGCCTGGCCGACCTGCCCTGACCCCCCGCACCGCCGTACCCGATCGGAAGTGACAGCCGATGAGCGATGAGCTCACCACCACCATCACCGACCTGTACCGGTCCCTCGGCGACCGGCCGACCTTCGACGCGCACCTGCATCCCGACCTGACGTTCTGGGAGTCCGACGCCGACGGCCTGCTGTCCGGCCTGCCCGCGCTGGACGACCTGCGCGACCGGCGGGCGACCCGGGCGACGGGGTCGGCGCCGATCTCGGTCGCGCCGGAACACCTGCGCGCCGACGCCTGGGGCGACATCGGTCTGGTCCGGTACGTGCTGCGGGCCCGCTTCGCCGACAGCCGGTCGGACGAGTGTTTCCGGGTTACCGACGTCCTGCGCCGCGAGGACGGCTCCTGGCGCATCGTGCACCACCACGCGGAGGCGGTCCGATGAGCGCCGAGGAACCCACCACCGACCTGTACGACCTGCGGGTCGTGGTGGAGCGGATCGAGGGCCGCTCGGTGTGCGGCCTCAAGCCGGGCGACCACTTCGACGTGACGGAGTCGAATCGGCTGACCATCCCGGCCGGGGGGCATTTCTGCCTCTACGCCCTGGCGGCGTGCCTGCCGTTGCTGCCGGCGAAGCAGCGGGCGCTGGCCGAGGGGGACTGGATGGCCCGGGACAGCCACGTCGCCTGTCCGGACCCGGACGAGCGGCTCATCATGCGCATCGAACGGACCGGCCTTCAGCGCATCCCCACCGAGGAGCTGACGTGAGCGCTGGGCTGGTCGGCATCGGCCTTCAGTCCGACAAGTCCGCCGACGAGTACGCGGAGCTCGCCGAGTTGACCGAGCGGCACGGCTTCGACGTGCTGTCGGTCTTCGGTGACCTGATGTACCAACCGCCGATCTTCCCGTTGCTGGTGGCGGCCCGGCACACCCGGCGGATCCGCCTGGGTGCGGCGTGCCTCAACCCGTTCACCATGCACCCGGTCGAGGTCGCCGGTCAGGTGGCCGCCCTGGACCTGGCCTCGCGGGGTCGGGCCTACCTGGGCCTGGCCCGGGGCACCTGGCTCAACGAGGTCGGTGTGCCGCAGGTCCGTCCGATCCGGCGCATCGTCGAGACGGTCGCTGTCGTGCGGCTGCTGCTCGCCGGCGACGACAGCGGTTTCCAGGGTGGGGAGTTCACTGTCGCGCCGGGCACGTCGCTGCGGTACACGCCGGCCCGTGCCGACGTGCCGGTCCTCGTCGGCACCTGGGGGCGGCAGACCGCACGGGCGGCGGCCGGGTTCGCCGGTGAGGTCAAGGTCGGTGGGTCGGCCAACCCGGCGATGGCCCGGATGATGCGCGCCTGGCTGGACGACGCGGCGGTCGCGGACCGGGACGGCACGGGTGTCGTGCTCGGCGCGGTCACCGTCGTCGACGAGGACGGTGCGCTGGCACGGCGGGTGGCCCGCCGGGAGGTGGCCATGTACCTGGCGGTGGTGGCCGCCCTCGACCCGACGATCGAGGTGGACCCGGAGCTGCTGGCCCGGATCCAGCAGCACGTCGGCCGTCGGGAGGACGACCTCGCCGGCGCGCTGATCGGCGACGACCTGCTCGATCTGTTCGCCTTCTCCGGCACGCCCGAGCACGTCGCGGGGCAGGCGGCGGCGGTGTTCGACGCCGGGGCGAGTCGGGTGGAGTTCGGCACCCCGCACGGGTTGACGCCGCACGGCGGCATCGACCTGCTCGGCCGGCGGGTGCTCCCACTGTTAAGAGCGTGAAAACCTCCTCGTCGAGGACTCCCCGAAGATCGTTGACCTGCATATGATCTTGCGGGAAGTTGCCCGAAGAGGCACTTTCGTCCACATTAGACGAGGAGCACCATGCTCAGGAGAACGCGGTGGCTGTTGGCGGTTGCCGTCACGGCCACGACGCTGACCGCCCTACCGGGCGGCGCAGCCACAGCCGGCGGCATCGACCGACCCGGCGCACCCGCCGCCTCGGTCGACGGCAAGACCCACACCGTCACCCTGCTGACCGGCGACGTGGTGACCGTCCGCAGCAACGGCTCGGGATGCCCGCAGGCCACGATCCGGCCGGTCGACGAGAACGCGGTGATCCACCAGAGCTGCGGCCCCGACGGTCACCTGCACGTCATCCCCGCTCGCGTCGCGTCCCAGGTCGGCCCGGTCCTCGACCCCGACCTGTTCGACGTCACCACCCTGATCGCCGACGGCTACGACGACGACAACTCCGCCGAGCTGCCGCTGATCGTGCAGCCCGCCACCGCGTCCGCCCGGGTGGCCGCGCTCGGTGACGTGCTCCCGCTGCCCAGCATCGGCGCGGTAGCCGGCCGCGTACCCAAGAAGAGCCCCGCCACCGCGAAGCTCGCCACCAACTCGCTGCTCGCCGGCGCGAAGAAGGTCTGGCTCGACCGCAAGGTGCACGCCACCGCCCTGACCGGCGGTGGGCGACCCGCCGGCCTGGACCGCAACCTCGGCCAGATCGCCGCGCCGGACGCCTGGAAGGCCGGCTACACCGGCAAGGGCGTCCGGGTCGCGGTGCTCGACACCGGCGCCGACTTCACCCACCCGGACCTGGTCGGCCGGGTCGCCGAGCGGGCCGACTTCACCGCCGAGGGTGGTGACGCCGTCGACCACAACGGCCACGGTACGCACGTCGCCTCGACCATCGCCGGCACCGGCGCTGCCGCACACGGTCAGCGTCGTGGCGTGGCACCGGACGCCAAGCTGGTGATCGGCAAGGTTCTCGACGACCACGGCTCCGGCGAGGACTCCGGCATCATCGCCGGCATGGAGTGGGCCGCCACCCGGGCCGACGTCATCAACATGAGCCTCGGTGGTAGCGCACCGGACGACGGCACCGACCCGCTCTCGCTCGCCGTCGACGGTCTGAGCAAGTCCACCGGCGCCCTGTTCGTCATCGCCGCGGGCAACAGCGGCGCGCAGATCTCCTCGCCCGGGTCGGCCGCCACCGCGCTCACCGTCGGGGCCGTCGACCGCGACGACAAGCTCGCCGACTTCTCCAGCCGGGGACCGCTTGTCACCAGCAACGTGGCCAAGCCGGAGCTCGTCGCACCCGGTGTCGACATCGTCGCCGCCCGGGCCGCCGGCACCAACCTCCAGGACCCGATCGACAGGTACTACGAGGCGATCAGCGGCACCTCGATGGCGAGCCCGCACGTGGCGGGCGCTGCCGCGCTGCTCGCCCAGCGCCACCCGGACTGGACCGGAGAGCGGCTCAAGGCCGCCCTCGTCGGCGCTGCCGACCCGCTCACCGGCATCGACCCGTACGCCGTCGGCGCCGGCCGGCTCAACGCGGCCCGTGCCCTCGGCGGCCCGACCAGCGACCAGCCGGTGGTCAACCTCGGCACGTTCGCGTACCCGCAGTCCGGGACCAACGAGACGACGCTGAGCTGGACCGGTGAGTCGACTGCCGTTCTCGATCTCGACGTGTCGATCGTCAACCACGACGGCCAGCCGGTGCCGCGGGGCGCGGCGTCGCTGTCGACGAGCCGGGCGACCCTCAAGCGCGGCGCGACGGGGGCGGCGACACTGCGGGTCAACCGCGCGGCGCTGGGCAGCCGGCCGGGCTTCTACCTGGCCACCGTCACCGCCCGCACCGGCCGCAAGCTGGTCGCGACGACCCCGGTGAGCTTCTACGTCGAGCCGCCCAGCTACGACCTGACGATCCACACCAAGCCGATGCCCGGCCTGCGGGACGGCGCGGACACCTGGATCAACCTCATGGTCGCCAACCTCACCGACCCCCTGCTGTTCTACGGCGGGGGCGGCGGCACGCCCGGGGAGACCTTCACCCTGCGGGTGCCGGCAGGCCGGTACTCGGTGCTCGGCGCGTCGATCGCCTACTACGTCGACAGCGACGTGCAGGAGAGCACCCTCACCGCGGCGGGTGACCTGGACGTGCACGCCCCCCGAAGCGTGACCCTCGACCCGGCGCAGGCCCGGCCAGTCACGGCGACCGTCGACGGGGCGGCCACCACGACCACCCGGACCGACGTCACCACCTTCCAGACCGCGGTGAACGGCCTGCCGTGGTGGCACCAGATCAGCGGGTTCGGCGTGGCCACGGCGGTCCGCAGCGTGGCGATCCCGAAGCCCACCATCGGATCGCGGCGTAGCTGGGCGGCCGTCAACATGGACTCGCCGGCCGGCACCGCGAAGCCGTACCGCTACAACATCGTGCACGAGTACGCCAACGGCGTGCCGGCCGACCCGTCGTTCCGGGTGACCAGGGCCGAGCAGGCCCGACTGGCCCGCATCGACGAGCGGTTCCACCAGACCGACTCACCGGAGATGTACACCCTGCTGGTCCGCACGGGCTCCACTCCTGACGGGGTGCCGGTGACCCAGACCTACGAGGGCGTCATGCCGCCGAGCCGGACGTCGTACCTCTCACCGGAGATCGTCTGGGCCGACCAGGGTGTCTACGGCGGACTGGGGGCCATGGAGGCGCCGCGCCAGTACCGGCCGGGCAGCCAGCAGTCCAAGGTCTGGGCGCGGCAGCCGCTGCACTCCGACTGGTACGACGACCCGGCCGGCGCCGACTGGAGCTGCGCCACCGCGCCGTCGCGGTCCCGGGGCAACCTGCACCTGGACATGGTGACGCTGACCGACCAGCACCAGCGGGCCGACTGCCTTCAGGGCGAGGCGGTCGGTGTGAAGCGCAAGCTGTCGCTGTACCGCGACGGCAAGCTCGTCGACGAGCGGTCCGGCCCGTACGGCGACTTCACCGTTCCGCAGTCGATGGCCGACTACCGGGTGACCCTCGACGTCGACACAAGCCTGATCCTCCCGATCTCCACCAAGGTCAACACATCGTGGACGTTCCGGTCCGCCGGCCCGGACGGGACCGGGAGCGTGCCGTTGCCGCTGCTCGCGGTCGACTACGCCCTGCCGATGGACCACAACAACCACCCGGTCGACGGAACGGCCGAGCTGGCCGTCCGGCAGGCGCACGGTGTGAAGACGCAGAAGGTGACGTCGTTCCAGGTCTGGACGTCGACCGACGACGGCGCCACCTGGAAGTCGGCCCGGGTCACCGGCAGCGGTGACAGCTACCGGGTCGAGCTGCCGAAGGCCACCTCCGGGCAGGCAGTCTCGCTGCGGGTGAAGGCCGCCGCCAACGGCGGTAGCGGAATCGACCAGACCATCATCCGGGCGTACCACGCCGGCTGATGGTCACCCCGCTGGTGCGGCCCGGGCCCCCAACCGGGCCGCACCAGCACCCCGCCGGTTTGTGGGAGCCCTCGATTTCGAGCATCCGCTTCGCCGTCGGAGCGGTGCTCATCTCGGGGTGGCTCGTGGCGCTCTCCTGGCGAACACGCCACGAGGTCGCCTGACCGTCACTGGCCCTCCCAGACCGCCTTCGCCCCGGAGTCGCCGGTGCGCACCACGTAATACACGGTGACGGCGGCGGCCACCAGCGACAGCACCTGCAACGCCAGGGTCAGCGGCCGAGCGGGTCGCCCGTCCGCGCTGGCGTCGGCGGCCCTCGGCGGGACGAGCCGGACCAGCGCCAGGGCCACCACGCCCAACCCGATGCTGGCGTAGAGCGTGATGTCACCGAACTCCTGGTGCGCCTCCAGCTTTGGCAGGAACTCAGGGGTGACCCGGTTGGCGGCGCGCATCCGCTCGAGGAAGGCGTCGCCGGAGAGCTTGGTCAGCAGGGCGGCGACCGGCGCACCCACCGCCAGCAGACCCAGCACCCACCGGGTGTGCGGCCGGATCGGCGGGACGAACGCGTAGCCGACAGTCAGCAGGGCCAGCAGCGGCACGAACGCGACAGCGGCGTGCAGCAGCAGAGGGTGGGCCGGGATGCCCATGATCTCCTCGAACATCGGCGTCTCCTCCGGTGACATCGGCATGGACGGTGATCGTCCACACCGGGACGCTATCGGTACCAAGCGGGCGTGTCATCCCCGCTGATCGATCACCTGTCGCGACGTGACTCAGGTCGTCGCCGCGCGTACGCCGAGGCCGACCAGGATCACGCCGGTCAGCCGATCGAGCATTCGTCGCACCGAGGCGGTGCGGAGCAACCGGGCGGCGGCACCGGAGAGGAAGGTCCAGCCGGCGAGCCAACAGGTGTGCAGCGCGGCGTGCGCCGTGGCGAGCAGCACCATCGGCAGCAGGACCGGTCGGCCCGGTTCGAGGAACTGCGGCGCCAAGGTGAGGTAGATGGCGGCGGCCTTGGGGTTCAGCACGTTGCCGAGCAACCCTTGCAGGTACGGGTGGTCCACGCGCCAGGGCAACCTCCGGGCGGAAACCGTCGGTCGCCGTCCCGCCTCCGGGCGACGGCGCGACGCGGACCAGAGCATCCAGAGCCCGAGCCCGACCAGATATGCGGCCCCGACCAGCTTGACCACCCAGAACGCCTGCGATGAGCGGAGCACCAGCGCGGCCAGGCCGACAGCGGCCAGCGTGGCGTGCACGTAGAGCCCGGTGACCGTACCCAGGATGACCCACCAGCCCTGCCGCCGCCCGCCGGTGGCGACCCGCGAGACGACCAGGGTCAGGCTCGCGCCCGGCGTGGCGGTGATCGGCGCGACGGCGACCAGGAAGCCGAGCACCGCGACCCCTTGCATCCTCAGACCACCACCCGGTAGTGGGTGGTGAGCAGGCCGGCGTCGTCGTAGACGTGGAACGCGACGCCGGGCGGCTGGGTCTGGGTGGTCAACGGGCCGTCGCCCTCCCATGGCATCCGCAGGGTGGAGACCACACCCGGGGCGATCCGCAGTGGACGGCCCGCGAAGGTGCTCGCGGCGGCGGTGTGGAAATGCCCGGTCAGCACGGCGACGACCTGCGGGTGGGCGGCGACGAGCGCGGCCAGGGGGTCGGCCGGCAGTAGCCGCATCGGGTCGATGACCGGGTGGTGCAACACCACCGGCGGGTGATGCAGGGCGATGAACGTGGGTGTCCCGGCCGGCACCGAACCCAACTCGTCGGCGAGCCAGGCCATCGTCTCCTCGTCCAGGTGACCGTCGTCCGCACCGGGCACGGAGGAGTCGGCGAGGAGGAAGACCGCCCCGGCCACGTCGTGGCGGGCGTTGATCGGGCCGGTGCCGCCGCCGTCGTCACCGAGCAGACCCTTGCGGTACGCGGCGCGCACATCGTGGTTGCCGGGGCAGACCATGACCGGCAGCGGGGATTCGAAGAGCTTCGCGGCGGTTTCGTACTCGGCCACCTCGCCGTGGTCGGCGACGTCCCCGGTGATCAGGATCGCGTCGACAGGTCGTGGTAGGCCGTGCAGATAGTCCATGACCCGGGCGGTCCGCTCGGCCGACCGGGGATGGCTGTCGAGGTGGGTGTCACTGAGGTGCGCGATGACCAGCACGAGGCTCTCCTAACGGCTATCAACGTGAAAGCCGTCAGGAACGCTACTCCGGGCCAGGTCGGCCAGCGCAGCGCGATGACCGCCGCGGTCAGCTCCGCGAGCGCGGCAGGCAGTCCTTCTTGTACTTGAGGCCCGACCCGCACCAGCAGGCGTCGTTGCGCTCCGGTGGCCAGGCGATCCGCGCGCTGGGCCGCGCCGACACCTCGGCCGCGTAGCCCGCGCGGACCGCCGCGTCAGCCGGATCGCCGTCACGTCGATCGGCGAACGCGGTCAACCCGGCCACAGTCGCGGCGAACACGCCCAAACCGGCCTGACCGGCACCCCGCAGCCGAACCAGCTCCGTCTCCAGCCGGCCCCGGTGCGCGTCCCAGTCCGGCCCGTAGACCTCGGCGAGGGCGGGATGCTCGGCGAGCAGGCGATCGAACTCGGCCCGCGGCCAGAAGAGCAGATCCGACTCGGCGTCCCTGCGCTCACCGGCCCGACGGACGAGCTGGGTCTCCAGCCGGTCCGCCAGGTCGTCCTGCCGGTCGTGCGGCAGGTTCAGGTTGCGTCGTACCCGATGGCGCTGTTGCAAGAGGAAGAAGGCGACACCTGGCGCGTCCGGCGGACCGAGATCGACCACCGGGTCGATGGCGGTGCTGGCCGGCCCGGACGCGGCGGTCGCATGCTCCTTCAGGAGCGTGTCGACCGCCTCGCTCAGCCACGTCTCGGCGGTCGCCGAACGCCCACCGGCGTCCAGCGCGGCACTGACGTAGGCGGGGGCGTCGGGCTGCACGAGCAGCAACGGGCGCAACGCGGTCAACTCCGCCATCGCCTCGTCGTCGTGACCGCCGGCCCGGAACAGCGTGCGGGCCCGCAGCGCGCGGGCGAACCCGGCCCGAGGATCATCGCCGGATGGGTACGCCGCCAAGGCCTGCTCCGCGTACCGCAGCGCGGCCTCGGGCCTGGCCCGGATCTCCGCGATCTCGGCGGCGAGCGTCAGCGCGTCCCCGGCGTCGTCCGGGTCCTCCAACCGGCCCTGCTCGACGGCCTCCGCGAGGTCGGCGGCGACACCGAGCGGATTCGCCGTCCCGAGCGCCGAGCGGCGAAGTTCGGCGAGGTCAGCCTTGGTGAGTGTCTCTCTCGTCGGCACGATCTCACGGTACGTCGGGGTGCTCGCGGTACGCGGGCAGATCACCTGTTACCCCGCTCTCATGCCGCCCGCCGGGCGGACTACGACCACGCGCCGGCCGCAGCGGCCCGCGTGGCGTAGGTGTCGAAGTCGAGCGCGTCCCGTCCGAGAACCCGACGCACCCCGTCGGTCGGTTCGGCGAGATAGCCCGCCCGCATCCCGGCGAACAGGGCGTTCAGCGCCGTGGCCGCCTCCGCCGGAAAGCCCTCGGCGAGCAGTTCGGCGTGGTACTGCTCCGGGGTGAGCTCCAGGTAGCGGATCGAGCGGCCGGTCACCCGCGCGATCGTCGCCGCCGCTGCGGCGAAGGTGAGCGCACGGGGGCCGGACAGGTCGTACACCTGTTCGTGGTGACCTGGCGAGGTCAGCAGCGTCGCCGCCACGTCGGCGACGTCCTGGGCGTCGACGAACGGCTCGGGCGTGGCCCCCATCGGCAGGGCCAGCCGACCATCGAGCAGTGGTTGGCGAAACAGGTCCTCGCTGAAGTTCTGACTGAAGTTGTTCGCCCGGATGATCGTCCACTCGATGCCGGACCTCCGCACCGCCTCTTCCGCGGCGAGCATGCCGGGGGAGAAGTCACTGACCCGGTCGATTCCGCGCCCGGAGAGCGCCACGATCCGGCCGACACCGGAGTCGACTGCCTGCGTCACGAAGTCGGTGGCCAGCGCCGGGTCCTCCGGAGCGAGCAGATAGACAGCAGAGGCACCCGCCACGGCCGGCCGCCAGGTGTCCCGCCGCGACCAGTCGAAGCGCACCTCACCGGAGCGAGAGGCGGCCCGGGCGTGGTGACCCGCCGCCCGCAGCGTCTGAACCAGCCGGCGACCGGTCTTGCCGGTGCCGGCCATCACGAGTGTCGAAGGTGCGTCCGTCGTCATGACCACGAGTCAACGCGCCCGATCGTGGGCGGGACATGTCCTGTCGTACGCCGGGCATGTCCCATCGTCCGCGGTCCATCCTCCGCGATCTATCGTCGGTGACATGGACCCGTTCGACAATCTGCTGCGCGGTCTGCACGCCGACGGCGCGGCCTTCGGCCGGTCGGTGCTGACCCCGCCGTGGGCGCTGCGGTTCACCGACGGTGCCCCGCTGACGCTCTGCGTTCCAATGCGGGGCGAGGGCTGGATCTCGCATCCGGACAGCGACAAGCCTCGCCTGGTCCGGGTCGGCGAGGCGGCCATCGTGCGCGGGCCAGCGCCGTTCGTCTTCTCCGCCGAGCCCCGGTCGAGCTTCGAGCCCGGGGAACTGCGCGACGTCCGGCGCGGCCAGACCGGGGTCCTCGACCCGGTGGCTGCGGATCACACCGACCGACCCGTGCTGCTGGTCGGGGTGTACCACGTCCGGGGTCGGGTGCCTCAGCGGTTCCTGGGCGCGCTGCCGCCGGTGCTCGTCGTGCCGGAAGACCAGGACTGCGCCGCGCTGCGCGACTACCTGGACGCCCAGCTCGATGCGGGTCGGCCCGGACGGCAGGTGGTGCTGGACCGCCTGCTGGACTGGTTGTTGGTGTGCACGGTTCGGGACTGGTTCGACCAGCCGGAGGCCGAGGCGCCCGGCTGGTACCGGGCGCTGAGCGACGACACTGTCGGTCCGGTGCTGCGCGCCATGCACGACGCCCCGGGCCGGCCGTGGACCCTGGCCAGCCTGGCCGCCCATGCCGGGGTCTCCCGTTCCACACTGGTGAAACGGTTCACCGCGTTGGTGGGTGAACCGCCGCTCACCTACCTGACCGACTGGCGCATGGCGGTAGCCGCCGACCTGCTGTCCGAATCGACAGCGACGGTCGCCGCCGTGGCGCGTCGCCTCGGGTACGCGGACGCGTTCGGCTTCAGCGCGGCCTTCAAACGCGTGCACGGCCTGAGCCCGAGCGGGCATCGACGGCTCACCCGGGTCGACGCCACGGCGGCGTGACCGCTGCACTTCAAGGGCCCAGAGCCGGTCGACGAGTGGTCGCAAAACCAACCAACTACGGTCATCTGCCGTCAACCCGTCGTCGGTAGCGTCCGGTCGCCAGTTTCCCGACCAGGTCGCACAAAGGCGGAGTTATGGGCACTGTGGATCGCCGTACGTTCCTCAAGGCGATGGGAGTTCCCGCGATCGGCGCGGCGCTTCCGTTGGACCTCAGCAAGGCGCTCGCCATCCCGGCGAACAACCGGACCGGCACGATCAAGGACGTCGAGCACGTCATCATCCTGATGCAGGAGAATCGCTCCTTCGACCACTACTTCGGCACCATGCGTGGCGTACGCGGCTTCGGTGACCCCCATCCGGCGACACTGCCGTCCGGCAGGGACGTGTGGCACCAGCCCAACGGGAACGACGAACTGCTGCCGTTCCGCCCCGAGGTGAAGGACCTCGGCCAGACCTTCCTGCCGGACCCGCCGCACGGCTGGAACGACGGGCACGCCGCCTGGAACGACGGCCGGTTCGACAAGTGGGTGCCGAACAAGGGCGTCACGGCGATGACCTACCACACCCGCCAGGACCTGCCGTACCACTACGCGCTCGCCGACGCCTTCACCGTCTGCGACAGCTACCACTGCTCGCTCATGGGCCCGACCGACCCCAACCGCTACCACATGTGGAGCGGCTGGGTCGGCAACGACGGCAAGGGCGGCGGCCCGGTCATCACCAACGCCGAGGCCGGCTACGACTGGTCCACGTACCCGGAGCGGCTGGAGCGCAACGGCATCTCCTGGAAGATCTACCAGGACGTCGGCACCGGCCTCAACGCCGCCGGGTCCTGGGGCTGGACCAACGACCCGTACATCGGCAACTACGGCGACAACTCGCTGCTCTACTTCCACCAGTACCAGAACGCGCAGCCCGGAACGCCGCTGGCCGACAGGGCCAAGACCGGCACGGAGATCCACACCCAGGGCCGCGACCCGGAGGCGCTGCTGGCCGACTTCCGCGCCGACGTCGAGGCCGGACGTCTGCCGGAGGTCTCCTGGATCACCGCCCCCGAGGCGTACACCGAGCACCCGAACTGGGAACCGGCGTACGGTTCCTGGTACATCTCGCAGGTCATCGACATCCTCGCCGCGAACCCCGAGGTGTGGAGCAAGATGGCGCTCTTCATCACCTACGACGAGGAGGGCGGCTTCTTCGACCACGTGGTCCCGCCGACGCCCCCGCAGAGCCGCGAGCACGGGCAGTCGACGGTGCCGACCACCAACGAGGTCTTCCCCGGCGACGCCGACCACCCGGCCGGGCCGTACGGCCTCGGCATCCGGGTGCCGATGGTCATCGTCTCGCCGTGGACGCGCGGCGGCTACGTGAACTCGCAGGTCTTCGACCACACCTCACTGATCAAGTTCCTGGAGGCGCGGTTCGGGCACGGCCGGCCGGACCTGATCGAGAAGAACATCACCCCGTGGCGGCGGGCCGTCGTCGGCGACCTGACCACGGCTTTCGACTTCCGGCACCCGAACCGCTCGCGCGACGTCAGGCTGCCCGACACCAACGACTTCAAGCCCGAGGACCTGGTCCGGCACCCCGACGAAATGCCGGTCCCGCCGGCGGACCAGCGGCTGCCCAAGCAGGAGCACGGCGTACGCCCGGCCCGGCCGATCCCGTACACCCTGCACGCCGACGGGCACCGCGACGGCGACTCGTTCCGGATCGACTTCCGCAACTCCGGCGGCGTCGCCGCGGTCTTCCAGGTCCGCCAGCCCGGCAGCGCCGATGCCCCGCGCAGCTACACCGTCGAGCCGGGCAAGCACCTGAGCGACACCTGGCCGGTCACCTCCGGGTACGACCTGTCCGTGCACGGGCCGAACGGGTTCTTCCGCCGGTTCACCGACGGCCGGTCCCACCTCGACGTCACCCCCGCCTACGACGAGCACGGCTACAAGCTCGCCCTCACGCTCACCAACCGCGGGTCGAAGCGGGTCGAGGTGACCGTCCGCGACGGGTACCACGCCCGACCGGTCACGCTGTCGCTGCGACCCGGCGAGACCGAGCGCGCCACGTGGGCGCTCGCCCGCACCCACGGCTGGTACGACCTGACGATTTCCGTCGCGGGCGACGCCGACTTCGCGTACCGCTGCGCGGGTCATGTCGAGAACGGCAAGGACAGCATCAGCGACCCGGCCCTCGGCGGGCTCGTCTGAGCGACACCGCGTCACCCGGGCCGCCGCCGGCCCGGGTGACGCGGCGCGGCACCGCGATCGGCGGCGGATTTGCGGATGAGCGTGATGACTCACAGGCATATTGATGCCGCACAGTCATCACGCTCGTCACGGCGCTCGCATGTCGGCTCTGTCAGAACTCCTCGTACACCGCCGGGTCCTGGTCCGAGAGCCGCCCGTCCGGGCGGCCCAGCGCGGTGATGGCCTCGACCTGCGCGTCGGTGAGCGCGATACCGAAGACGTCCAGGTTCTCGGCCTGCCGCTGCGGCGAGGCCGCCTTGGGCAGCGGAATCACCTGACGGGCCACGTGCCAGGCGAGGATCGTCTGCGCCGGGCTCACGCCGTGCGCGGTCGCGATCTCCACGACGACGGGGTGCTGCTGGAGGTCGTTGCCGTGGCCGAGCGGGCTCCACCCCTGCACCAGGATGCCGTGCTCCCGGTGGTAGTCGAGCGCCTCCTGCTGCGGAAAGTACGGGTGCACCTCGATCTGGTTGACCACCGGCGCGACCCCGGTCTCGACCACCAGCCGCTCGATGTGCTCGGGCAGGAAGTTGGAGAGCCCGATGTGCCTGACCAGGCCACGCTCACGCGCCTCGATCAGCGCCCGCCACGCCTGCACGTACAGGTCTTCCTTGGGGTTCGGCCAGTGGATCAGGTACAGGTCGACCCGGTCGAGGCCGGTGCGGAACACACTCTCCTCGATGGTGGTCAGCGCCTCGTCGTAGCGGTGGTGCCGGCCCGGCAGCTTCGAGGTGACGACCAGCTCGTCCCGCACGTCACCGGCCGACCGGGCGGCCCGGCCGACAGCGCCCTCGTTCTCGTAGTTCACCGCCGAGTCGATCAACCGGTAGCCCGTCCGGATCGCCTGA
Source organism: Micromonospora sp. DT15 (assembly GCF_049841475.1). Lineage (NCBI taxonomy): Bacteria > Bacillati > Actinomycetota > Actinomycetes > Micromonosporales > Micromonosporaceae > Micromonospora > Micromonospora sp. DT15. The sequence continues at coordinate 25,768 of NZ_JBNCKJ010000014.1, forward strand.
CCGATCGCGTCGACACCCGCCGAGCCGTTCAGCTTGTACGTACCCAGCCCGATCGCCGGCAGAGCCGTGCCGTCAGCGGCCGTCAGGTGCGGAATCGTCATGATCGGAACCCTACCCGCGTGGGGGCGTCCCGGATGGCGAGCGCGGCCTGGATGAGCGCGGCGTGGGTCAGCGTCTGGGGATAGTTGCCGAGGTGGGCACCCGTCGCCGGGTCCACCTCTTCCGGGTATAGGCCGAGTGGGCTGGCGTGGTCGAGCATGGCCTCGAACAGCTCGACGGCCTCACGGCGGCGCCCGGTGCGGGCGAGGGCCTGAACGAGCCAGAACGAGCAGGGCAGGAACGCGCCCTCGGTGCCGGGCAGCCCGTCCCGCCCGGGCGGGTAGCGGTAGAGCAGTGGCCCGCCTGCGGAGAGCCTGTTCCAAATGGCGTCGATGGTGCCGCGTACCCGGGGTGAATCGGTCCGGTCCATGTCGAGCAGCGGGAGGACGAGCAGGGCCGCGTCGAGATCCGGGGAGTCGTACCTGCGGACGTAGCTGCCCGCCGTCGGGTCGAAACCGCGCGTCCGGACGTCGGCGGCGATGGCGTCCCGGGCGTCGTGCCAGCGTCGGCGTTGACGCTCCGGCAGGGGGTGTGTGCCGGCGATGGCCAGGGCCCGGTCCAGCGCGAGCCAGCCCATGAGCTTGGAATGGACATGGTGGGCCGGCTCCCGGACCTCCCAGATACCGGCATCGGGCTCCCGCCAGCGGCCGGCGACCACGTCAGCGAAACCGCGAACCGCCCGCCACGTCTCGGCGGGGAGGCGGTGCCCGGCCTGAGCGAACACCCAGGCGGCGTCGACCACCCACCCGTAGCCGTCGAGCTGGTGTTGACCTGCGGCGCCGTTGCCCATCCGTACCGGAACGCTGTTGAGGTAGCCGGGCCAACCGGCCAGTTCACGTTCCGCTGGAACGCGCCGGCCGTGCAGGGTGAGCAGCGCCGGCAGGCGTGGCCGTTGCAACCGGGTGGCGTGCAACAGCCAGGCGAGGAAGCCGCGTGCCTCGTCGGTCTTGCCGACGCTGAGGAAAGCGCCGACACCGATGCTCGCGTCACGGGGCCAGACATAGCGGTAGTCCCAGTTCCGTACACCGCCGGGATCCTCGGGCAGCGACGTGGTGGGTGCTGCCACCGGCGCTCCCGAGGGCGAGTAGGTCAGCAGCCGCAAGGTGAGCAGACTGCGTACGACGTGTTCCCGGAACGGCAACCGCTCGTCGATCTCCGCGGTCCAGGCCCGCCAACGGGCCTCGTCCTCGACGAGCAGTTCCCAGGCGGCTGTCGGGTCGACGTGGATCATCGGCTCGCGGTGGGCCACAGCCAGGACGACTGTGACCGGATGTCCCGGCGTGACCGTGAACGAGGTGGGCCGACCCGGTTCACATCTGAACGCGGGCGTGCTGTTCAGCGCGACCGCCAACGCCCCCCACTCACAGACGAGCCCTTGGCGCCGGTGCTGTGCTCGGGGCCGGTGGTGCCGCGCGCCAAGGCGGGGATCGAACTCCACCACCGCCTCGACCGCTGCCTGCTCGGCCGACAGCCGTCGCACGATCAGTGTCGTGGGCAGCAGGCGACCACTGACCTCGGCCACCATCGCCTCCGTGAGGCGGAGCCGCCCGCCGCCCGCCGCCCAGGTGGTCTCCAGGGTGGCGGTGTGCTGCCGGTAACGGCGTTCAACGACACTGGCCGGCCCGGCCGGGCCCACCCGGAACGTTCCGGCGTCCGGGCCCCCGACCAGTCGGCCAAAGAGGGGATCGCCGTCGAAGCGTGGAACGCAGAACCAGTCCATCGCGCCGTCACTCGCGACCAGGGCGGCGGCGCGCGTGTCGCCCAGCAGACCGTAGTCGCTGATCGGTGGCTTACCGGTCATGGCGACCGCTCCTCGACGCGCCACGCCGGGGAGCAGCCCGCGTCAGGCCGGGACGGTAGTCGGGCGCCGGTCACCTGGCCTGCAGGAGCAGCCCGAGACAAACCCCGTAGACGACGTGGACGACAGCCGTGACCAGCGGGGTCTGGATGCCGTAGTTGAGAGCGAACAGCCCGGGCGGCTCCAACACCGCCGTGCTCGCCGGTCCCGCCCGTTGCGAGGCCATGCGCGGATGGACACCAGGAAGCAGCGGCAGAATCACCGTCAGCGCGATCCCGACGTGCACAATCCCGAGCAGCCCCCCGATCCACCACTCCGCCCGGTGCAACAGCGCGAACGTGGCCGCGTAACCCAGGGCGAAACCCTGACCGGTACAGAGGTGGAAGAAGAACCCGACGACCCGGGCCCGGTCGGGGTCCTCCGTGACGAAGGTCCCGAGCACCAGGGGGATGTCGAGCCGGGTGAGACCGGCCAGTTGAGCGGTGATCATCGCCGCGGTGAGCGCCGCGGTGGCGACCAACCCGAACAACGCCCATCCGGCCCAGTCCATCTCAGCAGTCGTCGACGTCGCGGGCGTTCGCGGTCATCGGTCACCCTCCGGCTGAACAGCGTGAATCCCACGGCCCGGACCGGACACCAGCCCACCGGGTGTCCGGTTTCTCACCATAAGCCACTGGAGCGGTCGCGCCGACCTGCTCGCTCAGACGTCCCGCGACGAGTTGGCAGCGGGACGGGGTCAGTTTCTGGTGTCCACGGTCGGCTCAAGTCGCGCAAGCAGGGTGCTCACCTCGGTGTGCAGGCGACGCAGCTCTGCTGCCGTGGGAGCCAGCTCGTAGCAGTGGTGGTGCGTGGCGGCGGAGAGCGTCGCCCAGGCGAACGCCACCCGACGGGCGGTTTCGCGGCCGGGACCGAGCCGGCCGCGCAGCATCAACTGCTTCGCGCGGCCCTGCCGGCACTCCGCCACGGTCGGCTTGACCCGCTGCCAGTAGGCGTCGACGCCGCCTTCGAGGGCGAGCCGGATCAGGCAGGCGCAGGCCCGCGGCCACCAGCCCGCAGTGATCGCCGCAGCACCGAGCAGACCGGTGCCGCGCAGCAACTGGTCGGCCGCCGCCAGGCAGCGCTGTGGCGTCGGCGCGGTCACGACAGCGCCGCCGCGAGGAGGCGGGCGTCCGCGACCAGTCCGGGCAGGTCCGCCAGGTACGCGCCGTGCACACCTTCCCGGCATGCCTGGTACGCGTCAGCCGCCCGCCGTCCGTGCCGGCGGAGCAGCTCGTTGCGTACACCACCGCCCCGATCGGGGTCGTCGAACAACGCCAACGCGACGGTGGTGGCCAGCCGCCGGGAGGCGTCTTCGATGGCCGCCTCGATGTCGGCGTGCCGGACACCCCGCGCCACCCGGTTCCGCCAGACCGAGCGGTGGCAGGCCGCTTCGACCGCAGAGCGGCACAGCTCCGCGACCACCGGCCCGCGCACCTCGGCGGGGATCTCCTCGTTGCGCGCCAACGCGTACGCGTCGTCCAGGTAGCGGGTTACCGGGTCAGAGCCGGGCCGCAGCGTCACCACCGACTTCTCCGCGCGGGTCACCTCGATGATCCGCGCCTTGCCGAGATCGAGTCGGCGGACCGCGTCCGGCAGCCGGGTGTCGTGGGTGAAGACGACCACCTGCCGCTGCTCGGCCAGCTCGGCGAGCACCCGGGCCAGACCGTCCACCTTCGACGGATCCATGCTCTGCACCGGGTCGTCGACCACGATGAACCGGAACGGGCTCTCGGGGGCGCAGCTGCGGGGCAGGAACGTCGCCAGCCCGAGCGCCTGCATCTCACCCTGACTCATCACACCCAGCGCCGTGCCGTTGTCGGCGCCGTCCACGCTGACCGGGAAGACCACCCGCCGTCGGGTGTTCGCGCCTGCCAACGTCATCGCACCCAACTCGACGTTGCTCTCCTGCCGCAGCTGCGCCCAAATGTGCTGCGAGTGCCCGGCGAACGGCGCGACCCGCTCGTTGCGGATGGCCGTACCTGCGTCCTTCAGCCAGGCGCGCGCGGCCTTCAACCGGGCCACTGTCGCCTCCCGCGCCGGCAGCCCGCCGACGGTCGCCAGCCACTCGCGCACGTCGGCCGCCGCCGCCCGCCAGCCGGTGTCGCGCTGCCGCAGAAACCCCTCGGCATACGCGCGGGCCGCGTCGACCGCCGCCACCACCGCCGGGTACCGCGCCGCCAGGTGGTCGGCCAGCTCGGCCGGCTCCCCAGGTACGCGCCGCAGCGCGACAACGGCGTCACACAGCAGCCCGGTCGTCGGCTCCGACCCGGGGCCCTCGGGCACCACGAGGTCGTCGATCAGGTGGTGCGTCTGCCGCAGCAGAGCCGTCAGCCGGGTCGTCGCCGTCTGGGCGGCGACGCTGCGCTGCCGAAGCTCGCCGAGCGACTGTGCGGCGGCGGCACGCCAACCACCGTCGAGGGTGCCGGTGACGCAGACCGGGCACGACCCGTCGCCCTCGTCCTCGTGATGTTCGAGGGCGAGGCGGAGCAGCTCGGCGCTCCGCAGTGCCGTCCGGGACCTCCCACCGTCGTACCGCCGGGCCTCGACCGCCGCGTCCCGCAGCTGACCGGCCAGCCGGGTCACCTCGTCGACCGGCGGGGGCGAGGGCGGCGAGCTCCCGACAGAGCAGCACCTCCCGGTCGGTGGTCGCCTCGTCCGGCTCGTCGAGGATCGCCGTCACCGCCGCGAGGTCGACCGCGCCCCGGCCACGCAACAACGCGGCGGTCCGCCGGGCCCGGTCGTCGGCGATCCCGTCGAGCGTGGCGACCAGGGTGGCGCGCTGTGCGCGTACCTCCTTGATGCTGGTGTCGTGCGGCCGGGCGGCGCGCAGCAGACGCTGGTCGGCGTCGGTGAGCGCGTCCAGGCCGAGGATCGCGAAGAGCGCGTCGAAGAGCTGACTCTGCGTTCCGGCGGCGAGCTTGCCCAGCTCGGCCGCGGTGAGGAACGGCCGGTACAGCTCCAGCGAGCGGGCCAGACCCAGCTCGGAGAGGTCCGCGTGCCGGCCCTGAGCACTGGTGACCGTCACCTCGGCGTCGGCCAGTTCGGCACCGACCGGCCAGGCCCGGTGCACCCGGGTCGGCGTGGCCACCCCGTCGACGCGCAGCTCCACATCCACCCAGCACGGGTCCGGGTTGTGCAGGTTGCGCCACCCCGTACGCCAGACGCTGGTCTTGTCGGCCCAGCGGGCGCTGTCGCCGGTGAGGGCGAGTTCGGCGGCCTCGGCGAAGCTGGACTTCCCGGAGCCGTTGCGGCCGACGACCAGGGTGAAGCCCGGGCCGGGGCCGATCTGGATGGTCCGTTCCGGGCCGACGCCGCGGAACCCGGCGACGGTCACCGACTTCAACCAGATCCGTTCCGCCGGACCGTCGTCGGCGGGGGAGCGGGGGTCGAGCCGGGTGGGAGTACCGGCGAGCGCGGCGGTCAGGTCCTCTTCGCCGGTGAGGGCGGCGAGGACGAGTTCGGCGGTTTCGGTCGGTACGCCGTCAGCGGCGGCCAGTCGGTCGAAGATCAGTTCGATCAGGGGCGCGGTGGTCTGTGCGGGCTGGGTCATGGTCGTCTCCAGGCGTGTGGTGTCCGCGGGCCGACGGCTCGTCGACCCGCCCGGGGTGAGCGGTGGAAGTGCGGGTTACCGCGGTCGCGCGGTCAGAGCGTGGCGTTCGCGTGCCAGTCGCGCAGGAACGCGTCGACCAGGGCGTGCGCACGAGGACGCAGGTCGAAGGACTCCTCCCGCCGGCGGCGGGCCATGTGCGACAGGCCGTCCGCGGCCTCGTTGAGGGCGTGGCCGCTGTGCCCCTTGACGTGCGCGAACGTCAGGTCGGGGCGGTGGGCCACCTGCTCGGCGAGCCGGACCAGGGTCGGCTTGTCCGACCAACGGCGCTGCCGCAGGCTGTAGCCGGCGGGCATCGCGTCGGCCTCACCGGCCTGCCAGCGGTGCAGATACCGCACGGCCGTCAGACTGTCCAGCAGCACGGTCATGCCCGCTGGCACCTCGTCGTACCCGCCGAGCAGATAGTCGACCGCGCGGAGTTCGTCGACGAGTACCCGGGACCGGCCGGTCGGGTCGAGCCGGCCGGTGCCCCGCCCGAGCAGACCGTAGTGACCGTCGCTGACCACGTACCCGATGCCGCCAGCGCGGCCCTTCCAGCTGGCGTCGGTCGCCGCCACCAACGGACCGGCCGCCTTCGCCCAGCGGAGCACCCTGCCGCGCCCACGGTCCTGGTCGGGAAGCGGCAGGCAGTCCGCCTTGCGCCCTGAGTGTTCGCTGTGCGCGGCGGCGAGGCGCTCGGCGGTGTCGAGCAGCTCGGCGGCGGAGGTCAGCTCGTCGTAGTGGGCGGCGATGAGGGCGAGGTGGACCGCGTCACCGATGCCCTGGCAGTCGTCGCAACGGGTGGCGCGGGTGTAGGGGCGGAGGATGAGGACGCGGTCGTGCAGGGGCGGGGGGAGCTGGGTCAGGGCGCGGAGGAACTCATCGGGGCGCACGACGCCTCCTGACGTCTAGTGATGGGGAAAGGTTCACTGAGTTCTCACAGCTCCGACACGTCGGTCACGACGGCGGTCAGCGTGTCGCCGGAGCGCTTCGTGCTGGCCGTCTCCTCCTCTCCTTTGTCGAGCGGGATGCTGTGGAGCTGATGTCGTGAACGGATCAGGCGGACGGGATGCCGACGACCTCGACCTCGACGCCCTCGTTGCGCAGTGACTTCATCGCCCGGTAAAGCGCGACCTGAGCGAAGGTGAAGAGCGACTTCACGGTGAGCGGCTTGCCGGAGCCGAGGGCGATCGCGTAGATGACCTTGCGGGGCTGGAAGTTCAGGTCGACGATCCGCCCGGACGGCTGCCGGTCCACCATGTCGACCAGCGCCTTGCGGGCGTCAGCCTCGTACCGCAGCGCGTCGACCGACACCGCGCCCTGCGCGAAGAGGTGGCTCAGCGCCGAGCTGCCCGTCGCGCGCTTGACGTGGATCAGCTCGTCGCCGGGTCCGAGCAGGTCGCAAGCCTCGATACCGCGAGGGTGCTGACTCGTCCGCAGCAGCCGACGGTCCAGCAGGGTCAGGCCGCAGACCTCCGCGGCGTGGACGTTGTACTTCGCCTCGTCCGTCAGGTCGGCGGTCCAGGCCGGGAGTGCGAAGCTGGCCGGCCTGGCCAGGATCTGCTCGATCTCGTCGCGGAGGAATTTGCGGTGCTGGTCGCCGATCTCGTACCAGCCGCCCTCGTGCAGCAGAAGCTGACTCTCCCCGTGCGCGAGCTGTGCGGTGATCCACCGCGACACCGCCGTGGAATCGATCTCCTCCTCGCCGGCCGTGTCCGCGTAGAGGGTGACGCGTCCGTTGCAGAGCGACGGCCACCGCTCGCCGTCCGGGACGCCTTCGGTCTGCGCGAGCACGTCCGCCAGCGTGAGCTCCGGCAGACGCGCCGGCGCGAGGCCGGACTTCGGCACCCGAAGCCTGTACGACTGGACCCGCTCGATCTCGCTGAAGACCCGGCCCGGTACGGCCAGCCCGACCTCCGCCGGATCCGGCAACCGGAGCAGCCGGTCCAGCTGCTCCTCCACCGTCGACAGCCGTGGGTCCGTGGCCGGCACCGGACGGATCTGGGTGATGAACTCCAGGTCAGCGAAGGGTGCTTCCTGCTTGCGGACCCGATCGATCTCCCGCAGGTCGGCGAGCAGGCTCGCGGGTTCGACGCCGAGGTGGATGCGCAGGGTGTCGCTGCCCTCGACCGGGGTGGCCTTGCCGGTGGACCGGCAGACGGTGAGGTTCGGGTTGAACGTCCGCCCGCAGACCTGGCCGACGATCTCGCCCCACTTGTCGATGCCGTACATCCGGATGTGCTGACCGCCCGGGACCATGTTGCGGTCGACCCGGCCGGTGGTGCCGAACACCCGCCGTCGTACCTGCTTGATCTCGTCGGGGGCGAGCGACCGCACCGCGAAGCCGATCCCGAAGCCTGGGTTGGCGAGGTCCAGATCGACCATGTGACGACCGACGGTGCCGTAGGTGAGGGCGTAGACGTTGTCGTCGACCACGACGAGCAACGCGGCACCGCCACTGCTGAACCCCAGGTCGGTTTCCTCTCCGGTCAGCGAGGCGAGCACATCGCACCAGCCGGCCCGCTGGCGCGGCACTGTCCCGTGCACCAGCAGCGCCGGTGCACCGGCGACCAGGCGCTCCTCGACCAGGAAGTCGTGCTGTCGCACGTAGGGGTGGTTCACCGCCTCATGCAGGCCATCGACGGTCGGCGTCACCCGTTCGAGCTGGTAGACCGACGTCAGATAGGTGCCCTCCGGTCGCCCGGGCAGGTCGAGGTCGAAGAGGGTGGGTGCTTCGTACGGCGGACGGGTGACGTCCTTGCGGACGACACGGCGGTTGGTCGGTCTGGTCGTGGTGGCCCTGGTCGTGGTCGGCTGGCTCGCACGGCGCACGTCGATCTCCTCGCGTTGAGAATCGGGGTGGCGGTGGTGCGGGGGGAGGGGTACGCCGAGGACGGGCTTCGCGGGTCCCGCCCTCGGCGCGAGGGGTCAGCTCAGGGCGACGGTGACGCCGCCGGAGAACATCGAGTCGTGCAGCTCGAGCTTGGTGAGCTTGACGTTCTTGGGGATGTCGAAGACCACGACGCCGTTGACCTGGTTGCCGGGGTTGATGTCGTTGAGGAACGTCTCGGCGTTCTTGTTCGCGTAGATCGCCGCGCCGGTGTCGGCGGAGTACTCGGTGCCGTCGGCCGCGTAGGCCTTCTGGCTGCTGCCGTCGAACATCTGCGCTTCCTTGCCGATGTTCTTCACGTTGACCGTGACCAGGCAGAACTGGCCCTGCGCCTTCTGGCCGAGCATGTCGCTGCCGATCTTGGCGACGCCGCACTTGGACGACTTCACAGTGAACTCGAACTTCCCGTCCCGGGCCGGCTGCCCGATCTTGGCGGTCTTGGCCGGCTTCTCCTCGGCCTTGGCGCCACCCGCGTCGTTGCTGGAGTCGCTCGCGATGTCGGTCGAGCCAGCGCCGCAGCCGAGGGCGACGACAGCGGTGGCGAGCAGGGCGAAGGTCGTGGTCTTCCGCATGGCTTCTCCTGAACTGGAGGGTGGCGGCACTCAGTGACGCCGCAGGGGATGGATTGCGCCGCAACCAGCGCGGCGAAAGCAACGAAAGTAAAGCATCGCGTGAAAACACTGTCAACCACGATGTTGCCATCAACCGTCCGCTGTCCTAAGGTTGCGCTGACTGGTTGTCAACGAGGAGCAGACATGCCACAGGTCACCGCTGCGGAGATCTCCCGCATGGCTGGCGTTAGCCGGGCGACTGTCAGTAACTGGCGCCGCCGCCACACCGACTTCCCGTCGCCCTCCGGCGGGACCGAGACAAGCCCCGCGTACGACCTGGACGCGGTCCGTTCCTGGCTCAGCGGTCGAGGTCAGCTGCCGGCCGAAACGCCGGCGGAGGATCTGCGAGCGGCTCTGCGTGAACGCCCAGAGAAGGGTGAGCCGTTACGGCTGCTGCCGTTGGTGCTCGCCGCGCACCGACTCGACCCCGCATACCTCGACAGGGCGCTGGACCTGGCCGACAGGGATCTGATCCGGCGTGCCACCAACCTCACCGGCGATGCGGTGACGTACGGTGGCGACGAGGTCCCGGTCCTGCGGGCACTGCTGCGCTGCGTGCGGGAAGACGGCGCGCTCGTCGCCGCCGACCTTCTCGGCGAGCGGGGCGCCGACGATTCGACCACGACCGGCACGTACCGGACACCGGCGGAGGTGGCGGATCTCATGGCCGATCTGCTGCCCGGCCCCGATCAGCGTTTCCCCGCCGACGTGTACGACCCAGCCTGCGGGGTCGGCGGGCTGCTTGCCGCGGCTGCCCGTCGTGGGGCTCGCCAACTGTACGGACAGGATTTGCTGCCAGCTCAGGCAGCGCAGGCCACGACGCGGCTTGGCCTGCAATTCATCAAGGTGCGCGCCGACATTCGCGGTGGGGACAGCCTGCGCGACGACGCGTTCCCCGACCTGGGAGTCGGCGGGGTGCTGTGTAATCCCCCGTACGGCAACCGCGATTGGGGCCAGGAGGTCCTCGCGTACGACCCGCGCTGGGTCTTCGGTCTGCCACCGAAGGGTGAGCCCGAGCTGGCCTGGGTCCAACACTGTCTTGCCCACCTCGCACCCGGCGGTCGAGCCGTCCTGCTGATGCCACCCGCAACCGCCGAACGTGCCTCCGGTCGCCGCATCCGAGCCGAGCTGGTGAAGAGCGGGGCGCTCCGGGCGGTCATCGCGCTGCCGGCCGGTGCCGCACCACCCCCGCACATCGGTCTGAACCTGTGGGTCCTGACGCGACCCGATGACGGCGCTCAGACGGCTCCCGACACCGTTCTCTTCGTCGACGCAGCCGGGCCAGGCCGACAGGGCTGGGAGTCCGTCCGCGACGCCGCGCTCAGTGCCTGGTCGGCGTATGACGGCGGGGTGTTCGAAGCCGTGCCCTCGGTGGCGCGGGCGGTGCCAGTCGTCGATCTGCTCGCCGGGCCGACCGACCTTGCTCCGGCCCGGCACGTTCAGTCGGTGACGGTGGCCATCCGGCCCGCGGATCACCTGCGCCAGGTGCGGCGGAGGCACGCCGAGCTGCGACACGCGGCGGATGCGCTGATCGGCGTGACGGAGCGGAGCAAGCGGTGGACCGCTGCCGGCAAACAGCCACAGACCTGGCGTACGACGGCTGTCGCGGACCTGCTCCGAGGCGGGGCGCTGACGTTGCTGCGTGCGGTACCCGCTGGTCGCGCAGCCACCGTCGACGCAGACGTCGAGATCCGTGCCGGGGATGTCATCCTGCCGGAGTTGTTCGCCCGGCCCTACCGCGCCCGCGTCGCCGCTGCCGCGGACGATGGCCGTCCGCTGGGCCGCCAGCATCTCCTGCTGCGCCCCGATCCGCAGCGCCTGGACGCGTGGTTCCTCGCGGGGTTCCTCAGCGCGGAGGAGAACGTCAACGCGGCCGCCACCGGAAGCACCATCGTGCGGGTCGATGTGCGCCGGCTTCAGGTGCCGGTCATGACGCTGCCAGACCAACAACGGTACGGACGAGCGTTCCGCCAGGTGCAGGAGTTGCACGATACAGCCGCCACGGTGAGCCGACTCGCCGACGAGGCCGCGGGCGCCCTCGGCATCGGCCTGACCGGCGGTGCGCTGCTTCCACCGGACGAGGCGTAACCGTGACCGATCTTGGGCTGTCACCATTCGCGGTGACGCGACTACGGTAAGACCCCCACTTGACTGAATCCTGCTGGGACCAGTGGCCCTCCCGCCCCGAACGAGTTGCGAAAGCGAGCTGTTGACGTGAGTACCCACCAAAGTCTGGCCGGCTTCATCTGGTCAGTCGCCGACCTGCTGCGCGGCGACTACAAGAAGTCGGAGTACGGCAAGGTGATCCTTCCGCTGACCGTGCTGCGACGCCTGGACTGCGTCATGGCGCCGACTCGCAGGGCAGTGTGGGACCGCGATGCCTCGCTGACGCTCACCAACAAGGACCAGTTGCTCCGGATAGCGGCTGGCCTGAAGTTCTACAACACGTCGATGCAGAGCTTCGAGACCATCGGGTCGTCCGCCCCTGAGGTGGTGAAGAACCTGACCGACTACATCAACGGCTTCTCGCCGAACGCCCGCGAGATCATCGACAAGTACGACTTCCATACGCAGATCGCACGCCTGCAGTCGGCCAAGCTGCTCTATCCGGTCGTGCAGAGGTTCCGGGACATCGACCTCAGCCCGGAGCGGGTCGACAACCACCAGATGGGTTACGTCTTCGAGGAGCTGATCCGGCGTTTCGCGGATGACTCCAACGAGACCGCTGGTGAGCACTTCACGCCACGCGAGGTCATCAAGCTGATGGTGAACCTGCTCATCGGTCCGGACAGCGGGCACCTGACCGGAGCACCCGTGATCAACGTCCTGGACCCTGCCTGCGGCACCGGCGGAATGCTATCGGCGGCAGAGGAGATCATCTCATCCCTCAACCCGAGGGCAACGGTGCGCCTCTTCGGCCAGGAGTTGAACGCCGAGTCGTACGCCATCTGCCGGTCGGACATGATGCTCAAGGGCCAGGATCCGTCGAACATCCACCTGGGCAACTCGTTCAGCGACGACGGCCACGTGGGCCAAAGGTTCGACTATCTGTTGGCCAACCCGCCCTTCGGAGTGGAGTGGAAGAAGGTCAAGGACGAGGTTGACGCCGAGGCCACGCTCGGGCACGCCGGCCGGTTCGGTGCCGGCCTGCCGCGCATCAACGACGGCTCGTTCCTTTTCCTCCAGCACATGATCTCCAAGATGGAGCCACCGGAGAAGGGCGGGTCCCGCATCGCCATCGTCTTCAACGGCTCGCCGCTCTTCACCGGCGCCGCAGAGTCCGGCGAGTCGAACATCCGCCGCTGGATCCTGGAGAACGACCTGCTCGAGGGCATCGTTGGCCTGCCCGACCAGCTCTTCTACAACACCGGCATCTCCACGTACTTCTGGATCCTGTCCAACCGGAAGGCGGAGAACCTGAAGCGCAAGGTGATTCTGCTCGACGCCCGCGACCAGTGGGTCAAGATGCGCAAGAGCCTTGGTAACAAGCGCAAGATGATCTCCGAGGACCAGGTCACCCACATCACCCGGCTTTACGGCCAGGCCCTCACCATCGCGTCGGACGAGTCGCACCCGGACCACGGCAAGGTCAAGGTCTTCCAGGCCACGGACTTCGGCTACCAGCGGATCACCGTGGAACGGCCTCTCAAGCTCCGCTTCGAGATCACCGAGGAGACGCTTGCCACGCTGGCGCAGAGCAAGCCTCTGTCCCGGTACGCGCACCGCGACGAGCTGATCGGCGCGTTCAAGCCGCTGCTCGGCACGGTGTGGTGCACAAAGGCCGAAGCCAAGGACGCGCTCCACGCGGCTGCGGTCGCCGGAGGTGCGCTTTGGCCGACCGGTGCTCCCGCGAAGGCCATCATGGACAGCATCTCCATCAGTAACCCAGACGGGGAAGTGCAGAAGGTCAAAGGCGAGGTCATCCCGGATGCGGACCTGCGCGACTTCGAGAACGTGCCGCTCGCCGAGGACATCCACGAGTACTTCGACCGCGAGGTCCGCCCGCACGTCCCCGACGCGTGGATCGAGGAAGGTAAGACGAAGATCGGGTACGAAATCCCGTTCACTCGCCACTTCTACGTCTACAAGCCACCACGGCCGTTGGCCGAGATCGACGCCGAACTTCGCGAACTCGAATCCCAGATCCAAGCGCTGCTCGGTGAGGTGACCTCGTGAGTATCCAATATGCGGCGCTGCCGGATAGTTGGGTTCGGGCGCGAATCGACAGGATTTCTTCCGTCTCGGCCCGTATTGGTTGGAAAGCCCTTACGGCTGCAGAATATCAGCCTGAAGGTTATGCTTTCTTGGCAACGCCGAACATTAAGTCTGCAAGAATTGACTTCGAAAGCGTCAATTACATATCATCATTTCGATACGATGAGTCGCCGGAACTCAAACTTGCCGTCGGCGACGTCCTGCTGGCCAAAGACGGCAATACGCTTGGCATTTGCAACGTCGTTCGCGAACTGCCGCGCCCTGCCACCGTCAATGGCTCCATCGCGGTCCTGAGGCCACGCGGAGTTGATCCACGGTTCCTCTACTATGTCTTATCGAGCTACCCCGTCCAGCGTCATATCGATATGGTGAAAGACGGAATGGGTGTACCGCACCTCTTTCAGCGTGACATCAAACGTATCGAAGTGCCCTTCCCTCCCCTTGATGAGCAGTGGCGGATCGCCGACTTTCTCGACGCCGAAACCGCCCGCATCGACAGGCTTGCCGCTGCGAGGTTGCGTCAGCGGGTTTTGATTTCTGAGCGTTGGCAGACGCGGCTGGCAGAGGCTGTCTCCAATGCGGTCCAAACGTGCGGCGAGTTGCCGCTGCGCCGCGTTTGTGTCGGCCTTGAGCAGGGCTGGAGTCCTCAATGTGATGACGCGGAAGCTCTGCCAGAAGAGTGGGCCGTCTTGAAGACGAGCGCCGTGTCTTCTGGCCGATTCGATGCATTGGCCCACAAGTTGCTACCAGCTGCCACGGCACCTGACATCCGTTACAAGGTGGATGACGGCGATCTGCTGCTGACTCGAGGTAGCGGATCGGCGGACCTTGTTGGTATGGCTGCCGTGGCGCAGACAGAGGGCCGGAGGTTGCTGCTCAGTGACTTATTGTATCGAGCTAAACTTGCGCAGGGCTGGTCATCATCGTTTGTTGCGTTGGTCTTGAGGAGCCAGTATGGGCGCCAGCAGATAACCTCGACTATCCGAGGCGCAGCTGGCCTTACTGTTAAGATCCGGGGCGAAGACATCCTCGGGTTGACGATCCCCCAGATTCCGCCGAGCGAACAAGCGGCGTTTACGGATTCGCTAGAGAGGGCTGAGTCAGAGCTTTTCCAGCTCTCCACGGTGATTGATCAGAGCAATGTATTGCTTGCCGAGCGGCGGCAGGCGTTGATTACGGCGGCGGTCACCGGACAGTTCAATGTCACGACCGCGAGGGGGGCCGATCTGTCGTGAGCGCACACGTCTACAAGGAACAGGCGTTCGAGGAGACGATCGAGGCTGAACTCCTGGCGGGTGGCTGGCACCGAGGGCTGTCCAACGGCTACCGCCCTGACCTCGGCCTTGATACCGGCGAGTTGGACACCTTCATCGGGGCGACCCAGAAGAAGGAGTTCGACCGGCTCATCACCGCCTACGGCGACCTAGCCACCGCACAGCGGGAGTTTGCGAAGCGTGTCGCGGCCGAGATCGACAAGCGGGGCGCGCTCGACGTGCTCCGGAGTGGGGTGAAGGACCGCGGCGTCACGATTCAGCTCTGCTTCTTCCGGCCCGGCCACACTCTCGCGGTCGGCGCGCTCGACGAGTACCACGCGAACCGGCTCACCGTCGTCCGGCAGTTGCGCTACTCGGCGAAGACGGCCGACGAGTTGGACCTGGGCCTGTTCGTCAACGGCGTCCCGATCGCCACGGCGGAGTTGAAGAACACGCTGACCGGGCAGGACGTCGAGGACGCGAAACGCCAGTACCGCACGGATCGCGATGCGAAGGAGCTGATCTTCGCGCGGCGTACCCTCGTGCATTTCGCCGTTGACCCGCACCTGGTCTTCCTGACGACGCGGCTTGCCGGGGAACAGACCCGGTTCCTGCCCTTCAACGTGGGCTCGAACGGACCTGGGGTGTCCGGCGGTGCGGGGAACCCGCCCGCGCCGGCCGACGGCTACCAGACCTCCTACCTCTGGCGGCAGGTGTGGCAGCGGGACAACTTTCTCGAACTGCTGCAACGCTTCGTGCATGTCGAGGTGCCGAGGAAGGGCAAAGCGGCCCCTCACGCCAGCCCGTTGATTTTCCCGCGCTACCACCAGTGGCACGCGGTGCGGCGAATGGTCGAGCACGCCTCCCAGCATGGGGCGGGCCACAACTACCTGGTCGAGCACTCGGCAGGTTCGGGTAAGTCGAACACCATCGCCTGGCTGGCGCACCGACTGTCCAACCTGCACGACGCGGACAACCAACCGGTCTTCGAGAAGGCCATCGTCATCACCGACCGGGTGGTGCTGGACCGGCAGTTGCAGGACACGATCTACCAGTTCGAGCATGTGGCCGGTGTGGTCAAGAAGATCGACGAGGACTCGCAGCAACTCGCCGACGCCCTTACCGGCTCGACCGCCCGCGTCATCATCACGACCTTGCAGAAGTTCCCGTTCGTGCTGGCCAAGGTCGCCAAGCTGGGCCAGCGCCGGTACGCGGTCATCATCGACGAGGCGCACTCGTCGCAGTCGGGGGAGTCGGCGAACGCCTTGAAGAAGACGCTCGGTCGGCTCGGCTCGGACGACATCGACGCCGACGGCGACCTGCTGACCGCCTCCGCCCTGGCCCGAGGCAAACACGCCAACCTGTCCTACTTCGCCTTCACCGCCACGCCGAAGCAGAAGACGCTGGAGCTGTTCGGCACCCGCAACCCCGGGACCGGCCAGATGGAGCCGTTCCACGTCTACTCCATGCGCCAGGCCATCGAGGAAGGCTTCATCCTCGACGTGCTGCGCAACTACATCACGTACGAGGCGCGGTGGCGGCTGGCCAGCGCCGCGGTCGAGGCCGTGGAGACCGCCGACCCCGAGGTCGACCCGAAAAAGGCAAAGGCCAAGCTGGTACGGGCCGCCGAGCTGCACCCCGAGTCGCAGGACCAACGGGCGCAGATCATCATCGACCACTTTCGTACCGAGGTCAGCGAACGCATCGGCGAGCGGGCCAAGGCGATGGTGGTGACCCGCTCCCGTGAGCACGCGCTGCGGCTCTACCAGGCGATGCGCAAGTACCTCGACAAGCGTGGTGTCACCGATTGCACGCCGATCGTGGCGTTCTCCGGCACGCTCACCCTCGACGGCATCGACTACTCCGAGTCGAAACTCAACGGCTTCTCCGAGGCGGCTCTGCCGGACGCGTTCGCGTACACGAAGGTCGGCGATCGTCAGGCCACGGCCCGCAACCAGACCGAGTACCGCATCCTGGTCGTCGCCGAGAAATACCAGACGGGCTTCGACCAGCCGCTGCTCGCGGCGATGTACGTCGACAAGCCGCTCGCCAGCGTCGCGGCCGTCCAGACCCTCTCCCGCCTGAACCGCATCCACCCGGACAAGACGCAGGACGACGTCTTCGTGCTCGACTTCGCCAACAAGGCCGAAGACATCCAGAAGTGGTTCAAGCCGTACTTCGAGACCACCATCACCGAGCCGACCGACCCGAACCTGCTCTACGACAAGCAGCGCGAGGTGATGGACTTTCAACTGCTTGTCGAGTCGGAGATGGACGCCTTCACCGAAGCCCTGCTCGCCGCCGAGCAGTCCTCGACGACCGACGGGCAATTGGAGAAGGCGCACGCCGCGCTCTACCGGTTCCTTGAGCCGGCGGTCGACCGGTTCACCCACCTGGCCAAGGACGACCTGGACCGCGCCGAGGAGTTCCGCTCGTCGGTGAGCGACTACGTCCGGGCGTACGGATTCCTGGCTCAGGTCGTCGGGTACGCCGACGAGGACCTGGAACGGCTCTACCTCTACAGCCGTTTCCTGCTCCGACGGCTACCCTCCGAGCCGGGTGCGGGCGTCGACATCGGTCCGGCCACGCTGAGCCACCTGCGCATCCGCAAGCGCGCCGAGGAGGACCTCTCGCTGCAACCGTCCGGCGCGCACCTCATCCCCGGCTTCTCGCCCGACGGCGGCGCCGCCCGGCAGGTCGAGGAGAAGCCGCTCAGCGAGGTGATCGAGGAGCTGAATGAGCGCTTCGGCTACGACCTCAGCTCGTCCGATCAGATCCTGCTCGTGCAGCAGATCATCTCACTGGCTGAGGACGAGAAGATGCAACAGGTCGCGCTCAACAACGACATCGAACGGTTCGGTCAGGTGGCTGACCCAGAGCTGGACAACATCGTGGCCCGCAACCATGATCGCAACACCACCTTCGTCGGGCGGTACTTCGACAACCCGGAGTTCCAGGCCGCCGTCAAGGCGGAGGCCCGGCGTCGGGCGTACGGGCTGATCCTGAGCCCGTCTCGCGCCGAAGCCCTGCGCAAGCTCCGCAGTCAGGTCTCCGGGGCGAACGAGCAGCGTGCGACAGCGACCAGCGGCGAGTGACGATACGGGGGAACGCGCGCGGTGAGCGACGTGATACCGGCTGAGGAGTGGGTCTTCGCGGACCGGTACCGCGTCGACGCGCCGATCGGTAGCGGCGGCATGGGTGCCGTCTGGAGCGGCTACGACCGGCACCTGGACCGCCGCGTGGCGATCAAACTGATGCGGAACACGCCCGGCCCCGCGGCGACGTTCGGCAGCGCGGAGAACGCCGCGTTCAACGAGGCGGTGGCGGCAGACCGGGAGCGGTTCCTGCGGGAGATCCGCACTACCGCCCGCCTCGAACTCCCCGGCATCCCCGCGGTGTACGACTTCGGGGTCGAGGAGTCGACCGGGCGCATCTACCTGGTGATGCAGCTGGTGTATGGGCAGACGCTCGCAGAACTCATCGCCTCCCGGGCCTATGCTGCCGACCCGTGGCCGATCACCTGGGCGGTCGCCATCACCGCCCAGGTGGCGGCTACCCTCGTCGACGTCCACCGGGTCGACGTCGTCCACCGCGACATCAAGCCCACGAACCTCATGGTCAGCGACGGGGGAGTGGTCAAGGTCCTCGACTTCGGGGTGGCCATCCTGCGCGGCGCGAGTGCCCTCCCACGACTGACCCAGGTGGGCCTGACCGTCGGCAGCCCGCCCTACATGCCGCCGGAACAGGCCCTGGGCAACCCTGTTGGGCCGGCGAGCGACGTCTACGCGCTGGGGTGTGTCCTGTACGAGGCTCTCACCGGGCGGGTGCCGTTCGTGGAGACGACCAGCCGCTCCTACCAGGATCACCACGTCAACACCCCTGCGCCGACGGCGCGGGCGCTGCGCGCCGACGTGCCCTCCGACCTCGACAACCTGGTCGCGCGAATGCTGGCGAAGCGGCCCGCTGACCGCCCCTCGGCGGAGGACGTCTACGAGACGCTGCTTCCGATCGCCGCCCAGCCCGGTCCCGCTGGACCCGGCGGCAACCGTGACCCGCGCCGTCCCTTCCTTCGCCCCCTCGCACCCGCGCCGCGTCAGCGTGGAGCCGCCCCCGCTCCGAAGCCGACGTCGACGACCTCGGCGCCGCTGAGCATCGACGAGGCGATCGAGATCCAGCAGCAGGTCGGCGACCTGGTCCAGGATTCACAGTTCCAGCAGGCGATCGATCTGCTTGACGAGGCGGTGGGCCGGGCTGCTGCCGAGCCGGCACTGAAGCTGGAGATGCAGGTGGCTCTGGCATCGACGCTGTGGTTCGCCGACGAGTTCAGCCGGGTGGCGGCCGTCCTCGACGAGATTCTCCCGAAGGTCAACGGCGGGGACGAGCTGACCGTTCTCTACTACTACTCGGGCGTCAGTCACGCCGAGATCGGCAACATCGACGAGGCCGTCAAGCAACTCACCGAGTTCCTCGCCCTCGCCGAGCCGTACGACCCCCTGCACCGGGACGCCACCTACCGCCTCGGCATGATGCTGCCCGCCGTCGGCCGCACGAGCGAGGGTCTTCGACACCTCGAGGCGCTTCGGCCGGCCCTCATCGCGGAGTACGGGCCGGGCTCCGCCCACCTCAGGACATTGGACCGGCGGATCGCCCAAATCAGACGTGGACCCGACCTCTAGCGAAGACCGCGACGTCCGGGTCTGTTGGGGCAACGGGAGCGCGTCCGGCAGGGATGCAGGGCGCGCTCCCATCTGGTGTACGACTCAGTGCTCGGATCTGGCGGAGCGGACGAAGCTGGTCCAGGCGGCGGGGGAGAAGGTCAGGGCGGGCCCGGCCGGGTCTTTGCTGTCGCGTACGGCGACGAAGCCGGGCAGGTTGTCGGCAACCTCCACGCAATCCCCGCCGTTGCTGCCGCTGCGGGTGCTCTTGCGCCACTGGGCGTCAATCAAATCAGCCATGGTGGACCTCTCCGATGATCTTATTGATGAGCTGGCTCGATTGTGCCTCATCGAGGGTCAAGTCATCGAGGCTCGCCCACACCTGCTCATAGGCTGCGTACTCTTCGGCTCGGTCGAGGTACAGCGCTCCCGTCCACGACTCGCAGTAGACGACCGGCGGTTCGGGGGTGGTCCGGTTGCCGGGTGGGAAGTCGAGGATGACGAAGGTGCCCGCCTCAGCGCCTCGGTGTATTCCGGCAGTCAGCGGGAGGACTCGGACCGAGACATTAGGAATCTGCCCGACCTCCAGTAGGCGACGAAGCTGGTCGGCCATGGTTGCCGCATCGCCAACCCTGCGGAGCAGTGCTGCCTCGGCCAGGATCACTTCGAGTTTGGGCGCCCGAGGCAGTCGCCGATGGAGGAGGGTCTGCCGCTGCAGTCGTGCTTCAACCAAACGCTGGCGTTCCTCTTCCGTCACCTCGTGGCGGTGCTGGTAGATCGCCATGGCGTAGTCGCGCGTTTGGAGCAGTCCGGGGATGAGTGCTTCATCGAAGCGGCGGATGAAGGATGCGGCGGATTCCAGGCCGACGTAGAGCTCGAACCAGTCGGGGACTGCGTCGCCGTACGAGTGCCACCAGCCCTTGGCCTTGGTCTCGGCGGCCAGGGCGGTGAGGGCGCCGGTCAGGTCGGGCGTCGCCCCGTACAGCTCGCACAGGGCCTTGGCGTCCACCGAGCGGACCGGGCCGAGGCCGGTCTCGATGCGCCACAGCTTCTGCCGGCTGAACTGCATCGCCTCGGACGCGCCGTCCAGCGTCATCCGCCCCTCGGTGCGTAGGTCGCGCAGCGCTCGCCCGAGCTGCCGTCGCGGCACTGTCGATCCCATGTCGTCGGCCATCGGCTCCCGCCCTCTCCGTGTTGCGTTTTGTTACATCAGGACGCCATCGGTGAAACGCGTGATCGTTGCCTTCAAGAATCGATTCCTATAGGCGCTGACACGCGCGACCACTAGACCTTTGACCATACAAGGCACCCCCGACAGGAGCCATCAGCGCGCAATTCCCACGCGCTGTTTGCCGGCGTACCGTCGGGGGTGGAATGGTTTTGGGCGAGCTTTGGAGTTCGTGGCGGATTCGGGTCAGGCCGCACGCGACCAGCATGCCCAGGGTCATTGCGTGAGCGCAGGCAGACGAGTTGACGCCGAGGCTCGGTACGCCGGCGCATCGCGTAGGCCAGATCCCGTACGAATGCGCCGGCTTGCCGCGTGGATACCCAAGTTCTAGGAGAGAGCGGCGTACGGGGCGAATTGCGCGGTGCGGTCGCCGGTCACAACGAGACGACGACCGGTTGCACCTGAACGTTCTTGGTCAGCTGCTGCGGCGAGGGGACGGGCGTGCTGATGTTGACGGACAGGTTGTAGCCATAGATGGCGACTCCGTCGAGGTGGTTCGCGCCCGGCCAGTTCGACTCCAGGCGGACCGCCATCTGCGTGGGAAAGTTGGTGACCTTCTCGGCGCACGAGCGGATCAGGACCACGCTCGGTGTGGCAGTCAAGTGGGTGGCCAGCATCCGGGCCAGCTTCTTGTAGGTCCAACCCCAGTCCTTCGCGCCCGCCTCGGCGTCACCGATCTCCTCGTCGTTGCCGTGCGCGCGGATGCACAGTGGCTCACCTGCCTGCACCCCGGCCAGGTAGGTGGCCAACTGCCGATCCGCCTCGGCCTGCGTGAGCCCGGCGTCGATGGGCAGGAGGGCGCCCCACGCGGCCGCCCCCGACTCGGCTCCCTCGGATTGACGGCGGGTGTTCGGGTCCTGGGTCGCCACGATGAACATGACATGCACCTCCGGGCTCGCTGCCTAATTGGGCGGACGGGAGGAGGTTAGCCCGGTGAGCGAAGAGGCGCGCTGTCGTCTATCCGGCCCGAATTGCCGTGGTCGTATGTCGGACAAAATGTCGCCCGCTATTGTGGACAGGGTCGACTGAACTCGGTCATCGATCCGCAATTCCTGCAGCCGGGTTCGTTCTCGGTGTTCCACTACCGCCCTGGTCGGCGGCTTCGAAATCTGCCGCTTGTGGTCTCAGGTGATTCCCGACGCGCCTGATCGAGGGCTGTAACCACCTACCCAGTCCGGATCACAGCTCGAACAAGACCTCTTGCTTGGCGCCGTGCGGGTCGAGGGGCTCACCGATGCCCGGCGTGTAGAGATGCGCGTCCTGCATGAAGAGTCGCCGGAATTCGTCGTCCTTGACGAGGCGTCGCAGCAGTGCCTTGCTGACGATCTGAAGGTCGTCGCCATTGGACAACAGGCCCAGTATCCATTCGACCGGCAGGTCGCCGCCAACGCCGGTGACGTAGTAGTTCTGCCGCAGCTTTCGCCGGATGAGCTGCTGGAACTTTTTGATGCCCTCGTCAACGGTCGGATAGCTTAAGCGCTGTGACGGGCGAGCCAGCCGCTGCCGGTCACTCCATGTCGAAGCGACGGTGCTTCGAGCTTGGTCACAGAGGAGTAGCGCGGTGTAGGCGCGATTGTGGTGATGGTCCGGGTCGAGCAGTGCCATGTCGACCTTCAGGACGGAGGCGCCGGTGCTCCCCCCGAAGTGCGCGTTGAAGGGTGTCGTCGCGATTCCGCTGAGGGCGAGTCTGGACGGTTCGAACAGCGGCCTCGGCAGCGCATCGATCGAAAAGTAGTCGAGTGCCGAGAAACGCTCCTCAGGTACGACCCGGTGCGTGCCGAGCGTCGACTCGAACAGCACAGGCACGTGTGCATAGGGAATTTCTGTGCCATAGGTGAAAAATGTCGGCCCGATGACTGCGGCCTGCCCGAGCAGGCCAGTCTCCTCAAGAAGCTCCCGCCGCGCCGTCTCGACCGGGGACTCGTTCCATTCGACATGCCCGCCGGGCAGGGCCCACTGCCCTTCGCCTGCCGTGCGGTACCGCAGGCCGAGAAGGACCCGCGCGGCGGCCGCATGCTGCGGGCGTTGCAGCACGATGCACTGCACGCCGCAGTAGAACTCCTGGTTAGTGTTCTGTGCTGGCATCCCGGCCACAGTGAACCGCCCTGTCCCAGATCTTGACAACGGCATCCGCCACATCGTCGGCTGTCTGCCCGGTCGTGTCGATCACGTGAGTGTTCGGGCCGGACTGCAGCCGCTGCGCGACGGCCGTTCGAAAAGACTCGCTCTCGTTGAGCGCCTGTTCGAAGGGGTCGAGGGGCACGGATCGACTGCTGAGGCGGGCACGTCTGCTCTGCTCGTCGGCGGTGAGGTAGAACGTGAGCGTCGGCGCCGGAAGTGGCAGATTGCGCAGGATCTGGGCGGCCTCCCCGGCCACGTGAAGGTGTAGCGCATGGGCCGACGCGACATACCGGTCGGCGATCACGAGCACATCCGGCTGGGCCGCGGCATCCGTCGCGGCGATCGCGCTCAGGTAGTAGAGATACCGTGCGAGCGAGTCGTGACGACGGAACAGAGTCGTTGTTTTCAGTAGCAGTTCGGGAGGTGGCAGGCCGATGTGTGGCGCATCGAGTCGCGCGGCGAGAAGCCGGCACACAGTGGTCTTACCAACGCCGTCCAGACCCTCAACAGCAAGAATCACGAGCCGCTCCGGATCCTGGCCTTGCATGGTCGGGCAGAGGCCCGGTCCAGGACGCCGAGGACAGTCGATGGTGCGGGGTCCCCTAGCCGGTCCAGCCCTCGATTGACCATGCAGTTGTAGACAAACCCCTGCGGATCTATACGGGTGCCGGTCAGCCAGCAGAGGCCGAACGCGCAGAGGTAACGACAGTAACGGATCTCGACGCCGTCTACCCAGCACGCGAGGTTGGACTCCCCGAACTCGGGTGTCGCGACCAGCTCGACAGTAGTCCCCAGAGCCTGGTTGATCTGCCGCTCCACGTGCGCTACCGGCACCTGCGGTCGCGGCAGCATTTCGCCGACGCTGTTCACCGTGCCGTACTCGTCGACCTCCACATGCTCGAAAAACTTGATCGACATCCCGTTCGTGACTGCAAAGCGCGTCAGGTCACCGAGTTGATTCCGGTTATACCGGGTCACTACGGTGTTCAGGTCGACAAGAAGTCCGAGCGCCCGCGCCGAAGCCACCAGATCCTGAATCCGGAATGGTGCCGCCAGCCTGCCGGGCGACGGCCGCGGCTTCGTGTCGTCGAGGGAATCTATGCCGAGGCGCAGCTTCCGGAGGCCTCTGCGAGCGAGGATCTCAAGTTGCGCCGGGCGTGCCAGGACACCGTTGGACACCATCGTGACGTGATCGGCGAAGGTGTCGGCGAGCCCGATGATCTCGGCCAAGTCCGGGTGGAGCAATGGCTCGCCGCCGCTGATGGTGACCTCCGACGCCCGCAGCGAGGCTGCGTCGAGTGCGCCGCTGATCACCTCGACCTGCCCCGGAGAGATGAAGGTCTCTTCTTTGGCCTGACCTTCGTTGTGGCAGTAGAAGCAGTCGAGATTGCATTTCGCGGTGACGATCAGGCGGATCTTTTCGTTGGCCAGCGTGGGCATGGGATGTGGTCCCTTCAGTCGAAGGGTGTGGGCCACTGACTCGTGTAGTAAGGATTACTCCATGGCGGGGCCGCGCACCAGGCCAGGAAGCGCGGATCGGCAGAGGACCGCGACAGGTGGTAACGCGCCGGTGGTGGAAGTATCGCGGACCACCAGTTGGATCCACTGAAGTCAGCCAGCTCGACGTTCCTACATGATCGGAAGTCGGCGAGTAGCAACTCGCAGTCAATGAGCCGCCACGCCTGGACGTCCTGAGCACCCAGGTGGGCGCGCTGCAGTCGACAGTCGATCGCCGTCAGACTGCCGGTCATGGCAGGAGGCAGGTCCAGTGAGGCGACATAGGCCCGCGTAGTGGCGTCGATCTGGTCCCACGCGCCGTCGTTGACCCCATCCCAGACGTCCGCGAGGTACTGCTCAGCCTGGTCATGACGGGCGCTCAGGCACGCGTGTAACGCTGCTGCATTCCCGTCCATCATCTTGGTGGTCGCTCCGGTCACCGCGATATCGAGGATGTCTTCGTAGCGCCACGAGCTATCGTGCGGCAACAGCTCGGCGAGGGTCGATTCAGCCGAGGCCCGCAGTGGCAGCCCGGAAGCCCACGACCGAGCGGTCAGCCAGATGCGACTTCCGCCCCGGTACGCGCTGCGTTCGGTGGCTGGAACTTCATTCAGCATCCGGACGAGGTCGGGCAGCGAGCGCCGCATCGCGTGCAACAGCGCTTCTTCGACTGCGGCAGCTACTTGCGGTCCGATCGTCCGCACCTCGGAATGGTCCGGGCCCTGCAAGGACAGGTCGCGGAAGACGAGCAGCTGATCTGGGGAGAGGTGTGCACGCAGCGTAGCGAGAACGGGACCCAGGTATCCCATCGCGCTGAAGTCTGTGCCGGCGAGGGAGGTCAGTTTCCGGTCGACTTGGGTGGTCAGGTCGCCCGGATCGTACAAATCCCTCAGGGTGTCGAGGACGGAAGTGCGCAGCGGCGTGATGATCGGAGTGGTGGTGCGCTCGCCGATGACACTACGCAGGACCCGGGCGGCCGCGAGGTCGGCCCACGCCGGCGAGTCTGGCTCCACGTGCTCGGCCTCCCAACGCAACGGACCGCCGATCTGGGCGCGCAGGTGCGCGCGGTCGAACCGATCGCCTAGCAGGTGAGCGAGCTGTTCCAGGCCAAGGACGAACAGTTCGCCCCGCAGTGTAAGTGCTCCCACCAGCTCCCACATAGCACGGCGCGCGTCCCGGTCAAGTGAGCCGTTGCCTGCCTCGATCCACCGCGCCGCCAATATGTCACGGATGCGAGACGGAGTCGCGTGCGGCCACTGTTCAGACGTGTTGGAGGCCATGGCCAGGACTCCGGCCCGGCGAAGCGAGACATCACGAAATTCGTCCGCGTCGAGGCCGAGCTCACCGCAGAGTGCCGTGAGTTCCTCGTCCGAATATGTACGGAGATAGTGAGCCTCAAACGGCACGTCGGGCATAGCCTTGTTGAGCATCACCTCCGGTGGCAGTCGGTAGACTTCGGTGAAGCCCACTCGCCAGTCCGTGCTGAGTGCGAGGATCAGGCGGGACAGCCCTGCCGAGAAGAGCGCGGGTAGCACCCGGTCGAAGATGTCGAAAGCGGCCCGAAATCGTTCACCCTCCGTGATTCGATCAAGGTGGTCGATGAAGACGACAGATGCTGCCGGCTGCGTCAGCAGGGCTTGGTGCCAGTCGATCAGAGACAGATCGAGGTAACGAACTTCATCGCCCTGGTCGCGATAGTCCATGACCAGCTTTCGCAGCAGCGTTGATTTCCCTGATTCGTCGATCCCGACGAGCACGTCGATCCGGCGGTGACGACTATCGGCGAGTCCGGCCAGGAACTGGCCGACATCCACGTACTTCTCACTGGGAATCGGGAGCAACCGTCGAGGGGCACCATCCGGTGGCGGTACCGAGCGCGGTGGTTGCTCGGCGTCAGTGAGCTCACGCAGCAGGCGTACGAAGTCCGTGCTGGGCAGCCGTCCGCCCGTCACGTCTTCATGCTGGATGCGGCTGAGACCAAACGTGACGTCGCCCTTGAGTAGCAGTGGCAAGAGCGGCTTGCCTTGGGCCCGCGCTCGATCAACCTCAGCGTTCACCCAATCCGACTCCTCTGCCGAGGGGGACATGACCAGGACAATCACGGCTGCTGTATCAATTCTTTCCTTGAGGACCTGGTCCCATCGGGTCCCGTTGGGGATCTGGTCGTCCATCCATACGTCGATGTGGAGCTCACGAAGGAATGCGACGAGCCGTCGGACGTACCCGATGTCGCTGCGGGAGTAGCTGACGAACGCGTGTCGTCTTCGGCTGGATTCTGGGACGTCGGGCGCGGTAGGCCGTCGACGGGCATTCGCCGCGGCCCACAAGACGGCGGCCGTGGCAAGTGACAGGCCGCCCCCGGCGACTGCGAGATGCGCGCTCGTGGTGGCCGTGTTCGCGGCCAGTGCCAAGACGGCGACCAGTGCGGCAGCCGCCGCTCCGGCTACGCCAAGTCGGACTGTCCGGGACATCACGACCTCCACTCCGGGTATCGTGCTGGCTGGCCGGTCGAGACTGATTCGGTTTCGATTGGCGGGCGGCACAGATCTCAGATGCGGTCGGTCATCCTTCGCGGCTGCCGACTGGCCGTGCGCGCCGGAGCACAATGTCCAGGATGACATTGGCCGGCAACTCAGAAAATCCCGCAACGTGCGAAGCGATGCGCCGAACGTACGTGGTGTTGGACAGGTTCCACACCGACGGTCGTCACCTCGCCGAGTAGATGTTCGGCGTCGTCTTCGGTAGTGGCTCGCCAGTGGGCGGCGGTGAGGCTGGAGTTAGCTGGTGCGTCGTCCACGTCCAGCGGTCGCAATGAAATCTGCCCATGCCTGGGCGGTGAAGGTGAGGGCCGGACCGGCCTGATCCTTGGAGTCGCGTACGGCAACGACGTCGGGCAGGTTGTCGGCGACCTCGACGCAGTCGCCGCCGTTGTCGCCGCTGCGGGTGCTCTTGCGCCAGACGGCGCCAGTCAGGTCAGTCATGCCGCATCTCCCCAGCGATCCGCTTGATCATGTCAGTCGATTCTGCCTCGCCGAGGGCCAGCGCATCCAGCCCTCGCCAGACGCGTTGGTAGGCGGCCAACTCGTCAGGCTTATCGAGGTAGAGCGCCCCAGTCAACGACTCGCTGTAGACCACGGACGGCTCCGGCGCGGCGCGGCCACCCTTGGTCGTCGGGAAGTCGAGGATTACGAACGATCCCGCGACCGCTCCGGGCTGGGGGCCTGCTGCCAGTGGCAGCACCCGGACGCTGATGTTCGGTAGCTCGGACAGCTTGATGAGGTGAGCGAGCTGTTCGGTCATGACCGGTGAGCCGCCAACGCCACGGTGGAGGACCGCCTCAGAGAGCATCGACTCAAGCCTGGGAGCTGCTGGCAAACGCCGAAAGAGTAATGCTTGCCGTTGAAGTCGGACCTGTACGGCACGTTCGCGTTCCTCCTCGCCCAGCATTCCGCCAAGGCGGTAGAGCGCGCGGGCGTATTCCTTGGTCTGCAGGAGTCCAGGGATGAGCGACTCGTCATAACGGCGGAGGTGGGCGGCGGCGGATTCCAAACCGACGTACAGCTCGAACCAGTTCGGCACGGCATCCCCGTACGCGTGCCACCAGCCCTTCGACTTCGTCTCCGCCGCCAGCCCGCGCATCGCCTCGGTCATCTCCGGCGACACCCCGTACAGCTCGCACATCGCCTTGACGTCGA
The DNA here is from genome assembly GCF_049841475.1 of Micromonospora sp. DT15. Taxonomy (NCBI): domain Bacteria; kingdom Bacillati; phylum Actinomycetota; class Actinomycetes; order Micromonosporales; family Micromonosporaceae; genus Micromonospora; species Micromonospora sp. DT15. The sequence continues at coordinate 53,455 of NZ_JBNCKJ010000014.1, forward strand.
GCACCCGGACCGAGCCCTGGCCGCATTCGAGGCGCCAGATCTTCTGCCGGCTGTATTCGAGGGCGTCGGCGGCGGCGTCGAGCGTCACCCCGGCCTCGTTGCGGAACTGTCGCAGCAGCCGGCCGAGTTGCCGGCGCGGCACTGTCGATCCGATGTCGTCGGGCATCCGCACACTCCCTGGTTCCGTCACGCAACACTGCGTGACCCGCTCCTGCAACTCCTACGGGTTTCAGCAAAGAAAGTCAATGCACAACGGCGAAATTGCGGTGTGGAACGTTGTGTTTCCACTGCGGACTGTCGCAGGCTGATCACAGCACGGCGGCCGGCCGGTCCCCCCGAACGGCCGCCGTGCATCCCCGAAGATCCCTGCGCGGCGGGAAGGCAGGCAGACATGAACGTCAGCAACCAGCGACCAGAGCCGCCGCGCGGCGGCGCGACCTACCGCTCCGCCGCGTACACCAGTCTGTTGCCGTGGCAGGTCCGTGAGCGCCGCTTTGCGCCAGTCGGGTTCGGACGTCGCGGTCTGAACCCCGACGACGTGTACGCCTTCCTCGACCGGGTCGCCGTCGACATGGCCGCCGTCTACGCCGCTCTCGCCGAGAGCCGCCGGGAGACCGCCCGGATCAAGGCCGGCCTACGTCGCTGGCAGACCGATCAGGCCCGCGCCCGCAACGAGCAGGGCCAGGCCCGATGAGCCAGCGGTACGTCATCCACCTGCCCGTGGTCGCCACCGACCTGCCCGCCGCGCAACGCCTGGCCCGGGTCATCGGCCGGTGGATGCTGGTGCTGCCGATGACGGACCCGGGGGAGACCACCGTCTCCGAAGAGGACCATCAGCTCGTCCGGCACCGGGTCTTCTGCGATTTACGGCTGCTGGGCGGTCGGCGTTGCCTCCTGCGCGAGGGCCACGACGGCGACTGCTCCCGCCGCTTGCGCCGATGAAGGGCGCGAATGAGCGCCGTCGGCATGTGAGTAGGTAAACAGCACCCAAGGCCGTCCCGGTACGCGCCGCGGGCTATGACAGGCTCCGCCAGTGACGATCACGACGCTCGGCTCGCGGTTCCTCGCGGCGTTCAACGACATTGAGAAGCACATCAGAGGCGACCTCAAGGCCGACGAGCGCATCAGTTTCACCCAGCTCGCTCGGGAATACGCCGAGAAGAAGCGACTGCCGAGTCAACACAAGAGCGCGTTGGTCGCGTTCGCCTCGCTGCGGAACGCGATCAGCCACGGCACCTACTACGGTGGTCGGCCGATCGCCGAGCCGGTCGAGGTAGTCGTCCAGGAGATCGAGCGGCTCCGACAGCTGATGCTCGAACCACCGCGGGCGCTGCACGTTCTACCTCATGGCGAGGTACGCACGGTGTGTCCGGGTGACCCGGTGGGCACCGCGCTGGACCTGGTTCGGACGCTCGGCTTCTCGCAGCTGCCCGTGTACGACAGCGACGGTTACGCCGGTGTCCTGACCACTAATGCCATAGCTCGGTGGCTCGCCGACCAATTGACCAGGAACACGGGCCTCGCCGAGGAAGAACCGGTCAGCCACGTGCTGAGGTTCGCCGAGCCCGGCGAGAACGCCGTTCTGGTGCCCCGGGCGATCACCGCGGTCGAGGCGATCGAACGGCTGAGCAGTGGAAGACAGGCCGGCCAGTTGAGCACGGCGCTCATCATCACTGAGAACGGCCGACGGACAGACAAGCCGCTGCGGCTGGTCGCCCCCTACGACCTTCCGCTGCTGACCGCCGCCCTTGCCATTGCGTGAGCACCCGTAGGCCAAGCGGATGCGCGCCGCTGGTTCGGTACCCAGGAGTCCGATCCAGCGGCGCCGCTAACCGCATCGACGACGGTCAGCCCGCGAGCGATCCCAGGTTGAAGCCGTCAAGCAGATTGATGAGCTCGCCAAGTCGTACAGCTCCAAGCTGTCATCCTTCCTTGCGGGAACTGGTGATCCTGCGGCCGGCCGCGGTGGCGGCAGAGGCGCATGGTCCCGTTGACTACCCAGGGTCTTGCGTCTCGGGAAACCCTGCGGAGTAGGTGGCGTCCACCAACTCCTGAAGATGGCGAATGACGTCGACCTTGTGCTCGGTATCCGGCAGCTGCTGCTCGCCAGCCGTGACGAGTCCGTTGCGCCAGTGGCCGACGATCTCCCGCTGTGCTGGGGCGGGCAGGTCGGCGATCCACAGCGACCCGAGGTTGTTGTCGACGATCTCCTGGAGGGCGCCGGCGGCCTGCCGGTTCGAGAGCCGAGAGATCAGGAACTCCAGCGTCCAGTCGAACAACCCCCCGGTCGCGGTCCAGTCGACGCCAGGTCTCAGCACGATGAGGCCAGCCATCATTTCCCCACAATGAATACTCGCGGACCGAGGCCCCGGTCCGTAACGAACTGCTCGATGCGTGCCACCTGTTGCGGGGTGAACTTCGCGACGTCCACCGGCACCAGGTCTGCTTTCTCCAAATGTCGCTCAATCTGATACTGCAGTTGCGGCCACTGCCGGTCAAAGAACTGGGCCGGAAAGTTGCCGACCGCATCGTAGCTCCGTCCGGCCTCGTCGACCCAGTCGGCAGAGGAGTCCGCCGGAGCTCGCTGCAGCCGCACGCCCAATTCCTGCTCCAAACGGACCGCCGTCTCCGCCTCGCCCGGACGAAACCTTCCGGTGGCTGGGTCCATGCCGAGATCGTGGACTCGTTGCTGCTCCGTCACCGCATGGCCGGGGGTCTCGCGAGGCGGCTCAGGCTCTGGTGCGTTCCGGCTCGGTGGCGACTCACCTTTCAGGAGTCGGCTGAGGACTTGCTTGAGTTTCTCGATGAGGTCGCCGAGCCGGCGCATTTCCGGAATCAACCGCCGCAGGCTGGCCAGCAACCCGCGCAGCAACCGCGCTATCCGCGCGCCCCACGACGCCACCAAGGTCGTGACCTGTTCCACGACCAGCGGCGCGGCCAGTCCGCCGGTGATGAGGAGTTCGCCCGCGTACACGATGATGCGGGACACGCAGGCGGCGATGGCGTCGCGGACGAGGAGTCGGACGGCGGCCACCAGGCCGGCGGCGCCTTCGGTGATCGCGGCCATGGTGTCGGCGCCCTGGGCGAGGCCGGTGATGGCCTGTTGCTGTTCGGAGGTCCAGGCCCGGTAGGCGGGGCCGGCGCTGCCGCCCCAGCCGGCGACGTCGGTTCGTACGGCGCGTGCCAGTTCGGCGGCGTCGTCGCGGAGCGACCCGGCGACGTTGCGCCAGGTCTGCGCGTGTGCGGTGATCTGCGCCGGGTCGCCGGCGAGCCAGTCCAGCGCCTCGCTGAGTGGCTTGACGTGTTCGATGAGCCAGGCGATCCCGTACTGGAGCAGGGCGCCGACCGGGTCGGAGACGAGGGCGAGGGCGTCCAGGCCGGCGCTCACGACGCCGAGGCTGCCGTCGATCCAACTGCCGGTGCGGACGCCCTGGGCGATGAGTTCGATGTCCTCGCAGATCCACACGCCCGCCCAGGCGCTGGGTGGGGTGTCCGCAGCGGCGGCGACGAGCGGGTTCGACGTCACCTGTGCCGCCGCACCCCGTCGAGTAGCTGCTTGGCGTGGGCGTCGGAGCTTCGGTATCGGTCGGCGCCGACCCGCAGCTTGCCGGCGGTGTCCCGTACCGATGCGGCGGCGGCGCCGATGCTGTCGAGCAGGGTGCGCTGGAGGCCGTCGAGCAGCACCGGCATCATCGCGCAGAGCTGCCCGTAGGCGTCGGCGCCCAGTCGGACGTGTTGGCCTGCCTGCCGGGCGGTGTCGAGGCTGCTGGCGCAGCGGTCGAGGTGGGCCGCGTGGGCGGTCAGGTCGTCCGGGTCGACCTGGATGCCGTCACCGGCGGGCATCGTTCGATCCCTGGTCGGGGAGGAGCCGGCTGCGGTACGAGTGGATGATGGCCTGGGCGCTCGCGTCGTCAAATGACTCCGTGGCTGCGACGGTGACCTGTCGAAGCAGGTCGGCGCGCGCGGCAGCGGTGGTCTCCAGGATCTGCCGAGCGGTGTGCGCCGCGGGTTGTTGCCGGACGCGTTCGTCGAGCCGTAGGTCGATCAGCAGGCCGACTGAGTCGACTGTGACGTCGACAGTCCGGTCGGTGTTGTGGGCGGTGCCGGTCAGACCCCGCATCGTCGCCGACAGGGTCTTGGCCCGTGTCGCCCGCTCGGCGAGCGACGTTTCCCACTCGTCGAGCCGGCGCTCCGCCGCGTCGAGCGCAGCGTCGTCCGCCCACACGTCGACCCTCCCCAGGGGACCGCTGCCGGCGACAACCGGCAACATCACCGGCACGCTACCAATCAGTCGCACTGCGTGCATGCCCACAGGAATGAACTGCATCTCGGCGACTGAAACTGCAAGATCGACGCGGCGGGGGTGCCGCCAAGGAGACGTGTTCGCGGAGGAGGAGTGGCAATCCGGACCACGTGACGGTCCAGGGCGACGAAGATTGTTTCCGTGACGAGCGACAACACGCAGCGGGGGTGGTCCGCCCGAACCATCTGGGACCGGCGGTTCGACGCTCCGCTGCGCTCGTTCCTGCGTACCGAGACCGGCGGCGCGCGGGTGGTGCTGATCGCCGCGGTGGCAGCCCTCGTCTGGGCGAACCTCAGCGCATCGTCGTACGAGTCGGTCTGGAGCACTCCCTTCTCGGTCCGGCTCGGCGACTGGCAGGTGGCGCACGACATGCGCACCTGGATCAACAGCGGCCTGATGACGTTCTTCTTCCTGGTCGCGGGGCTGGAGTTGCGCCGCGAGTTCGACATCGGTGAGCTGCGGGAACGGCGTCGCCTGGCGTTGCCGATGCTGGCCGGGGTCGGCGGCATGCTCGTGCCGATCGCCATCTACCTCGCCATCAACGCCGGGCACACCACCGCGGCGGGCTGGGGTGCGGTGATGGCCACCGACACGGCGCTCGCGCTCGGCGCCCTCGCTGTCTTCGGGCCACGCTTCTCGGAACGGCTGCGGGGTTTCCTGCTGACCGTCGCCGTCGTCGACGACGTGGTGGCTATCGCGGTGCTGGCCATCGCGTACCCGCATCATCCCTCGCTGACGGCCCTGGTCGTCGCGGCGGCGATCTTCGGCGTGGTGCTGCTCGTCCGGGGCTGCGGGGTGCGGTTCGGGCCGGTCTACGCGCTGCTCGGGGTGGCGGCCTGGCTCGCCGTCTCGATGTCCGGTGTCGACCCGGTCGCTGTGGGCCTGGTGATGGGGTTGCTGACCTACGCCTACGATCCCGGCCGCGGCGACCTGCAGCGGGCCAGCGACCAGTTCCGCCTCTTTCGGGAACAGCCCACCCCGCAACTGGCCCGGATGGCCCGGGCCGGGCTCACCTCGGCGCTGTCGCCCAACGAGCGGTTGCAGACGCTGTACCACCCGTTGGCGAGCTACCTGGTGGTGCCACTGTTCGCGCTGGCCAACGCCGGCCTCGTGATCGACGGCGACCTGCTGGCCAGGGCGGTGACCTCCCCGGTCACGCTGGGGGTCGTGGTCGCGTACGTCGTCGGCAAGCCGGCCGGGATCGTGGCCACCGCGTGGTTGGTGACCCGGCTCAGTGGCAACCGGTTCCGGCCACCCGTCGGTTGGGTCGCGGTCGCGGGGGTCGGCACGATCTCCGGCATCGGGTTCACCGTCGCCCTCCTCATCGCCACCCACGCCCTGAGCGGCCCTGCCCTGGACGAGGCGAAGTTCGGCATCCTCGTGGCGACGCTCGGCGCGTCAGTCGTCACCTGGCTGGTGTTCCGGTCCGTCGGTCGACTCTCGCCGGCGCGGCGGACCCGCGCGCTGCTGGGCGTCACCGAGGGGATCATCGACCTGATGCTGCCGGTCGATGGGGACCGCGACCACATGCGGGGGGCGCTCGACGCGCCGGTGACGGTGGTGGAGTACGGCGATTTCGAGTGCCCCTACTGCGGGCAGGCCGAGCCGGTGGTCCGGGAGTTGTTGGCGGACTTCGCCAACGTCCGGTACGTCTGGCGGCACCTGCCGCTCACGGACGTCCACCCGCATGCCCAACTCGCCGCCGAGGCCGCCGAGGCGGCGGGGGAGCAGGGCGCGTTCTGGGAGATGCACGACCTGCTGCTCGATCACCAGGACGCTCTCGACCCCTCCGACGTGCTCGGCTACGCCGAACAGCTCGGCCTGGACCTGGACGGGTTCCGGGAGCACATGGTGAAGCGGATGGGCGTGGACCGGATCGCCGAGGACGTCGACTCGGCCGACCTCAGCGGTGTCACGGGCACCCCGACCTTCTTCATCAACGGCCGGCGGCACCACGGCGCGTACGACATGGCCGCGCTCTCGGCGGCGGTGAAGGCGGCGTTCGCGAGCGCGAAGCTCCGCCCCGAGTACCACCCTCGGGACCCCGGCCGCCGGGGGACCGGCCCGGCGAGCTGACCGTCCTGCGCGCGGTCGTCCCGGGCCAGGTGGTCGACGGGCGCCGTGGTCACCTGCCGGCCGTCGGCGGTGCCGCCACGATCCCGGGTACGGGTCGACGCCTCGCTGACCTTCCGGGAGTCGCGGCGTCGCCGCATCAATGGAACTGCCGCCGTGACCTCCGATCCGCCCCCGCCCTGCGGGGAGCGTCGCGGGGTGAGGAGGTGTTGTTCGGCGCCTTTGGAGCTGAATCGTTTGTGGCATCACCGTGGCACACAGGATCTGAATCGTTTGCGGCATCAGCTCCAAAGGCAGCGCCCATATAGCCCGCCCCCGTGCCGAGTTGGTGGGCGACGTTGACGAGACCGGACGCGACGCCGTCCGGGTCGTCGGGATGATGGAGACCGCCTGGCCGATTCCGATCACCAGGAAGGTCAGCAGCCGCCTGTCGATGTCCGAAGTGGAACAGCTGCGGAACGTGTTCGGGAATCACGATCGACTCGGACCCTTGACTCCGGAGAAACATCGGGCGACCATCTGACAACGTTGTCACAGACCCCCGCTACCTGACAACGTTGTCATGTCTGGAGGCAAGATGTCCGAGCCATCGCCGATTTCCCGGCGTACCTTCCTCTCTGCCGGCGCGACGCTGCTGGCGTCGGTCGGGGTGACCGCGGCCCTCCCGAACGCCCCCGCGTCCGCCGCCGCCGTGCCGCCGCCGACCGCCACCCCCACTGCCACCGACCTGGCCCGGTACCGCCCGGTGGCGGTCTCCTCGACCGACTACGCGCCGACGCCGGCCACCTTCGCGGTGGACGGCCTGCCGCAGGTCGGCGTCCGGGGGAGTGGATGGCGCGCCGCCAACGGCGATCCACAGTGGATCTCGGTGGACCTCCAGGCGCTGTGCCGGATCGAGGCAGTCTCCCTGGTCTTCGAGGCCACGCTCGACGACGGGCCGTTCGACGGCAACTACACCGACACCGACGGTGACGAGATCCTCTCCAGCGCCGCGACCGCGTACCGGATCGAGGTCTCCACCGACGGCCGTGCCTGGCGGTCGGTGTACGAGACCAGCGAGGGCCGGGGCGGCGCGCAGACCATCAAGCTGCCCGAGCCGGTCACCGCCAGGTGGATCCGGATGACCGCCACGAAGCGCTCGAACAGCAACCCGGTGGGCCTCAACGGCTTCCAGGTCTACGGCGTACCGCTGGCCGGCCGGCCGAAGGCCGAGGGCTGGACCAGTTGGGAGGGCGGCAACACCGGCCCGGCGCCCGAACTGACGGTCGCCGCCGACGGCACGGTGCCGTTGGAGTCGGGCTGGTCGTTGACGATGGACGACTTCGCCGGCACCGCCGACGGCGCCGAGCTCTCCCGCGCCGGCGTCGACGTCAGGTCCTGGCTGCCGGCGACGGTGCCCGGCACCGTGCTGGGCACCCTGGTCGAGCAGGGCCACCTGCCCGACCCGGTGGCCGGCTTCAACAACATGCGCATCCCGGAGGCGCTGTCCAGGCACACGTGGTGGTACCGGCGCGCGCTGCGGCTGCCGCGTGACCTGGACACCTCGGCCGGCCGACGGATCTGGCTGGAGTTCGACGGGATCAACCACGAGGCGACCGCCTGGGTCAACGGCGTGCAGGTCGGCAGCGTCAAGCACCCGTTCGCCAGAGCTGCCTTCGACATCACCGACGCGTTGGCCGGCCACAGTGGCGAGCACGTCCTCGCCGTCCGGGTCACCCCGATGCCGCACCCGGGCACCCCCGGCGACAAGGGCCCCGACGGTCGTACCTTCCTCCAGTCGGCCCACCACTACCTTGACGCGCCGACCTACCTGGCGGTGTCCGGGTGGGACTGGATGCCGGCCGTGCGCGACCGGGTCACCGGCCTCTGGGACCACGTCCGCCTGCGCAGCACCGGCGCGGTGGTCATCGGTGACCCGCACGTGCAGACCACGCTGCCGGACCTGCCGAAGACCGACACCGCCGAGGTCACCATCCGGGTGCCGGTCCGCAACGCGGCGACCAGCGCCACCACTGTCACCGTCCGCGCCGAGTTCGACAAGGTCCGCGTCGAGTCCACGGTGACGGTCCCCGCCGGTGGGAGCACCACAGTCACCTTCGCGCCGGAGCGCTTCCGTGCGCTGCGGCTGCGCAACCCCCGACTCTGGTGGCCCAACGGCTACGGCGACCCCCACCTGTACGACCTCACGCTCACCGCCACCGTAAAGCGCTCGGTCAGCGACCGGCGTGCGCTCCGCTTCGGTGTCCGCGAGTTCGCCTACGACTGGCACCAGCCGATCGTCATCTCGCCGCCCGGCAAGCCCGCCCTGGAGTTCGTCGACGGCGCGGCGACCCAGATGGTCACGTTCGACCGGCAGCAGGCTCGGCACGTGCGTATCCAGGCCGGCCAGCGCGCCACCGGCTGGGGCATCTCGATGTTCTCGCTGTCGGTGGCCGACGGCACCGGCCCGGATCTCGCCCTGCGCCGCGACGCCACCGCGTCGTCCTCGGAGAACGACGGCAACGGTCCCGGCAAGGCCGTCGACGGCGACGCGGCGACCCGCTGGGCCTCGCAGGCCGAGGACGACCAGTGGATCCAGGTTGACCTCGGCGCGGCGGTCGACTTCGACCGGGTCACCATCGTGTGGGAGCAGGCGTACGCGCTGGACTACCGCGTCCAGGTCTCCTCCGACGGGGACGCCTGGAGCGACGTGACGTCGGTCAGCAACGACACCCCGCTGGGCAGCCGCGCCACCCAGGTCGAGACGTTCGCCAGCCAGACCGCGCAGCACCTGCGCATCCAGACCGGCGCGCGGGTCACCTCGTGGGGCGTGTCCATGTGGGCGCTGTCGGTGCAGCGGCAGGCCGAGCCGGACGTCGACCTGGCGCTGCGCCGGACCGCCACCGCGTCGTCGTCCGACGGCGACTCCAACGGCCCGGACCGGGCCGTCGACGGCAACCCCCGGACCCGCTGGTCGTCACAGTTCGAGGACAACCAGTGGATCCAGGTCGACCTCGGCGCTCCGGTCAGCTTCGACCAGGTCACCATCGTCTGGGAGCAGGCGTACGCCCGCGACTTCGTCATCCAGGTCTCCGACGACGGGCAGCGCTGGACTGACGTCAAGGCGGTCAGCAACAAGATCACCGAGCTGAAGATCACGGTGAACGGCGTGCCGGTGTTCGCCCGGGGCGGCAACTGGGGCTGGGACGAGCTGCTGCGGCGGGTGCTGCCCGACCGGCTGGCCGACACGGTCGAGATGCACCGCGACATGAACTTCACGATGATCCGCAACTGGCTCGGCAGCAGCAACCGTGAGGAGCTGTACCAGGCCTGCGACGAGCAGGGCATCCTGGTGTGGAACGACTTCTGGCAGGCGGGCGGGTTCCTGCCCAACCCACCCGGCTACGTGGACATCGCCGCCGACACCATCCGGCGGTTCCGCCACCACCCGAGCATCGTCGTCTGGTGCGGCGCGAACGAGGGAGACCCGCCGCCGATCGTCGACGCCGGGCTCAAGCAGGCCGTCGCCACCGAGCACCCCGAGATCCTCTACATTCCCAACTCCGCCAGCGGCATCGTGAGCGGGCGTGGGCCGTACGGCTGGGTCGACCCGACGACATACACCGACAAGACGATCTACGAGGCGGACTCGTTCGGCTTCCACACCGAGATCGGCATGCCGGTGGTGTCGGTGGTCGAGAGCATGCGCAACCTCGTCGGGGACGCGCCGGAGTGGCCGATCGGCGAGGTGTGGAACTACCACGACTGGTCGACCATCGGTAACCAGCGTGTCGGTACGTACCAGGCGGCGATCGACGCGCGGCTCGGTGAGTCCGCCTCGCTCGACGAGTTCGCCACCCGGGCGCAGTTCGTCAACTACGAGAGCCACCGCGCCATGTTCGAGGCGTGGAACGCCAACCTGTGGCAGGACGCCACCGGTCTGCTGCTGTGGATGTCGCACCCGGCGTGGCACAGCACGGTCTGGCAGACCTACGACTACGACCTCGACGTGAACGGCGCCTACTACGGCGCCCGCAAGGGGTGCGAGCCGGTGCACGTCCAGGCCGACCCGGGCACCTGGCAGGTCCGGGTGGTCAACCACACCGCCGCCCCGCTGAGCGGGGTCACGGTGAGCGCCCGACGCTACGACCTGGGCGGCCGTTCGTTGGGTTCGCCCCAACGTCAGCGGGTGGACGTGGCCCGCTCGGATACCACGGCGGCCTTCGCGCTCGCCGCGCCGAACGGCGGCGGGCTGCACCTGGTGCGACTGGAGCTGCGGGACAGCCGGGACCGGCTGGTCGCGGAGAACACCTACTGGCGCTACGACAAGGCCGAGCAGTTGCGGGCGCTCAACGACCTGCCGAGCACCCGCCTGTCGACGTCGTCGAGCACCGTACGCGTCGTGGACGGGCGCAACACCGTCACGACGACGGTCCGCAACCAGGGTCGTACGGTCGCCGCCCTGGTGCGGCTCGCCGTGCGCGACAAGAGCGGTGAGCGGGTCCTGCCGGCCCGCTACGACGACAACTACTTCTGGCTCCTGCCGGGGGAGAGCCGTGAGGTGCGGATCTCCTGGCCGGCCCGGTCGGGCCTCGCCCGCCAGGTCACTGTGACCGCGCAGGCGTACAACTCCTAGGGGTACGCGGTGGGAAGCGGTGCCGTGCGGCTCCGCTTCCCACCGTCAGCCCGTGCGCGGCCACCTGATGCGGGTGTTTAGGTCCGTAACCGCACCTCGACTCGGGACCGAGATTCATGCTGGACGGGTGACACGGTCCGGTTCCACGTCCGGCGCGGTACGGGTCGCGTTCGCGTTCTGGATCACGCTCGTGGGCACCACGGTGCCGACGCCGCTCTACCCGCTCTACGAGTTGGAGTTCGGGTTCTCGTCGTTGACAGTGACAGTGGTCTACGCGCTGTACGCGCTCGGAGTCGTGGTCGGGCTGCTGGTCTTCGGTCGGCTCTCCGACCAGATCGGCCGACGCCCGGTCATCCTCATCGCGCTGCTGCTCTCGGTCGCCGCCGACGCCGTCTTCCTCGCCGCCGTGGACCTGGCGATGATCATCGTGGGCCGGATCCTCGCCGGGTTGTCCGCCGCGCTGATCATCGGTACGGCGACAGCGGCGCTGGCTGAGCTGATCGACCCTCGGCACCCGAAGCGTGCCGCCACCGTGTCGATCTTCGCGAACCTGGGTGGCCTGGCCACCGGCACCCTGCTGTCCGGGATCGTGTCGGACGTGGCACCCGATCCGCTCCGGCTGCCCTGGGTGATCGTGCTGGTCCTGGCGGTGGTCGCGATCATCGCGCTGCGCGGAGTGCCGGAGACGGTCCGAAAACGTTCGCCGGTGACCCTGCGGGTGCAGCGGTTGCACGTGCCGGCCACCATCCGCGGTGCCTTCATCCGCTCGGCGATCACCGCCGGTGCGGGCTTCGCCGCGCTCGGGGTGCTCACGTCGGTGAGCGGGCTGTTCCTCGGCATGGTCCTGCACGAGACCTCACACACCCTGGCCGCGCTGGTGGTCTTCGTGGCGTTCACCGGTGCGGCGTTCGGCCAACTGCTGACCCGCGTGCTCTCCTCGCGTGCTGCACTGGCCAGCGCCTGCGCCGGCCTGGTGGTGGGGGCGGGCCTGCTGGCGTTCAGCATGTGGATGGCGTTGCTGGCGACCCTGCTCATCAGCGCGGCGATCATCGGGGTCGCGTCCGGGGTGGCGGTCGGCGACGGCATCGCGACGATCACGATGAAGACCGAGCCGCAGCACCGGGCCGAGGCGGTGTCGACCTTCTTCGCCATCCTGTTCGCCATGCTCGGTGTGCCGGCAGTCGCGGTCGGTCTGCTGATCCAGACGATCGGTCTGCGCCCGGCCGGCGAGGTCTTCAGCGCGGTGGTGGCGGTGCTCGCGCTGGTCGTCCTGCTCAGCCTGGTCAGGGGCGGCCGGACCCGGCCCGCGAGCTGATCGCCGGCCGGTTCGTTCCGGGTGCCTCGTCAGCCATTCGCTGAGGTCTTGCGGCGGTCATCGTATACAACATACGCTCCACCTGGTCCGGCCGGACGGCACCGGTCCCGACGTTCGTACCGCAGATCCCAGTGAGGTGCTGTCATGACGTTCACCACCCGACCCACGTTGCAGGGCACCTTCGGCATGGTGTCCTCCACCCACTGGCTCGCCAGTCAGTCGGCGATGGGCATCCTGGAACGCGGGGGTAACGCCTTCGACGCGGCGGTCACCGCCGGGTTCGTCCTGCACGTGGTCGAGCCGCACCTGAACGGGCCCGGCGGCGAGGTGCCGGCCATCGTGGCCACCGCACGGGACCCCCGACCGAAGGTGCTGTGCGGGCAGGGGCCAGCCCCGGCCGGCGCGACCATCGCGCACTTCCGGTCCCTCGGCATGGACCTCATCCCGGGTGCCGGGCCGCTGGCGGCGGCAGTACCCGGTGCGGTGGACGCCTGGCTCCTGCTGCTGCGCGAACACGGCACGCTCACGCTCGCCGAGGTGCTGGAGCCGGCGATCGGCTACGCCGCCGCCGGGCACCCGCTGGTGGGCCGGGTCGGTGACACCGTGGCGGCCGTGCGGTCGTTGTTCGAGGAACACTGGCCCACCTCCGCCGCGCTCTGGCTGCGCGGCGGCCGACCGCCCACCGCGGGGGAGCTGGTCACCAACCCGGCGTACGCGGACACCCTGCGCCGACTCGTCGAGGCGGGACGGGCGGCCGGTGCCGACCGGGAGGCCCAGATCGAGGCCGCCCGCCGGGCCTGGAGCACGGGTTTCGTCGCCGAGGCGATCGACGCGTTCAGCCGGCGACCGTTCCAGGACTCCAGTGGACGCCCGCACGCCGGGCTGGTCACCGGCGACGACCTGGCCGCGTACTCGGCGAGCTGGGAGCCGCCCGCCACCCTCGACTGGCAGGGCTACTCGGTGGCGAAGACCGGTTTCTGGGGTCAGGGCCCGGTGCTGCTGGAGTCGCTGGCCACCCTTGACGCGCTCGACGACCCGGGCGCGTACGACTCGGCGACCGCCGCGGGTGTGCACGCCCAGGTCGAGGCGCTCAAGCTCGCCTTCGCCGACCGGGAGGCCTGGTACGGCGACGGGGCCGACGTGCCCGCCAAGGCGCTGCTCTCACCGCAGTACGCGCGGGAGCGGGCCGCCCTGATCGGCGATCGCGCGTCGGCGGAGTTGCGGCCGGGCCGCCCGGACGGGGCGCAGCCGCGCCTGCCCGCCCACGTCCGACCGGCTGCCGGGCGGCGAGGCGACCCGACGGACGCCACGACGGGCGAGCCGACAGTGCAGTCGGACGGGGTGACCCGGGGCGACACCTGTCACGTGGACGTGGTCGACAGGTGGGGCAACATGATCTCGGCTACCCCCAGTGGCGGCTGGTTGCAGAGTTCCCCGACGATTCCGGAGCTGGGCTTTCCGCTGGGCAGCAGGTTGCAGATGTTCTGGCTGGAGGAGGGGCTCGCCTCGTCGCTGGCGCCGGGCCGCCGCCCGCGTACGACGTTGAGCCCGACGATGGTGCACCGCGACGGTGAGCCGGTGCTGGCCTGCGGCACCCCCGGTGGCGACCAGCAGGACCAGTGGCAGTTGCCGTTCCTGGTGCGGCACCTCGTCGGTGGGCAGAGCCTTCAGGAAGCCATCGACGCGCCGGCGTGGCACACCGTCAGCCTGCCCGGCTCGTTCTATCCCCGCGACATGGAGCCCGGTGTCCTGGTGGTGGAGGACCGGCTCGACGAGGGTGTGCTGGCGGCGCTGCGGGCGTACGGGCACGAGGTGCGGGTCACCGACGGGTGGAGCCTCGGTCGGCTCTGCGCGGTGACCCGTGACCCGGCGACGGGAGTGCTGGCGGCCGGTGCGAACCCGCGGGGGATGCAGGGCTACGCGTGCGGCCGGTAGCGGGTGCCGCAGCCGCGTGCCCGTCAGCGGGCGCCGTAGCCGCCTTCGGCGTTCTCGTACGCGGCGGCGGATGCCGCTTCGAGGTGGTCGAGCGCGGCCCGCTCGGCGCGGTCACCGTCGCCCGACTCGATGGCGTCGACGAGTTGGATGTGCTCGGCCCACGAGTGTGGCGCTCGCTCGGCCGCTCCGAGCCGGAAGACCCACTGGACATGGAGGTAGAGCGACTTGGCGATCGACGACAGCCAGGGGTTTCCGCTGATCTTGAGGATGCGCAGGTGCAGCGTGCTGTTCAGCTCGGCGACCCGGGCCAGGTCGTGGCGCTGGGTCGCCTCGCGGCCCTGGTCGAGCAGGGCGCGCAGGGACGCCACGTCGGCCGCTGTGGCCCGCTCGGCGGCCAGCCGGGCGGCCAGCGCCTCCAGTCGCTCGCGCACGACGAACATGTCGGTGATGGTCCCGCTGCTCGGTGAGGCGACGACCGCTCCACGGCGGGGGAGGATCACGACGAACCCCTCCGCCTCGGCGACGCGCAGCGCCTCCCGGACGGGGTTGCGGGAGACGCCGAAGTCCTCGGCGAGCCGGTCCTCGGTCAGCCGTTCCCCGGGCAGGTAGTCGCCGTCGATGATGGCGGTCCGCAGCGCGGCGAGGACCTGATCGCGGAGCGGCAGGTGTTGCGCGCCGAGCTTGTCCCGTAGGTCTTCAGCCACCTTGTCGCCTCTCCGTGAACGTGTCCGCACAAAGTGTATACGAAGAACAATTACCGGAAGGCGGCCGACAGTGTCGAGCACAGCGCCCCGCGTCACCCGCCCCCACGTCACCCCGCCCCGGGACGAGCGCCTGCTGCGGCGACGGCACGCGCTCGTCGTCGTCCTCACCTTCCTCACCGGGAGCGCCGACGCTCTTGGCTTCCTCGCCCTCGGCGGCGCCTTCGCCAGCGTGATGACAGGCAACATGGTCCTGCTCGGGCTCTCGGCCGGCAGAGGTGAAGCCGACCTGGCTCTGACGTCGGGCTGCGCCATCGTCAGCTTCATCGTCGGTGTCCTCGCCGGCGCCCGCGTCGTCGGCTCGGCGCAGCCCGACGATCCGGTCTGGCCCCGGCGGGTCACCTGGGCGCTGGTCCTGGAGCTGTCGGTGTTCGTGGTGTTCGCCGTCGTCTGGGAGGTCACCCTGCACACCCCCGACGCGGGTGTCCACCTGGCGCTGCTGATGCTGTCCGCTGTCGCGCTGGGCGTGCAGAGCAGTGCGATCCAACGCTTCGGCGTGTCCGGCCTGTCCTCCACGTACCTGACCGGCACGCTCACCAGCCTGATCGCCGGGGTCGCCGCGCGCAGCCCGTGGACCAGCCTGCGTCCCAAGGCCCAGGTGCTGCTGGCCCTCATGGTCGGCGCGGCGGTCGGCGCCCTTGTCGCCCTGCACCTGCCGGTCGTCGCCCCGGCCCTGCTGATCGTGCCGCTGGTGCTCGTCATCGCCGTGTCCGCGCGGATGCGGGCCTGAGCCGCAGACGCCGTGAGTGCGGGCCTGAGCGTCAGACGCCGCGAGCGAACAGGGCCAGGCGTACCCGGTTGGGGCTGTCGGTCTTGGTCATCAGGCTGGTGATGTGGGTCTTGACCGTGGTGACACCGATGTGGAGCTGGTCGGCGATCTCGGTGTTGGACAGTCCCTCGGCGACCAGGTCGAGCACGTCCCGTTCCCGGGCGGTCAGGCCCGGCAGAGCCGGTGGCGACCCCGGGCGGGCGTGCACCGCGCGCTGCACGAGGCGGCGCAGCACCTCAGGGCTGAACGGGCTGTCACCGACGGCGGCCCGGCGGATGCCGTCCAGCAACTCGGTCGGGGGCGCGTCCTTGAGCAGGAACCCGCACGCTCCGGCGGTCAGCGCGGGGTAGAGGTGCTCGTCGTCGCCGAACGTGGTCAGCACGAGGATGCGGGTGGCGGGGCGTTCGGCGAGGATCCGGCTGGTCGCGGTGATCCCGTCGATGCCGGGCATCCGCAGGTCCATCACGACGACGTCGGGGAGGAGCCGCCCGGCCAGCGGGATCGCCTCGCGGCCGTTGTCGGCCTCCCCGACGACCTCGATGTCGGGTTGAGCATCGCAGAGCATGCGCAGCCCGGCCCGGATGAGGTGCTGGTCGTCGACCAGCAGCACCCGGATCACGCCGGCTCCGCCGCGGGCGATCCGGCCGGGGCCTCCCGCTCGCGGGGCACCGACCCGACCGGCGCGTCAGTGGACGCGGCGGCCACTGCCGGAAGGACGGTACGCACCCGCCACCCGGTGCCGGTCCGGCCCGCCTCCAGCCGGCCACCGAGGACCTCGACACGCTCGCGCATCCCGGTGATGCCGTGCCCGCCACCGGCCGGCACGGCCGCCGGCCCCCCGCCGCGCCCGTTGTCGGTGACCTCCCAGTGCACGGAGCCGTCCCGGACGGCGACCACGAGATGCGCGACCGCTGAGGCCCCCGCGTGTTTGGCCACGTTCGTCAGCGCCTCCTGCGTCAGTCGCAGCACCGCCATGCCGCGCACCGCGTCGAGTGAACCGATCGCCGGGTCGAGGTCGGCCTCCACAATGACACCCGCCTGCCGGGCCCGATCCATTGACGCGCCGATCGCCGCCGGCAGCGCGGACGGGTCGATAGCGGTCAGCGCCGCGTCGCCGCGTACCCCGTCGGGGTTGCGCAGCACCGCGACCAGCCGGCGCAGCTCCGCGAGGGCCGAGGTGCCGGTGCCGTGCACGTCGTCGAAGACCTCGCCCACCCGGGGGTCGAGGTCGGTGAGCACGTGCCGGGCCACGCCGACCCGCAGGACCATCGACGCCACATGGTGCGCCACGACGTCGTGCAGCTCGCGGGCGATGGCGCTGCGTTCGTCGGCGCGAGCCGCGCGGCTCTCCGACTCGTGCTGGCGTTGCTCGGCCAGGGCCCGCTCCACGGCCTGCCGGCCCAACTCCCGGTTGGTGCGGATGACCAGGCCGAGTAGGACCGGCACGCCGACCTCCACGGCGAGCCCGACGACCCCGGAGGCGAACCGGCGCGGCGGGTCGCCGATCGAGTCGGTCAGGTCGACCACGGCAAGCAGCACGGCGGCCAGCCAGATGGGCCGCGCGTGGCGCGCACGCATGGTGACCTCGAGCAGCGCCCAGCTGGCACCAACCTGGTTGATGGTGAGGTCGTCGACCAGGCTGATCGCGACCGCCAGCAGGGCGGCCTGTGCCACCAGGTTCAGCACCGGCAACCGGTGCGCCACCAGCGCCACGGCGAATGCGAGCAGTGCGAGGATCCACTGTGCCGTGGTGGGCGTGCTGTTGGAGTGCGGGACGAAGAACAGGTAACACACCCCGGCGAGGTCGAGCAGCACCATTCGCACGAGCGCGTCCCGCATGTCGAACAGTCGCCCCGGCCAGCTCACGGTCGTCAGCCTAGGTGCTGTGAGCCGGTGGCGGCGGCCGCCGACCGCCGCCACCGGGTCCGGACCGCTAGGTACGCGGCCAGGCCGAGCGGCCCGAGCAGGATGGTCAGCACCAGCACCGGAGCCATCACCAGCGCCGGCACCCCCCGTTCCCGGCTGTCCAACCACGCCCACCGCCCGACGAACAGATCGAACGCGATCATGTGCGCCCAGCCCGCCGCCGCACCGTCGGAGGTACCCAGCAGGTCCCGCACCCCGGCCAGGGTCGGCGACGCCACGGCCGGCAGCACCTCGCCGAACGCCGGGAGCACCAGCAGCGCGTAGATCACCACGACCGGCAGCACGATCAGCGGCGAGGCGATGATCCGGGCGGTCCACGACCAGCGCGGCAACAGGATCATCAGTGCCCAGAACGGCGCGGCCACCGCAAACGTCAGGGAGAACAGCGTCGCGGTCACGCCGCCAGCACCAGTTCCGGGCGACGTCGGCGGGCCAGCACCACGCCGGTCACGCTCGCCGCGGTCGCGACCACCAGTGCCGCGACCGCGGCGAGGGTGCCCGCGTCCGGCCGCAGCAGCGGCTGTCCGCGCAGCGCCTGCCACGTCAACAACACAGTGAGTACGCCGTACGCGCCACCCGCGACGACAAGCAGCCGGACGCGGGTGCGCTCGTCCAATCGCGTCGCGAACCGGCTCAGCAGGATCGCCAGGATCGGCAACGCCTGGAGGGCGTGCAGCCCCACGAAGTGCCCGATCCGCAGGTCGCCGCCGGTGGTGCTCCAGCCAACGATCGCCAACCCCGGCCCTCCGTCGGGCACGCCGACGCTGTGCGCCCCACCGATGCCCTCGATCCCCGGGTCCTGCATCGGCAGCGCCATCGGCACCGCCGCGAGCATGCCCAGCAGGGACAGGCCGAGCCCCCAGCCGACGGCGGTCGCGGCCACCCGATCGGGAATCCGCTGGATCAGGACCACGATCCCGATGACGAGGTGCGCGAAGAACAGCACCATGATGGCCGCGCCCATCACCGCGAACAGCGCGGTGTTCAGGGGGGTGCTGTCGTTGAAGTGGCTGGCCTGCCCGCGTATCACCTGACCGACTATCCACGCGTTTTCGACGACCGCCACCGCGACGATGATGACGACCGCCGTCTCGACGGCCCGGCTGCGTCGCGGCAGCAGGGAGAGCATCCAGGCGAGCGTCGCGCCGTACAGCACGAACGACACCGCGAACTTGAATGGCTTGAGCCAGATCGGCGCCCCGGTGAGGACGCGCGGGTCGACGAGGATGCCGACGACGGCGACGACGCCGAGCACCGCCATCACGGATACCAGGAACACCAGTGGGCGGTTCCAGCGCGTCGCCCGGCGCAGAACTGTTGTCATGTCTGTAGATGCTCGTGGCCGCGTATGCCGATCGCATCCGACCTCGAGCCCCGGTTGCGGCCGGTGGTCGGAGCGGTCCTCCTCCCCTGGTAGGAGACGAAACCCGTCGAAGCCGCTCGGTGGTGCTGGCACAATTGCCGGCCTGCCGACCGGACGGGGAGTGACGATGCCGACCAACATGGACCGTGTCCAACCGAACGAGACCACGGTGCCGCTGCTGCACTGCCCAGCCCCGGAGGAGACCCTGGCGTTCTGGCGGGCGCTCGGGTTCGAGGTGACCTACGAGCAGACCAGGCCGTACGTGTACCTGGCGTTTCGGTGGAGCGGGTTCGACCTGCACTACGGCCCGGCACCGAAGGATCTCGACCCGGCGAAGGAGCAGTCCGGCGGGTGCCTGGTGATGGTGGACGCGGTGGGGCCGTACCACGCGGCGTTCGCCGAGGCGATGCGCCGCAGCTACGGCAAGGTGCTGGTCAAGGGCCTGCCGCGGATGACCCGCTACCGCGCCGGGTCGTTGCGGTTCAGCATCGTCGACCCGTCGGGCAACTCCATCGTCTTCATTCAGCGCGACGAACCGGACGACGTGGAGTACGGCGGGTCGAAGGAGCTCGACGGACTGGCCCGGGTGCTCGACAACGCGCGGATCCTGCGCGAGTTCAAGATGGACGACCGGGCGGCCTACCGGGCCCTCGACTCGGGGATGCGCCGTCGCGCCGAGGACACCCCGGTGGTCGAGCAGGCGATGGCGCTGGCCGGCCTGATCGAGTTGGCCACCGCGTTGGACAAGGCCGACCGGGTGCCCGAGTGGGGCGCCCGACTCCAGGCGCTGTCGCTGACTCCGGAGCAGCGGACACAGGTAGGGCAGTACGTGGCCGACCCCACCCTCCTCGAACCGTGGTGGCCCGCCCCGCGCTGACCCCGGACCTCGCCGCGTCCAGCCTCAGCGATGGTGTTGTCGCCCGAATCAGTCAGGGCCGCACGTCGGTGTCGTCGTCGAGGACCTTTTCCGCCAGCCGCTCCGGGAACATGCGACGCACGCTCGCGGAGTATTCGCTCCCGTCGCCGGGCTGCGTGACGCGATCGCCGTCCACCCGGACAGGTACGGAGACTCCGGAGACCTCCCCGACCCCCGGTGCTGCTTCGCAGTGCGCCCAGGCGAACGACGAAGAACCGTCTCGCCCCAGCAGCCGAACCTGGCAGGTGCCTGGTCCGCCCAGCAACTCGGCGGGGAGGAGCGTTGCGAGACGCGCCTCCTCAGCCTGCACCTCGGCCGCGTCCCGGTCGGGGAGCGCGTACGGCGGCTCGGAACAGCCGGTGAGCAGCCCGATCGCCAGACCGACCCAGACGGCGTGGTGGCGAATCACCAGTGCAGCATCCCATCCGGTGGTTCTGACACGCCATCACCGTCGGTTTGCGGACCGAGCGCCCGGTGCGCTGTGGCGGAAGAGCGCCACAGTCGCCCGTTCGTCTCGTCATTTCGCAAATCGACATGGAATTACCGCTTTAGGGTAACTACGACCAACCCGCCTAGCTGCTCCGATAGCTTTCGAAGGAGAGGAAAACTCGTATTCCTCCCTTCGGGTGCACAAGGAGTCAGTGATGAAGCGCAGTGTCGCGCTCGCGGCAGCCCTCCTCGCAGGTCTGACCAGCATCGGATCGATCCCCGGGGCCGCCTTCGCCGATGGCGGTGGCCCCGGGTACCACGACGACCGCAAGGGGGGTGATCACCACGAGGGCGCTGTCTTCGTCCAGACCAACAAGGCCGAGGGCAACACCATCAAGGTGTACGACCGCGACGAGGACGGCCGTCTCACCAAGGCGGGCGAGTACGAGACCGGAGGGCTGGGCGGCTTCACCATCGGCGCGCCGCTCGACGCGCTGGCCTCGCAGGGCTCCCTGACGTACCACCGTGGGCTGCTGTTCGCCGTGAACGCCGGCAGCAACACCGTGACGGTCTTCCGCGTCGAGGGCACCAGGCTGCACAAGCTCCAGGTCATCTGGTCCGGCGGTCTGCTGCCGGTCAGCGTCGCGGCCCGTGGCGACCTCGTCTACGTCCTCAACGCCGGCGGCGAGGGCTCGGTGCAGGGCTTCGAGCTGCACAAGGGGCGCCTGTCACGGATCGAGGACGCCAACCGGTCGCTCGGGCTGCACAACGGCAACCCTCCCGCGTTCGGGACCGCCCCGGCCCAGGTCAAGATCGACCCGGACAGCGAGTTCGTCCTGGTGTCGACGAAGGCCGCCAACGTCATGTTCAGCTACGAGATCGGTCGCAACGGCAAGCTGTCCCGCAACCCCGTCGTCAGCGACGCGGGCAACGCCCCGTTCGGCTTCACCTTCGACACCGATGACTCGTTGCTGGTCACCGAGTCGGGCGCGAACGCGGTCAGCCGGTTCGAGCTGGAGGACGACGGCGCGCTCGACCAGGTCGGCCCGTCGGTGCCCAACGGGCAGCAGGCGACGTGCTGGATCCAGCGTGTCGGCGACTACTTCTTCGTCGCCAACGCCGGCAGCTCCACCATCAGTTCCTACCGGGTCGACGACGACGGCAAGCTCGAACTCGTCAAGAACGTCGCCGCCGACACCAACGGTGGGTCGATCGACATGACCACCAGCGACGGCTTCCTGTACGTGCAGAACGCCACCGCCGGCAACGTGCAGGGCTACAAGGTGCACGAGGACGGGTCCCTGAATCTCGTCACCACTGTGGAGGGTCTGCCCACGTTCGCCGACGGCATCGGCATGGAGGGCATCGCCGCCTCCTGAGCGCACCACCCGCTGGTCCCGGTCGTCCGTCGACCGGGACCAGCTTCGTCTGGTGGGTCGCGTCGTCGTGCTGCGCCAGCGGGTCGAGACTAGGAGGCCAACCGTTCGCGCGCGGTGCGCGTCGGCCGGGGGAGTTCGGCGCTGCCGTCCGACGTGTTGATCTCCGACCAGACGGCGTCGAGGGAGAGTCCGAGGACGTCGGCGATCGCCGCGATGGTCGGGAAGGCGGGGGTGGCTATCCGGCCGGACTCGATCTTTCGAAGGGTCTCTGGCGAGACGCCCGCGTCCAGCGCGGTGAGGAGCATCGAACGCTCTCCACGGGCCCGACGCAGGAGCGCGCCGAGGCGCTGTCCGCGTTCGAGCTCTTCGGGAGTGAGCGGCAACCTGACCATGCCCCGATTCTAGTACCGGGATAATATGGCCGGGATACTTATTGGTTGCCAGAGGAAGGCGCTGCATGATCGAGATCCTGAGCCCCACCGACGTGCTGCGAGCGAAGGACACCGGCGCGTTGGTCGCCAGCATCCTGCGGACGCTGAAGAGCCGCTGCGTGGTCGGCACCAACCTCCTGGACATCGACCGGTGGGCGCAGGCCATGATCACCGAGGCCGGGGCGCAGTCCTGCTACGTCGACTATGAGCCGTCCTTCGGGCGTGGGCCGTTCGGCCACTACATCTGCACGTCGGTGAATGACGCCGTACTGCACGGGTTGCCGCACGACTACCCACTCGCCGACGGGGACCTGCTCTCGCTCGACCTCGCCGTCTCCCACCGTGGAGTCGTCGCGGACTCGGCCATCAGCTTCATCGTGGGCGACGTGCGGCCCCCGGAGAGCGTCGCGCTGATCGACGCGACCGAGCGCGCGTTGCAGGCGGGGATCGCCGCCGCCGGCCCCGGCGTTCCCATCGGTGACATCTCCCACGCGATCGGCTCGGTTCTCACGGCGGCGGGATACTCGGTCAACACGGAGTTCGGCGGTCACGGCGTCGGATCGACGATGCACCAGGACCCGCACGTCTCCAACACCGGGCGTCCCGGTCGCGGCTACCGGCTACGCCCGGGACTGCTGCTGGCGCTGGAGCCCTGGGTGATGGCGGACACCGCCACGCTGGTCACCGATGCCGACGGCTGGACCCTCCGTAGTGCGACGGGCTGCCGGACGGCGCACAGCGAGCACACCATCGCGATCACCGACGACGGTGCCGAGGTGCTGACCCGGCCGGCGCCCTGACCGACGGCCCGGCGGTCGACCCGCACCCACGGTGGGCGATTAACCGGCCGGCCGAGGGGCAGGTCTCTGTGTGGCACCCCTGCGGGTCGCGTTCAGAATGAACCGATCGGTCATATTTTCCGTGATGACGGTCAGGGTCACCCACCAGAGTCGCGGAGGCACGATGTCAACGGTTCGAACTGGTCCGGTCATCGGACTGCTCGCGCAGATCGGCCTGCTGGCCCTGCTGGCGGAGACGGTCGGTCTGGGCGCGGCGGGCTGGTTGGCGGGGCTGGCGTACGGGGTGGTCCTGTGCGCCCTGCTGAGCCGCGGGATGTCCCGCTCGGGCGCGGGTGCGCTCAGCCCGGCCGACCGGGTGACACTGAGTCGGGCGATCCTCGTCGGCGGCGTGACGGCCCTGGCCGCCGACTCGTTCGGCCGGTCGGCGCCGGTCACCCTGATGGTCGTCCTCACCAGCGTGGCGTTGGCCCTCGACGCCGTCGACGGGTACACGGCCCGCCGTACCGGAACCACCAGCGAGCTCGGCGCGCGCTTCGACATGGAGATCGACTCAGTCCTGGTCCTTGTGCTCTGCCTGCACGTGGCCCCCGCGGTGGGTGGCTGGGTGCTCGTGATCGGCGCGATGCGCTACCTCTACGGCGCCGCGACCTGGGTGTTGGAGTGGATGCGGGGATCCGCGCCGCCGCGTTACTGGAGCAAGGTCGTCGCCGCGATCCAGGGCGTCGTGTTGACGGTGGCGATGGCCGACGTGCTGCCCGCGCCGCTGACGACAATGGTGCTGGTGCTGTCGGTGGCGCTGCTGGTCGAGTCGTTCGGACGGGACGTGACCTGGCTCTGGACGACCCGGCACCGCCGCCGCGCCGTCACCCACGCCACCCCGGCCGCGACGGTCCACGCGGGCAGCTCGGCGAGCCACAGTGCCCCGAGCGCCGCGACCGCGCTGGGCTCGGGCCGGCCGGACGGGCTGCCCTGGTCGGACCGCCCCACGGTCACCGTCGCCCGACGCGGGACCGCCCGCGTCTGAGCCTCCCGGATGCCGCGCTCAACAAAGATCATGGAAGGATGCCCGGGTTGTCGCTCTTGACGCGCGTACGTCAGCTGCCAAGCCAGGGACGGAGGGCGATGGACGTCGAGGTCTCGGACGGCACCGCCGACGGCACGGAGTTCGAGGAGCGGCCGAAACGCTCCATCGCCGCCCGGCTGACGACCGTGCTGGCCGCGCTGCTCGTGCTGCTCGTCCTCACCGTGCCGTACGACTACGGCCGGCTCAGCCCGGCGGCGTTCGCGCGGATCCCCCTGGAGGCGCTACTGGTCGTGGCCCTCCTGCTCGCCCTACCGTCTCGTGGCAGCCGGATGGTCGCGACGCTCGCCGGCGTGGCTCTCGGCCTGCTCGGCCTGTTGAAGCTGCTCGACCTGGGATTCACCGCGTCGCTGAGCCGGGCGTTCGACCCGGTGCTCGACTGGGCTCTCCTCGACGAGGGGTTCGCCTTCCTCAGCGAGTCGTACGGCCGGCCCGCCGCCATCGGTGCCGCGGTCGCCCTGGCGGTGGTGGTCGTGGTCCTGCCGATACTTGTCACGCTGTCGATGCGGCGACTGCGGGGGGTGGTGGTCCGGCACCGCACGGGGACCACCCGGGTCGTTGCCGCGCTGGTGGTCGTCTGGGTGGCCTGCGCCGCGTTCAACGTGCGGGTGGTCGAGGGCGTACCGGTCGCCGACACCTCCGCGACCACCCTGGCCAACGGTCACGGCTTCCAGGTGCGCCTGCGCCTCGACGACCGCGAGACGTTCGGCGCCCTGATCGAGGCCGACACGTTCGGCGACACCCCGGGCGACCAGCTTCTGACCGCGCTGCGCGGCAAGAACGTGGTCGTCGCCTTCGTGGAGAGCTACGGCCGGGACGCCGTCGAGGACCCGGAGTTCGCGCCGTGGGTAGGTGCGGTCCTCGACGGCGGCACCAGTCAGCTGAGCGCGGCGGGTTTCGCCGCGCAGAGCGGCTTCCTCACCTCGCCGACCTTCGGTGGCGGCAGTTGGCTCGCGCACGACACGCTGCTCTCCGGCCTCTGGATCGACAACGACCAGCGCCACCGCACCCTGCTGGCCAGTGACCGGATGACCCTCAACCGCGCCTTCCAACGCGCGAACTGGCAGACCGTGGGCGTGATGCCCGCCGTCACCAAGCCGTGGCCGGAGGGCTCCTTCTTCGGCTACGACCGGTTCTACGACGCCAGGACGCTCGCGTACCGAGGCCCGAAGTTCAGCTTCGGCACCCCGCCCGACCAGTACACCCTGGCCAGCTGGCAGCGCCTGGAGCAGGCGAAGCGCGACGGCAACGTGATGACCGAGCTGGCGCTGGTGTCGAGTCACGCGCCCTGGACGCCCGTCCCGCCGCTGCTCGACTGGGCCGACGTCGGCGACGGCGCGGTCTACCGTGGGGCCGGCGCGGGCAGGTCCGACGACAAGCGCCGCAACACCGCCCAGATCCGGGCGGACTACCGAAAGTCCATCGAGTACACCCTCGGCGCGCTCATCTCCTACGTGCGGACCTACGGAGACGACGACCTGGTGTTCATCGTCCTCGGTGACCACCAGCCCGCCGCGGTCGTCACCGGCGAGAACGCCAGCCACGACGTGCCGATCTCGATCATCACCCGGGACCGGGCAGTGCTGGACCGGATCTCCGGGTGGGGCTGGCAGGACGGCCTGAAGCCCGGGCCGCAGGCGCCGGTCTGGCGGATGGACACCTTCCGGGACCGGTTCCTGACCGCCTTCGGACCGTGACCCGGCCACCTCTCTCACGGACTGGACCCAGACAGATGACGGCTAGCACCGACACCAGGATCGCCGCGCTCCGGAGCGACCCGGCCCTGTCCCTGCTGCACCGGTCGCTGGACGTCTACTACGGCGACCCCGAGCGGGACGCGAGGATGGACGCCTTCTACTCCCGTTTCGTCAACGGCGGGGACCTCGTCTTCGACATCGGCTCCCACGTGGGCGATCACATCGCCAGCTTCCGTCGCCTCGGTGCCCGGGTCGTCGCTGTGGAACCGCAGCCGTTGTGTCTGCGCGCCCTGCGGGCGATCTACGCCGACGACGACCGGGTGACAGTGGTCGACGCGGCGTGTGGCGCGCTCCCCGGGCGTACCCGGTTGCACGTCAACTCCGCCAACCCCACAGTGTCCACCGCCTCACCGGATTTCGTCCTCGCGGCGGAGGGCGCGGGCGGGTGGGAGGGCCAGGTGTGGGACACCGACATCGAGGTGGCGGTGGTCACCGTCGACGCGCTGATCGAGACGTACGGCGTGCCGGCCTTCACCAAGATCGACGTTGAGGGCTTCGAGGACGAGGTGCTGGCCGGCCTGAGTCGCCCGCTGCCCGCGCTGTCGTTCGAGTTCACCACCATCGCGCGTGCGGTCGCCGACCGGTGTCTCGATCGCCTGACCGCGCTGGGTTTCGACGGCTTCGACATCGCGGTGGGCGACGACAAGTCGATGACCTTCCAACGGTGGATGTCCGCGACCGACCTGGCGACGCACCTGCACGACCTGCCGCACGCCGCGAACTCCGGCGACGTGTACTGCGTGTCCGGAAACCAGGCGGTCACCACCGACTGATCGGGCGCTGGCGGTGGCGCGGACCAGCGCGGGATGATCGACGTTCGTCTCGACGTCGAGCCGCGCCACGCGATCGCGGGGAAGAGGGCCGATGACCCCGACACAGCTGCGCGCGTACGTCGCCGTGGTCCGGCTGGGCTCGGTCAAACAGGCCGCCGCGGAGCTTCAGGTCTCCGAGTCGGCGGTGTCGCTGCACATCGCCCAACTGCGCAAGGAGTTCGGCGACAAGCTCTTCGCCCGGACGGCGGCGGGCCTCGCGTTCACAGCGGGTGGGCTGCGGCTGGCCAGTCGGGCGGCGGAACTGCTGGGCCTGCAGGACCGCACCATCCTGGAGGTCAGCGCCGCGACGCGCGGCCGACGGATGCTGCGGGTCGCGGCGTCGAGCCTGTTCGCGGAGTTCGCCGCGCCGGGCCTGATCGAACTCTTCGCGAAGCGCGCCGCCGACCTCGACGTCGAGTTGAGCGTGCGCAACCCGGGGGCGTTCGAGTCGCTGCTGTTGACCCGCGCCGCGGACATCGCGATCGGGCCGCAACCATCGGTCGTCGACAGCGCGATCGACTGCCGGCCGGTGATGAACTACCGGCTCGTGATCGCCGTCGGTCCGGAGCATCCACTGGCCGGCATGGCGGCGTCACCGGGGCAGCTGCGGGAGCAGACCTGGCTGCTCGGGCCGTCGGCCGCCACCGAGTGGGGCGCGGTCCCGGCGCTGCTGCGCCGGCTCGCCGTGCCGGACGAGCGGCAGCAGTTGTTCCAGAGCCACGCGGCCGCGCTGGGGGAGGCCAAGCGGGGCAGGGGGGTGGCACCGGCCCTCGCGTTCACCGTCGCGCCGGACATCCGTCAGGGCCAGCTCGGGCAGGTGCTGGGGCCGCACGCGACGATGGAGGCGGTGTGGCATGCCCAGGTGCTCGCCACCCCCGGTTCGATGTCGGCCGCCGAGGAGCTGTCGCGCTTCTCGTCGACGCCGAGGGCGATTCAGGCGATGATGCGCGGCGCGGGTGTCAGCGTCGGCCATTTCCGGCCGTCGGTGCACGTGACGCTCTGGAGCTGACGGGCGACGACAAGCAGGTCCTGGAAGGTGCCGGCCGGCAGCATCCGGTCGCAGTAGGGAAGTGCGGCGGCCATCCCGCCGACGCGAGGGGCGAAGCCGGGCGCGCCGGCTCGGGGATTCAACCAGAGGATCCGGTACGCGCGGCGGCTCAGACGGGCCATCACCGCTGCCAGGTCGGCGGGCGGATCGCTGTCCCACCCGTCCGACCCGATCACCACCACTGCCCCGCGTGCGGCCTCCGCGTGGTGGGAGGTGAGCAGGGCGCGCAGGTTCGTGGCGATCCGGGTGCCCCCGTACCGGTCGGTCACGGCGGCGCTGGCCTGTGCGACCGCCTCTGCCGCCGAGGTGTGCCGGAGCACCACTGTGAGCCGGGTCAGCGTCGTGGCGAACGCGAACACCTCCGCGTCGGCGACTACCGCGAACGCCCGCATCAGATGCAGGTACGCGGTGGCCTGCGCCCGCATCGACTCGCTGACGTCACAGAGCAGCACGACCCGGCGTGGCCGCCGTACCGGGCGCGCGCGGACGACCTCTATCGGCTCCCAGCCGGTGCGCCGGGACCGGGCGATGGTGGCCCGCAACGCGATCCGGGCACCGGCCGGGCCGACGGTGTGCCGCCGGGTGCGTCGGGTCGGCCAGCCGGCGACGGCCGCGCGCAGGGCGTCGCCGAGTTGCGTGACCTGAGCGGCGTCGAGTTCGTCGAACGGACGGTCGGCGAGCCCGGTGTGGGCGCTCGGGCGCCGCTCGGGCAGTCGCAGCGGGGTGTCGTGTTCGGGGGTCTCGGCGACCGCCGGCGGCAGTGTCGCCCAGGGCAGGCCGACGCCCGGCCCCGCGTCGTCGGTGTCGGCCGGCACCCGGACGTACACGTCGTCGGAACTGTCGGCCGGGGGCGCGGACCGCTGCGGTCGGGGCAACGGTGGTGGGTCCGCGAAGACCGCCGCGAAGATCCGGTCGAACGCGGGCACGTCGGTGTGCCGTCGCACCAGGCTGATCCGGGCGGTCCAGTAGAGCGACGACATCGAGTCGGGCGGGCTGGCGGCGAGCGCACGGACGAAGTCGTCGACGGCGGTTAGCCCGGCCGGAACCCCGCCCCGACGCAGCCGGCTGGCGAGAGCCACCGCGAACGCGGCCCGGTCGACGCCGCGCAGCACCCCCTGGCTCACCGGCGCGCGACCAGCCAGGCGATCACCGCGCCGACCGCGACCAGACCGACGACCACCGGTACGAGGCGCTTGGTGACCGACCCGCCGGCGATGCTGAGCAGGTCGAGCGCCTCCGGCTCGGCGGTCGGCGCGACACGGACGGCATCGCCCGACGGCCCGACATCCGACGGCCCGACATCCGACGGCCCGACATCCGACGGCCCGACATCCGACGGCGCGATGCCCGACGGCGCGGGCGGCGCGGCGGGCGTGGCCGCCACGGGTTGGGCGTGCGGATGCGGGGCCGGCGGTTCGGCGGCGAGCTTGGCCTCCAGGTTCGCGACGAACTGGGCCAGCAGCTTGCCCGACACCTCCTTGATCATGCCGCTGCCGAACTGGGCCAGTTTGCCGGAGATCTTCAGGTCGGTGTCCACACTGACCAGCGTCCGGTCGCCGTCCGGCCGCAAATGGGCGGTGACCAGCGCGGATGCGGTGCCGGTCGAGCGGGCGTCACGGCCCTTCGCATCTATCACCCCGCGGTAGGCGGCGTCGTCCTTCTCGACGAAGCGGGCGGTGCCCGCGAACTCCGAGACGACCGGTCCGACCTTGACCCGCACCCGGCCCTGGTAGACGTCGCCGTCGACGTCGGTCAGCTGGGCGCCCGGCAGGCACGGCGCGAGCCCTTCCAGGTCGGTGAGCACCGCCCAGGCCCGGTCGATCGGAACGGTGACCGCGAACTCGTTGGTGATCTTCATGGTGGACTCTCCTGGTAGGCGCCGAGCGCGGCGGCGACCACGGCGCGGTCGTCGGGGGTCTTGGCGATGGTGCCGATGGTCTGCGCGACACCGTCGGCGGCCAGGTCGGTGACACCCAGCACGGACAGCGCGCCCACCCAGTCGATGGTCTCCGCCATGCCGGGCGCCTTCTCCAACTCCCGGTGGCGTACGCCGCCGACGAACTGCACTGCCGTCTGGATCAGCGGCCCGGCCGCGTCCGGTACGGCCCGGCGGACGATCTCCACGGCGCGGGCCGGTTCGGGGTACTCGATCCAGTGGTAGAGGCAGCGGCGGCGCAGCGCGTCGTGCAACTCCCGGCTGCGGTTGGAGGTGAGCACCACGACCGGTGGCGTCCGCGCGGTGAAGGTGCCGAGTTCGGGGATTGTGATGCCGGCCTCGCCGAGGAACTCGAACAGCAGCGCCTCGAACTCGTCGTCGGCCCGGTCGATCTCGTCGATCAGCAGCACCGGCGGGACGGGCCCCCGGTGGCGTACGGCCCGCAGGATCGGCCGTTCCTGAAGGTACTCGGCGCTGAACAGGTCCGCGTCGGTGAGCCGAGTGTGGTGCGCCTCGGCGAGCCGGATCGCCAACAGTTGCCGCTGGTAGTTCCACTCGTAGAGCGCCTCGCCCGCGGTGAGCCCCTCGTAGCACTGCAACCGGATCAGCGGTGTCTCCAACGCGAGGGCCAACGCCTTCGCGGCGGTGGTCTTGCCGACCCCCGGCTCGCCCTCCAGCAGCAGCGGCCGACCGAGGCGCAAGGCCAGGAACAGGGCCATCGCCATGCCGTCGTCGACCAGGTAGTCGACGGCGTCGAGGCGGTGCCGGACGGCCTGGGCGTCCTTCATGCCTCGCCCGCCAGCAGGCGCTCGTAGTCGGCCCGGGTGTCCACGTCGATCGGCACCGGCCCGTCGACTGTCACCTCGGTCACCGGGTGACGCCCGGAGTGCAGGAGCTTCCAGACGGCCTTGTCGCCGTGCAGGTCGTACAGCTCGGGCAGGACTTCACGGCCGAAGCGGAAGGGATGGCCCAGGCCGTCCGCATACCGGCACACGGCCAGCGGGGTGTCCGCCGCGGCGACCCGGCGGACGTCCGCGACGCGGACGCCGGGCTGGTCACCGAGGAGCAGCACGAGGGCGTCGGCGCGCGGGTCCACCGCACGCGCGGCGGTGCGCACCGACGACCCGCAGCCGGTGCTGAACGCCGGGTTCCGCACGACCTGGCAGCCGGTCAGGTCCACCCGGTCGCGGATGTCGCCCGCCGCGCCGCCCAGTGTGACGAGCAACTGGTCGAAGCCGCACGCGCGGGCCAGGTCGAGGGTGGCGTCGAGCAACGTCCGCCCCCGGTACGGGAGCAGTTGCTTGGCCTCGCCGAGCCGCACCGACGCTCCAGCGGCGAGCACCACGCCGGTCAGGAACACCTGTCACGCCGCCGTGAAACTCGCGAGGCAACCGGCGCAGCAGAACCAGAAGTCCTGCCCGTCGACGCGCGTGTGCGGCGTCTCTGCCCCGACCAGCACCGTCATCCCACACACCGGGTCGACGGCCTGCTGCGGTCGGGCGGCCGGCGCGCCGGAGGCCGGGGCCAACCCGTCCACCCGGATGGCCCGGACCACCTCACCCATGATCGCCAGGGCGATCTCCGCCGGCGTACGCGCGCCGATCTCCAGCCCGGCCGGGGTGTGGACGCGGGCACGTTCCGCGTCGGTGAGGCCCAGCTCGTCGAGCAGGGCCACGCCGCGTCTGCCACTGGCGACGACCGCGATGAACCCGACGTCGGCGTCGAGCGCGGCCCGGATCGCCTCCGGCTCGCCCTTGCCCAACCCGGCCACCACCACGGCGGTGCAGCCGGTGCTGTCGTCGGCGGTGACGACGTCGAAGTCGAGGAACGCGGCCAGGGTCGTCACGGCGGCGCTGATCGGGGTGTCACCGACCACGCGCAGCGCCGGCGCCGGCAGCATCGGCCGGAGGAAGACCTCGATCGCCCCACCGGAGTGGCACGGGTTCACCACCACCCGCGCCCCCGGCGTCTCCGGGAACGGGGTCGCGCCTTCCGGCAGCACCCGCAGCAGCAGGGCGGTGCCGTCGCGCAGGGCGTCGAGGGCTGCCGCCCGCACCGAACTCTCCGCGCACACCCCGCCCACGAAGCCCTCGATCGAGCCGTCGGACCGGATCACCGCGTCGTCGCCCGGCCGCGCCGACGTCGGATCCTGCGCGCGGACCACTGTGGCGTGGACGAACGGCTCCCGGGTGTCGGTCAGCTCCCGGGCGCGTTCGGCGATGGTGGTCATCCTCGGCTCCTCAGATCGGCGGCCGGGCCTGGCCGCGCATCGCGTCCCAGACCCGCGACGGCGTCAGCGGCATGTCGGCGTGGCGGACGCCGAAGGGCTTCAGGGCGTCGATGACCGCGTTGACGATCGCGGGCGGCGACCCCACGGTGGCGGACTCGCCCACGCCCTTCGCGCCGATCGGGTGGTGCGGCGACGGCGTGACGGTGAACCCGGTCTCCCAGTCGGGCACTTCGAGGGACGTCGGGATCAGGTAGTCCATCAGGGACGCCCCGAGGCAGTTGCCGTCCTCGTCGAACGCGATCATCTCCATCAGCGCCATGCCGACCCCGTCGGTCAGGCCGCCGTGCACCTGCCCCTCGATGATCATCGGGTTGATCCGGGTGCCGCAGTCGTCGACCGCGATGAACCGTCGGACCTTCACCTGCGCGGTGCCGGGGTCGATGTCGACCACGCAGATGTACGCGCCGTGCGGATAGGTCAGGTTCGACGGGTTGTAGCAGATCTGCGCCTCCAGGCCACCCTCGATGCCCTCGGGCAGGTCACCCGCACCGTGCGCGCGCAGGGCGATGTCCTGGATCGTGACGGACCTGCCCGGGTCACCGGCGACGTGGAACGCGCCCTTCTCCCACTCCAGGTCGGCGACCGACACCTCGAGCATCCCCGAGGCGATGATCCGGGCCTTGTCGCGAACCTTCCGGGCCACCAGAGCCGCCGCCGCGCCTGAGACGGGCGTCGAACGGCTGCCGTACGTGCCGAGGCCGAACGGCGTGTTGTCGGTGTCGCCGTGCAGCACCTCGATGTCCGCCGGTGGGATCCCGATCTCCTCGGCGACGATCTGCGCGAAAGTCGTCTCGTGGCCCTGACCCTGCGACTGCACGCTGAGGCGTACCACTGCCTTCCCGGTCGGGTGGACGCGCAGCTCGCAACCGTCGGCCATGCCCAGCCCGAGGATGTCCATGTCCTTGCGCGGCCCGGCGCCGACGGCCTCGGTGAAGAACGCGATGCCGATGCCCATCAGCTCGCCCCGGGCCCGTTTCTCAGCCTGCTCGCGGCGCAGCTCGTCGTAGCCGGCCATCTCCATCGCCAGCCGCATCGTCGGCTCGTAGTTGCCCGAGTCGTACACCCAGCCGGTCTTCGTCGTGTACGGGAACTGCTCCGGCTGGATGAAGTTCTTCAACCGCAGCTCGGCCGGGTCCATGCCGAGTTCGTCGGCGAGGCAGTCGACGATCCGCTCGACCAGGTAGACCGCCTCGGTGATGCGGAACGAGCAGGCGTACGCGACGCCACCGGGTGCCTTGTTGGTGTAGACCGCCGTCATCTTGCAGTACGCGGCCTCGATGTCGTAGCTGCCGGTGAAGACCCCGAAGAAGCCGGCCGGGTACTTCACCGGGGCGGCGGTGCCGTTGAACGCGCCGTGGTCGGCCAGCACGTTGGTGCGGATGCCGAGGATCCGGCCGTCGCGGGTAGCGGCGATCTCCCCGCGCATGATGTAGTCGCGGGCGAACCCGGTGCTGATCAGGTTCTCCGAGCGGTCCTCCATCCACTTCACCGGCTTGCCGGTCACGATCGAGGCGACGATCGCGCAGACGTACCCGGGGTAGATCGGCACCTTGTTGCCGAACCCGCCGCCGATGTCCGGCGAGATCACCTGGATCTTGTGCTCGGGCAGGCCCGCCACGATGGCGTAGAGGGTGCGGTGCGCGTGCGGGGCCTGGGTGGTCGACCAGAGTCGCAGCTTGCCGTCGACCGCGTCGTAGTCGGCGACCGCCCCACACGTCTCCATCGGCGCCGGGTGCACCCGGGGGTAGACGAGATCCTGGCTGACCACGACGTCCGCGCGGGCGAAGACCGCCTCGGTGGCCGCCTCGTCGCCGGTCTCCCAGTCGAAGCAGTGGTTGTTCGTCTTGCCGTCCAGATCGTCGCGGATCAGCGGCGCGTCCGACTCCAACGCCCGGCGCGCGTCGATCACCGGGTCGAGGACGTCGTACTCGACGTCGATCAGCTCCAGCGCGTCACGTGCCGCGTAGCGGTCGTCGGCGACGACGAACGCCACCTCCTGGCCCTGGAACCGCACCTTGTCGGTGGCGAGCACGGCCTGCACGTCGTTGGAGAGCGTCGGCATCCAGGCCAGGTTCTGCTGCGCCAGCATCGCACCGGTCACCACCGCCCTCACCCCGGGCGACGCTTCGGCGGCACTGGTGTCGATGCTGACGATCCGGGCGTGCGCCACCGGCGACCGGAGGATCGCGAGGTGCAGCATGCCGGGCAGTTGGACGTCGTCGACGTACCGACCACGACCACGCAGGAAGCGCGGGTCCTCCTTGCGCAGCATCCGGCCGTACCCGACGGGCTTCTGGTCGTTGTCGTGGAACGTGTCCACGCGCTCGTGCACAGTGGTCATGCGACGGCCTCCGCGGGCTGGCCGGCGTTGTCGATCTCGCCAGCCTCGGTCGATTCGGTGGTCTCGGTGACCTGGGCCGCGGCCTGCGCCTCGGCCACGGCGGCCCAGCGGACCGAGCGCACGATGGTGGCGTAACCCGTGCACCGACAGATCTGACCCGAGATCGCCTCCCGGATCTCCGTCTCGCTCGGGTCGGGGTTGCGGTCGAGCAGCGCCCGCGCGGTCATCATCATCCCCGGGGTGCAGAAACCGCACTGCAGACCGTGGCACTGCATGAACCCCTGCTGGATCGGGTCCAGCTCGGCGCCCTTGGCGAGGCCCTCGACGGTACGCACCTGGTGGCCGCCCGCCATCGCGGCGAGCACAGTGCACGACTTCACCGGCTCGCCGTCGAGCCAGACCACGCAGGTGCCGCAGTTGCTGGTGTCGCAGCCCCAGTGCGTGCCGGTCAGACCCAGCACGTCGCGCAGGAAGTGCACCAGCAGCAGTCGGCCCTCGATCTCCCGGGTGACCTCGACGTCGTTGACGGTCATGGTGACCTGCATGCTCAGCTCCTCGCCCGTTCGACGGCCCGGCGCAGGGTCCGCCGGGTCAGCTCGGCGGCCAGATGCCGCTTGTAGTCCGCGCTGCCGCGCTGGTCGGTCACCGGGTCGCAACTGTCCGCCGCGATCGCCCCGGCCTGCTCGTAGAGGCTCTCCGAGGGTTCCTGCCCGCGCAGCGTCGCCGAGATCGCCGGGATGCCGGTGGTGTTGGGGCCGACCGCCGCGAGCCCGACCCGGGCGTCGACGATCGCGCCGCCGTCGAGCCACACCGCCGCGCCGGCCGACACCACGGCCCAGTCGCCGGCCCGGCGCTCGACCTTGGCGTACGCGCTGCCACAGCCGGGCCGTACCGGTAGCCGGATCTCGACCAGGATCTCGTCGTCGGCGACGGCCGTCTCGTACGGCCCGACGTGGAAATCCTCCATCGACACGACCCGCTCCGTGCCGCCCGGGCCACGGATCACGCACCGCGCGTCGAGCGTCGTGCAGACCGCCGACAGGTCCTCGGATGGGTCGGCCTGGCACAGCGAGCCGCCCAGCGTGCCCCGGTTGCGCACCACCGGGTCGGCGATCACCCGTTCGGCGTCGGCGAAGATCGGGAACGCCGTCGCCAGCACGGGGGATTCGAGGAGCTCCCGATGCCGGGTCAGCGCACCGATGCGGACCTCGTCGGGGCCCGCCTCGACGTAGCCCAACTCGCCGTGCAGGTCGTTGATGTCGATCAGATAGTCGAAGTTGGCCAGCCGGAGCTTCATCATCGGCAACAGGCTGTGCCCGCCGGCGATCAGGCGGGCTGTCCCGCCCAACCGCTCCAGCAGGCTGATCGCATGGTCCACACTGGTGGCTCGCTCGTACTCGAACGGTGCCGGCACCTGCATGTCGCACCTCCGTAGTCCGGCAGAATCTCTGCCCGGCGGGGGTCAAAGTCAACGGTGACCTAAGCAGTTGCTTAGGTCACCGTTGACGGTGCCGCCGGGGCTCGCGGATCGTGCGGCCATGCGGGACATCGTCGACGGGCTGGCCGGCTGGCGTGCGGAGGGCGTCGCGTTCGCCGTCGCGACCGTCGCGCGGACCTGGCAGTCCGCGCCCCGGCAACCTGGCGCGGCGATGGCCGTCTCGGCGAACGGCGACGTGGTGGGCAGCATCTCGGGCGGCTGCGTCGAGGGTGCCGTCTACGAACTCTGCCGGGCCGCGATCCAGACCGGCACGGCGCACACCCAGACCTTCGGCGTCAGCGACGACGACGCGTTGGACGTCGGGCTGACCTGCGGCGGCACCATCCAGGTCCTGGTGCAACCGAGCGTGGCGATGGCCGAGTTCGACGAGGTCCTCGCCGCGATCCGCGACGGCCGTCCGGTCGCCACCGCATCGGTCGAGAACGCCCAGCTGGTGATCTGGCCGGATCGGGTCGCGGGCAGCCTCGGCGCACCCGATCTGGACGACGCGGCGGCCCGGCAGGCGACCGGGATGCTCGCGCTCGGCGTGACCGGCACGATCCACCTGGGCCGGCAGGGGCAGCAGCGCGGCGACGAGGTGGCCGTGTTCGTCCAGTCGTACGTGCCGCCACCCCGGATGATCATCTTCGGCGCGATCGACTTCGCCGCCGCGATGGCCCGGATCGGCAAGTTCCTCGGCTACCACGTGACGGTCTGCGACGCCCGCCCGGTGTTCGCCACCCGTGCGCGCTTCCCGGACGTCGACGACCTCGTCGTCCGCTGGCCGCACGCGTACCTGGAGTCGACGACCGTCGACGACCGCACGGTGCTCTGCGTCCTGACCCACGACCCCAAGTTCGACGTGCCGCTGCTCCAGGTCGCCTTCGCCACGCCGGCCCGTTACATCGGCGCGATGGGCAGCCGACGTGCCCACGACGATCGGATACGCCGGTTGCGCGAAGCCGGTGTCCCGGAGAGCGCGCTGGCCCGCCTCCGCTCACCGATCGGGCTGGACCTGGGCGCGCGGACACCGGAGGAGACGGCCGTGGCGATCGCCGCCGAGATCACGGCCCAGACCTGGGGCGGCACGGGACGCCCGCTCAGCGACCTGGCGACCCCGATCCACCATTAGGGCAGGCGCAGGACCAGCGCCGCGGAGACCGCCAACTCGCGGTCGAGCACCTCGTCCCGGGGGACGAACACCATGGCCTGCCCCTCACCGAGGACGACGTCCTCCTGTCGAGCCGTGGTGGTGCCACGGAACACGTGGACGGTAACGGTGTGGGAAAAGCCGGCCTCGTACGGACGCGGACCGCTCCACAGCGGATGCAGCTCACCCGCGGTCAGGCCCGTCTCCTCCAGCAACTCGCGGCGGGCCGCCTCCTCCGGTGACTCGCCGGGCTCGACGTGGCCACCCGGCAGGCTCCACTGGCCCGGCGAGACGACCGCATCCTCGTCGCGGTGCTGCAGCAACACCGCACCCGATTGATCGACGAGCAGCACGAGGGCGACTTCGTAGGTGGCCATGATCAGACCGTGCCACGTCGCCGCGAGCATGTCGACGACGGTCCGGCCCGGCGCGTCTGGTCGCGTACGCTCCGCGGATGGACCTCGATGATCTTCCGCTAGCCGAGTTCGCGTTTCCGGGGCCACTGCGGGACAAGCTCGTGGGCGCGATCCTGTCCGGGGCCAAGACCTCGACGACGGGCCTGCTGATCGGGTACGAGTGCGCGAACGAGCCGCTGCCCGAGGTGGGTCAACTGTCGGCCGTGGTGGACTCCGCCGGCCGCCGGGTCGCGGCCATCGAGCTGACCGACGTACGGGTGGTCCGGCTCGCCGACGTCGACCTGCCACACGCCCTGGCCGAGGGGGAGGGCGACGAGTCGGTGGCGCAGTGGCGTGCGGGGCACGAGACGTTCTGGCACAGCGCCGAGGTACGCGCCGAGTTGGGCGAACCCGACTTCACTGTGGACGACGACACCCTGGTGGTGACCGAGCGCTTCCGGCCGGTGCACATCGCCTGACCTGCAACGCCCACTGTGCACTGTTGATCAGCGGACGGCGCGATCGTCGACGGTCACCTATGCTCGGCGCGTGATCCCCCCGGCACTCGAGATCCGTGGCCTGGTCAAGACCTTCGCGGCGCATCGCGCGGTGGACGGCATCGATCTGACCGTGCGTTCCGGCACCTTCCACGGCATCGTCGGGCCCAACGGCGCCGGCAAGTCCACCACCATCGGAATGGCCGTCGGCCTGGTCACCCCGGACTCCGGGGAGATCCGGATCCTGGGCCACGACGCGCTGCGCGAGCGCGGCCTGACCCGCGCGCTGACCGGCGTGCTGCCCGACGGCCTCGACTTCCCGGAGCGCCTCACCGGCGCCGAACTGCTGCGCTACAGCGCCGGGCTGCGAGGGCTGCCCCGGGCGGAGGCCGCCGAGCGGGCAGCCGAACTGATCGACGTGCTCGGCCTGGTCAAGGGCGCCGGCACCCCGTTGGCCGACTGCTCAACCGGCACCCGCAAGAAGCTCGGCCTCGCCCAGGCGCTGCTGCACGCGCCGCGACTGCTCGTGCTCGACGAACCGTTCGAGGCGGTCGACCCGGTCTCCGCGGCCACCATTCGCCGGGTGCTGCGCCGGTTCGTGGCCGGTGGCGGCACCTGCGTGCTGTCCACCCACTCGATGCTGCTCGTCGAGCAGATGTGTGACGAGGTCACCGTGATCCACCAGGGCCGGGTGGTCGCCGCCGGGTCGGTCGCCGAGGTCGCCGCCGGCAGCAGCCTGGAGGACCGGTTCGTCGAGTTGGTCGGCGCCGAAGCCTCCGGCAGCGCCGGTCTGGACTGGCTGACCGGGGCACGATGAGCGCGCAATCCACCGTCCCCGGAGGGCGGGGCGGCACCCTCGGCGCGATCACGGTACCGGCCCGGATGCGCGCGAGGATGTTCCGTCGCTCGCTGCGCGAACACCCTGGCCCCACGGTGGCCGGCCTGGTCGGTCTGCTCGCCGCCGCCTGGCTGATCCGGTACGCGCTCAACGGTGACCAGCACACTCTCGGCCTGCTCGCCGGGGCGTGGGTACTCGGCTGGATCGTCCTGCCGCTGCTGCTCGGCGGCGGGCGTGGCCGGGTCCGCCCGGCCCACCTGCGGTTGGAGCCGATCGGCGGTGTCCCGGCCGCGATCGGCCTGCTCGCCGCGTCGGCGATCGGGGTCGGCCCGGCCGTGTCGCTGGTGGCACTCGCCGCGCTGCCGGTGCAGGCCGCCCGGCACGGCACCGTCGCGGTCCTCGTCACCGCCTTCGGCGCAGTGCTGCTCTGGCTGCTCGGGCTGATCGGCTCGGCCATCGCGCTGGAGGTCGTCGGCCACGCCGGTGGTCCGGCCGGGGCGTTGCTCACCGGCGTCCTCACCGGTACGGCGATGGGTGTCGCCGGGTCGCTCTGGGCCGTCTTCCCGTGGGTGTCGGTACTGCTCGTGGCAGCGCCGCAGGACGTGGTCCGGGCCATGGGGTACGTGCCGAGCGGCTGGCCGGTCACCGCCGTGACCGGACCAACCGGGCAAGGGGTGCGCCTGATGACGGCCCTGATGGGCATCGTGGCGCTCTGCGCCGCCGCGTACATCATGCTCGTCCGAAGGGTGATCGCCACCGGCGTGCCGTTCCGGCCGCGCCGGACCACGGCGGCGTCACCGGCCACGGCGGAGCGCGAGTGGCCGGGGTGGGTGCCGGCCGCGACGCGGGCGGTCGTCGGCCGTGAGTTGCGGGCCTGGAGGCGGCACCCGCTGCGGTTGCAGTATCTGGCGTTCGCTGTGGTGTACGGGACGTTGCTCGCCGGGCTGCCGCTGCTGTCGGACGTGGACCTGCTGCTGCCATGGGCCGGAACGTTCGCCGTGCTCGGCGCGGCGGCGATGTCGGCCGGGCTGGTCGGGCTGGACGGCACCGCGTTGTGGCTGCCGTTCACCACGCCGGGCGGTGAACGGGCCGAGGTCCGGGGACGTGCCCTGGCCTGGCTGGTGCTGGTCACTCCGATCGGCGTGCTGCTCACCGTCGTCGGCGTCATCCTCGCCCCCGACGTCGACCCGCTGGCCGCGCTCTCCACCCTGCCGGCCCTACTTGGCGCGGGCGCGTCGGTGCCGGTGTGGGTGTCGCTGCTGCGCGTACGCCCGGTGGCCGACCCGCGGCACCCCACCGCGGCTGACAACCCGACCGACATCGTCAGCGTGCTGGTCGCCACCGCTGCCGGGCTGCTCGCCGCCGCGCCGGTGCTCGCCCTGATGATCTGGGGCCCGCCGGAGGCGGCACCGCTGCTACCGGTGGTCGGGCTGCTGTCCGGCGTGGCGACCTGGTGGGGTGGCCTGTGGCTGGCCGACGAGCGGCTCGCCCAGCGCGGCACGACGGTGCTCGCCGCGGCAGGTCAGCGGAGCCGGCCCCCGGAGACGGCGCTCCCGCTGACCTGGGACGTGCAGTGGTATCGGGAGAACACGTCGACAGCGTGGGCGCTGGGGTTGCTGACGGTCGGGTGGATCCCGGTGATCCCGCAGGGGCTGATGCCGCTGGCGTTCGAAATCGACAGCGGGTGGATCGTGGCCGGTCACCTGAGCGGCAGCGCGCACACGGCGGTGGGCTTGGCGATGGTCGGTCTGGGCGTCGCGATGCTGCTCACCGGCCTGGTGCTGTGGGATCGCCGACCGCAACCGGGCAGCCCCTGATCCACAGCCACTGACCAACGCCGTACCCCATGCCTCTCCAGGCCCGTACCGAAGGGCTGGGGGAGTTATCACTGTTGGTGATGTCGCTGCGGCCGGGCCGGCACCTCAACTAACGTCAGAGTGTTCATATTTGGCGGGATTGGTCGGGAAGGTGCGGCGATGGGGGTGCGCAGCTGGTTCGAAGGCTGGCCGGTCTATCGCCAGCTCGCCGGCACGGATCCGCTGGGCCGGGGTGCCGCGGCGAAGTCCGACGGGTCCCGCGCGCTGACCGCCCGCACCGATGACGCCGATTCGATGGCCCGGTCTGTCTGCCCGTACTGCGCTGTGGGGTGTGGTCAGCGGGTGTTCGTCAAGGACGGTCGGGTCAGCCAGATCGAGGGTGATCCGGACAGCCCGATCTCGCGGGGTCGGCTCTGTCCGAAGGGCGCGGCCAGCAAGAGCCTGGTGACCAGTCCGCTGCGGCAGACCAAGGTCCGCTACCGCCGGCCGTACGGCACCGAGTGGGAGGACCTCGACCTCGACACGGCGCTGAACATGATCGCCGATCGGGTCCTGGCCGCCCGGGACGAGACCTGGGAGGACGTCGACGCCGAGGGTCGACCGCTCAACCGGACGCTGGGTATCTCCAGTCTGGGTGGGGCGACGTTGGACAACGAGGAGAACTACCTCATCAAGAAGTTGTTCACCGCGATGGGGGCGCTCCAGATCGAGAACCAGGCCCGCATTTGACACTCCTCCACCGTCCCCGGTCTGGGGACCAGCTTCGGTCGTGGCGGCGCCACCCAGTACCAGCAGGACCTGTCGAACTCCGACGTCATCGTCATCCAGGGTTCGAACATGGCCGAAGCACACCCGGTGGGTTTCCAGTGGGTGATGGAGGCCAAGCGTCGGGGCGCGAAGGTCTTCCACGTCGACCCGCGGTTCACCCGTACCAGCGCCCTGGCTGACTCGTACCTGCCGATCCGGGCGGGCACGGACATCGCGCTGCTCGGCGGGGTGGTGCGCTACATCCTCGACAACGAGTTGGACTTCCGGGAGTACGTCGTCGCGTACACCAACGCCGCGACGATCGTGACCGAGGAGTACGCCGACACCGAGGACATGCACGGCCTCTTCTCCGGCTTCAACGACGACAACGCCACCTACGACCAGGCCAGCTGGCGCTACCAGGGCCACCCGCAGGACCAGACGACCCGCGACAGCGAGACGCAGCGGGAGACGGCGGCCGGGCTGGAGAACGAGTCGCACGGTGCGCCCGTCGGCGGCGAGACCGAACGTGACGAGACGCTGCAGCACCCGCGCTGCGTCTACCAGATCCTCAAGCGGCACTTCTCCCGATACACCCCGGAGATGGTGGAACGGGTCTGCGGCATCCCGCAGGAGAAGTTCCTCGAACTGGCCCAGGCGTGGACGGAGAACTCCGGCCGGGACCGGACCGGCATGCTCGTCTACTCGGTGGGCTGGACGCAGCACAGCGTCGGCGTGCAGTACATCCGCACCGGCGCGATCATCCAGCTCCTGCTGGGCAACATGGGCCGCCCGGGTGGCGGGGTGATGGCCCTGCGCGGGCACGCCAGCATCCAGGGGTCCACCGACATCCCGACGCTGTTCAACCTGCTGCCCGGTTACCTGCCGATGCCCCACCACGCCGAACACCCGACCCTGACCGAGTGGGTGGACAGCATCGCGCACCCCGGGCAGAAGGGTTTCTGGGGCAACGCCCGCACCTACGGCGTCAACCTGCTCAAGGCGTACTGGGGCGAGGCGGCCACCGCCGACAACGACTACTGCTACGGGTACCTGCCGCGGATGACCGGCGACCACGGCACCTACCAGCAGGTGCTCGACATGATCGACGGCAAGATCAAGGGCTATTTCCTGCTCGGGCAGAACCCGGCGGTCGGCTCGGCGCACGGACGCGCGCAGCGTCTCGGCATGGCCAACCTCGACTGGCTCGTGGTCCGCGACCTGTTCGAGATCGAGAGCGCCACGTTCTGGAAGAACGCGCCGGAGATCGAAACCGGCGAGATCGCCCCTGAGGGGTGCCGCACCGAGGTGTTCTTCCTACCGGCCGCCTCCCACGTGGAGAAAGAGGGCACCTTCACCCAGACCCAACGGCTGTTGCAGTGGCGGGAGAAAGCCGTCGAACCGCCGGGCGACGCCCGCTCGGAACTCTGGTTCTTCTACCACCTCGGTCGCGTCATCCGGGAACGGCTGGCGACGTCGACGAAGCCGCGCGACCGTGCGCTGCTCGACCTGGCCTGGGACTACCCCACGCACGGTCCGCACGCGGAGCCGAGCGCCGAGGCGGTGCTGCGCGAGATCAACGGGTACGACGTGGCCACCGGCCGGCCGCTGGCGTCGTTCACCGAGATGAAGGACGACGGCTCCACCGTCGGCGGTTGCTGGATCTACACCGGGGTGTACGCCGACGGCGTCAACCAGGCGGCCCGCCGCAAACCCGGCTCGGAGCAGTCCCTGGTGGCACCCGAGTGGGGTTGGGCGTGGCCGGCGAACCGGCGCATTCTCTACAACCGTGCCTCCGCCGACCCGGACGGCAACCCGTGGTCCGAGCGCAAACGCTACGTCTGGTGGGACCCCGACAAGAGCGAGTGGACCGGCTACGACGTGCCGGACTTCGAGAAGACCAAACCGCCGTCCTACCGACCGGCGCACGACGCCTCGGGCGTGGCGGGCATCGCCGGCGACGACCCGTTCATCCTCCAGGGCGACGGCAAAGGCTGGCTGTACGCGCCCACCGGTGTGCTCGACGGGCCGATGCCCACCCACTACGAGCCGGTCGAGTCGCCGGTGCGCAACCCGCTCTACCGACAGCAGGCCAACCCGACCCGCAAGGTCTACACCCACCCGATCAACACGCTCAACCCGAGCCCGCCGGAACCGCACAGCCAGGTGTTCCCGTACGTGTTCACTGTCAGCCGGCTCACCGAGCACCACACCGCCGGTGCGATGAGCCGGATGGTCTCACCCCTCGCGGAGCTGCAACCCGAGATGTTCGTCGAGGTGTCGCCGGAGTTGGCGGCCGAACGTGGTCTCACCCACCTGGGTTGGGCGCACCTGGTCACCGCCCGTGCGGCGATCGAGGCACGGGTGCTGGTGACCGACCGGCTCACCCCGTTGCGGGTGGACGGTCGGATCATCCACCAGGTGTGGTTGCCGTACCACTTCGGTTTCGAGGGCCTGGTCACCGGCGACTCGGCCAACGACCTGTTCGGTATCAGCCTGGACCCGAACGTGCTGATCCAGGAGAGCAAGGTCGGCACCTGCGACGTGCGGCCCGGCCGTCGACCCAGGGGCCTGGAGCTGCAGGAACTCGTCGTCGACTACCGGCGACGGTCCGGCGACCTGAGCCCGCACTATCCACCGCAGGTCACGACCGACTCCGCCGACAGCGGCCCGGACCAGGAGGTCTGACCCATGCCCCACGCCAACGCCCTGTACGGGCCGCTGGACCCCGCACCGGACGCCGGCTACGAGAACCCGCCACCGCGAATGGGGTTCTTCACCGACACCAGCGTCTGCATCGGCTGCAAAGCGTGCGAGGTGGCCTGCAAGGAGTGGAACGGCGTCCCCGAGAGTGGGCTCGACCTGCTGGGCATGTCGTACGACAACACCGGCGCGTTGACAGCGAACTCGTGGCGGCACGTCGCGTTCGTGGAGCAGCCCCGTTCGGCCGGCTGGGCGACTCCGGCGTTCGCGGGGGACCCGGACGGGCCGGCGATCAGCCCGGTGACGGCGGCGGCTGGCGCGCGTACCAGCACCGACACCGGAACGGACCCCGGCCTGCCCACCGGCTCGCCCGCCGCGGCGGCCGGCATGTCGGGCGGGCCGGAGTTCCTGGGGATGCCGGGTGCGCAGCCGCCGGGGAGGGGTTCCGGCGCGGAGGGGCGGACGGATTTTCGCTGGTTGATGATGTCGGACGTGTGCAAGCACTGCACCCACGCGGCCTGCCTGGATGTCTGCCCGACAGGTTCCCTGTTCCGGACGGAGTTCGGCACTGTGGTGGTGCAGGAGGACATCTGCAACGGCTGCGGTTACTGCATCTCCGCCTGCCCGTACGGCGTCATCGATCAACGCAAGGGCGATGGCCGGGCGTGGAAGTGCACGCTGTGCTACGACCGGTTGGGCGCGGGCATGACCCCCGCGTGTGCGCAGGCGTGTCCGACGGAGTCGATCCAGTACGGCGCTCTGGACGAGTTGCGGGAGCGGGCCGCCGCGCGGGTGGCGAAGCTGCATGAGCGGGGCGTGCCGGAGGCGAGGTTGTACGGGCACGACCCGAATGACGGGGTCGGTGGTGACGGGGCGTTCTTCCTGTTGTTGGACGAGCCTGAGGTGTACGGGTTGCCACCCGACCCGATCGTGACCACCCGCGACCTGCCGGCCATGTGGAAGCACGCCGGCCTGGCCGCCCTCGCGATGACCGCCGCCACTGTTGTCGCATTCCTGGGCAGGCGGTCATGACCCGCGGCGGTGAGCAGCTCACCGTGCCGCCGGCC
Organism: Micromonospora sp. DT15; assembly: GCF_049841475.1. Taxonomy (NCBI): domain Bacteria; kingdom Bacillati; phylum Actinomycetota; class Actinomycetes; order Micromonosporales; family Micromonosporaceae; genus Micromonospora; species Micromonospora sp. DT15. Next base: position 98,426 of record NZ_JBNCKJ010000014.1, read on the forward strand.
GACTTCGCCTCCTACTACGGCCGGCCGGTGTTGAAGCCGCCGGTGTGGAAGTACGACATCGCCGGTTACCTGTTCGCCGGAGGTCTTGCCGCCGGAGGCGCACTGATCGGCGGGGCCGCCCAACTGACCGGACGACCGGGGCTGCGCACCGTGGGCCGTTGGACGGCCCTCGGCGGTGTCGCCGCCAGTACGTACCTGCTGGTCCACGACCTCGGCCAGCCGGCCCGCTTCCATCACATGCTCCGGGTGGTCAAGGTGACCTCGCCGATGTCGGTCGGCACCTGGATCCTCGCCGCGTTCGGCCCGGCCGCCGGTGTGGCCGCGGTCGCCGAGCTGGCGCCGCTGCTCCCCGAGCACGGTGTTCTCGGCCTCGCCCGCCGGCTGGCGCCACCCGTCGGCGACATCGCCGGGCTGGCCGCGGCTGCCACCGCCCCGGCGCTGGCCACGTACACCGGGGTGCTGCTCGCCGACACCGCCGTACCTGCCTGGCATGAGGCGTACCCCTATCTGCCGTTCGTCTTCGGTGGCAGCGCGCTCGCCGCCGCCACCGGGGTCGGCCTCATCGCGGCGCCCGCCGCCCAGACCGCTCCGCTGCGGCGACTCGCCGTCGTCGCGGCGACCATCAAGTACCTCGGCGGTCGCCGGATGGAGCGGTTGGGCCTGACCGGTGAGCCCTACCGGCAGGGTCGCAGCGGTCGTCTGGTCCGTGCGGGTGACGTGCTGCTCGGCGTGGGCACCGTCGCCGCGCTGTTCAGCCGACGCAGCCGGGTGCTGGCGGCGATCTCCGGCGCCGCCCTCGTGGCATCGTCGGTGGCCACCAGGTTCGGCGTGTTCGAGGCGGGCCGGGTGTCGGCCCGCGATCCGAAGTACACGGTCGTGCCACAACGGGAGCGGCTCGCCGAGGGGCGGTCGGCGACCCGTCCCTGAGCGGATCGGCGCAACGAAAAGGCGCCCCTCTCGAGGGGTGCCTTTTCGTTGCGATTGCAGCAGGTCCGGCCCGCGACGGGCCGCCCGCGTCAGCCGGTGAACAGCTTCGCGGCGGTGATCGCGGTCTGGATGATGCCGTACCCGAGGAGCACCGCGACCAGCAGCCACGACAACCAGAGCCGCCCGGTCTGGTTACCGACGTGCGGCGGCGCGGGCGGTTGGCTGTCCCGCCCGAGCGCGACCGGCTCGGTGACGGTGGCCTTCGCCACGGGCGAGGTCGGTCCTCGGTCCGGTTCGTGGAACCGTTCGGGCACGGAACGCACCAGCAGGTTCGCGATGAACCCGATGGCGAGGATGCCGACCATGGTGAACAGCGCGGGCCGGTACGCCGCCGCGGTGAGCGTGCCGGGCTTGCCCTGCGTGTCGAGGATCCCGTTGACGATCAGCGGGCCGGCGACGCCCGCTGCCGACCAGGCGGTGAGGATCCGGCCGTGGATGGCCCCGACCTGGAAGGTGCCGAACAGGTCACGCAGGTAGGCGGGCATGGTGGCGAAGCCACCGCCGTAGAAGGAGATGATCGCGGCGGCGATGAGGACGAAGACCGCGGTCGCGGAGTGGCCCGCGACGGCGAGCAGCAGGTACAACACCATGCCGACGCCGAGGTAGACCATGTAGATGGGCTTGCGGCCGATGAGGTCGGACGTTGTCGACCAGACGAACCGCCCTGCCATGTTGAACAGCGACAGCACCCCCACGAAACCGGCAGCCGCCGTCACCGAGACCGTGGTGGCGGTCCCGTTGTCCCGGAAGAAGTCCTGGATCATCGGGCTTGCCTGCTCCAGGATGCCGATGCCCGCTGTGACGTTGCAGAACAGCACGATCCACAGCAACCAGAACGACCGGGTACGCACGGCGTTCGACACGGACACGCTCGCCGTGGTCACCAGGGGTCGGGCGGCGACGCTCGCGGGGTCGAACCCGGCGGGTCGCCAGTCCGGTGCCGGAACCCGGACGTTGAACGGGCCGAACATCATGATCACGAAATAGCCGATGCCGAACGTGACGAAGAGTGCCACGAGGGCGTGGCCGGACGCCACGGCGGCCGGGTTGTTGGGGTTGTAGCCGGAGTCGTAGAGGGAGAGCAGTTGGCGCGCGAGCGGTCCGGCGACCAGGGCGCCGCCGCCGAACCCCATGATGGCCAGCCCGGTGGCGAGGCCGGGGCGGTCCGGGAACCACTTGATCAGCGTGGAGACCGGCGAGATGTAACCGATGCCGAGCCCGATACCGCCGATGACGCCGTACCCGAGATAGAGCAGCCACAGCTGCTGGGTCGCGATGCCGAGCGCGCCGACCAGGAACCCGACGGCCCAGAAGCACGCCGAGACGAACATCGCCCGGCGCGGTCCGTTCCGCTCCACCCAACGTCCACCGACCGCCGCCGACGAGCCCAGCATGACGATGGCGATGCTGAAGATCGCCCCGATCGCCGTCTGGCTGACGTCGAAGTGCGCGATGAGGGAGTTTTTGTAGACACTTGTCGCGTAGACCTGGCCGATGCACACGTGCACGGCCAGTGCTGCGGTCGGGATGAGCCAGCGGCTGTATCCCGGGGGAGCGACAGTGTGCCGAGGATCGAATACCGACAGCATGGGCATCGTCCACACCTCCTACGGCTGCATCCTCACGTTACGTGACGGTGAGTTCACAGCCTGTCATTACCGCAAAACGCGGGTACGGAGGTGGCGGCCCGACCCTGATCTTCCTGACGTGCGGCGCTAGACGGAGACCGACGGGTCCGGTCGCTCGGTGCGGGGAACGGCGCCGGTGGTCTCCAGGATGAGCGCGGCGACCAGATCCGGGTCGTCGCTCATCGGCACGTGCCCGCAACGGGGCAGCGTCACCACCCGTGCCGCCGGTAGGCCCGCACGGGCCCGCTCGGCCTGGTGGACGCCGAATATCCGGTCGCAGTCCCCCCAGCCGATGGTCACCGGCACCGTCGCGTCGGACAGACGAAGGCAGTCGAGGCGATAGTCGCGGGCGGCTCGGGCCACGGCGTTGAAGCCGACCCCGCGTCGCAGGGCGAGCGCGTCGCCCAGCGCGCGCTCGACATCCAGCAGCGTCGGGCGGGCCATCAGCGGCGCGAAGCACAACGCCCGAAGGTACGCCGAGCGCAGTGCGACCCGCATGATCGTGGTGGGCAGGTACGAGTTGGCCCGCAGCATCCGGAGGATGGCCAGCGCCCGGCGGCGCTCCGCCGGAGTGAAAAAGCCGGCGGGGGAGAAGGCGGTGGCCGAGGCGACGGCCCCGGTGGCGGCAAGCTCCAGGGCGATCGCCCCACCGAGGCTGTAGCCGGCGACGTGCGGACGATCCAGCCCCCACTCGGTCAGCGCCGGCAGGACCCCGGCCACGGTGGCGGCCATGTCGGCGGGCATGCCGGTGTCGGGCACCGGAGAGTTCCCGAAGCCGGGCAGGTCGAGCGCGATCACCTCGTGGTGGGCGGTGAGCCGGTCGAACACCGGCTCCCACGCCTGATGGCGGTGACCGATGCCGTGGATGAGCACGAGCGGCTCTCCGCTGCCCGCACGCCGGAAGTGGATGCTCACGACCGCTCTCCCACCGATGTCCGGCCGAACGAACGCCCGAGCTGGCGCACCTCGTCTTCCATCTGGTCGACCATCGTCCGGCCGCCGAAACGGGTGATCAACGCGTCCGAGAGGCCGCTCAGCACCACCGGCCGCAGCGCCTGCACCAGGGCGAGCGACCGTGGCACGTACACCTTGCGCCGGCGGCGCTCGATGCCGTGGAGCAGGGCCTCGACGCACTGCTCGACGGGTACGACGGTGTTCAACGGCCACGGCAGCCGGCGCAGCGTGGCGCGGAACGACGCCAGGTCGTCCTGGATGTCGCGGACCAGGTCGGTGTCGATCCAGATCGGATGCGCCGTGCCGACGGTGACGCCGCGCGGGCGGGTCTCCTGGCGCAGCACGTTCGCGAACTGCTCCACGCCCGCCTTGGACGCGCAGTAGGCGGCCATCCCGGGCATCGCGGTGAAGGCGGCGGCCGACGAGACGATCAGGACGTGGCCACGAGCGGCGGTGACGTGCGGCAGCGCCGCGCTGACCGTGCGGATCGCGCCGCAGAGGTTCACCTCGACGGTACGGACCAGCGCGTCGACCGGTCCGACGGCGACGGTGCCGAGGTTCGCGATGCCCGCGTTGGCCACGACGACGTCGATGCCACCGAAGCGGTCCACTGTGGATGCCACTGCGGCGTCCAACGCCGCCTGATCGGTGACGTCGCACTCGTACCAGTGCGCGTCGAGGTCGGCGCTGAGCTGTTCGAGCAGCTCGCCCTCCAGACCGACAAGGGCGACGCGGGCCCCGCGGCCGACGGCCTCGCGGGCCAGTCGCGCCCCGATGCCGCGCGCCGCGCCGGTGATGAACAGGACCTTGCCTTCCAGGTCATACCGCATCGGCGTGCTCCCGCTCCGGTTCGTTGGGGGTGCTGCCGGTCGAGGCGATGTAGTCGGCCGGGCGGAACCGGCGCAGCCTCATCCGGAAGCTGGTGGCGAAGCCCGGCCAGATGGTGGTGTTGCGGCCGGTCGCGTCGAGGTACCAGCTCGAACAGCCGGTCTGCCAGACGGTGCCGGCCATCTTCTGGTCGACCCGCTCGGTCCAGCGTCGTTGCGCCTGCGCGGTGGGCTCGATGGCCTGGATGCCCCTGGCCCGCATGTGACGCAGGGCCGCGAGCACCAGACGCAGCTGGGCCTCGATCATCAGCACCACCGAGGTGTGCCCGAGCCCGGTGTTCGGGCCGAGCAGGAAGAACAGGTTGGGGAAGCCGGCGATGGTCGTGCCCCGGTACGCGTGCATGCTGGGGGTCCACGCATCTGCCAGGCTGCGCCCACCCCGACCGTGGATGCGTCGGACGACGGGGGAGTCGGTGACGTGGAAGCCGGTCCCGAGAATGATCGTGTCCGCCCGGTGGTGGACGCCGTCGTCGGTGACGAGACCGTCCGGCACGATCCGGGCGATGCCGGCGGTGACCACGTCGACGTTCGGCCGGGTGAGCGACGGCCAGTAGTCGTTGGAGATCAACACTCGCTTGCAGCCCATCGCGTAGCGGGGGGTGAGCTTGTCCCGCAGGATCGGATCGGAAACCTGACGCCGCAGCGTACGCAGGGACCGGCGCGAGACGAGGCGGTTGACCGTCGGGTGCAGGAAGCCCAGGCCCATGCTCTCGCGTAGCAGATAAAGCCCTGCCCGGGCGGCCCGCTGCGCACCGGGCACGCTGCGGAACGCGGCCTGCTCGACCCCGCTGATCCGGCGCGACAACCTCGGCATGATCCAGGCGGGAGTGCGCTGGAACAGCGTCAGCTTCTCGACCGTCGGCTGGATCTGTGGCACGAACTGGATGGCCGAGGCGCCGGTGCCGATCACCGCGACGCGCCGGCCGGTCAGGTCGTGGTCGTGCCGCCAACGGGCGGAGTGGAACACGGTGCCGGCGAACTCCTCGATCCCGGGCAGGTCGGGGATGGCCGGGTCGCTGAGCGGGCCGGCGGCACAGATCAGGACCCGGGCGCTGTGGTCGCCGCCCGAGGTGCGCAGCAGCCAGCGTTGGCGTTGGTCGTCCCACCTCGCCTCCAGTACCTCGTGGCGCAACCGCAACCTCGGACGAATGCCGAAGCGGTCGACGCAGCCGCGCAGGTAGTCCCAGATCTCCGGCTGGCTGGAGAAGGTGTTCGACCAGCCGGGGTTGGGGGCGAAGGAGAACGAGTAGAGGTGCGACGGGACATCGCAGGCGCAGCCCGGGTAGCTGTTGTCACGCCAGGTGCCGCCGACGTCCTCGCCCCGGTCGAAGACGACAAAATCGGTGAACCCGGCCCGCTGTAGGCGGATGGCGGCGCCCAGGCCACCGAAGCCGGCGCCGATGATGGCAACATCTGTCTCCATTCACTCCTCCATGAGCTCGGGCGCTGTCGGGTCGGCCATCGGCGGCCAGGGCGGATCGCCCACGCCGGTGATTCGTACGCCGCCCCACGGATCGACCTCGGCCAGTCGGGCCGCCCGGACGCGGTCGGCGATGCGCACCTCGACGTCGCGCCGGCCGGAGCGCAGCAGATGGGCCACCCGTGGCTCGGGCTCGATCCGTCCGCCCCAGTGGAAGCGGCCGTCGACCGGCTCCCACCGCCCGCTGAGGTGCACCCGCACCGTGGTGCCCTCGACACCCGCCGGGCCGTGGTAGCTCACGGCACGATCCGCTCGTGGGCGCGGGTCAGCTCGTGCGGCAGGTCGGCGCTGGCCCGTACCCCCTCGATGCCGCTCCACAGCAGGGCGGTCAGGTAGTCGGTGAGGGCGGCCCGGCTGATCGGCTGGCCGTGCGTGGTCCACCAGTCGCCGACCGCCTGCACGAAACCCACCAGGCCGTACGCCCAGGGCTCGGCGGGACCGGCGTCCAGGCCCAGCGTGCGTAGCCGGTCGCCGATCACCCGGGCGAGCCCGGCGGCCACCTGCCGGCTGGTGCCGGCGATCACCTGGTGGATGCCGGGGTCGCCGGACTGGTGCATGAGGAACCGGTAGAGCCTCGGCTCCGACTCGATCACGCCCAGGTAGGCGTCGATCGTCGCTTCGACCAGGTCACGTTCCTCGCGGACCTGTTCGACGGCGGGCGCGATGGCGTCGACCACCCGGGCCGCCACCACCTCGCTGACAGCGACCCAGAGCTGAGACTTGTCGGCGAAGTAGCGGTACAGAACCGGTTTGCTGACGCCCGCGGCGGCGGCCACCTGTTCCATGTCGACCTCCGGCCCGTGCCGCAGCAGCGCCTGCACGGCGGCACCGACCAGTTGCTGCCGTCGTTGCTCACGATGGTCTGCCCAGCGGTCCCGGCGGCCGTTGCCCTTCGCTTTCGGGCTGCCGTCGGGGGGTGTGGCAGGCGGGTCGGACGCATTGACACCGGTGCGCGGCGGTTGCATGCTACTACTCGTAACAGTTACTGGTCGTCACGTCAATATGGAGGAGCCATGGAGGCGGCGGAAACCGGGCGTGCGGCAGTCGCCGAGCGCCTGCTCACGTCCTCATTGCGGACCAGCTACGACCCCACCGTCGAGATCGACTGGGACGCCCCGCACACCCCCGGTGCCTACTGGCTTCCGCCACAGCGCAGCAGCCTCTACGGCACGACGCTGTGGGACCAGCTCAGCGAGGAGCAGCGCGTCGAGCTGACCAGGCACGAGGTGGCCAGCGCGGCCAGCGCCGGGCTGTGGTTCGAGACGATCCTCATGCAGATGCTGATCCGGGAGTACTACCGCGCCGACCCGACCAGCCGGCAGGCCCAGTACGCGTTGACCGAGGTCGCCGACGAGTGCCGACACTCCATCATGTTCGGCCGGCTGATCGAGGCGATGGGTTGTCCGGTCTACCGCGCGAGCACTGTCGACCACCACCTCGGGCGGTTTCTCAAGGCGACCGCCAGCGGCCCTCGGATGTACGCCGCGATCCTCATCGCGGAGGAGATCCTCGACGCGTTCCAGCGCGAGATCATGGCGGATGAGTCACTCCAGCCGCTCATCCGGATGGTGTCCCGCATCCATGTGGTGGAGGAGGCGCGACACGTCCGGTTCGCCCGCGAGGAGCTGGCCGCCGCGGTCGCGGCCACCGGTCCGGTGGGTATGGCGTACGCCCGGCTGCTGGTCGGTCGCGCAGCCCACACGATCGCGAATCGCCTGGTCCATCCCGACGTGTACGCGGCGGTGGGCATTCCGCCGGCGGTCGGTCGGGCCGCTGCCCGCGCCAACCCGCACTGGCGTGCCACGCTGCGCTGGTCCGCGGCGCGGGTGCACGCCAACCTGGCGGACGTTGGCCTGGTCGCTGGGCCGGGGCGTCTGCTGTGGGCCCGGGCCGGGCTGATCTGACCCGACGTCCTGGTCAGGCCCGTTCGACCCGCGCCTGTTGGTGATCGGTCAGCCGCAGCCCCACACCGCGCACCACATCGATGGTGGCTTTGGTGCCCAGGTCGTGCAGCTTGCGCCGCAGCCGCTTGACCAGCGACTGTACGTCCGCCTTGCGTTCGCGTCCCTCGTCACCCCAGACCGACCGGTGCAGCTCGGCGTAGCTCCAGACCCGGGCCGGCTCGGTGATCAGGCAGGTCAGCAGGTCGTGTTCCAGGCGGGTGAGGTCGATTTCACGGTTACCGCAGCGGGCGCTGGAGCGGGCCGAGTCGATCACCAGGGCGGCGACCGGGGTCGGTTCGGACGGGGCGGCTGCCTGCTGCGGGGCGGCGATCAGCCGGCGCAGCTCGTCGAGGTCGGCGACCAGCAGCAGCGGTGCGATGCCGTCGAGAAGCTCCGCGAGCCGGATGCGCTCAGCCGGCGACGGGGTCACCGCGATGAGCAGTGGGAACGGCTCGTCGGCCGAATAACCCCTGTTCACCGTTGCCTCGTCGTCCTCGGCCACCGCACCGCCCGGGATCGATGGGCATCCCTGCCCAGCTCTCGTCATGGTTCTGACAATGATTGGCAAGCACGCCGCCAGCCAGGGCAACTCTTAGCGACAAGTTGCTCACGGCAAGTTCTTGATCGTCCGTTCTTCTCGATCATAGTGTCCACTCGGGCAACCGGCGTGACCCGCGCGGTGCATGGGGGAGGTCCACCATGGCCCATTACACCCTGGGTCGTTCTGAGGGAGGCAGCACCGATGTTCAGACGTCCACAATGGCGGCGCGCGGCCAGATCACTGGTCAGCGCCGGCGCGGCGACGATCCTCGCCGCGACATGCTTGGCGACGATCAGCTCGGGCGCGCAGGCCGCGCCGGGCGGTGCGATGGGGGCGGGCGCCCAGACCGGGGACAAGATCCGACCGGAGCTCGCGAAGCAGCTCCAGGCCAAGAGTGAAGGGGACTTCTGGATCCGGTTCAAGGACCGGGCCGACCTGAGCAAGGCCAGCGCCATCAAGGACTGGTCGAAGCGTGGCACGGCGGTGGCGGACGCGCTGCGCAAGACGGCCGCCGCGAGCCAGGGCAAGATCCGGGCCGACCTCGACAGCTCGGGCACCAAGTACCAGACCTTCTGGGCCACCAACGCCATCAAGGTGAACAGCGGCTCGCTCGCGATGGCCCAGAAGTTCGCCGGATACTCGGAGGTCGAGGGCCTCTACGCCCCGGTCTCGTACAAGGTGCCGGAGACGACCAAGGGCACCGACGAGAAGACCGTGAACGCCCTGGAGTGGGGCATCGCCAACATCAACGCCGACGACGTCTGGTCCCAGTACGGCGTCAAGGGCGAGGGCATCACCATCGCGAACATCGACACCGGTGTGCAGTTCAACCACCCGGCGCTGGTGAACTCCTACCGCGGCAACAACGGCGACGGGACGTTCGACCACAACTACAACTGGTTCAACGCCGCCAACGCGACCGGGGCCTGCGCCACCGCCCCCTGTGACGGCGACGGCCACGGTACGCACACCATGGGCACCATGGCCGGCTCCGACGGCGCGAACCAGATCGGTGTCGCCCCCGGGGTCAAGTGGATCGCGGCGAACGGTTGCTGCCCCAGTGACGCCGCGCTGATCAATTCTGGTCAGTGGATGCTCGAACCGCTGGACCTCAACGGTCAGAACGCGGACGCGAGCAAGCGCCCGAACATCATCAACAACTCGTGGGGCACCCGGGACCCGTCCAACGAGCCGTTCATGGAGGACGTGACGGACGCCTGGACCGCTTCCGGGATCTTCGGCACCTGGTCCAACGGCAACAGCGGGCCGGCCTGCGAGACCAGTGGCTCGCCGGGCAGCCTCGCCAGCAACTACTCGACCGGCGCGTACGACGTCAACAACAACGTCGCCGGCTTCTCCGCCCGCGGCGTCGGTCAGAACGGCGAGATCAAGCCCAACATCTCCGCGCCGGGCGTGAACGTCCGGTCGAGCATCCCGGGCAGCGCCTACGGCACCATCAGCGGCACCTCGATGGCCGCACCGCACCTCGCGGGCGCGATCGCGCTGCTGTACTCGGCGGCGCCGTCGCTGGTCGGCGACGTCAACGCGACCCGCGCGCTGCTCAACGGCGCCGCGATCGACAAGGCCGACGACCAGTGTGGCGGCACCGCCGCCGACAACAACGTCTACGGCGAAGGCCGACTGGACGCCCTCGCCCTGCTCAACGCCGCCCCGACCGGCGACATCGGCACGCTGGCCGGCACGGTCACCGACGCGACCTCCGGCGCCCCGATCGCCGGGGCGACGCTGACGCTCACCGGCGCGTCCGAGCGTGAGCTGACCACCGGTGCCGACGGCAAGTTCTCCACCCAGCTTCCCGCCGGCGACTACCAGGTCGCCGTCGCGGCGTTCGGGTACGGCAGCACCACCAAGACGGCGACGGTCGCCAAGGGCGCGACCACGACGCTCAACGTCGCCCTCACGGCGGTGCCGAGCGTCAACGTCACCGGAGCGGTCACCGACGGATCCGGCCACGGCTGGCCGTTGTACGCCAAGGTGACAGTGACGGGGGTGTCCGGCGTCTACGACCACACCACCCCGTCGAACGGCCGCTACAGCATCAAGCTGCCGGCCGGGCAGACGTACACCCTGAAGTACGAGCCGCAGTACCCGGGCTACCAGACCGTCACCAAGCAGGTCGTGGTCGGCTCGGGCAACGTCACCGCCAACGTCGCCGTGCCGGTGGACAGCAATGCCTGCACCACCGCCCCCGGGTACACGAACGGCTCCGACGGTGAGTACGAGACCTTCGACGCCACGACCACGCCGGCCGGCTGGACCGTCGTCGACAACGCGGGCAGCGGTCAGGTCTGGAAGTTCACCGACGACGGCGACCGGGGCAACCTGACCGGCGGCAGCGGCAACTTCGCGATGATCGACAGCGACGCGTACGGGGCGGGCACCACCCAGGACACCTCGCTGGTCAGCCCGGTGGTCGACCTGACCAGCGTCACGGCCCCGGTCATCCGGTTCAACCAGGACTTCAACCAGCTCAACGACGACACCGCCGACGTGGACCTCAGCATCGATGGCGGTGCCACCTGGACCAACGTGCTCCGGCAGGAGACGGACGTCCGGGGGCCGAAGCTGACCGAGATCCCGATCCCGCAGGCGGCCGGTAAGGCGCAGGTGCAGGTGCGGTTCCACTACTACGACGCCTCGTACGAGTGGTGGTGGGAGGTCGACAACGTCCTGATCGGCAGCCAGGTCCTCTGCGTGCCGGTCGACGGCGGTCTGGTCGTCGGCAACGTCCGCGACAAGAACGACGACAGCTACGTCAACGGCGCGACCGTCACCAGCAAGGACCGGCCCGCCGAGAAGGCCGTCACCGTGGCGACCCCGGACGACCCGGGGCTGGCCGACGGCTTCTACTGGATCTACTCGTCGCTGACCGGCGAGCACCCGTTCACGGCGACCGCCGGCAACTACGTCAGCCAGACCAAGCAGGTCGACGTCGAGGCCGACTGGGCGACCACCGCGAACTTCCAGCTCGCGGCCGGTCGACTGGCGGTGACGCCGACGCAGTTGAGCGCGACGCTCCAGATGCCCAACGGCAAGACCAGCAAGTCGTTCACTGTGACGAACACCGGCGGCGCGCCCGTCGAGGTCAAGTTCGGTGAGCGGGACAACGGGTTCGAACTCCTGCGGGCGGACGGCTCCACTGTCACCCGGCAGCAGGTGCTCGGGTCCAGCGGCGCGCCGGAGCAGCGGCTCACCGTACCGACGTCGTTCGCCGCCAAGGCGTCCGGCAAGGAGGCCAAGGCGGCTGCCGCGGCGGCCGGCCCGCAGGCGGCGCCGTGGACCGACATCGCCAACTACCCGGCCACGATCATGGACAACCGGGTGGTGAACCTGGACGGCAAGGTGTATTCGATCGGTGGTGGCGACGGTGAGGCCTCCACCACCAAGAACTACGCCTACGACCCGGCCGCGCAGACCTGGACGGCGATCGCCGACCTTCCCGGCGCGCGTAACGCGGTGACCGCGGGCGTGGTGAACGGCAAGATCATCGTCAGCGGTGGCTGGGGCGACTCCGGCCCGGACTCCGCCACCTGGTCGTACGACCCGGGGGCCAACACCTGGACGGAACTGGCCGACAACCCGGCACCGCGGGCCGCAGCCGGTCAGGCCGTCGTCGACGGCAAGCTGTACGCGGTCGGTGGCTGCACGACGGCGGCCTGTCTGCCGATGTCGAACAGCGTCGTCCGGTACGACCCGACCGGTGACACGTGGGAGACGATGGCCAACTACCCGAAGTCGGTGGCCTTCGCCTCCTGCGGCGGGATCGACGGCGTCCTCTACTGCACCGGCGGCAACGACGGATCCGCCGCGCAGAAGTCCAGCTACGCCTTCGACCCGGGTGCCAACACCTGGACCGCCGTCGCCGACGCGCCGGCCGACAACTGGGCCAGCTCGTACGCCGTCGCCAGCGGCAAGCTCCTCGTCGTCGGCGGCTCGCAGGGCGGGGCCATCAGCAACGCCGGCTTCGCCTTCGACCCGGCCGCCGGTTCGTGGTCCAACCTGCCCAACGCCAACACCGCGCGGTACCGCGGCGGCGCGGCGTGCGGCTTCTACAAGATCGGCGGCTCGTCCGGCAGCTTCAACGCGGCCCCGGACAGCGAGGTGCTCCCGGGCTTCGAGGGATGCTCCGAGTCGGCGGCCGACGTCAGCTGGATGACCATCGACAAGTCGGCGGTCACCCTCGCACCGGGTGCGAAGGTCACCGTCACCGTCGGTCTGACGGCGAACGTGGACCAGCCGGGCACCTACTCCGGCGCGGTCGCGATCTCCGAGAACACCCCGTACTCGGTGGCACCGGTCGCGGTGACCATGACCGCGAACCCCCCGAAGACCTGGGGCAAGCTCATGGGTACGGTCACCGGCACCAGCTGCCAGGGTGCGACCTCGCCGCTCACCGGTGCGGTCGTGCAGGTCGACTCGTGGGCGGCGTCGTACACCTTCGCCACCGATGCCGAGGGCAAGTACGCCTACTGGGTGGACCGCCGCAACAACCCGCTCACGATGATCGTGGCCAAGGACGGCTGGAAGCCGCAGACCCGTCAGACCAGGATCGACACCGCCACCCCGACGGTGGAGAACTTCGGGTTGGCGCCCATCAGGTGCTGACGCCTGAGCACTAACCGAAGAAGTCCGGCCCGCCTGGTCCCCGACCAGGCGGGCCGGACCGCGCCCGGGGTGATCAGACGGGCGCGAGCCGGAAGCCGACGCCGCGTACCGAGTGGATCGTCGCCGCGGCGTTGAGACTGGCGAGCTTGCCGCGCACCCGGCGGACCACCGAGTGGATGTCGGAGCCCCGGCCGAGGTGCCGGTTGCCCCAGACCTCGAGGTGCAGGCGCTCGTAGGTCCAGACCTGACCGGGCGCGTGCACCAGGCAGAGCAGGACGTCGTGCTCCAACCGGGTCAGGTCGATCTCCTGGTCGCGCCAGCGCAGCACCCGGCGGTCCGAGTCGACGGCCAGATCCGGTGGCGGTGGCTGTGGGCTCGGTGTCACCTCGGCGAGCACCGCGGTGGTCGGGGGAGCCGGGGCGGCAGGCGCCTCGACCACCCCGAGGAAGTCTCGTGCCTGGTCGACTGTCGAGACGATAAGGAAGGCGTCACTGCCGCCGAGCAGCCGGGCCAGATGTCGCCGCTCGGCCGGCGAGGATGCGATGCCGATGACCAGGCTGGCCACTGGAGTTCCCTGCATTTGCCAACACCTTCCGGTTCCCCAACTCGCTCCGGATGGATTTTTCGCACTGCCGACCGAAACATCGATCGGCGTCCTGACCCTAGTGGTGGCTGATCTCGGCTGGGTAAAACATAGTTGCATGTAAGCATGTGAATCCCATCGAGCCGTCCGGGCCCGCCCGGCCACACCGCCGACGATCCGCTTCTCCGGAAGCGGTGGGGGTGGTTGTGACAGAACCAAGACAATCCGAGGACGGGGTACGGACCTGCCGAAGCGAGCATGGTCGCCATGTCCATCGGATCGTTGTACTCCGTCGGGCGGTCGACGCCCGGTCCGGCGCGACCGCTGCCCCACGCCCGCGCCGTGGTGCCCCTGGGGCTTCGGCTGCTCGCGGCGGCGCTGTCCGGTCTGGTTGCCCTGACCCTCACCGCCGCCGTCTTCGTGCGGACGTACCCCGGGCAGTGGCTGGACGGGGTTCTCCTGCCACGCGCCGAGCGGGGCGGAGGCTACGAGCAGCAGACCGTGCTGGTGGGCCCCGCCAAGACCGTGCTGGCCACCTTCGGCAGTCCGACCCTCATCGCGGCAGTGCTCGGTGTGGTGCTGCTGGTGGGTGTGCTTCGCCGGCGGCTGGTGGCGGGTGTCGTCGGTGTGGGCATCGTCGTCTGCGCGGTGCTGCTGGCCGGCGCGGTGAAATCGGAGCTGCCCCGTCCGGATCTGGAGGTCCTGAGCTCCACCACCCACAACAGCTTCCCCAGCGGCCATGTCGCGGCGGCGACCGCCCTGCTGCTGGCGTTCATGCTGGTTCTGCCCGGGTGGGCCCGGCGCTGGCTGGCGGCGCCGGGCGCGGCCGGGGTCTCGGTGATCGCCGCCGCCACGATGATCGCGGGCTGGCACCGGTTCAGCGACGTGCTCGGTGGCGTACTGCTGGGGGTGACCCTGTTCTGCCTGGCCTCGGCAGCGTTGGCGACCTGGTCCGGCGACCGCGACACGACAGGCGGTTCGGACGGCGGCAGCCTCTGGCGCAGGCTGGCCGAGGCGGCAGTCGGGCTGGTCGTGCTGGTCTGGGCGCTCCTGGTGGTCGTGCCCGGTCTGGCCGCCTCGGTGCAGCGCGGCTTGTTGATCGCCATCGTGGCCGCGGCCGCCTCGACGATGGCGCTGGTGGGGGCGGTGGTGTTCCTGGTGCGGTCGACGGGTTTCGCGGTGCCGCTCTCCCCGCGGAGCCCTCCGCAGCCACCGTCGACGACCGAAACCCGAAAGATCTCATGATGGGATACTTGCCGACATGTCCCAGGTGCTGTTGATCGAAGACCACCAGACGGTGCGCGACGGACTGCAGTTGGCGCTCACCCGACAGGGCCACACCGTGCACGCGGTGGGCACCGGTGAGCAGGGGTTGGAGCGGCTGCGCACGACCCCGTCCGATGTCGTGGTCCTCGATCTCATGCTGCCCGGGATGGACGGGTTCGAGGTCTGCCGCCGCATCCGGCAGCTCGGCGACCTGCCGATCATCATGCTCACCGCCCGCAACGACGACATGGACGTGGTCGCGGGCCTGGAGGCCGGCGCCGACGACTACGTGGTCAAGCCCGTGCAGGCCCGGGTGCTGGAGGCGCGCATCCGCGCGGTGCTGCGACGGACCGGTGGCGACTCGCGGCGTGGCGGCGACCGGACCGGCCCGGAACAGCACGGTGAGTTGACCATCGACCGGGCCGCGCTGGTGGTCAGCAAGGACGGAACGCCGGTCAGCCTCGCGCCGACGGAGCTGCGGCTGCTGCTCGAACTCTCGCATACGCCGGGCCAGGTGCTCAGCCGCCAGCAGCTGCTGGCGGCCGTCTGGGAGCACGGGTATCTCGGCGACTCGCGACTCGTCGACGCGTGCGTCCAGCGGGTACGCGCCAAGATCGAGGCCGACTCGTCGGCGCCGGTCTTCATCCAGACGGTGCGTGGTTTCGGATACCGGTTCGGGCCGCTGTGACGCTGTGGCGCCGGGCCGGCGCATGGGTCTCGGGTCTACGGGTCCGGCTCCTCCTGGCGTTCGCGCTGCTGGGCGTGACCACGACGGTGGCGGTGGCCGGTGGCAGCTACTTCCAGGCTCGGACCGTCATCCTGCAGCAGGCGCAGGACGCCGCAGTGATGTCGCTGAGCGACCAGCTCACCAAGGTCTACCCGATCGTCCAGCTGCCGCCGACCCAGGACGACCTCGAACAGTTGGCCCAGCGCCTCAGCGACCGGGAGAGCTTCGCGGTGGTCGTCTATCGGGACATGCGGGCGCAGGGCGGCCCCGACCTCGCCGACCCGCTCACCCCCGAGCTGCGGCAGAAGGTCCGTGACGGTCGCATCGCCTGGCAGCGGGTCTCACTCGACGGAGAACCCGCACTGCTCATCGGTACCCAGTTGACACTCGACCGCTCGGACGGCACGTCCCGCCCGTCCGGGCTGGAGGTCTACTCGGTGCGCAATCTCGTGCCCGAGCAGCAGAGCATCGACCGGCTCGCCAACAGGGCATGGCTGACCGGCGGGTTGTCCCTGGTCCTCGCCGTCCTGCTGGCCCTGCTGTCCGCCCGTGGAGTCCTGCGACCCGTCCGCGACCTCAGCCGGGCGGCGCGCCGCCTCGGTGAGGGCGACCTGAGCACCCGGTTGACGGTCCGGGGCGCCGACGAACTGGCGGATGTGGCACGGACCTTCAACGACACCGCCGGCACGCTGGAGCGGCAGGTCGGCGAGCTGCGGCGGTTGGAATCCGACGCCCGCCGCTTCGTGGCCGACGTCTCGCACGAACTCCGGACGCCGTTGGCCGCGATGACGGCGGTCACCGACGTGCTCGACGAGGAGGCGGAACACCTTCCCGGGGACGCGGGCCGGGCCGCCCGGCTGGTCAGCCAGGAGACGCAGAACCTCACCCAACTGGTCAACGACCTCATCGAGATCAGCAGGTTCGACTCCGGCACCGCGCGGCTCGCCCTGGACGACGTGGACGTGGCCGCGGCGGTCACCGCGACCCTGCGGATCCGCGGCTGGCTGGACCGGGTACGAACGGAGTTGCCACCCGGCATCGTGGCCCGACTGGACCCCCGCCGACTGGACGTCATCGTCGCCAATTTGGTCGGCAACGCCTTCCGGCACGGTGCCGAGCCGGTGTCGGTGCGACTCGGCGCCGACCCGGACTGGGTCACCATCGAGGTGGCCGACCGGGGGCCCGGACTGGACCCGGAGGTGCTGCCACACGTCTTCGACCGCCTCTACAAGGCCGACACCGCGCGAACCCGCTCCGAAGGCAGCGGCCTCGGTCTCGCCATCTCCTGGGAGAACGCGCGCCTGCACCGCCACGGGGAGCGACGGGGGAGTCTCGTCGCGGGCAACGGCACCCACGGCGGCGCGGTGTTCACCCTCCGCCTGCCCCGCGAAACGGCCGACACCGGAGGTGCCCGGTGACCGGCCGACGGACGGGCCGCGCGCTGCTCGCCGGCGGACTGCTTCTGACGCTGGTCGCGGCGGGCTGCGGCGTACGACCGAGCACTGTCATCACCGGTCGCCCGCCGGTCAGCGGCTCCGCCCAGGGTGCATGGCTCTACCTGCTCGCGCGGGGCGAACTGGTGCTGGTCCTCCGCCCGGTCAACACGGCCCCGTCGCCCGCCGCCGCGCTCTCGCTGCTCGCGGCCGGTCCCCAGGCGAACGAAGGTGCCCAGGGTTTCACCAGCGACGTTCCGGCGGGCCTGGACCCGGTCACGGTGACGGCGGGAACCGGTCGGACCGGTGGCCTCACGGTGCGGGCGGACATCGCCGCGCGGGCGTTGTCAGAGCAGGCGGTCGACCAGATCATCTGCACGACGGTCGCCGCCGCGGCGCAGGTCAGCGCGGCGACCACCAACACCACCGTCACCATCGTCGGGTCGGACGGCGCCCGAGGGCCTCGGGCGTGCCCGATCAGGTGACCGGGCGCCGACTCACACCAGGTGGTCGACCGCGCGTTGCGGCCGGGGCAACCCGCTGTGGTGGCCGTGGTCCTGGTCGGCCAGCGCGCCGGCGATCAGGATGTCGATCAAGGCGGCGAAGCCGATGCCGGCCTGCTGCCAGATCTGCGGGAACTGGGACGCGGCGGTGAAACCGGGGAACGTGTTGACCTCGTTCACGATGGGCTCGGGTGACCCCTCGGTGGGCAGGAAGAAGTCGACCCGCAGCAGCCCACGGCAGTCGAGGGCCTGGAAGGCGCGAATCGCCCGGTCCTGAAGCACCTCGGTGGTCGCCGCGTCGAGCGGGGCGGGAATCTGGAAGGTCGCCCCGCCGTCGTACTTCGCGTCGTAGTCGAAGAAGCCGGCGCCGGTCACCCGGATCTCCAGCGGCGGACCGGCCTGCACCCGGCCGTCCGGGTGCTGGAGGACGGCCACGTCGATCTCGCGTCCCCGCGCCCCCTGCTCGACGAGCACCTTCGGGTCGACCTGGCGGGCCTGCTCCAGCGCGGCGGGAACTCCCGCCCAGTCGTCCACCCTGACGACGCCCAGGCTCGACCCGGCACGGGCCGGCTTGACAAAGACCGGCAGCTCCAGCCGACGCTGGTCCTCGGCCGACAGGGCCTCACCGGCACGCAGGGTCACCCCCGGGCTGACCCGCAGACCCTCCGCCGCGAGGAGCCGCTTGGTGACCCCCTTGTCCATGCCGGCGGCGCTGGCGAAGACACCGTTGCCGACGTACGGCACGCCGAGCCACTCCAGCAGCGACGACACGGTGCCGTCCTCGCCGTACGGGCCGTGCAGGGCCGGGAACACCACGTCCTGGGCGCGCAGGACACGCAACGCAGCGGGCAGGGGCGTCGGTCGACCGCCGACGTGCCACCCGCCGTCGCGGTCGATGAGCACCTCGGTGACCTGGTACCGCTCACGGTCCAGGTGGGCGAGGATGCTCGCCGCCGAACGGCAGGACACGTCGTGCTCGCCGCTCTGCCCGCCGTACAGCACTGCCAGTCGGGTTGTCATGAGTTCCGTGCCCTTCCATGGAGGTGCTCGCGGGCCACCCGGGCCCCGATGCCGGTCAAGATCTCGTGTGGGTTGGTGTCGGCCCAGCGGGCCCACTCGACGACCGTCGGAGGGTGCTGGTCGCCCTCGGCCGGGCCGAACACCACGACCGGGTCGCCGATCGTCACGGGGAGATCCCCGGCGTCGACAACGCACTGGTCCATGGCGATGCGCCCGACGATCGGGCATCGCCGGCCGGCGAGCCACACCGAGGCGCTGCCACCCGCGGCCCGGGGCAGCCCGTCGGCGTAGCCGAGCGGCAGCAGCGCCAGCGTGGTCGGTGTGCCGGTCACGTGGTCGGGCCCGTAGGAGACGCCCGTGCCGGCCGGCACCCGCTTGACGTTGACCACGCTCGTCCGCAGAGTCATCGCGGGGTGCAGCCCGAACTCACCCGGACCGCTCACGCCGAACGGGTCCACGCCGTAGAGGGCGATCCCGATCCGGCAGAGGTCGAATCGGGTCCGCGGTGCGGAGAGCGCGGCCGCCGAGTTGGCCAGGTGGACGAGATCAGGGTCCAGGCCGGCCGACCGTGCGGTCCGCAGCGCCTCCTCGAAGATCGCCACCTGACGGGTGAGCGCCGGGGCGCCCGGCAGGTCGGCGTCGGCGAGATGGGACCACACCCCGCGCACCCGGACCCCGCCCTCTCGTTCGTACTTGCGGGCCCAACCGACCAACTCGGGCCAGTCGTCCCCGGCGGCCCCGTTGCGGGACAACCCGGTGTCCGCCTTGAGCTGCACCATCGCCGGTGCGCCGAGCAGGCGGGCCGCGTCGGCGACGGCGTGCAGGTGCGTCGTCGTGGACACGCCGACGTCGACGCCGTTCTTGATCAAGATACCGAAGTCGTCATCCGGACCGTGCAGCCAGCTCAACGTGGGCGCTGTCACACCCGCCTCGCGCAGGGTCAGCGCCTCGGCCGTCGAGGTCACTCCCAGCCAGGAGGCGCCGGCGCGCAGCGCGGCCCGGGCCACCTGCACCGCCCCGTGGCCGAACCCGTCGGCCTTCACCACTGCCATCAGTCCGGTGCCGGCGACCGACGCGATCGTCCGCACGTTGCTGGCGATCGCGTCCAGGTCGACCAGGGCTTCGGCGAGGGCGCTCATCCGGCCGCCTCCACCGTGCGCCTGCCGGGCAGCGCGAACAGCCAGCCCGCGCGAATCGCCAGCAGCCCGCGGTGAACCGCCAGGCTCAGACCGATCACCAGCCCGCTCAGCAGAATCGGATAGCCGAGCACGATCAGGCCCTGAGCGGACCCACCCAGCCCGGAAACCGGTACGAGCAACAGCCGGTGCAGCAGGGCCAGGACCGGCATGTGAATGACGTAGATCGGCAGGGTGATGCGGCCGAGCCTAGCCAGCGGTTCGCTGAGCACCGACCACCGCGACAGCCGCGCAGCGGCGGTTATGCCGAAGATCACTGCCACCACCGAGACCGCCGGCCATACTCCGAACCACTGCTGGGCGCCGGTCACCGCCATCGCGGCGAGCGCCAGGACGTAGCCACCCGAGGTCAGCAACAGCCGGCGGCGGCTGGCGGTGGCGGCCCACCGCTGGATCTGCGGCCGCAGGTACAGACCGGCGAGGAAGAAGACCAGGTTCTGGTAGAGGCCGGCGCGGTTGCCCGGGGTGTCGAGCACGCCGGCGGCGGCGACAGCGGACAACGCGGCGGCGGGGGCCAGGACCAGCGCCCAGGGCACCCGGCGGGTCACCTTGGAGATCGTGAAGTACAGCGCCAGGGCGTACAGGTACCAGAGGTTGGACGGCGTGACGGTGAGCTGCTCCAACAGGCCGAGCGCCGAGGTGGCCCGGTCCGTAGGCAGTTCCGGCGCGGCGGCGAGGACCACGGTGTGGATCAGCAGCCAGACGGCGTACAGGTAGAGGAAGCCGGCGATCCGGCTGCGGGCGACGACCCGCCACGGCCGCTGGGCGGCGTTCGCCGCGAAGACGCCCGAGATGGTGAAGAACAGCGGCATCCGCAGTGGCAGGAACTGCTCACCCAGCGTTCCCCAGAGGCCCGGCACCGGTACGCCGACGTGCCAGTCGATCTGGAGGTAGTCCTTCACGACGACGTGCCACAGGACGACGAGGACGATGCAGACGCCCTTCGCGGCGTCCGCCCACCGCGCCCGGTGTGATCCGGCGGCGGCGGGCGCGGAGGCGCTGGCGGGTCCGGTCCGTTGGCGGTGCCGAGACCGGGCGCGCGTCGCGTCGGGCTCCAGTTCGGCGGGCCGGGACCTGGTGGGCTGTGGGATCACGCACCGAAAGCTGCCAGCCGGATATCCGCACGTGATCCACGAATTGTCATGATCCGGTAATGGACGGCGCAGGACCCGATCCGTGGGCGGTTCCGAGCCGCCCCCGGCGCACGTCGGACGGCACTAGGCTCGTTGCGGAGGTGCCGAACATGAAGCTCGGACTGCACTACTGGAACTACTCGATCCCGGCCGACCCGGCGGCGATCGCGCCGACCCTGGCGCAGGCGGCGACAGTCGCGGAGCAGGCCGGAGTCGCGTCGTTCACGGTGATGGACCACTTCTTCCAGATGGACGCGGTGTTCGCGGCCGAGGAGCCGATGCTGGAGGCGTACACCACCCTCGGCTACGTCGCGGCCATGACCCAGCGGATGACACTGGGCGTACTGGTCACCGGCGTGATGTACCGCTACCCGGGGTTGCTCGCCAAGACCGTGACGACCCTCGACGTGCTCTCCGGCGGCCGGGCCCGCCTCGGCATCGGCGCCTCCTGGTACGAGCGGGAGCAGCTCGGGCTGGGTGTGCCGGTCGTCCCGGTGGCCGAGCGGTTCGAGCGGTTGGAGGAGACGCTGCGCGTCTGCCTTCAGATGTGGAGTGCCGACGACGGCCCGTTCAACGGGCAGCACTACCAGCTCGCCGAGACCATCAACTCGCCGCAGCCGTTGAGCCGTCCGCGTCCGCCCATCATGATCGGTGGTGGCGGCGAGAAGAAGACACTGCTGCTGGTGGCCCGGTACGCGGACGCCTGCAACCTGTTCGGCCGTGGCGGCATCGACGACATCTCGCGCAAGCTGGATGTGTTGCGCGGGCACTGCGCCGCCGAGGGCCGCGACTACGACACCATCGAGAAGACGGTGGTCGCCTCCCAGGCGCCGCTGGACGACACCGACGCGTTCCTCGCCGAGGTGACCGAGTACGCGGCGCTCGGGGTGAGCGAGGTGCAGGTGACGCCGGATCGGGACCCGGTCGAGTTCGCCCGGCGGCTCGGCGACGAGGTGCTGCCCCGGTTGGCCGACATCGGCTGATTCCGCTCGACGAGCCACGAGGGCCGTCCTCCCGGTGGTGTGGAGGACGGCCCTCGTCGGTGGTGGGGTCAGGCGACCGCTGCGGGGAACCGCTCCCAGACCCGGTGCGCGGCCATCAACTGCTGCACCGCCGTCAGTGCCTCGGCGCCCGAGCCCGCCGCCACGACGCCCGGGGTGCCGGCGACGCCGGCCTGCTCCAGCACCGTGACGCCGGCGCCCCAGGCGCCGATCGCCTTGGCGTGCCGCCAGCACTCCTCGACGAGCAGCAGCACGCGGGGGTCCACGGTGGCCGGGGCGGGCGTGCCCGCCTTGGCATCGCGTGCGGGCAGGGCATCCGGTGCGGGTGTCGGCGCTCCGGCCAGCAGGATCACGTCGAACTCGACCGACCGGCCGGTGGCGAAGGTGCGCTGCACCGGCAGGTCGCCCACCATGCCGCCGTGCGGGGCGATCAGCAGCGGCACCATGCCGGCGTCGAACACGGCCCGGCGGACCTCGTCGACGCCGTCCAGGTCACCGGCGGGGTCGACGACGATTCCGACGGTCCGGCCGTCACTCGGCCACTCCCGACCGACCTGCGACAGCGCCGGGCTGGGCGTGACGTCGGGGAGGGCGACGGTCGGCTGGGGTGCGGGCAGGCCCAGGCCGGTGGCGACCTGCTCGCACAGCACCGGGTCGATGTTGGCGAGGCTCTGCAGCTGGCGCTCCTTGATCGCCTGGTGGTAGCACTTGCCCAGCTCGAAGGTGTACGCCCGGATGATGTGTTCCTTCTCGACCGGCGACATGCTCAGCCAGAACAGGCGGACCTGGCTGTAGTGGTCGTCGAACGAGGCCGGGTTCGCGCGTACCTTCGGTGCCTGCGCGACGGTGACCGGCACGTCGACGAAGGCCTGCTCGGCGTCCCCGGCGGGGAACGGGTTGCCGCCGTCGAGCGAGTTCGGCCGGTACGGTGCGACGCCGGCGTGCACGGCGTGCTGGTGGAAGCCGTCGCGCAGCATGTCGTTCACGGCGGCGTGCGGGCGGTTGATCGGGATCTGCGTGAAGTTCGGCCCGCCCAGCCGGGTGAGCTGCGTGTCGAGGTACGAGAAGAGCCGGCCCTGCAACAGCGGGTCGTTGGTGACGTCGATGCCCGGGGGCAGGTGACCGAGGTGGAAGGCGACCTGTTCGGTCTCGGCGAAGAAGTTCGTCGGCGTCCGGTTGAGCACCAGCCGCCCGATGGGCTGCACCTCGGCCAGTTCCTCCGGCACGATCTTCGTCGGGTCGAGCAGGTCGATGTCGGCGAAGGTCTCCTCGGGAGTGTCCGGGAAGACCTGGATGCCCAGCTCCCACTCGGGATACGCGCCGGCCTCGATGGCGTCGTAGAGGTCGCGTCGGTGGAAGTCCGGGTCGATGCCGCCGAGCAGCTGGGCCTCCTCCCAGGTCAGCGAGTGCACGCCCAGCTTCGGCTTCCAGTGGAACTTGGCCAGCACCGTCTCCCCGGCCTCGTTGACGAGGCGGAAGGTGTGCACGCCGAAGCCCTCCATCGTCCGGTACGAACGCGGAATGCCCCGGTCGGACATGTTCCAGATGGTGTGGTGCTGCGCCTCGGTGTGCAGCGACACGAAGTCCCAGAAGGTGTCGTGGGCGCTCTGCGCCTGCGGAATCTCCCGGTCGGGGTGCGGCTTGCCGGCGTGGATGATGTCCGGGAACTTGATCGCGTCCTGGATGAAGAAGACCGGCATGTTGTTGCCGACCAGGTCGAAGGTGCCCTCGTCGGTGTAGAACTTCGTGGCGAAGCCACGGGTGTCGCGGACCGTGTCGGCCGAACCCCGCGAGCCGAGCACAGTGGAGAACCTGACGAAGACGTCGGTCTCCCGGCCCTTCTTGAGGAAGCCGGCACGGGTGACCGCCTCGGCGGTGCCGTACGCGGTGAACACCCCGTGCGCGCCGGCGCCGCGGGCGTGCACCACACGCTCCGGAATGCGCTCGTGGTCGAAGTGCGTGATCTTCTCGCGTAGGTGGTGGTCCTGGAGGAGCACCGGGCCGCGCGGGCCGGCCTTGAGCGAGTGGTCGGTGTCGCGCAGCCGCGCCCCGTTCGCGGTCGTGAGGTAGGCCCCCTGCTGACCGTTCGCGGTCGTCGGCGCGCCGGTTTCCGCGCCGGTCGGCGTGCGCGTCTGCGGTGCCCCCTGTTCTGGCTTCGGCGGCAGCGGGTCGTGCGGCGTCGTCGGCTCCTCGACGGTCGGTGGTGCGCTCCCCGGCGCACCGGGGACAGCTGGGCTGAGGGCGTCGGCGATCTTTCCTGAGGCGGTCTTCACGGCGTTCTTGACCGCCTCGGCGGGCTTGCTGGAATCCACTGAATGAACCTCTCCATGGCACGTGGGCGGGCCGGCGCCTGCCCTGCTACCCCTGGTCAGAGGGTCGAAACACGACTGATCTCGGCATTTCACGTCGGGACTGGTGATTTCGCCGATGCCGGGATCGGCGGAGCAGCCAAAACTGACACACGTCGATATCCCTCGACTCTAGGGAGTGCCCGACGTGTCCTCACCAACCACCACCCGTCCCCGTTCCGTCACAGCCCGTGCCACCCGGCTCGCGTTGGCCGCCGTCCTGGCCGCCGGCGGTGCCCTGGCCGGGTCGTCCAGCGCCGCCCAGGCCGCCGGCCCGTACGAGCGCGGCCCCGCCCCGACCACCTCGATCCTGGAGGCCAGTCGCGGACCGTTCGCCACGGCGTCGCAGAGCGTGTCCTCGCTGAGCGTCACCGGCTTCGGCGGCGGCGTCATCTACTACCCGACCAGCACCAGCGAGGGCACCTTCGGCGCCATCGCCATCTCGCCCGGCTACACAGCGGCCTGGTCCAGCATCAGCTGGCTCGGACCGCGTATCGCCTCGCACGGTTTCGTGGTGATCGGCATCGAGACCAACACTCGGCTGGACCAGCCGGACAGCCGGGGCCGGCAGTTGCTCGCCGCGCTGGACTACCTCACCGAGCGCAGCTCGGTGCGCACCCGGATCGACAGCAGTCGACTCGCTGTGGCCGGCCACTCCATGGGTGGCGGGGGCAGCCTGGAGGCGGCCTCGTCGCGGCCGTCGTTGCAGGCCGCGGTGCCGCTGGCACCGTGGAACCTGGACAAGAGCTGGTCCGAGCTGCGGGTGCCCACGCTGATCGTCGGTGGCGAGAGCGACAGCGTCGCGCCGGTCTCGTCGCACTCGGTGCCCTTCTACAACAGCATCCCGGCCTCCGCCGAGAAGGCGTACCTGGAGCTGAACGGGGCGAGCCACTTCTTCCCGCAGACCACGAACACGCCGACCGCGCGGCAGATGGTGGCCTGGTTGAAGAGGTTCGTCGACGACGACACCCGCTACGAGCAGTTCCTCTGCCCCGGCCCGAGCGGCTCGCAGATCCAGGAGTACCGCAACACCTGTCCCAGCGCCTGACGGCGGTCACGGGGCGGTCGCCGATGGCGGCCGCCCCGTCCACGTGCGTGAAGGGGGCATTGAAGGTCTTGACGCCTAACCCGAGAAACGTACACTGCGAGTGTAAATAAACACCCGCCACGACAGAGGGATGGGTGATGGAGCGCGGCCTCGAACTGCACCACATCGGCGTCCGTTTCGGCGGCCTCACCGCCCTCGACGACGTGTCCCTGCGGGTGCCACCCAACCGGGTGGTGGGCGTCATCGGGCCCAACGGCGCCGGCAAGACGACGCTGTTCAACGTGATCTGCGGCTTCGTCGCGCCGGAGACGGGCTCACTCACCCTCGACGGCCGGCCGCTGCGGCCACGGCCGCACCGGCTGACCCGGCTCGGCATCGCCCGGACCCTCCAGGGCACCGGGCTGTTCGCCGGGCTGAGCGTGCTGGAGAACGTGATGACCGGCGCTTCGCACACCGCCCGTGCCGGCTTCGTCCCGGCACTGCTCGGGCTGCCGGCCAGCGACCGCGACGAACGCCGGCTGCGCGCGGACGCCCTGGCCATCCTCGACGAGCTGGGCATCGCCGAGCACGCCGGGGCCGCGCCGACCACCCTGCCCTTCGCCGTACGCCAGCGGGTCGCCCTGGCCCGCGCGCTCGCCGCCCGCCCCCGGCTGCTCCTGCTCGACGAGCCGGCCGGTGGCCTCGGGGCGGACGACATCGCCGAGCTGGGGGAGCTGGTCCGCCAACTGCCCCGGCGGGACACCGATCCCTGCGCCGTGCTCCTGGTCGAGCACCACATGGACCTGGTGATGGCCGTCTGCGACGAGCTCGTGGTGCTCGACTTCGGCCGGGTCATCGCCGCCGGCACCCCGGACGAGATCCGCGACGACCCCGCGGTCACCGACGCGTACCTCGGTGCCACCGTCGAGGAAGAGGTCTCCCCATGAGCGGCACCGATCTGCTCGTCGTGCGAGGGCTGGTCGCCGGTTACGGCGCCGCGCCCGTGTTGCGGGCCATCGACCTCACCGTCCCGGCCGGCACCATCGCCGCTGTCGTCGGTGCCAACGGCGCCGGCAAGACCACTCTCCTGCGGGCGCTCTCCGGCATGATCCGTCCGGCCGCCGGCCAGGTCCTGCTGGCCGGCGAGGACCTTCGCGGTACGCCGGTGGAGCAGCTCGTCCGACGCGGCATGGCGCACGTCCCGGAGGGTCGGGGCGTGATCAGCGAGCTGACCGTCGACGAGAACCTGCGGCTGGGCGGGCTGTGGCGGCGCGACCGGGCCGACGCCGGGCGTGCCCTCGACGAGGTCTACCAGCTCTTCGAGCCGCTGGCCCGACGCCGCCGGCACCTCGGTCACCAGCTCTCCGGCGGCGAGCGGCAGATGCTGGCGCTCGGTCGGGCCCTGGTCGGCCGACCCCGCCTGCTGCTGCTGGACGAGCCGTCGCTCGGCCTGGCGCCACGGGTCGTCGCCCGGACCATGGCCCTGCTCCGCCAACTGCGCGACCGCACCGGCCTGACCGTCCTGCTGGTCGAGCAGAACGTGCGCAGCGCGCTCGCCGTCGCCGACCAGGGCGTCGTGATGTCCCTCGGTCGGGTGGTGATCGCCGCCCCGGCGGCGCGGCTACGCGACGACGTCGACCTGC
Source organism: Micromonospora sp. DT15 (assembly GCF_049841475.1). Taxonomy (NCBI): domain Bacteria; kingdom Bacillati; phylum Actinomycetota; class Actinomycetes; order Micromonosporales; family Micromonosporaceae; genus Micromonospora; species Micromonospora sp. DT15. The sequence goes on from NZ_JBNCKJ010000014.1 coordinate 125,352, forward strand.
GCCACGCCTACCTCGGTTTCTGACCACCACCTCGTCCCCCGGAGGGAGGACTGTTGGACCGCTTCGTCTTCCTCACCGTCGACGGCCTGTCCCGCGGCGCGGTGTACGCCGCGTTCGCGCTGGCCCTGGTGCTCATCTGGCGGGCGGCGCGGGTCGTCAACTTCGCCCAGGGGGCGATGGCCGTCGCCGCCGCGTACGTCGCCTACACCGTCAGCACCGCCACCGGTTCCTACTGGCTGGGCTTCGTGGTCGCGATCGTCGCCGGCCTGCTGCTCGGCGCGCTGGTGGACCGGGTGGTGATGCGGCACGTCGATCACGCCTCACCGCTCAACCCGGTGATCGTCGCGCTCGGGCTGGTGCTGCTGATCCAGGCCGTGCTGGGAATGGTGTACGGCAGCGAGTTCCGCCCCGCCGAGGCCCCGTTCAGCCGGTCCGCCCTGACCGTGGGCGGCGTCGCCGTGCTGTCCCCGTACGACCTGTTCGTCTTCGCCACGATCGGCGTGGTGGTCAGTGGTCTGGCCTGGATGTTCGCGCGTACCCCGGTGGGGTTGCGGATGCGCGCGGCGGCCTTCGCTCCGGAGGTCTCCCGGCTGCTCGGGGTCAACGTCGGTGGGATGCTGACCCTCGGTTGGGCGCTCGCCTCCGGGGTGGGCGCGCTGGCCGCCATGCTGGTCCTGCCGACCGAGCTGGGCCTGCACCCGCACGCGATGGACCTGGTGTTCGTCTCGGCGTTCACAGCGGCGGTGGTCGGCGGGCTGGACAGTCCACCGGGGGCGGTGGTCGGTGGGCTGGTGGTGGGGTTGCTGCTCTCCTACGTGAGCGGCTACGCCGGCAGTGACCTCACCCCGCTCGCGGTGCTGGTCCTGCTGCTGGCGGTGCTGCTGGTCCGGCCCGGTGGGCTGTTCGCCCCGGTCGTGGCGAGGCGGGTGTGAGCGCCACGAAGGCGGCTGTGCCGCCGAGAGAGCAGCTCGACGACCCGGCCGGTCGGCCGGTCGACCGGCGACGCGGCTCCACCCTGCTGCGCCACCTCGCGGTGGTGCTGGCCGCCGGGTTGCTACTGGTGGCGGTCAGCTACTCCGTCGAGCCGTTCCGCAACTTCCAGCTCGCCACAGTGGCCGCCTACCTGTGCGCGACCGCCGGGCTGACCGTCCTCACCGGGCTCAACGGTCAACTGTCGCTCGGGCACGGCGCGCTGATGGCCACCGGGGCGTACACGGTGGCGCTGTGCCAGACCGCGTTCGCCGACCGGGGGATGACCGGCGGCTGGCTGTTGCCGCTGTCGTTGGCCGCGGCGATCGTCAGCACGGTCGCGGTCGGCGCGGTGGTCGGTGTGGCAGCGGCCCGGCTGCGCGGCCCCTATCTGGCCGGGCTCACCCTCGCGGTGGCAGTGGTGGTGCCGGCGCTGGCGGTCACCTTCGACGGCGTGTTCAACGGCGAGCAGGGGCTGTCGGTGCCGGTCGAGCCGCCGCCGCTGTCGCTCGGCCCGTACTTCCCGTACGAGCGGTGGCAGCTCTGGGTCACCGGCGCGGCCACCCTGCTCGCGTTGCTGCTGCTGGCGAACCTGATCCGCAGCCGGTACGGGCGGACCTTCCGGGCGGTCCGCGACGACGAGGTGGCGGCCCGCCTCGCCGGCATCCACGTGGCCCGCACCCAGGTTCTCGCCTTCGTGGTCAGCGCCGCCACCGCCGGGCTCGGCGGCGCGTTGCTGGCGGTGCTCGCGCAGAGCGTCTCACCCGGCGCGTTCTCGCTGACCCTGTCGCTGTTCCTGCTGATGGCCGTGGTGATCGGTGGCCTGGGTCGACTGACCGGCGCGCTCTGGGGGGCGGTCCTGCTGGTCGCCCTGCCCGATCTCACCCACTCGCTGACCGGGATGCTCACGCTCTCGCCCGCGGTGGCGCAGCGGATGGAGGGCAATCTCCCCCTGGCGATCTTCGGACTCACCCTGATCGTCGTCATGATCGCCGCCCCCGGCGGTGTGCAGGGTCTGCTGTCGCGTCTCGGCCGGGCGTTGCTGGCCAGGCGGCCGACCCGGCGTTCCTGAGCTGTCCTCGGTCCGGCCTCGGCCGGGCGCCCCACCACCACACCGTTCCCCAGAAAACCGGACCGAGAAAGGTCGGTGTCTCCCATGCACCGTAAAGCGCATCGCGGCCTCGCGATCGCCAGCACCCTTGCCCTGCTCATCACCGCTGCCGGCTGTAGCGGCGACGACGGCCCCGGCTCCGGCGGGGCGTCGGTGCCGGGCGTCACCGGCACCGAGATCGTCGTCGGCACCCACATGCCGCTGACCGGGCCGGCCTCGGCCGGCTACTCGAAGATCGCCCCGGCGACGAAGGCGTACTTCGACTACGTCAACGCCAACGGCGGCGTGCACGGCCGCAAGATCACGTACAAGATCATGGACGACGGCTACAACCCGGCGAACACCCAGCAGGTGGTCCGCCAGCTCGTCCTCCAGGACAAGGTCTTCGCCATCCTCAATGGTCTGGGCACGCCGACGCACACCGGTGTGCTCGACTTCCTCAAGAGCAACCGGGTGCCCGATCTCTTCGTCGCCTCCGGCAGCCGCAGCTGGGACCAGCCGGACAAGTATCCGGGCACGTTCGGGTTCAACCCGGACTACACGGTCGAGGGCAAGATCCTGGCCAACTACGCGAAGGCGAACCTGGCCGGGCAGAAGGTCTGCTTCCTCGGGCAGGACGACGACTTCGGCCGGGACAGCCTGGCCGGCGTGGAGAAGGTGCTCGGCGCCGGTGCCGTGGCGGCCAAGCAGACGTACGTCACCAGCAATACCAACGTGGCACCGCAGATCGGCGCGTTCAAGGCGGCCGGCTGCCAGGTCGTCGTGCTCGCCACGGTGCCCGGCTTCACCGCGCTCTCCGTCGGCACGGCGGCGCGGCTGGGCTTCAAGCCGCAGTGGCTGGTCTCCAACGTCGGCGCCGACCACCCGACCCTGGCCAAGCAGCTCGGCGCGGCGGCGCCACTGCTGGAGGGCATGGTCGGCACCAACTACCTGCCGATGCAGAACGACACCGCCAACCCGTGGATCCAGCTCTTCACGAAGGTCAACAAGGAGCACAACGGGGACGCGCCGTTCGACGGCAACACCGTCTACGGGATGTCGGTCGGCTATCTCTTCGTGCAGACGCTGCTCGCCGCCGGCAAGGACCTCACCCGGGAGAAGGTCCTCGACGCCGTGCAGAAGGGCGGCTTCCAGGGCCCCGGGCTGGTGCCGCTGCGCTTCTCCGCCACTGACCACTCCGGGTACGGCGGCCAGCGGTTGAGCCGGGTGAGCGGGGGAGTGCAGAGCTACTTCGGGCCGGCGTACGAGACGGACGAGGCGGACGGGGCGGTCAACGAGTACACCGTCACTCCGGCTGCGCCCCCGGCGAACGGGGTGCCGACCGTCTCCTGAGGCTCCGCAGCCCCGACGTCCGACCGGGCGTGGTCCCGCCTGACCACGCCCGGTCGGACGGCTGCGCGCGTGCTGCCGGCGCGGCCTGCCGGCCGACCGTCGAGGGCGTTGACCGATACCGATCGATGCTCCTACTATCTGCACCGTGAATGCATATTCGGGCCGGCTCGCGGGCCGGGTCGCCATCGTCACCGGGGCCAGTCGCGGGATCGGTCTGGCCATCGCCCAACGCCTCGTCGCCGAAGGCGCCCGGGTGGGCCTGACCGCCCGCCGCCCCGAAGGGCTGGCCGAGGCGGTCGCCACACTTGGCGGTCCGGCACACGCCCTCGCGGTGCCGGGCCGGGCCGACGATCCCGAGCATCGGGCCGCCGCGGTGCGTGCGGTGACCTCGGCGTTCGGGCCGGTGGATCTGCTGGTCAACAACACCGGCATCAACCCGGTGCACGGCCCGCTGGTCGAGCTGGACCTGGCCGCGGCCCGCAAGATCCTCGACGTGAACGTGGTCGCCGCGCTCGGCTGGGTGCAGGAGGTCTGCGCCGCCGGCATGAGCGAGCGCGGCGGCTGCGTCGTCAACGTCTCGTCGATCGCCGGGCTCGGTCCGTCACCCGGCATCGCCTGCTACGGGGTCAGCAAGGCCGCGCTCAACCACCTCACCGCCAGCCTCGCCGTGGAGCTGGGCCCGACGGTCAGGGTCAACGCGGTCGCTCCCGGCGTGGTGAAGACCCGCTTCGCCGCCGCCCTCTACGACGGACGGGAGGCCGAGGTCGCCGCGCGGTACCCGCTCGGGCGCCTCGGGCTGCCGTCTGACGTGGCCGGCGCGGTCGCCTTCCTGGCCTCCGACGACGCCAGTTGGATCACCGGGCAGACCATCGTCTGCGACGGCGGCGTCTCGCTGACCGGCCGGGCCGGATGACGGCGTCGGCGGAGCGTCCGGAGCCGCTGATCAACGGCTGTCTAGACTCGGCGGTGTGTCGGGGGACGCCGTGGCGGTGAGGGGGCGAGGGCGGATGGACGCAGTCGATGTGGCGGGTCGGGTCGACGGGCGTACCGCCCGCGCCGAGCGCACCCGCGCCGCCATCGTCGAGGCGCATCTCGCGCTCATCTCCGAGGGCGACCTCCGCCCGACCGGGGAGCGCATCTCCGAGCGGGCCGGCATCTCGCTGCGCACCCTCTGGACCAACTTCAAGGACATGGAGACGCTCTTCGAGGCCAGCGGCGCGGAGGTGCTCCGCCAGCAGGACGCCGCCCACCGGCCGATCTCACCCGGGCTGCCGTTGGCGAAGCGGGTCGACGCGTACTGCCGGCAGCGGGCTCGCCTGCTCCAGCTCATCGCGCCGTCGGCGCGGGCCGCCCAGATGCGTGAGCCGGTCTCCGAACAGCTGCACCGCAACCGTCTCAAGCACATCGAACGGGTCCGCGACGAGGTCGAGGAACTCTTCGCCGTCGAGTTGGCCGAAGCCGGGGCGGGACGGGAGCAGTTGCTCAACGCCCTGGTCGTGGCGAGCACCTGGCAGTCCTGGTCGATGCTGCGCTACGGGCTCGGTCTCGGCGTGGACCAGGCCCGCGCGGTGATGGCCCGGACCGTGGGCGCTCTGCTGGCCGAGGTCGCGCCCGACTGATTCCGGCCCGGCCCGATATCGCCCCCTCTTTCCATTCGGTTTCCGATGGGTAACACTGACAGGCATGGTTACTGCATCAAGAGTGCAACTAACCGTGCTGCGTGGCCGGGACGACGAGTGCCGGGCTGTCCGGAGCCTGCTCGACGGCATGACCAACGCCGGCGGTGCCCTGCTGTTGCGCGGGGAGCCCGGATCGGGCCGGACGGCGCTTCTCGGCTACGCCCAACGACACGCCGAGGGTGGCTGCACAGTGCTCGCCGGCAGCGGGCTCGCCGAGGAGGCCGCCCTGCCGTACGCCGGCCTGCAACGTCTGGTCGACCCGCTGCTCGACCGGGCCGCCGCGCTCCCTTATGAGCAGCGCCATCTGCTGCGGCGCGCGCTGGCCGGGGAGAGCTGCCCGGCCGACCGGCAGTTGACCCTGTCGATGGCGGTGCTCGGGCTGCTCACCGCCGCCGCCCGGGACCGGCCGTTGCTCGCCACGATGGACGACGTCGACCGAGGTGACCCGCAGACCGCGCAGGTGCTGGCGTTCGTGGCCCGCCGACTGCGGCACCTGCCGCTCGCCGTCCTGCTCACCGCCGACGTCACCGCCAACCTCGACGGGATACCGGCACACCGACTGCGCGCGCTTACCGAGCACGAGAGCCGCGGCGTCCTCACCGATCGACTCGATCGGCTGGCCGGGCGCGAGAGCGTCGACCGGCTTCCCGACCGGCCGGCCGCGTCGGTGCTGACCGCGTTGGCCGCGGTCGGCGGGGGCAACCCGCAGGCGCTGGTGGACCTCGCCGAGGTCCTCACCGCCGGGCAGTGGCGGGGCGAGGAGTCGCTGCCCGCCGCGCCACCGGCGGACGGGGCGCTGGGTCGCGCGTACCGTGCCCGGCTGGACCGGCTGCCCCCGGAGACCCGACGGGTGCTGTTGCTCGCCGCGCTCGATGAGGACGGCGAGCCGGGCACCCTGATCCGGGCCGCGGCGGCCGCGGGCGCCGAGGTCGAGGCGCTCGCCCCGGCGGAGGTCGCCGGCCTGGTCCGTGTCGAGCAACGCGGCGTCACCTTCCCGCAGCCGCTGGTGCGCACGATGATCGCGGCCAGCGCGCCGCTCGCGGAGCGCCGCGCGGCGCACCGACTGCTCGCCGAGGTGCTGGTCGCGGACGGGCAACGGCTGCGCCGTGCGATGCACCTCGCCGCCGCGACCGCGGGTGCCGATCCGGCCCTCGCCGCCGAGTTGGAGCAGGCGGCGGTCGGCGGATCCGACGGCTGGGCCGCCGCCTCGGTGGCCCTGCGGTGGGCCGCCGAACTGAGCGACCAGCCGAGGCTGACCGCCACCCGTCTGTTGGCCGCAGCCCGGTACGCCTGGGCCGGGGGACAACCCGACGAGGCCCGGCTGCTGCTCGACCGCCTCCGCGCGGTGGGCGTCGACCCGGTCGTTCGGGGCCACGCCGACCTGCTCCGCGGCGAGCTGGAACTGCGCTGCGGCACCGCCTCGAGTGCGTCGGCCACGCTGCTGGCCGCCACCGCGGCGGTGGACGGCACCGACCGTGCACTGGCGATGGCCGGGCTGGTACGCGCCGGCGAGGCGGTCTGCTTCACCGGCGACCAGTACCGCTACGCCGAGGTCGGACGGCGGGCGCTGGCGTTGCGGCGCCCGGGTGACCCGCCGGCCCTGGAGGTCATGGGCTGTCTGATCGCCGGGGTGGCGGCGACCCTGCGGGGCGACCACGAGCGGGCCGGGCCCGCGCTGCGCCGCGCCGTGGTGCTGGGTGACCGGCTGACCGGTTGGGCGTTGACCCCCACCGCGCTCAGCTGCGCCGCGGCGGCCGGGCTGCTGGTGGCCGTGGACGGCGCTGCCCACCGGCTCGCCGAACGCGCGGTCGAGCTGGCCCGGGAACGGGGTGAGCTGTCCATGCTGTCGCGGGCGTTGGAGCTGCGGGCGGTCGCCGAGTACTGGCTGGGTCGACACGAGGCGGCGGCGGAGACCTCCCGCGACGGGCTGCGCGTCGCCCGGGCCACCGGGCAGGTCAACTGCGCCAACGTACACCTGGGCATGCTCGCCGTCCTCGCCGCGATCCGGGCCGATCGGGAGACCAGCCTGCGGCGGATCCGTGAGATCGGCGAGTCGCCGACGCCGGGCAGCCGCCCGCACGCGCTCGCCGCGTGGGCCCTGGCGGTGCTCGACCTGGTGGACGGCCGGCACGCCGAGGCGGCGGACCGGTTGGCGTCGCTGTCCCGGCTCGGCACGCGCCGAGGTCAGGTCCTCGTGCAGGTGATGGCCACCCCGTACCTGGTGGAGGCGGCGGCGCACCTGGCGCACCGGCCGGCGGCGACGGCCGCGCTCGCCGCGTTCGACAGGTGGGCCAGCAGCACCGCGAGCCCGTTGCGCCGGGCCCTGTCCGCGCGGTGCCACGCACTGCTCGCCCCTCGGGGCGGCACCGACGCGGAACGGGACTTCGAGGCGGCGCTGCGCCTGCACCCCACCGAGGCTGGCACGTTCGAGCGGGCCCGCACCGAGCTGCTCTTCGGTCAGGAGTTGCGCCGCAGTCGACGCCCTCGCGACGCGCGGACGCACCTGCACCAGGCCCGCGAGATGTTCAGCCTGCTCGGGGTGGAGTGTTGGGCCGAGCAGGCCACCACGGAGCTGCGGGCGGCTGGGGAGTCGATCGGTCCGCCGGACCTGCCCGCGGCGCGGTTGTTGACCGGCCAGCAACTGCGGATCGCCGAGTTGGTCGCCGAGGGCGCCACCAACCGGGAGATCGCCGCCCGGATGTTCCTCTCCACCCGTACGGTCGACCACCACCTGCGCAACGTGTTCCACCGGCTGGGTATCCGTTCGCGGACCGAGCTGGCCCGCGCGTTCACTGCCGAACGGCACGTCGGTCTGAGCTCCGACCGGTGAACGCCCGGTCTGGACGCGTTTAACTATCACCGCTAGTTTGTGCGTCATGGACCTCACCCTCTCCGCCGAGCAGGCGGCGGTCCGCCAGTTGGCCGCCGAGTTCGCCGACCGCGAGCTGCTACCGCACGCAGCCGCCTGGGACCGCCGCGAATCGGTCGACCCCGCCATCGTCGGCATGCTCGGTGACCTGGGCTTCCTGGGGCTGACCATCGCCGAGGCCGACGGCGGTTCCGGCGGCGACCACCTCGCGTACTGCCTGGTCCTGGAGGAACTGGGCCGGGGAGACTCGGCGGTGCGCGGCATCGTCTCGGTCTCCCTCGGCCTGGTCGCGAAGTCGATCGCTGCGCACGGGAGCGCGGAGCAGCGGGCCGAGTGGTTACCAGGGCTCTGCGCCGGCACCGCACTCGGCTGCTTCGCGCTGACCGAGCCGGACAGCGGCTCGGACGCGGCCGCACTGCGCACCCGCGCGGTCCGCGACGGCACCGACTGGTTGCTCACCGGCACGAAGATGTTCATCACCAACGGCACCACCGCCGACGTCGCGCTGGTCTTCGCCCGCACCGGCGGCCCCGGGCACCGAGGAATCACCGCGTTCCTGGTGCCCACCGACAGCCCGGGGCTGACGCGGCGGGAGATCCACGGCAAGCTCGGTCTGCGCGGTCAGGCCACCGGCGAGCTGGGCTTCGACGAGGTGCGTGTGCCCGACACGGCCCGCCTCGGCGCCGAAGGCGCCGGATTCCGACTGGCCCTGGCGACCCTCGCCAAGGGCCGGATGTCGGTGGCCGCCGGGTGCGTCGGCATCGCGCAGGGCTGCCTCGACGCGGCGGTCGGTTACGCCGGGCAGCGCACCCAGTTCGGCAAGCCGATCGCCGGGCACCAGCTCGTCCAACAACTGCTCGCCGCCATCGCTGTGGACACCGCCGCCGCCCGGCTGCTGGTGTGGCAGGTGGCCGACCTGATCGACAGTGACCAGCCGTTCGCCACCGAGGCGTCGATGGCCAAGCTCTTCGCCAGTGAGGCCGCCGTCCGCGCGGCCAACAACGCGGTCCAGGTCTTCGGTGGGTACGGCTACATCGACGAGTATCCGGTCGGCAAGTATCTGCGCGACGCCCGGGTGGCCACGCTCTACGAGGGCACCAGTCAGATTCAGCAACTCCTCATCGGACGCGCGCTCACCGGCGTCAACGCCTTCTAGTACCTGTAGGGAGATCCGGCATGAGAGTGTTCACCTCGTTCGAGGAGCTGGCCGCCGCGACCGGCGAGAGCCTCGGGCCCGGTCCGTGGCAGCGCGTCGAGCAGAGCCGCGTCGACCTCTTCGCCGACGCCACCGACGACCACCAGTGGATCCATCTCGACCCGGTCCGAGCCGCGGCGGGGCCGTTCGGCGGGACGATCGCCCACGGGTACCTCACCCTGTCGCTGTTGCCGGCGTTGGCGGGCGGGCTCTACCGGGTTGAGGGGGTGGCGATGGGCGTCAACTACGGGCTGAACCGGGTGCGTTTCCCCGCGCCGCTGCGGGTCGGCGCCGCCGTACGGGCCACCGCCACCATCGCCGACGTGTCGCCGGTCAGCGGCGGTGTGCAGCTGGTCGTGACGGTCACCGTGGAGAGCGACAGCGGCGGCAAGCCCGTCTGCGTGGCCGAGACCGTGAGCCGGCTCTACGGCGCTGCGCAGCAGTGACCGCTCGACCCCGCGTCGGTAAATGTCGGCGCGGTGCCGAGCCGGTGTGACCCGGCACCGCGACGGTTGGTGTCAGGCGAGCGTGCAGGCGGTGCCGTTGAGGGTGAATGCGGCCGGCCGACCGGTGCCACCCGTGTGGGTGGCCTGGAAGCCGATGTCGACCGAGGTGTTCGGCGCGATCGTCGCGTTGTAGGAGACGTTTCGGGCGGTCACCGCTCCGCTGGACGGGGAGTAGGTGGCGTTCCACCCGCTGGTGATGCTCTGCCCACTGGGCAGCGTGAACGCCAGGCTCCAACCGTTCACCGGCGTGCTGCTGGTGTTGGTCACCGAGACCGACGCGGTGAGACCGCTGTTCCAGGCGTTGATCGTGTACGAGACGCGGCAGTCACCGGACGGCGGCGGCGTGGTCGGCGGGGGAGTGGTCGGCGGGGGCGTGGTCGGAGGCGTGTCGCCCCCGATGCTGCCGGGCACCATACGGAGAGCGTCGTACCAGGCGGCGGCCATCTTGCGGTAGCCGGTGGCGTTCGGGTGCACCCCGTCGGCCAGGTCGCTGAGCGTCAGTGCGCGGTACATGTCGACAAGGTGTACGCGTTTGCCGGCGGCGGCCCGGCTCTGCACGATCCCGGGGATCGCGGCGTTGTAGCCCCGGACCTGGTTGTCCGCGCCGGACTTCGGGATGATCGTCGCGACGAACACGTCGGCGTTCGGGGCGGTGTTGGTGATCCGGTCGACGAGAGTGGCCAGCCGGGACGGGGCCCCGGACGTGTCGCCGTACATGTCGTTGGTGCCGATGTGCAGCAGCACGGTCCGCGGATTCGTGGCCCGCAACCAGTTCACCACGTTGGCGTCGATCTGGGCGATGGTCCAGCCGGAGTGGCCCTGGTGGTCGTGGTCGCCGAGGCTGGCTGGCCCGTTGAACTGGGAGCCGACGAAGTCGATCCGGTAACCACCGGACGTGAACCGCTGCCACAACTCGATCCGGTAACCGCCGGGGACGTTGAATCCGTCGGTGATCGAGTCGCCGAGCGGCATCACGCGGACGCCGCCGTTGGACTCCGCGCTGGCGGGAGTGGTCGCGATCGGCACGGCGGCGACAATGGCGGCGACGGCAGCCAGGGCCGTCCACCATCGACGAGCCCGCCGGGGCCTCGACGTCGGTGCGTTGCCGGTCGGTGCGAGAGGGACGGGTTGCACGAGCGTTGGACTGCGCATGGGACTTCCTCTGGTGGGGGTGCGCGACATCAGCGGCCACCGGCGAGACGGCTGCCGTCATGACGCGGTACGCGGAGGTGGGGTGCGCGGCACGACCAACAACCCGGACGTCTGCACTGGTGGTCGTGGCGGTGTACGGCGGGCACCGGCCGTCGAGGATCTGGCGGGACGGACCGGGAAGCCGTGGCGGAGGTGTGCCCTGCACCTCGCCTGACGCACCATAGCGTGTTATCGCTAACACCGGCAACGCATCAGCACCCGACGATGCCTCAGGCGTTCAGGCCCGCGCTGGGTGGAGGACCGAGCCCAGCCAGCGCAGCTGACGTCGCACATGCACGGCCTCGCCGCCCTCATGGCCGTTGAACGGGTAGACGTGCATCTCGCGCTCGGGCGGGACCGGCCTCCCGTTCGCGGCGCCGTAGTGGTTGTAGGCGGCGAAGGCGGTTCGCGGTGGGCAGACGGTGTCGCGTCCGCCGACGCCGAAGTGCGCCGGCGCAGTCGCCCGACGCGCGAAGTTCACCCCGTCCATATAGGACAGCGTGCGCCACACCGCCTCCTGGGCCTCCCGGTTCACCGCCAGGTACCGGGCGATCTCGCCGTACGGCGCGAGGTCGGTGAGCGCGACGGCCCGGCGCATGTCGCACAGGAACGGGGCGGTGGTCAGCACCGCGCTGAGGTCCTCGACGAGACCCGCCACCGCCAGGGCGATGCCGCCACCCTGGCTGTTGCCGACCACGGTGACCCGGTCACCCTCGACCCCCGGCAGCGCGCGGACCGCCTCGACCGCCCGCACCGCGTCGGTTATCAGGCGGCGATAGTGGTAGGTGCGCGGATCGAGGATCCCCCAGGTGGCCGGCCAGGGCCCGCCGGGCGCGCCGTGCGGGTCGGGGGTGTCCCCGGCGCCGTGCTGCCCCGCCTGTCCCCGGTTGTCCATCAGCAGGTGCGCGTACCCGGCCACCGCCCAGGTCGGGCGTTCGTGGGGCAGACCGCGCCCGCGCCCGTAGCCGGCGTACTCGACCACGGCCGGCAGTGGTTCGCTGACCCCGGCCGGGCGGGTGTACCAGGCGCGGACCGGGTCACCACCGAAGCCGGCGAACGTGACGTCCCAGGAGTCGAGCAGCCGCAGGTCGGTGGGTTCGGGGCGGACGTCGACGAGCACCGGTACGGCTGCCGCCCCGGTGAGCGTGTCCCGCCAGAACTCGTCGAAGTCGTCGGGTTCGGCGACCTCGGGCGCGTAGCGCTGGAGGTCGTCGAAGGTGGAGGCGGTGTGGGGCACGGGTCCTCGCAGGGGCCGGGGTCAGTGCGGATGGGTGGGGGGCGCGGTGCTCTCCCGGAGGACCAACTCGGTCACCAGGTCGATCCGGCTGGTCGCCGGCTCGTTCCCCCTGGTCAGGTCGAGCAACATCTGGGTGGCGATGCCGGCCATGTCGCGCAACGGCTGGTTGATCGTGGTGAGCGCCGGGTCGGTCCAGGCGGAGACCGGCAGGTTGTCGTACCCGATCACCGAGAGGTCCTCGGGCACTCGCAGGCCGCACTGACGGGCGGCCCGGAGCACCCCCATGGCCTGGATGTCCGACCCGGCGAAGATCGCCGTGGGTCGGTCCGGCCGCTGGAGCAGTTGCAGCCCGTGGGCGTGCCCCGCTCCGGCGGAGAAACTGCCGTAGCGGATCAGCTCGCGATCGACCACGATTCCGGCTTCGTCGTGGGCCGACTGGAAGCCGGCCGCGCGGGCTCGACTGCACAGCACGTCGGGTGGCCCGGAGATGATGGCGATCCGTCGGTGCCCCAGCTCCAGCAGGTGCCGGGCGGCGAGCAGGCCGCCGTTCCAGTTGTTCGACCCGACGGTCGGCACTGAGGCCGAGGTGGCGCTGTCGGTGTCGACGACGACGAACGGAATGCCCTGCCGGCGCAGGTGCTGCTGTTGGGCCTCGGCCAGGTGGGAGAGGACGAACACCACGCCCAGGGGGCGGTCGGCGAGTAACGCCTCCAACCATCGTGCCGGCGGGCGGTGCGCGCCGTCGAGCTGGGCGATCGACAGCCCGATGCCGGCCGCGGAGGTCACCGCCTCGACGCCCCGCAGGATCTCCATCGCCCAACCCGTGTCGAACTCGTGGAACACGAGGTCCACCCGGCCGCCGCTGGTCGCCTGTCGCCGGGCGCGGCGCTGGTACTGGTGGCGGTCGAGGCTCGCCTCCACCCGGGCTCTGGTGCCGGGGGCGACATCACCGCGTCCGTTGAGGACCTTGGACACGGTCGCGACCGAGACGCCGACATCGTTGGCGATGGTGGCGATGGTGGTGGAGGCAGGTGGGTCGAGCGGGCGGTGCTCTGTCATCGCGGCCTCATACAACATCCGAAAGTTTCGGGCGACCTTAACATGATGGGACATTCACGCCAGTAGTTGCCGCACTCGGACTGCGCATTGGCCGGACATCGCGCGGCTCGTCGGCAACGGAACGCCAATCGTGGGCTCACCGTGTGCAGGAAACATCCCCTGGTAGTCCGATTGGGACACTTGACAGGCATCGATGGGGCACTTAGGTTGCCGAAAAGGTTACGCAGGTTTCCGGAAAGTTTCGGATCGTGAGAAACGTCCGCCACGGAGCTGGTTCCACCAGGGCACGGGGATGTGGCCGGAGCTAAGGGGTCAGGGCATGAGAAGTCAGTCGCTCGGAGACGGCGGCGCCGCGCCGTGGCGTGATCAGCGGCTGTCGCCGACCGAGCGGGCCGACGCGCTCCTGCCGAAGATGTCCCTCGAAGAGAAGATCGCCCAGCTCGTCGGGGTCTGGGTCGGCGCCGACGCCAGCGGCGAGGGCGTCGCACCGCACCAGTCGGACATGATCAGCGAGTTGCCGCCGTGGAGCACTGTCATCCAGTACGGGTTGGGCCAGCTGACCCGTCCGTTCGGCACCGCCCCGGTCGACCCGGTGCTCGGCGCCCGGTCACTGGCGGCCTCGCAGGCGCAGATCGTGGCCGCCAGTCGGTTCGGCATCCCGGCGCAGGTGCACGAGGAGTGCCTCACCGGGTTCGCGGCGTGGCGGGCCACCGTCTACCCGACTCCGCTGAGCTGGGGCGCGTCCTTCGACCCCGAACTGGTCGAGGCGATGGCCGGCCGGATCGGGCGGTCGATGCGGGCCGCCGGTGTGCACCAGGGCCTCGCCCCGGTGCTGGACGTCACCCGGGACTACCGCTGGGGTCGTACCGAGGAGACGATCGGCGAGGACCCCTACCTGGTCGGGACGACAGGTGCCGCCTACGTGCGGGGCCTGGAGCGGGCCGGTGTGGTGGCCACGCTGAAACACTTCGCCGGCTATTCCGCCTCCCGAGGCGGACGCAACCTCGCGCCGGTGCCGATGGGCCGCCGCGAGCTGGCCGACGTCATCCTGCCGCCGTTCGAGATGGCGCTGCGTCTCGGCGGCGCCCGCTCGGTGATGAACTCCTACGCCGAGATCGACGGCCTGCCCGTCGCGGCCGACCGTGGGCTGCTGACCGGGCTGTTGCGTGACGAGTGGGGCTTCACCGGCACAGTGGTGGCCGACTACTTCGCCGTACGGTTCCTGCAGACCCTGCACGGAGTCGCCGGGGATGCCGCCGAGGCCGCCCGGCTCGCTCTGCGGGCCGGGATCGACGTCGAGCTGCCCACAGTGGACGCCTTCGGCGAACCCTTGGTCGAGGCGGCTCGCCGCGGCGAGGTCGACGAGGCGCTGATCGACTGCGCGCTGCGGCGGGTGCTGATCCAGAAGATCGAGCTCGGTCTGCTCGACGAGGGCTGGCAGGAGCTGCCCGACGACGTGGCGTCCCTGCGCTTCGACGACGAGGCCAGCCAGGACATCGCTCTTCGCCTGGCCCGGGAGTCAGTCGTCCTGGTGCGCAACACCGGCGTCCTCCCGCTGGCCGTGGCAAGCCGGGTCGCCCTGGTCGGCCCGGTCGCCGACGACCCGATGGGAATGCTCGGCTGCTACTCGTTCCCCAATCACGTGGGCGTCAACCACAGCGACTTCGGGCTCGGCCTGGCCATCCCCACACTGCGCGACGAGCTGGCCCGGCGCGTCCCGATGCTCACCCACGAGCCGGGGTGCACCGTCACCGGTGACGACACCTCGGGCATCCCGGCCGCGGTCGCCGCTGCCGCCGCCGCCGACGTGTGCGTGCTGGCCGTCGGCGACCGGGCGGGAATGTTCGGTCGGGGCACCTCCGGTGAGGGCTGCGACGCCGTCGACCTGCGACTACCCGGCGTGCAGAGCGACCTCGTCCGCGCCGTCCTCGCCACCGGCACCCCTGTCGTCCTGGTCCTGATGACCGGCCGCCCGTACGCGCTCGGCCCGGAGTTCGACGACGCGGCGGCCGTGGTGCAGGCGTTCTTCCTCGGCCAGCTCGGTGGGCAGGCGCTCGCCGAGGTGCTCACCGGCGCGGTCAACCCCTCCGGACGGTTGCCGGTCAGCGTGCCCCGCGACGCCGGCGGACTGCCGAGCACCTACCTCGCGCCACCGCTCGGCCGGCGCAACAAGGTCTCCTCGATCGACCCGACCCCGGCGTACCCGTTCGGCCACGGGCTGAGCTACACCACCTTCGAGTGGTCCGACGCCACAGTGGTCGAACCGCGTGAAGATCCGACTGCCTGGCCGGTCGACGGCGAGGTACGGGTGCGGATCACCGTCGCCAACACCGGTGAGCGGGCCGGCACCGAGGTCGTGCAGCTCTACCTGCACGACCCGGTCGCGCAGACCACCCGTCCGGTGGTCCGGCTGATCGGCTACAAGCGGCTGCCGCTGGCGCCCGGCGAGGTGGCGCACGTGACGTTCGGCGTACCTGCCGACGTGGCGTCGTTCACCGGGCTGACCGGCAGACGGATCGTCGAGCCCGGCGACGTCGAGCTGCGGTTCGGCCGCTCCAGCGGCGAGGTGGCGGCGGCCCTGCCGCTGCGACTGGTCGGCACCGAACGCCAGGTCGGCTTCGAGCGGGAACTGCTCACCTCGGTGCGGGTCGAGCCCCTCGTGGCCGTTGCGCAGTCGGCATAGGAGGCCACGGATGACATCCACCCTGCGGCCACCGCCGCCGGCGCCGCCGAGTCCTCCGCAGCGGGTGCAGAGCCCTGCCCCGCGCTCGCCACGACGCCGTCGCAGTTGGCGGCAGGCACTGCGCCGGGACTGGCAGCTCTACTCCCTCGCCATCCTGCCGCTGCTGTTCTTCCTGGTGTTCCGGTATCTGCCGATGATCGGCAACATCATCGCGTTCCGTCGGTTCAAGCCGGGCGGCAGCATCTTCGGTGAGTACTGGGTCGGGCTGCGCTACTTCCGGATGTTCCTCAGCGACCCGACGTTCTGGGAGGTGTTCACCAACACTCTGGTGCTCGGGGCGCTGACCCTGCTGTTCTGCTTCCCGCTGCCCATCGTGCTGGCGCTGCTGCTCAACGAGGTCCGGGCCCGCCGCTTCAAGCGGTTCGTCCAGTCCGTGTCCTACCTGCCGCACTTCCTGTCGATCGTGATCGTGGCGGCGATGGTCATGCAGTTGACCTCGATCGAGGGCGCCGCCAACCAGATCGTCAACCTGTTCGGCGGCGACCCGGTGGCGTTCCTGCAGAGACCTGAGTGGTTCCGCACCATCTACGTCTCGTCCGAGGTCTGGCAGACGGTCGGCTGGGGCACGATCCTCTACCTCGCCGCCCTCACCACCATCGACGAGGACCTGTACGAGGCCGCCCGGATCGACGGAGCCGGCCGGCTGCGCCAGACCTGGCACATCACGTTGCCCGGCATCCGCCCGACGATGATGACCTTGCTGATCCTCAACATCGGCAGCTTCCTGGCCGTCGGGTTCGAGAAGATCCTGCTGCTCTACAACCCGTTGACGTACCCGACCGCCGACGTGGTCTCCACCTACCTGTTCCGGATGGGCTTCCAGTCGAGCAACTTCAGCTACGCGGCGGCCATCGGCCTCTTCGAGGCGGTGATCGGGCTGATCCTCGTCCTGTCGGCGAACGTCATCTCCCGTCGCACTGTGGGGACGAGCCTGTGGTGACCTTCGGTACGAAGATCGACGCCCCGAAGACGCGCGGGCCGGACGACAGCCGGGGTTACCGGATCTTCCGCGTCGTCAACACTGTCGTCCTGCTCGGCGTCGTGGTCGTGACGTTGTACCCGTTCCTCAACATCGTGGCCCGCTCGCTCAGCGAAGAGGCGTACATCATCGCCGGCAAGGTCACCTTCTTCCCGCGCGGGTTCGACCTGACCGCGTACAAGCTGGTGATGTCCGACTCGATGTTCTGGACGAACTACCGCAACACTGTGGTGTACACGGTGGTCGCGACGCTCATCTCGATCGTGCTGACCACCTGTTACGCGTACGTGCTGTCGAAGCCGCAGCTCAAGGGGCGCGGAGTGCTCGTCGGTGTCGCGCTGTTCACCATGTTCTTCTCGGGTGGCCTGATTCCCAACTACGTGCTGGTCACCAGCCTGGGGATGAAGAACACCATCTGGGCCGTGGTGATCCCCAATGCCATCAGCGTATTCAACCTGCTGGTCATGAAGGCGTTCTTCGAGAGTCTGCCGAGCGAGTTGGAGGAGGCCGCAGCCGTCGACGGGCTGAACACCTACGGCATCCTGCTGCGGATCGTGCTGCCGCTGTCGAAGGCGATCATCGCGACGATGGTGCTCTTCTACGCGGTGTCCTTCTGGAACTCGTGGTTCACCGCGTTCCTCTACATCGACCGGCAGGACCTGCTGCCGGTCACCGTCTACCTGCGCAACCTGATCGCGGGTGCCACCGACGCACAGCAGTCAGGCGCGGCCGAGGCCGATGTCGTGCAGGCCGCGGCCACACTCCAGGCCGTGACGATCGTGCTCACCACCCTGCCGATCCTGGCGGTCTACCCCTTCGTCCAGCGGTACTTCGTCCGCGGCGTGATGCTCGGCGCGGTCAAGGGATGACGGCGAGCGCGCGGCACCTCCGAACCCCACCATTGAAAGGACGAGCCATGCTCCACAAGACGTGGCGCCGCGTGGCGGTAGCCACCGCGGGTCTGCTCGCGCTCTCCCTTACCACCGCCTGTTCCGAGGACCCCGGTGAGTCGACCGACCTCTCCGAGAACCGGGTCGGCGCGATGGCCAACTACGGCATCGGCGACCAGTTCAAGGCCACCGAGGCTCTCTCGTTCTCCACCCTCTACAACAACCACACGTTCTACCCGCTCAAGGAAGACTGGCTGTTCTGGTCGGAGCTCACCAAGCGGACCAATGTCAAGATCGAACCGGTGGCCGTGCCGCTGAGCGACTACGAGCAGAAGCGCAGCCTGCTGATCGGCGCCGGCGACGCCCCGATGATCATCCCGAAGACGTACCACCCGCAGGAGAACGCCTTCGTGTCCTCCGGGGCGATCCTCCCGGTGAGCGACTACCTGGACCTGATGCCCAACCTCAAGGACAAGATCACCAAGTGGAACCTCCAGCCGGAGATCGACAACCTACGGCAGTCCGACGGTAAGTTCTACCTGCTGCCCGGCCTTCACGAGAAGCCCACGCAGGACTACACGGTGCTGGTGCGCACCGACATCATGCAGGAGCTCAACCTGGCGGTCCCGAAGACCTGGGACGAGCTGTACACGGTGCTCAAGGCGATGAAGGCCAAGTACCCGAACGTCTACCCGTACTCCGACCTCTTCAGCAAGCCCAACCCGACCGGCGCGTTGCTGAACATCCTCGGCTCGGCCCACGGCACCCAGGCGGGCTGGGACTACCAGCACGCGACCTGGGACCCGGCGGCGAAGAAGTTCAGCTACACCGGCGCGTCCGAGCAGTACAAGCAGATGGTCACCTACCTGCACAAGCTCGTCGCCGAGGGGCTGCTCGACCCGGAAAGCTTCACCCAGACCGACGACCAGGCACGCCAGAAGCTCGCCAACGGCAAGTCCTTCGTGGTCACCGGCAACGCGCAGACCCTGGTCAACAACCACCGCCCCGACCTGGCCAAGACCCTGCCGAACGCCAAGATGGCCAAGATCCCGCTGCCGATCGGCCCGGCTGGCGAGATCAACCCGTTCCCCCGGTTGGAGAACGGCATCATGATCTCCACGAAGGCTCGGGAGAGCAAGAACTTCGTGGCCATGATGCAGTTCATCGACTGGTTGTGGTATTCGGACGCAGGCCTGGAGTTTGCCCGCTGGGGCGTCGAGGGCACGACCTTCACCAAGGACGCGTCCGGCAAGCGCACGCTCAACCCCGGGGTCGACTTCCTCGGGCTCAACCCGAAGGCGCCCAAGCACCTGCAGAAGGACTTCGGCTTCCACAACGGCGTCTTCGCCTACGGCGGCACTCCCGACCTGGTTCGCGGGTTCTTCTCGCCGGAGGAGCTGGAGTTCCAGAAGGTGATGGACGCCCGCAAGCCGAGGGTGGTGCCCCCGCCGGCCCCGTTGAGCGACGAGGAGCGCGAGCAGGTGTCGCTCTGGGAGACGCCGCTGAAGGACTTCGTCACCCAGAACACGCTGAAGTTCGCCCTCGGTCAGCGTCCGCTCAGTGAGTGGGACGCGTACGTGGCCGAGCTGAAGGCCAAGAACTCCGACCAGTACATCGACCTGGTCAACAAGGCGTACGAGCGGTTCCAGAAGAACAACGGCTGATCGGCGGGAGTCCGGTCGGGTCGCCCCTGGCGCGGCCCGGCCGGACCCCCGGCCACCACGGATCAGCTGAGTCGACGGGAGGGAGCGAGCGTGAGTGGCGCGACTCAGACCCGGCGACAGTTCGGCGACGGACCACTGTCGCGGATCACCTCGCGCGTCTACATCCTGCTCGTGGTCGAGTTGCTCCTGCTGCTCACCACGTTGCCCGCCCTGCTTCCGCTGCTGGTGCTGGGCCGCGATCCGAGCAACCTGCCGCTGGCCGCACTCCTGCTGGTACCGGTCGGCCCGGCGATCTCCGCCGCCCTGTACGCCCTGCGCCACCAGCGAACCGACCTGACCGACCTGCGGCCGGCCACCCTGTTCTGGCGCGGCTACCGGGCCAACGTGCTCGGCGTGCTGCGCGTCTGGGTGCCGACGCTGCTGTGGCTGACAGTGCTCGCCGTGAACCTCGCCTACCGCGGCGCGGTCGGCCTGTCGAGCTGGTGGGCGGTGCCGCTGGTGCTGATCGGAGTGGGCGTGACGCTCTGCGCGGCCAACGCCCTGGTGATCACCTCGCTGTTCGACTTCCGCACCCGCGACGTGCTCCGGCTGGCCGTGCACTTCCTCGTGCGTACCCCCGGTGTTGCCGTCGGCAACGCTCTGCTGCTGGCCGCTGCGGCCGGGATCACCGCGGTCTTCTCCGAAGCGGTGCTGATGCTGCTGGCGTCGATCGCGGTGCTGGCGTACCTGCGCGTCGGCGACCCGATGATCCACCTGATCCGGGAGGAGTTCATCAGATGAGCCTGCCCCTCAGCGCCAAGGTGCCCTTCGGGGGCGACTACAACCCGGAACAGTGGCCCGAGGACGTGTGGAAGCAGGACTACCGTCTCTTCGACACGGCACGGATCGACCTGGTCACCCTCGGGGTGTTCGACTGGGCGCTCACCCAACCCGCCGAGGGCACCTACGACTTCGCGCTGCTGGACAGGATCGTCGAGCGGGCCAGTGCCGAGGGACGCGGGATCTGCCTGGCCACCGGCACCGGAGCCCACCCACCGTGGTTGGCGAAGGCGTACCCCGAGGTGACCCGGACCGACTTCGAGGGCCGCAAGCATCGCTTCGGTCAGCGACACAACTCCTGCCCCAGCTCGCCGATCTTTCGCCGGCTCTCGACGGAGCTGGCCCGCCGGGTCGCCCGTCGCTACGCCGACACCCCGGCGGTGCTCGCCTGGCACGTCGGCAACGAGTACGGCGGCGCCTGCTACTGCGCCCTGTGCGCGGCCGGCTTCCGGAACTGGCTGCGCCACCGCTACGGCACCCTCGACGAGCTGAACGAGGCCTGGTACACCACCTTCTGGTCGCACACCTTCACCGACTGGGACGAGATCGAGCCGCCCTCGGCGCTGACCGAGCACTGGCGCGGTCCGGACCACACAGCGTTCCCGGGCATCACACTGGACTACCTGCGGTTCACCTCCGACGCGATGCTGACGAACTTCCGCGACGAGAAGGCGGCCATCCGGGAGTCCAGCCCGGCACTGCCGGTGACCACGAACTTCATGGGCATGTACCGCCCGATCGACTACCACCGCTGGGCACCTCATCTGGACTTCGTCTCCTGGGACAACTACCCGCCCGACGACACGTCGGCGGCCCGGATGGCGCTGACCCACGACCTCATGCGCGGGCTCAAGGACGGCCAGCCGTTCTGGCTGATGGAACAGACCCCGAGCTTCACCGCGTGCCGCGACGTCAACCCGTTGAAGCGCCCCGGTCTGATGCGGCTGTGGAGCTGGCAGGCCGTGGCGCACGGCGCCGACGCGGTCCTCTTCTTCCAGCTGCGGGCCTCCCGTGGGGCCAGCGAGAAGTACCACGGTGCCGTCATCGGCCACGCCGGTCGCTCCGACACCCGGGTGTTCCGGGAGGTCGCCGAGCTGGGCGCCGAACTGGAACGGCTCGGCCCGGCGTCACTGGGCGCGCGGACCCCGGCCCGGGTGGCGCTGCTGTTCGACTGGGACAGCTGGTGGGCGTTGGAGGTGTCCGACGGCCCGTCCCGGCTGGTCCGCTACCAGCAGGTCGTGCTCGCGTACCACCGGGCCCTCTGGGACGCCGGTGTGGACCTGGACGTCGTCGCGGTGACCGCCGACCTGTCCGGCTACGACGTGGTCGTGGCCCCGGCCCTGCACCTGCTCAAGGGTGACCTGCCGCAGCGGCTGGAGGCGGTGGCGACGCGCGGCGGGTCGGTGCTGACCACCTACCTGTCCGGCCGGGTGGACGAGAACGACCAGGCGTTCCTGATGGACGTGCCGGGCCCGCTCGGTCAGCTCATGGGCGTCCGGGTCGACGAGTGGGACGCCCGCGGCCCGGAGGTGGTCAACACGGTCCGCCTCGGCGACGGCGCGGATCAGGTCGACGTCGACGCGAGCCTGCTGTTCGAGCTGGTCATTCCGCAGGGCGCGCAGGTCATCGGCACGTACCAGGCCGACTTCTACGCGGGCACCCCCGCGGTGACCCGTAACTCCTTCGGCGCCGGCGACGGGTGGTACGTGGCCGCCGGGCTGGACCAGGCCGGGGTGTCCTGGGTGGTTCGGCAGGTGCTCGCCCGGCACGACCTGCTCGGGCCCTACCCGGACGTGCCGGACCTGGAATCCGCCGTGCGGGTCGCGGCGGACGGGTCGCGGCTGCTGTTTCTGCTGAACCACCGCGCCGAGCCGGTCGAGGTGACCGCCCGGACCGGCGGCGTCGACCTGCTCACCGGCGACCGTACGGCGGCCGGCGGCGCCCTGCGACTGCCGGCGTACGGGGTTGTCGTGTTGGAGGAGGACCGGTGAACGCCGAAGAGTCGGTGGAGTTGGAGCAGCTGATGTTCGTCGAGGAGCCGATGGACGGTGACGAACCGCGCGTCCACCCGGCCTGGCTGCCGCCGGAGGCGTTCCGGTCGCTCGGCGCGCGTCGCATCCTCCTGCACGGCGAGGGGCTGCTCGTCGACACCGTCCTCAACGAGGTCTCGCGCGCCTGCGCCCGATACGGCGGACGGGTGTGGCACTCCCCGTCCTGGGACGTCGACGTCGACCTGGTGCTCGCCCTGCGCGACGCCGCCGAGCTGCCCAATCCGGCGGTGGAGGCGGCCCGCGCCGCCGGCGAGGCGGCGCTGGTCGAGCTGGGCGACGGCGGGACGCTCGGCGACGAGGGTTTCGTGTTGGCGCGGGCCGGCGACGTGACGGCGGTGCTGGCCGACGCGCCCGCCGGCCTGCTGTACGGGCTCTTCCACGTGGTCCGGCTCTGCGCGGCGGCCTTCGACCCGGCCCGCCCCCCGGAGCGGCACCGGCCGGCGCTGCGCCGACGAATGTTGAACCACTGGGACAACGTGGCAGTGCACCCGGTGATGGGCCAGGTCGAACGGGGGTACGCGGGCGGCTCGATCTTCTGGCAGGACGGCCGTCCGCGCGGCGACCTGGCCCGGGTGCGGGAGTACGGGCGGCTGCTGGCCTCCTGTGGGATCAACGCGATATCGGTGAACAACGTCAATGTGGCCCGTACCGAGGCGCTGCTGCTCACCGAACGGATCGGGGACGTGGCCGAGATCGCGGACGCGCTGCGCCCGTACGGCATCCGGGTGCACCTGTCGGTCAGCTTCGCCGCGCCGGTGCTCCTCGGTGGCCTGCCGACCGCCGACCCTTTGGACGAGAACGTACGCGTCTGGTGGGCCGGCACCACCAGACGGGTGTACGACCGGATCCCGGACTTCGGCGGCTACCTGGTGAAGGCCGACTCGGAGGGGCAACCCGGCCCGTTCACGTATGGCCGTGACCACGCCGACGGGGCGAACCTGCTGGCCGAGGCCCTCGCCCCGCACGGGGGAGTGGTGCACTGGCGGGCGTTCGTCTACAACCACCACCAGGACTGGCGGGACCGGTCCACCGACCGGGCTCGGGCCGCATACGACCACTTCGCCCCGCTCGACGGGCGGTTCCGCACCAACGTGGTCGTCCAGGTGAAGTTCGGCCCGGTGGACTTCCAGCCGCGCGAGCCGGTGTCACCGGTGCTCGCCGCGATGCCGGCGACCCGGCTGGCGGTGGAGTTGCAGGTCACTCAGGAGTACACGGGCCAACAGCGGCACGTCTGCCACCTCGGCCCGTGGTGGAGTGAGGTGCTCGGCTTCGCTCCCTGGGGGCCGGATGGGCGGACCATCGCCGACGTGGTCACGGGGGAGTCGGCGGCGGGCGGCGGGATGGTCGCCGTCGCCAACGTCGGCGACGACCTCTTCTGGACCGGGCATCCGTTGGCGCAGGCCAACCTGTACGCGTTCGGCCGGCTGGCCTGGGACCCTCGGCGGGACCCGACGGCGATCCTCGACGAGTGGATCACGTTGACCTTTCCGCCGTCGGCGACCGCCGACGCGGAGCTGGTGCGGCGGATCCTGCACGAGATCATGGACGACTCGTGGCGCACGTACGAGCGCTACACCGCCCCGCTGGGTGTCGGTTTCATGGTCAACCCCGGCGACCACTACGGCCCCGGCGTCGACGGGTACGAGTACACCCGGTGGGGCACCTACCACTTCGCCGACCGCGACGGCGTCGGCGTGGACCGCAGCCGAGCGTCGGGCACCGGCTTCGCCGGCCAGTACCCGCCGTACTGGGCGCAGGTGTACGAGTCACCCGAGACCTGCCCCGACGAGCTGCTGCTCTTCTTCCACCACGTGCCGTACGGGCACGTGCTGCACAGCGGCTCGACGGTCATCCAGCACATCTACGACACCCACTTCGCCGGGGTCGAGGAGGTGACGGCGATGCGACGCAGGTGGCAGACGCTGACCGGGATGATCGACCCGAGCGTGTACGAGCGGGTCGCCGAACGCCTCGACGAGCAGGTGCGCTGCGCCACCGAGTGGCGCGACCAGATCAACACGTACTTCTACCGCAAGTGCGGGGTGCCCGACGAGCGAGGGCGGGACATCTACTGAGCGGCGGTGCGGGCGGCCGGGCCATCCGGTCGGGTCGCCGTTGTGCCGTGTGCCCAGCGGCGGCCTGGCAGGTTCCGAAAACGTGCCGATAATTCATCGCCACCCACCGGCGCTGAAGACGCCCGTCGATGCCCATTGCCGCGCAGGTGGCCGCCAGAACCGTTGCGGCGAAAGGTTTCCGGAAGTCTTGACAATCGAGTGTGCTCGATTGAAGCTGACATGGTCACGCGAGCCGCGGTCAAGGTCGGGCGAAGGGCAGTCCTCGACTTAAGTCCCCTTCCACGCGCCTTTTTCCGCAAAGGATCGCGACGATGACACTGAAGACGAGAATGCTTGGCGTCGTCATGGCGGCCGTGACACTGGCCGCCGCCGCGTTGACGTTCGCCGCTCCCGCGTCGGCGGCGACGCTCACGCAGGTGACCAACTTCGGCACCAACCCCACCAACCTACAAATGCACCTGTACGTCCCGGACCGGGTGGCGACCCGACCGGCGATCCTCCTGGCCATGCACTACTGCACCGGGACGGGCCCCGCGTTCCACTCGGGCACCCAGTACGCCTCCCTCGCGGACCGGTACGGGTTCATCGTGATCTACCCGTCGGCAACCCGCAGCAGCAAGTGCTGGGACGTCTACTCACCGCAGGCGTTGCGCCGTGGCGGCGGCAGCGACCCGGTCGGGCTCATGTCGATGGTCGACTACGTGAAGCAGCGCTACTCCGCCGACCCCGCGCGGATCTTCGCCACCGGGACCTCGTCCGGCGCGATGATGACCAACGTCATGCTGGGCGTCTACCCGGACGTGTTCGCGGCGGGCGCCTCGTTCGCCGGGGTGCCGTTCGCCTGCTTCGCCACCGGCGGCACCTCGGAGTGGAACAGCCAGTGCGCCAACGGGCAACTCATCCGGACCGCGCAGCAGTGGGGTGACCTGGTCCGGGAGGCGTACCCCGGCTACACCGGCCAGCGACCCCGGATGCAGATCTGGCACGGCACCAACGACGAGACGCTGCGCTATCCGAACTTCGGCGAGCAGGTCAAGCAGTGGACCAACGTGCACGGGCTGAGCCAGACCCCGACGTACACCGACTCCCCGCAGTCCGGCCACACCCGCACCCGCTACGGCAGCAGCGGCCCGATGGCGCCGGTCGAGGCGATCAGCATGCAGGGTGTCACGCACAACCTGCCGGTCGACGCCGCGCAGGTGATCCGCTTCTTCGGGCTGGACGGCACCGCGCCGCCGACCACCCCGCCCCCGACCACCCCGCCGCCGACGACTCCGCCGCCGACGACTCCGCCCCCGACCACGCCGCCGCCGACCGACGGCGCCTGCCGGGTCGGCTACACGGTCAACGCCTGGAACAGCGGCTTCACCGCGAGCGTGGTCATCACCAACACCGGTGCCACCGCCGTGAACGGCTGGGCGCTGACCTTCACGCTGCCCAGCGGACAGCGCATCACCAGCGGCTGGAACGCCCAGTACGCCCCGGTGAGCGGCGCGGTGACCGCCCGCAACGTCTCCTACAACAACACCATCGCCCCGAACGCGTCGGTCGAGATCGGCTTCCAGGCCACGCACGAGGGCGGCACCGGCAAGCCCACCTCGTTCGCGCTCAACGGTGCCGCCTGTTCGGTGTCCTGATCTCCCCTTCCCACCCCACCACCCTCAAAGGAGTCACACGATGAGAAGTCCGAGATGGAAGGCGGCATCCAGAGCCGCCGTCGCGCTGGCCGGCGCGGGTGCCCTCGCCGCCGGCATGGCGCTGTTCGCGACGGCGCCCGCCTCCGCCGGGACGACGCTCGGCGCGTCCGCCGCCGAAAAGGGTCGCTACTTCGGTACGGCGGTGGCCGGCTTCAAGCTCTCCGACAGCGCGTACACCACGATTTTGAACCGTGAGTTCAACATGGTGACCGCCGAGAACGAAATGAAGATGAACGCCACCGAGCCGCAGCAGAACCAGTTCAGCTACGGGGCGGCGGACCAGATCGTCAACCACGCCCGCAGCCGCGGGATGAGCGTGCGGGGTCACACCCTGGCATGGCATTCGCAGCAGCCTGGCTGGATGGAGAGCATGAGCGGCACCGCGCTGCGGCAGGCGATGCTCAACCACGTCACGCAGGTGGCCACCTACTTCCGTGGCAAGGTCGTGGCGTGGGACGTGGTGAACGAGGCGTTCGCCGACGGCAGCTCCGGAGGCCGTCGCGACTCCAACCTCCAGCGCACCGGCAACGACTGGATCGAGGCGGCGTTCCGGGCGGCGCGTGCCGCGGACCCGGGCGCGAAGCTCTGCTACAACGACTACAACACCGACAACTGGACGCACGCCAAGACCCAGGGCGTCTACAACATGGTGCGCGACTTCAAGGCCCGTGGCGTGCCGATCGACTGCGTCGGGTTCCAGTCGCACTTCAACAACGACTCACCGTACGTGAGCAACTACCGCACCACCCTGTCGAGCTTCGCTGCGCTCGGTGTGGACGTGCAGATCACCGAGCTGGACATCCAGGGCGCTTCGGCGAACACGTACCGCAGCGTCGTCGAGGACTGCCTGGCCGTTGCCCGCTGCAACGGCATCACGGTGTGGGGCATCCGCGACAGTGACTCGTGGCGGGCTTCGCAGACCCCGCTGCTGTTCAACAGCAACGGCTCGAAGAAGCCCGCGTACGACGCTGTTCTCGCCGCGCTGAACAACGGCACCACGCCCACGGACCCGCCGACCGACCCGCCCACCGACCCGCCGACCGACCCGCCCACCACGCCGCCGCCGGGCACGGGTGGCTGCACCGCCACGGTGTCGGTGAACCAGTGGAACGGTGGCTTCGTGGCGAACGTACGGGTGACCGCTGGCTCGTCGGCGCTCAACGGGTGGACGGTGTCGATCGGACTGCCGTCCGGTGCCACAGTCACCAACGCCTGGAGCGCCAACCGCAGTGGTAACACCGGCACGACGAACTGGACCAACGTCGCCTACAACGGTCAGGTCGGTGCCGGGCAGTCCACCGAGTTCGGGTTCCAGGCCAACGGCACCGCCGGCAGCCTGAGCCCCACCTGCTCCGCAGGCTGACGCACCCACCGGCCGGTGCGGGGGGGCAGGGCCCCGCACCGGCCCCACCCTCTCCTGCCCTCGTTGATCAAGAGGTTTGCGTCACCCACGCCAGATCGGATGACGGAAACCTCTTGATCAACCAGGAGGCTAGCCGTCGATGCGGGTGATGTTGCGGATCTTGTTGGACGCGTCCAGGGCGGCGACCTTGTACGCCTCGGCCAGCGTCGGGTAGTTGAACACCGCGTCGACGAGATAGTTGATCGTGCCCCCGCAGCCCATCACCGCCTGACCGATGTGGACGATCTCCGTGGCGGCGGTGCCGAACACGTGCACCCCGAGCAGTCGACCGTCGTCGGGGGAGACGAGCAGCTTCAGCATGCCGTACGAGTCGCCCACGATCTGACCCCGTGCCAACTCCCGGTACCGGGCGATGCCCACCTCGAACGGTGTCGAGCTTTCGGTGAGCTGCGCCTCGGTCTGCCCGACGAAGCTGATCTCCGGAATCGTGTAGATGCCGATCGGTTGCAGGCCGTGCATCTCCCGGATCGGCTCGCCGCAGGCGTGCTGCGCGGCCAGCCGACCCTGTTCCATCGAGGTGGACGCGAGCGCGGGAAAGCCGATCACGTCGCCGACGGCGTAGATGTTCTCCACCGCGGTGCGGTAGTTGGCGTCGACGGTGATCCGGCCGCGTCGGTCCGCCTCCAACCCGGCCGCCTCCAGCGCCAGGTCGTCAGTCTGGCCCTGCCGGCCGGCCGAGTACATCACCGTGTCGGCGACGATCTTCTTGCCGCTCTTGAGGATGCACAGCGCCGCCGTCTGGTGCTTCTCCACGGCGGCGACCTCCTCGCCGAAGCGGAACGCCACGGACAGGTCGCGCAGGTGGTACTTGAGTGACTCGACGATCTCGTCGTCGCAGAAATCCAGCATCCGGTCGCGGCGTTCCACCACAGTCACCTTGGTGCCGAGCGCGGCGAACATCGAGGCGTACTCCATGCCGATAACGCCGGCGCCGACCACGACCATGCTGCGGGGTACGGCCTGGAGGTTGATGACGCCGTCGGAGTCCACGATCGTCCGGTCGTCGAAGTCGACGCTGTCCGGGCGGGCCGGGCGGGTGCCGGCGGCGATGACGCTCTTGTCGAAGGTCACCTTGGACTCGCGGCCGGAGCCGCCGTCGACCCAGATCGAGTGCGCGTCGGCGAAACGCCCGGTGCCGGTGATCATCGTGACGCGGTTGCGGGACAGTTGGTTGCGGATGACGTCGGTCTGCCGGGTGATGACGTGCTGGGTCCGGGCCGCCAGGTCGCTGACGGTGATGTCCTCCTTGACCCGGTAGCTGCTGCCGTACAGGTCGCGCTGGCTCAGGCCGGTCAGGTAGAGCACGGCCTCGCGCAGGGTCTTGGAGGGCACGGTGCCGGTGTTGATGCACACCCCACCGATCATGTCGCGGCGGTCCACGATGGCGACCCGCCTGCCGAGTTTGGCGGCGGCGATCGCGGCCTTCTGACCGCTGGGCCCGGAGCCCAGCACCAACAGGTCGTAGTCATACACAGGCGTTAGCGTCGCAAGATGTCGCGGCGCACGCCAGACCCCGGAGTCGAGCGTTATTCGTCTGCCACCGTGCAGAGGCCGCCGTTCAGCGTGTTGTGGCGGACGCCCCGACGGGTTCGGACGCCGACATCGGCGCGAGGATTCGACTGCGGCAGGTGGAGGGTGTGCCGGTCGCGGCCTTTGGAGCTGAATCGTTTGCGACATCGCTGGCCCGGCCACCGGCCACGACAACCCGGCCCTAGCCGACGAGGCGACGTTCCCAGGCCCAGGCGGCGATCTCGACCCGGTTGCGGGCAGTGAGTTTCATCTGCACGCTCGCCAGGTGGGTCTTGACCGTGCCCACGGCGATGAAGAGCTGGGTGGCGATCTCGGCGTTGGTCAGGCCCCGGGCGACGAGCTTCACGACGTCGAGTTCCCGTGGCGACAGGCCGCCGTCGTCGCGCGCCGGGGCCGGCGAGCTGAGGTGCTCCAACAGCCGTACCGTGATCGAAGGGCTGATCAGCGCGTCTCCGGACACGGCCGCGCGGACGGCCTCCACCAGCAGGGCCGGGCCGGAGTCCTTGAGCAGGAAGCCGCACGCGCCGTTGGAGAGCGCCGTGTGCACGTACTCGTCGAGGTCGAAGGTCGTCACGACGACCACCCGGATCGGGTCGGCGACGCCCGGCCCCGCGAGCAGCCGCAGTGCCTCCAGACCGTCGAGGCGGGGCATCCGGATGTCCAGCAGCACCACGTCCGGGCGCAGTCGTCGGGCCAGCTCGACGGCCTGGACGCCGTCTGCGGCCTCGCCGACCACCTCCATGTCCGACTGGGCGCCAATGATCATGCCGAAGCCGGTCCGGACCATGGCCTGGTCATCGGCGATCAGCACCCGGATCACCGGGCCACCGCCACGTGGAGCGGGAACGCCGCGTCGAGCACCCAGCCACCGGCGACGCCGGGCCCGGCGGTGATCGTGCCGCCGAGGGCGCGTACCCGCTCGGTGAGGCCGATCAGGCCGAAGCCGTGCCCCCGGGCCGGAGCGGTTCGCGGCGACGCGCCGTCGTCGGCGACCCGGACCAGCAACCAGTCAGGGGTACGCCGCACGGCCACGGCCACGGACCGCGCGTCCGGCGCGTGCTGGCGGGTGTTGGTCAGCCCCTCCATCACCACCCGGTACGCGGACGTCGAGACCTCCACCGGCAGTCCGTTCAGGTCGCCGTCGACGTGCAGTCGTGCCGGCGCGTTCGCCGCGCCGTTGAACCCGGTCAGCAGCGGTTCCAGCTCGGTCACCCCGGCCAGTGGCGCCAGCGGCGCGTCCGGCGGGGCGTCGGGGTTGCGCAGGATGCCGACCATCCGCCGCATCGAGGCCATCGTCTCCGCGCCGGCCCGCTCGATCTGCTCCAGGGCGACGATCACCCGCTGCGGGTCCTGCTCGGCGACGAACCGGGCGCCCTGTGCCTGCACCACGATGCCGGTGACGTGGTGGGCGATGAAGTCGTGCAGGTCCCGGGCGAACTCCGCACGCTGCTCGGCCCGTACCAGGGCGATGGCCCGCTCCCGGCCGGCGGCCACGACGCGGAGGTAGAGCCCCACCCCGGCGGCGCCGGCAGCGGCGATCACCTGAAGCAGACCGAAGATCACCAGGAGGCTGTCGGCGCCGGAACGCAGCGGCAGCGCGGCGACGGCGAGCCCGGCGACCACCGCCGCCGCCGGGGCGAGTCGGGGCGCGCCCCAGCGCGTCACCACGAAGACCACTCCGATCAGCCCGGCAGACTCGGCGAGCCCCCAGCTGCCGCCACCGAGCCCGTAGCGGCCGTCGGGAATGATCACGATCGCCGCGGTCACGACCAGTGACGCCGAGGCGAGTATCAGCGCGGCCAACGGCAGCCGGCGGGAGCCCGGTCGGTGCACCGGCAGCCAGAGCGGGACCGTCGCCACCGCCAGCCCCACCCGTACCAGCAGAAGCAGCAGGGCGGCCAGGCTCGTGGGCGAGCTGTACCGCAGGTCGAAGAGGGCGAGCAGCCCCATGGCCACCAGCCCGGCGGTCTGGGCCAGGCGTACCCACCATCGTCGAAGATCCGGCGTGCTCATGGTGACCCAGCGTAGCCAGCCGGACGGAGGTGTCGGATCGGCCAAAAGGCAGACCCCGCACCGGCGATACCCGGCCCCGGGCCGATGCGCCCGCCCGCCGGTCGCGGCGAGGCTTTCCCGGTCACCACGCAGCCACTGGAGGAACGATGACAACCCACGCCCCGCCGGAGACCAGCCACGCCGCGGTAGCCGCGGTCGACCTGGTGAAGGTGTACGGCAGCGGCGACACGGCCGTCCGTGCCCTGGACGGGGTCTCGGTCGGCTTCGGCCGGGCCGAGTTCACCGCCATCATGGGCGCGTCCGGATCCGGCAAGTCGACCCTGATGCACTGCCTCGCCGGCCTCGACACGGCCACCTCCGGTCGCGTCCTGCTCGGCGGCACGGAGCTGACCGGCCAGTCGGACCGGACGCTGACCCGGGTACGCCGGGAACGGATCGGGTTCGTCTTCCAGTCCTTCAACCTGCTGCCACAGCTCACCGCCGCACAGAACATCACCCTGCCGCTGGACCTCGCCGGTCGGCAGCCCGACGCCGAACTCCTCGCGCACCTGGTGCGGATGCTGGGCCTCGGCGACCGCCTGAACCACCGGCCCAGCGAGCTGTCCGGCGGTCAGCAGCAGCGGGTCGCGCTCGCCCGGGCGCTCGTGGCGCGCCCCGAGGTGGTATTCGCCGACGAACCGACCGGCAACCTCGACTCCCGCTCCGGCGCGGAGGTGCTCACCATCCTGCGCGACTCGGTACGCGACCTCGGCCAGACTGTCGTCATGGTCACCCACGACCCGATCGCCGCCGCGTACGCCGACCGGGTGGTGCTGCTCGCCGACGGGCGGCTGGCCGGTGAGATCGACAAGCCGAACCAGGTGTCGGTCACCGACGCCCTGCGTGACCTGGCGGCCCGCCGATGAGGGCGGCAGTGCTGCGTACCCAGACGACCGCCGCGGCCCGACGGCCCGGCCGGCTGATCCTGACCGGCCTGGCGATCCTGGTCGCGTCGTTCGTCGTCTTCGGCACCGTGCTGGTGCAACAGATCACCGAACGGACAGTGCGGGACAACCTCAGCGGCACCCCGGCCGTCACCGACCTGGTGATCGGCAGCGTCGACGTGCCGCCACCCACAGTGCGGGACGTGCAGCAGATCCGGGCCGTGCCCGGGGTTGCCGAGGCGGTCGCCCGGGTCGCCACCGGCGTCTCGATCGGCGAGGGATACCTCAACCTGCAGTCCGATCCGGGCGCCGGCCCGCTGAGCACGGTCCGGGTCGTCGAGGGCAGGTATCCCGACGCCCCGGGCCAGATCGCGATCACCCCGCGCACCGCCGAGCGGCTCGGGCTGTCGGTCGGCACCACCACCAGCGCTACCGGCGGCGAACTCAGCGCGCCCGCTCCGCTCACCGTGACCGCCATGGTGGAGACCACCGCCGACGCCGGCTACGACGCGTACGCCCCGGAGAGCGCCGTGATCGGCTGGGCGCGACTGACGGCAGTGGATCGCGTGGACGTGCGGGTGACGCCCGGCACCGAAGCCGACGCGGTCCGCCTACGGGTGACCGCCGTGGTCGCCGCCCAGCCGATCCGCTCCGGTGCCGAGGTACGCGACGCCGAGGCCAACGCGGTGGCCGAGCAGGTCGGGAAACTCTTCATCCTGGTCGGCATGTTCGTCTCCATCGCGGTCGCCGCCGCCGCGCTGGTGGTCACCTCGACCTTCCGCATCGTCTTCGCCCAGCGGATGCGGCAGCTCGCGCTGCTGCGGGCGGTCGGCGCGAGTCGGGCCACCCTGGTGGGGGCCCTCACCGCCGAGGGCGCCCTGACCGGGCTGGTCGCCGGCGTCGTCGGGGTCGCTGCCGCACTCACCCTCGGGTACGCGCTGCCGCCGGTCCTGCGCGCCGCCGGCCACCAGGTCTCCACGCCGGGACTGCCGCTGGTGGCGGCGGTCACGGTGGTGATCGGCGCTGTCGTGATCACCGTGCTGGCCGTGCTGGCACCGGCGCTCTCCGCCGCCCGGGTCTCCCCGCTGGAGGCCCTACGGTCGGCGAGCACCACCGCCGGCCGCCGCGGCATCGGCGTGCTGCGTCTGGCCTTCGGGCTGCTCCTGGCCGTCGGCGCGATCCTGGCGGCGGTCGGGACGATCAGCCGGTTGCCGAAGCCGGAGCAGTCGAACTACGACGCGTCGATGCCACTGCTCCTGCTGATCGGGTCCGGCACGTTGGCGTTCTTCGCGCTGGTGGCCCTCGGCCCGCTGCTGGTGCGCCCGGTGCTGGCCGTGGTGGGTTGGCCGCTGCGCCAGCTCGGGCCGATCGGGCGGATGTCGGTCGGCGGGATCGGCGGTGCCCCACGCCGCGCCGCTGCGGTCTCCGTCGTGGTCGCCCTCGGCGTGACCCTGATCTCCGGGGTGGTCATCGGCGGCGCGTCGTTGCAGATCCTCGCCGACCGCGAGATGGCGCTGTCGGCTCCGACCGACTTCGAGATCACGACCAACGGTGGGACCCTGCCGCCGGCCGTGGTGACCCGGGCCGAGGCGGCGCGCGGCGCGCTGGCCCGGGTGGTGCCGTACCGGAGGGTCGACGACGCCCGGCTGCTGCGCGGCGCGGACAAGCTCGGCGACGTCGAGGCCGGCTATCCGACCAGCGACCTGGACCTGGCCGCGTTGCCGAGCACCAAGGCCCTGGACGTGGCCCAGGGCGCCCTGACCGATCGTGGCCCCGGCCGGATCGTGGTCAACAGCTGGGTCGCGCGGGACGCGGGTCTGCGGGCCGGCGACACGGTCACGCTCGCCGTCGCCACCGGCCGGGTCGACGTGCGGGTGGCAGCGGTCCTGCCCGGTGACGGTCCGCTGCACGCGGGCATCCTCGCCGACCCGGCGGACCTGGACCGGCTCGGTGTGCCAGCCGCGTACACCGGTCTGCTGGCCGACGCGGCCGGGGCCGGCGAGGACGGTCGCACCGCCGGGGTGCGGGCGCTGCGGCAGGCGATCGGCGGCAGCGACGGGGTGGGCCTCGCGGTGCTCGCCGACGAACGGGACCGCAACGACGCGTTGGTGCGCACCCTGGTCTGGATCGCGGTGGGTCTGGTCAGCCTGACCGTGCTGATCGCTGTCGTCGGCGTGGGCTCCACGACAGCGCTGTCGGTGGTGGAGCGGGTCCGCGAGTCCGGTCTGCTCAGGGCGATCGGGCTGTCCCGGACCGGTCTGCGCACCATGCTGACCGTCGAGTCGGGCCTGTACGGGGTGATCGGCGCGACCATCGGCCTGGTGCTCGGCATCCCGTACGCCTGGTTGGCCGTCCAGACCCTCGGGATCGAGGCGCCGCTGATCGCGCCACTGCTGCCGCTGGCCGGGCTCTTCGTGGTGCTGGTCGGGCTGACCGCGCTGGCCGGGGTGCTGCCGGCCCGTCGGGCGTCGCGGGTCAGCCCGGTGGAGGCGCTGGGGGCCGAGAACTGAGCACCGTCGTGGGGGGGGGGGGGGGCGGGGGCGGGCCCCCCCCCCCCCCCCGGGGGGGGGGGGGGGGTGGGGGGGGGGGGGGGGCGGGGGGGGGGGGCGGGGGGGGGGGGGGGGGGGGGGGGGGGCGGGGGGGCGGGGGGGGGGGGGGGGGGGGGGGGGGGGGGGGGGTTCGGGGGGGGGGGGGGGGGGGGGGGCGCCCCCCCCCCCCCCCCCCCCCCCCCCCCGACGACCTGGTCAGTTGGGGTTGTTGGCGTGGGTCAGCGTCTCCCAGGCGACGAAGAGGTTGTTCGTCCCGGCCGGACGTTGTTGCAACGTGAGGGTCTGGGTGTTGGTCATGACGTTGCCCAACCGGGTGCTCATCGCGTTGAAGCCGACCTCGGTGATCGGCCCGAGGCCCCGGGTGAGGCTGCCACCGCAGAGCCAGGAGGGTGGCGCCTCGCCGAGCTGGTAGCGCGAGTGGAAGCCCAGCGCCTGGCGCAGCCGCTCACCGACCTGCGGGTACAGGTCCCGTCCCTGGATTCGGGAGGTCTCCGCGACGTGCGAGATGGCGGAGATCCCGTAGCCGGTGTGAACGAAGTCGCGGCAGGTCTCCTGGGCGAGGCCGGCGACGAAGGTGGACTGGCCCTGCCAGTAGCCGATGATCTCCGCGCTGGTGTCCAGGCCGCTGCCGGGCATCGTGTACGGCAACGCGCCGTCGCTGGGCAGGTAGATGAAGGCCCGGGTGCGGTTGAGGAAGCGGGTGACCGCCGCGTCGTAGGCGCTCCGGTCGTCCAGGAAGACGGCGATGCCGACTGCGGCCTCCATCATGGTCAGTTCCCAGTTGCCGTTGCTGTTCGAGCCGTTGCGCACCACCGGCAGGTAGACGTTGCGCAGCATGGTGGCGAAGCGGTTGGCGTTGGGCCAACTCGTGTACGTGTACTTGATGATCTCGGCCGCCCGGGGCCAGACCGAGGCGGCCCAGCCGGTCTGCAACGGGCCGTTGCTGCCGGTGTGTGCGGTGATCGTCGCCGACCAGGCATCCATGATCTGGATCGACTTCTGCGCGTACCGGGCGTCCCCGGTGACGTACCAGGCGAGCGCGTCGGTGTACGCCGCGATCGCGTCCTCCCGCTCGTCGGTGCAGCCGTTGTTCGGGTTGGAGTAGGAACCACACTCGACCACCGAGCGGGGCGCCGGGGTGCGCGACAGGGAGGCGTACCGGCTGCCCATCATCTGGCTGTAGGCCGACGCCCACGGCTGCGCGCCGGCCTGCACCCGGCCGCGGACGAAGTCGAGTTGACCCCGGCTGACCAGCACACCGGGATGCGTGAAACCGCCGGACGGGGGTGGTGTGGTGCCGCCGCCGGTGGGCAGCGTCCAGGTCTGGTTGGCGGTGCCGGTGCAGCTCCAGATCTGCAGCGGGGTGCCGTCGGCGGAACTCTGGCCGGTCGCGTCGAGGCACTTGCCCGAGGTCGGGTTGACCAGTTGCCCGGCGTTGGCCGACCACTGCTGCGCCCCGGTGCCGTTGCAGTCGTAGATCTGCACCCGGGCGCCGTTGGCGGTGCTGGCGGCGGCGATGTCCAGGCACTTGCCCAGCGCCCGGATCGTGCCGTCGTCGCCAACCGTCCACTGTTGCGCGGTGGAGCCGTTGCAGGTGAAGAGCTGGACTGCGGTGTTGTTGGCCGAACTCGCGGCGGCCACGTCGACGCACTTGCCGCCGTACCCGGTGATGGTGCCCGTCGCGGCCGCCACGGCGGACGATGCGCCGACGACCAGACCGGTCGGTACGGCGAGCAGGGCCGCGGCGAGCGCGGAGATCAGTCTGATGCGGGGGTGGCGGGGCGTGAGCCCGGCCGATCGTCGCGCCATGTGGGGGTCCTTCCGGGGCGGCGAAACAACTGTAAAGTGTGTTAATCATTACAGTCATACAGGCCGATATCAATGTCTTCGTCGCCACGGATGCCGTTACGGGTGCATGGACGCACCCTTGAGTACCTTGTCCACCACGTTGCGCGGCGCGTGCAACGCCAGTCCCACCAGGTCGAGCTTCTCCCGTCCGACCGCCTGGACGGCGGCCCGGTTGTCCCGGTCGTTGCCGGTGGCGAACAGCTCGGAGGTGAAGATCGCCAGCCGCAGGCCACGAGCGAGCCCGCGCGAGTGCGCGCCGACCAACGTCGCCCGGTCCCCGGCGAAGACCAGCACCGGCTGACCGAACATCGGCAGGTAACCGGTGCCGTCCGCGTCGCGGTACTCCTCGCCGACCAGCTCCGGCAGCGTGCTCGCGATGCCGCTGACCAGGAAGGCGGTGACGTTCAGCCGTTGCCAGCCCGCCAGGTCGTTGCGGAGCAGCACGGCGATCTTGGTGGGAAAGCGGATCGGTTCGGTCATGGCGTCGAGCCTGCCCGCCCGAACACCTACCGGTCTTGTACGTTCTTAGCGTGGCCACCCGCCCGGCGGGCTCGCACGTCAGCGCGTGGCGACCCGCGGTAGCCGGGGTCGCCGAGGTCTTCCACGCCCATTTCGTCGACCACGCCTACCCCCGGCACATCCACGAGGTGTGGACGCTGTTGATCGTCGACGACGGCGCGGTCCGCTTCGACCTGGACCGGCACCGGCACGGCGCGCTGCGCACGTCGGTCACCCTCCTGCCGCCGTACGTGCCGCACGACGGCAGATCCGCCACACCCGACGGCTTCCGCAAGCGGGTCCTGTACCTCGACACCTCGACGCTCGACGCCGAGCTGGTCGGGCGGGCCGTCGACGAGCCGGACCTGGCCGATCCGCGGCTGCGCGACCGGGTCCACCACCTGCATCAGGCGCTCGCCACACCCGGCGACGAGTTCGAGGCCGAGAGCCGGCTCGCGTTCATCCTGGACCGGCTCCGCCGCCAGCTCCGCCAGCGCTGCCCGGTCGGTGTCCAGCCGGCCGGACACGGCCTCGCGGTGCGCCTACGGGAGCTGCTGGACGCCCGGACCGTCGAGGGCGTCACCCTTCGGGAGGCCGCGGAGCTGCTGCACGCCCACCCGACCCACCTGGTCCGGGCGTTCACCCAGGCGCACGGCGTGCCACCGCACACGTACCTGACCGGCCGCCGGGTCGAGCTGGCCCGTCGCCTGCTCCTCGCCGGGCAGCGGCCCGCCGAGACCGCCGTCGCGGCCGGGTTCTTCGATCAGGCGCACCTGACCCGCCACTTTCGGCGCTACCTGGGGGTCAGCCCGGCCCGCTACCCCCGCCCGAGCCGATCGCGGTCAGACGAGCTGGCCGCCGATGACGGCGAGCAGGCGCAGCTTCTCGTCGCTCGGCGACCCGGGTACGGCAGTGAAGACCAACAGTGTCTGTGACTGGTCGGGATCCACGAGCGTCTGGCAGTGCAGCTCCAACGCCCCGACCTCCGGGTGCACGAAGTGCTTGGGCGGGCAGTAGCCGGCGGGCACCGGGTGCTCCCGCCAGAGCTGCGCGAACTCCGGACTCCTGGCCAGCAGGTCGTCGACGAGCGCGGCGGCCCGTGAGCCGCGCCCGTCACGGGTGTACGCCGCGTGCAGGTGCGCCACGAGCAGGCGACTCTGTGTCTGGTGATCCTGCGCCGGGTGCAGCTGCCGTGCCGTCGGGTCGGTGAACCAGCGGTAGTGCGCGCTGCGCGCCAACCCGGTGTACCGGGTCTCGTCACCGAGCAGGGCGACGGCCGGCGCGGTCTGCGCCAGGGTCTCGCCGAGGTGGTTCACCACCTGGGCCGGGGTGTCGTGCATCCGGTCGAGGATGCGCATCATTCCCGGGTTCACGTGGTCGGCCCGCACCGCGCGGCGCGGAACGGCGTGACCGGCGAGCTGGAACAGGTGGTCCCGTTCGGCGAGGGAGAGCCGCAGGCCCCGGGCCAGGGCGGCGAGCATCTGCTCCGATGGGTGCGGCCCGCGCTGCTGCTCCAACCGGCTGTAGTAGTCGGTGGACATCCCGCTCAACGTGGCGACTTCCTCACGCCGCAGCCCTCCGGTGCGCCGACGAGGGCCCCGGGGCAACCCCACGTCCTCGGGCTTCAGGGCCTCCCGGCGGGTACGCAGGAAGCTCGCGAGTTGGGCGCGGTCCACGGGTGTCTCCGATCGGTGGGTGCCGGCGAATCGACAGGCACATCGAGTGCAACAGACCAGCCCCGCCCCGGTGTTCCACCCCACCCCGAGATCGCACTCCCGCCCCGCGCCCTGCGCCCGCGCCCGCGTTCAAGATCGCACTACATTCTGGTTGTAGTGGTGTGCGGGGCGATCGAGGCCACTACATCCACGATCCAGCGCGATCTTGGGGCGGGGCGGGGCGGGGCGGGGCGGGGCGGGTGTCCGGGTCCCGATTTCGACCGACAGGTGTGGGTCCGTCTGGGGCGGTCAGCGTTGGATGGACTTGGTCTCCAGGAACTCCTCCAGCCCCAAGCGGCCGAACTCGCGGCCGTTGCCGGAGTGCTTGTAGCCGCCGAAGGGGGCGAGCGGATTCCAGTGGCCGGCGTTCACGTCGACCTGGCCCACGCGCAGCCGCCGGGCGATCGCCAGCGCGTGCTCCGGCTCACCGAAGACGCCGCTGGTCAGGCCGTACAGCGTGCCGTTGGCGATGGCAACGGCCTCCTCCTCGTCGGCGTAGGGGATGATCGTCAGCACCGGGCCGAAGATCTCCTCCTGGGCGATCGCGGAGGCCGGATCGACGTCAGCGAAGATCGTCGGCTGGACGTAGGCCCCGACGGTCAGCCCCTCGGGCCGCTGTGGGCCGCCGAACACGAGCCGAGCGCCGTCGGTGGTACCCCGCTCGATGTAGCCGACGACCTTCTGCCGGTGGGCCTCGGACGCCATCGGGCCGATCCGGGTGGCCTCGTCGCCAGGGTCGCCGACGGTGTACTGCTTCGCGGCCTCGACGGCCAACGTCACGACCTCGTCCTGACGCGAGGCGGGCACCAGCATCCGTGGCCATGCGCCGCAGACCTGACCGCCGTTGCTGAACGCCATCATCACGCCCCGCTCGACAGCGGTGGGCAGGTCGGCGTCGTCGAGGATGATGTTCGCGCCCTTGCCGCCCAGCTCCAGCGCGACCCGCTTGACGGTCGCCGCGGCCACTGCGGAGATCCGCTGTCCTGCCCGGGTGGAGCCGGTGAAGGAGATCATGTCGATGTCCGGGTGGGCGGAGATCGCCTCGCCGACGGTCGCGCCGGTGCCGTAGACCACGTTGAAGACACCCGCCGGTACGCCGGCCTCGGCGGCGACCTCGGCGAGGATGCGCGCGGTCAGCGGGGCGTTCTCGGACGGCTTGAAGACCATCGTGTTGCCGGCGAGCAGAGCCGGTGCCAGCTTGGAGACGATCTGCTGAAGCGGAAAGTTCCACGGCGTGATCGCGCCGACCACGCCGATCGGCTCGCGGACGATGAGCGAGTTGCCGACCTCCTCGGTCCAGGTGAAGTCGTCGGCCAGGCCGGCGATGGACTCGACCACGGCGGCCGGGAACGCGACCTGGGCGGTCCGGGACATGCCGATCGGAGAGCCCATCTCGGCGGTGATCGCCTGGGCGATCTCCTCCGTGCGGGCGGCGAGGCCGGCACCGAGGCGGCGCAGCACGTCTGCCCGGTGCCGCGGGGTGGTCGCCGACCAGGCCGGGAAGGCGGCTCGGGCGACAGCGACGGCGCGGTCGACGTCGGCGGCGGTGCCGGCCGGGGTCTCGGCGACGACCTCGCCGGTGGCCGGGTTCACGACGGGAAGGGTGCCGGCGGAGCCGGTGACGGTCTCGCCACCGATCCAGTGGCCGGCAACGGTGTAGGTGGAAGGTGTCATGGACCGACCGTCGCACCGCTGCCGAACCCCAACCAGGTGCGGTTCATCCACGGTTCGGCGATCCCTGGCTGGGGCCCCGCAGGTCGGGTTGGGCGAGCCCCAGCACCGGCGTGGCTGGGTGGCGTGTCCTGCCGATCGGGAGCTTCGCGGACTGCTCGGGGCAACGCCGACACCCGACCGGATGTCATAGTGCCGCGATGAAGGCGGACCTGCTCAGTTACTTGAAGGGCGGCCGTGAGTCGCTGCTGTGGAAGCTCGACGGGCTCGGCGAATACGATATTCGGCGTCCGTTGACCCCGACCGCTACCAACCTGCTCGGTCTGGTGAAGCACTCGGCGACCATGGAGATCCTCTACTTCGGCGTCGTGTTCGGCCGCCCGTTCGAGCAGGAACTGCCGTATGTCGGTGACGGGGCGGAGACCAATGCCGACATGTGGGCGAGTGCGGATGAGACCCGCGAGGAGATCGTGGCGCTGTACGAGCGCGCGATCGCCCACGCCGACACCACCATCGAAGCCCTCGCACTGCACGACGTAGGCCACGTGCCGTGGTGGGGCGATGCGGCGGTCACGTTGCACCACGTCCTGGTCCACGTCATCGCGGAAACCCAGCGGCACGCCGGCCACGCTGACATCGT
Organism: Micromonospora sp. DT15; assembly: GCF_049841475.1. Classification (NCBI taxonomy): domain Bacteria; kingdom Bacillati; phylum Actinomycetota; class Actinomycetes; order Micromonosporales; family Micromonosporaceae; genus Micromonospora; species Micromonospora sp. DT15. The sequence continues at coordinate 166,228 of NZ_JBNCKJ010000014.1, forward strand.
GCGCGAACTCATCGACGGCGCGGCCGGGCTGCTGCCCAGGCACGACAACCTGCCCCCCGTGGACGAGTCATGGTGGCGGGACCACCGTCGGCGAGTGGAGCAGGCTGCCCTCGACGCCAGCCGGGGCAGCAGCTAGTTCTTTGCCGGCTGATTGCCACCCCGACGTCCGGCCACAGTTCGCACGGCCGATCGGATACGCGGCCGGTCCGTCACGAAATCCGGCGGCGAATCGTCACAGAGGGCGGTTAGTCTTCCTCCGCGCGTCGTCGTCCTGGCACGTCGCGCCCCGCGCCCGGTTGGCGCGGCATCGCCGCCACCGCCCACCGTCGGCCGGCTCAATCGACTTCAGGAGAGTTAGTGACACAGCAATCTCTCGCGACATCGGACAAACTCGACGGCGCGGTGCTCAAGGTGGCGGGCGTCGTCGTCCTTGGCGCGATCATGTCGATCCTCGACGTGACGGTGGTCAGCGTGGCGCTGCCCAAATTCCAGAGTGAGTTCGACGCGTCCTACGCCCGCGTCGCCTGGACCATGACCGCCTACACCCTTGCGCTCGCCACCGTGATCCCGCTCAGCGGGTGGGCGGCGGACCGGTTCGGCACCAAGCGGCTCTACATGGTGGCGCTGACCCTGTTCACGATCGGGTCGGGGCTCTGCGCCATGGCCGACACGATCGGCGAGCTGATCGGTTACCGGGTCCTCCAGGGCCTGGGTGGCGGCATGCTCATGCCGCTGGGCATGACCATCATGACCCGGGCGGCCGGTCCGCACCGGATCGGTCGGTTGATGGCCGTCCTCGGCATCCCGATGCTTCTGGGGCCGATCGGCGGCCCGATCCTCGGTGGTTGGCTGATCGACACCGCGAGCTGGCACTGGATCTTCTTGATCAACCTGCCGATCGGCCTGATCGCCCTTATCTACGCGCAGTTCGCGCTGCCGAAGGACGCGCCCGAGCCGTCCGAGTCGTTCGATTTCGTCGGCATGCTCATGCTCTCGCCGGGTCTCGCGCTGTTCCTCTACGGCGTCTCGTCCCTGCCGGAGGCGGGCACCTTCGCCGAGGCCAAGGTCTGGGCCCCGATGCTGGTCGGCGGCGCGCTGGTGGTGGCGTTCGTGCTCTACTCGTTCAAGCCCCGGCACCCGCTGCTCGACCTGCGGCTGTTCCGCAACCGCAGTCTGACCATCGCGTCAGTGACGATGTTCGTGTTCATCATCGCGTTCATGGGCGCCGGCCTGCTGTTCCCGAGCTACTTCCTGCAGGTGCGCGGTGAGTCGACGCTGGCCGCCGGCCTGCTGATGGCCCCGCAGGGCATCGGCGCGATGATCACGATGCCGATCGCCGGCACGTTGGCCGACCGGGTGCCGATCGGGCGTACCGTCCCGTTCGCGCTGGGGCTCATCGTCGTCGGGTTCTTCGGCTTCACCCAGGTCGACCCGCAGACCTCGTACTGGCTGCTCGGCGGTTCGCTGTTCGTGATGGGTCTGGGCATGGGCGGCACGATGATGCCGATCATGACGTCGGCGCTGCGGACGTTGCAGGCACAGGAGGTGGCCCGCGGTTCGACGCTGGTCAACATCCTCCAGCAGATCGGCGGTTCGGTCGGCGCAGCCGTGATGTCGGTGATCCTCACCAACGAGCTCAACGGCTCCCGGCCGATCCCCGGGCTGGTGGACGAGAGCGGCAAGCCGATCACCGAAGCCGGGCTGGCCATCGCCTCCCAGCAGCGGCCGGAGCTGCTCCAGCAGATGCCGGTGGACCCGTCGATCATCGAGCGCGGGTTGGACTTCGCCGCCAAGTCGTTCGCGAGCACGTTCTGGGTCGCGTTCGCGCTGGTCGTGCTCACGATCATCCCGGCGGCGTTCCTGCCGCGCCGACGTCAGCCGGCGCAGCTCGACGACCCGCAGGGCGAGCAGGTCAGGACGCCCGTCGTCATCCACTGACCGACCCCGCCGCGCTCGTCACCCCACCGGGTGCCGAGCGCGGCGGGTACGGCGTCAGCGCAACGGACCGTCGCCGGGCCCGTCCGGGTCCTCGACCAGGTGGATCGCCGCTTCCTCCGCGCTGGCGGCACCCGCGTCGATGCCGGCGTCCCACGCCACCGACTCGGCCTCGTCGTCCTCGCGGACGCCCTCGTCGTAGGCGACGAGACGGCCGGCGCGTGCCTCCGCCTCGTACCCCCGACGGGTCAACTCGTCCTCGTCGTCGCCACCCTCGGCGTACGGGTCCACATCCGGCACCTCCTGGGCGAGGTGCTGCTCCAGGGACTCACCCGTCCGCTCCTCGGCCGGCGTGGTGCCGAACCGGTTTGCCGCCGTCCAGTGGTCCTCGGCGATGATGCCGGTGTCGAGGGGGTCGCCGACCCGGTCGTCGTCGAGGGTGTCGGAGGCGTCCAGCACCCCGTCGTCCTCGGCCACGTTCCACTCGTCGACGGAATCCATCCGTTCGGTCTGGCTCACGGCGGTCTCCTCTTCGTCACGGTGCAGCAAAGCGATCAGCTTATGACCGTGCAACGCGCCCGCACCCCGAGGTCTGCCCGCTGTGACGAACGGACCTCGGGACGGGCGGCACCGCTGTGGGTCAACGCTTCAGCAGCTCCGCTACGGCGTCGGTGAACTCCACCGGCTGCTCGATGTGCGCGAAGTGTCCGCTTCGCTCCAGCGTCACCAGTCGCGAGTCCGGAAGCCCCGCGTGCAACTGCTCGGCCCAGCGAGGACCACAGATGAAGTCGTACGTCCCGACAATCACCACGACGGGCACTGTGATCTCACCGAGGTTCTCCCGCACGTCGAAGGGCGTGGGGTCCTGCGCGCCGGCCGGCGTCGCCCAGATCCGGACAGTCGCCTGAAAAGGGGCGAACTCGTCCTGCCGGCCCCAGAAGTCCGCGAAGTACACCGGCAGGGCGGCGCGCAGTGCGGCCCCCAACGACTCGTCGTCCGTCGCGCCGCCGATCTGCGCAAAGGCAGCCGGGACCGCCGCTGCCTCCGGCCGGTCCGGGTGCCGCTGCGGGTAGGCGGCGAGGCCGGCCATGGCCTCGCCCCAGAACTCGGCGCCGGTGACGGGTGAGGTGTCGTACAGGGCGAGGCCGGAGATCCGGTCCGGGTGGGCGAGCGCGTACCGCTGGACGACGAAGCCGCCGTGCGAGTGCCCGAGGAGGTACACCCGGTCTTCGCCGAGGTGCTCGACGACGGCGTGCAGGAACCGGACATACGTGTCGAGACGGTAATCGGCGGGGTTGTCGAGCTGCCCCGACGCGCCAGTGCCCACCGGCTCGACGTAGACCATCGTGAAGTGCGTCTCAAGGCTGGGCGTGCGCAGATACGCCCACTCGATGCCTGGGCCACCCGAGTGCGCCACGCAGACAGGGCCGGTGCCGGCGACGTGGTAGACCTGCCGAACGCCATCCACTGTGAACGTGTGGGCACCGGGTGCGAGGGCGCTGACGTCGTGGCTGGTGAAACCCATGAACTATCTCCCGATCCGAGACCCGCGCGGCGTCCGCCGACACGGCAACTGGTGCATGACGCAGACCAGATGCGCGGGTCGCGGAGAAAGTTCGCTCGGTCGGAGAAGGTTTTTTCAGACCAGCGCGGGCACGGGGTGGAAGAGGGTGAGTTGGCGTACGCGGCCCTCGCGCAGCACCTGCAACCACAGTGCCGCGGGTGGGCAGTGTTCCGGGTCGTCGGGTGGGCTGATCAGGTCGGTTTCCCAGATCAGCACGTCGCCGCTGCCCACCACGTTGCGCAGCCGCTGACGTACCCCGGCGGCCAGGTCGCGGTCCATGCCGTTGACCGCCAGGTCACGGCCACCGCGTGGGCCGCCAGGCACGATCATCTCGGCGTCCGGCCACCAGCTCTCGCGGACCACCCGCTCGAAGTCACCGCCCATCGCCGTGGCGATCATGTCGCGGCCCGCCCGCCACCGCGAGTCGTTCGAGGCGGCGGCGTCCGTGTGCGCGGCGTCCGCCGCCGTCCGCAGGCCGCCGGCGAGCGCCCGGCGGGCGTGGCTGAGGCGGCTGCGGACGGTGCCGACCGGCACGCCACACACGGCCGCGATCTGCTCGTACGAGGACGCGTCGCTGAAGTACCGCAGCAGGGTGACGAGCCGGTCAGGTTCGGACAGTTGCCCGATGGAGTGCCACAACCAGTCGCTCATCGCGGCCCGGTCCAGCGCCTCCTCCGGGGTGGGTGTGTCGGCGGGGCGGGTGAACCACTCGGGTTCGGCGACCGGGAGGGCTCTGGGCCCGCGCAACGCCATCCTGCTGTTGTTGCGGACGATGGCTCGCAACCAGGAGCCGACAGCGCTCGGGTCGCGGACCTCGCCGATGCGACGCAGGGCGACGACCATGGTGTCCTGCACCGCGTCCTCGGCGTCCGGCCCGTAACCGAGGACGCTCAGCGCGACGGCCCGCATCCCGGCCTCGTGCCGGGCCAGCAGCGCCCCCAGCGCGGCCGGGTCTCCGGCCTGCGCGAGCACCACCAGCTCCGCGTCGCTCTGCGTCACGCCCAGTTCCTCCCCGAAACACCTGTTCTGAACGCTTGTGCTCCATCAAGCGTACGGCGGACCGGCGTGCCCGGGGCCGCCGACCGTCCTACGAGGCGTGCTGACCATCGGCGCCCGCCTGGGGTCACGCCGGCCCACCGTCTGAGCCACGATGGGGAGCGTGCATCCCGAACCGGTCGACCACGCGCCGCGGCAGGCGTTCCCCTGGGCGGTCCTGCGGCAGCGCTGGGAGGACCTCACCTTCCTGCACTGGGCCGTCGCTCCGGAGGCGGTCGCGCCGTTGCTGCCCGCCGGCACCCGTCCGGACACCGTGGACGGGGTCAGCTACGTGGGCCTGATCGGTTTCCGGATGGTCGGGCTGGGCTTCGGCCGTGGCCCGGGGGTGCCGTACTTCGGCACCTTCGCAGAGACCAACGTCCGGCTCTACTCCGTCGACGACGCCGGCCGACGAGCTGTGGTGTTCCGGTCGCTCGACGCGTCCCGCCTGGTGCCGGTGCTTGTGGCGCGGGCGACGCTGCGCCTGCCGTACCTCTGGTCGTCGATGCGGTTGGATCGCGACGGCGACCGTCGCACCTACCGCTGCCGGCGACGGTGGCCGGGGCCGGCGGGCGCGTCGAGCCGAATGGTGGTGCGGGTAGGGGAGCGAATCGTCGAGCCGACCCCGCTCGAACACTTCGTCACCGCCCGCTGGGGGCTGCACACCCGGGCCTACGGGCGCACGCTGCACCTGCCGAACTGGCATCCGAGTTGGCCACTGCACCGGGCCGAGGTGCTGCACCTCGATGACGAGTTGGTCGCCGCCGCCGGGCTGCCGGCACCGGTCGGGCCACCGGTGAGCGTGCTCTACTCGCCAGGTGTCGGGGTTCGGTTCGGCCCGCCGGTGGCGGCCCGGCCGCGTGGTGCCGGGCCGCCGGAGCGGTAGGGCATCGCCCTAGTAGCGGCCACCCTCGGGAGCGGGCAGCGCGTCCAGGTCCGCCAGGTCCTCGGCGCTGAGCCGCACGTCAGCGGCAGCGCAGTTGTCCACCAGGTACTTCGGGGTCTTGGTGCCGGGGATCGGAACGACCCGGTCCCCCTGGGCGACCACCCACGCGAGGGCGACCTGCGCGGGGCTGACGCCGGCCCGGTCGGCGATCTCCCGGACCCGGGCGACGATGGCGAGGTTGGCGCGCAGCGCGTCCTGCTGGAAGCGCGGCAGGCCACGCCGGAAGTCGTCGGCGGGCAGGTCGTCGAACGAGGTGAACCGGCCGGCGAGGAAACCGCGACCGAGCGGGGAGAACGGCAGGAAGGCGATGCCCTGCTCGCCGCAGTACGGCAACACCTCGGCCAACGGGTCGCGCGTCCACAGCGACAGCTCGGACTGCACCGACGCGACCGGGTGCACCGCCTGGGCCCGCGCGATCTGCGCGACAGTCACCTCGGACAACCCGAGCTGCCGGGCCTTGCCCGCCGCCACGACCTCGGCCATCGCGCCCCAGGACTCCTCGATGGGCACCTCCGGGTCGACCCGGTGCAGCTGGTAGAGATCGACGTGGTCGGTGCCGAGCCGGCGCAGGCTCTCGTCGATCGCCGCCCGGATGTGCTCCGGGCGGCCGTTGTTGCCGATTTTCGGTGAGTTGCCGGGGCCGCCGGTGGGGGAGGTGGCCACCAGGCCGACCTTCGTGGCCAGCACGGCCCGCTCCCGGTGCCCGCCGGCCAGCGCCCGCCCGACCAGCTCCTCGTTGGTGTACGGCCCGTACACGTCGGACGTGTCGATCAGCGTCGCGCCCAGGTCCAGTGCCTGGCGGATGACGGCGATCGACGTGTCGTCGTCGCGAGGGCCGGTGATGTCGTAGCCGTGGCTCATGCCCATGCAGCCGAGGCCGATGACGCCGACCTCGGGTCCGGTGCTGCCCAGCGTGGTGGTTCGCATGCGCCCCACGCTACGACCGGAGCGGCGGACCCGCATCCGCCGTGGCGGGCACAGCCGCTCCCCGGCGTACGTGACGACACTCACCAGAAGTGGACTCGTGAGTCCGGTACGGTAGACGTTAAGCGGACCCACGAGTCCGGATGTGTCCCACTGTGACCCACGAGGAGCCCCATGAAACCGGTACTGATCAGCGACGCCCTGCGTGCGGTGGTTTTCGAGCCGACGCGCCACCTGACCGAGGCGCTCGACGAGTTCTACGCCCCCGACTACACCCACCGCAGCGACGGCGAGACCCTCGACCGGGCCGGATTCGTCGAGATGGTGACCCAGGTACGGGGTCAGATCGTCAGCGGCACCGTGCGGGTCCTCGACGAGCTGCGCGACGGTCTCCGCTACGCCGAACGACACGTCTTCGAGATCACCATGGCCGACGGGTCGACCGCCAAGCGGGAGATCGCCATCTTCGGGTCGTACGCCGAGGACGGTCGGTTCCGCCACCTCAGCGAAACGGGCTTCGACCTGCCCGCCTGACCCACCTCGACGACCAGAAACAGGAGAGAGCCATGCCCCGCCTCACCGACCCCGACCCGAACGCGATTCCCACCGACGTCCGCGACTTCCTGTCCGCCCTGCCGCCCGATCCGATGGTCAAGATGATGACCCACTCGATCGGCACCGTGAAGCTCTTCATCCAGCTCGCGAGGGCGCAGTTCACCTCGTTGGAGCTGCCCGCCCGCTCGCGGGAGTTGGTCATCCTGACGGTGGCCGAGTACGCCGGGTGCGAGTTCGTGGCAGCCCAGCACGGCCCTTTGTCCGAGGCGGCCGGCGTCGACCAGCGCACTCGCGAGATCATCAGCAGCCGGGACATCGACAACCCGGGCCTTCCGGCGTACGACCGGACGCTCATCCGGTTCGCCGCCGAGGTGGTGCGGTCACCCCGCGTTTCCGACGACCTCTTCGACCAGGTGCGGCACATCCTCAGCGAGCGCGAGATCGTCGAGGTGCTCCAGGTGATCGGCTACTACTGGTCGTTCGGCCGGGTGGCCACCGTGCTCAACGTCGAACTCACCACCGTGTACGGCGACGAGCCGCTGCTGACCGACGAGACCGAGCGGGCAGACTGAGGCCATGACCCCACCGACGCCGAGCGACCCGGAGACTCCCCGTCGGCGTCTGGACGCCCGTCGCAACCAGGAGCGGGTCATCGCCGCCGCCCGGGAGCTCTTCACCGAGCAGGGTCTCCAGGTGACGGTGCCGCAGGTGGCGGAGCGGGCCGGAGTGGGACGCGCGACGGTCTACCGCAGCTACCCCAGCAAGGATGACCTGATCGTCGCGGTCGTCCAGCGCCAGTTCCAGGATTTGGAGCAGCGCATCCGGGCGGCGCTCGACGGCGCCGACGCGTACCGGGAGTGGTGTTCCTTCGTGCCCGACCTGTTCGGACGCCTCGCCCGCGACCGGGTCCTCGCCGACGCGTTCTTCGAGGGCAGGCTGGTGCCCGCCGCGCGCATCCTGGCCCTGATCGGGCAGCTGGTGGCGGCAGCCCGAGCGTCCGGCAGGATCCGCCCGGACGCCGGTGAGCAGGACATCCGGGTGATCCTCTGCGGAACTGTCCGGCAGCTCATCGTGCTCGACGAGCGCGACCCGGCGGTGTGGCGCCGGTACGCCGACCTCGTGCTCAACGCCCTACGGCCCTGACGGCCTCGGTCGACACTGGGGGAAGGCTCGGCCGACGTGTCGAGGACGGTGCGCCGGCTTCGACCTTGGGTTGAGGGCCGGAGCAGCCGGCCTCGTCGAGGCCGGCCTGCTCGACGAGGTGCACGTCGACCTCGTCCTGGTCCTGCTCGGTGCCGGCGTCCCGCTCTTCGCCGACCTGAAGATCGCCCCACTTCAGCTGGACGGCCCGTTCAGCGTCGTCGAGGGCGACGGCGTCACCCACCTGGCCTACCGGGTACGCCGAGCCTCCTGAGCGCCGGGGGGGCCTGAGAGGGGCCGGGCCTGGTGTGGGGACGCCGGTGCTGATCCCTCCCGGCCATTGCCCCCACCTTGCTTCCATAGTCGTTGATCGATATTGTGCGCCCAGGCGCCGCCCCGCCTCAGACCACCACCGTCGATCCGAAGCGGGTTCCGCATGCGCACATTGAGACTTGTCACGACTCTGGCCGTCGCCGGCCTGCTCGCCGGTGGGGCGGCCCTGGCCGCCGCCTCACCGGCCAGCGCGGCCACCGCCGTGTTCTCCGTGACCAACAACTGGGGCAACGGCTACCAGGGGCAGGTCACCGTCACCAACAACACCTCCGCCCAGATCACCAGTTGGCGGGTCGAGTTCGACCTGCCGGCCGGCACGAGCATCAACCAGTCGTGGAACGCCGAGCAGACGACCTCAGGCAGCCACTACACCTTCACGAACGTGGTGTGGAACGGCACTCTGGGTGCCGGCGCGTCGACGTCGTTCGGCTTCCTTGCCAACGGCACCGGCACCCCGCTCAACTGCACTGTGAACGGCGCGTCCTGCGGCGGTGGTACGCCCCCGACCACGCCGCCCCCGACCACGCCGCCCCCGACCACGCCGCCACCCACCACGCCGCCGCCGACCACGCCGCCGCCGACCACCGGCACTCCGGTCGAGCGGCACGGGCAACTGCGGGTCTGCGGCACGACGATGTGCGACAAGAACGGCGCGCGGGTGCAGCTACGGGGCATCAGCAGCATGTGGCTCAACTGGGAGACCGCCCCGTACGCCGAGAACCTCTCCGCGCTGCGCTGGATGCGGGACAACTGGAACCTCCAGGTGATCCGCGCGGCCATGGGGGTGGAGCCGGCGGGGGCGTACCTCAGTGACCCGGCCAAGGCGCGCGCGCAGGTGGAGACCATCATCAACAACGCGGTCACCGCCGGGGTCTACGTGATCGTCGACTGGCACGCGCACGAGGCGCAGAACAACCAGTCCCAGGCGGTGGCGTTCTTCGGTGACCTGGCCCGCCGGTACGGCCACCTGCCCAACGTCATCTGGGAGCCCTACAACGAGCCACTACAGGTCAGCTGGACCAATGTGATCAAGCCGTACCACCAGGCCGTGGTGTCCGCGATCCGCGCCGCCGACCCGGACAACATCGTCGTGCTCGGCACTCCGACCTGGTCACAGGACGTGGACGTCGCGGCGGCCAGCCCGGTCACCGGCACCAACCTGATGTACACCCTGCACTTCTACTCCTGCACGCACGGGGCGTCGCTGCGGGCCAAGGGCGACGCGGCGATCCGCGCGGGCCTGGCGCTGTTCGTCACGGAGTGGGGGGCCAGTAACGCCGATGGCGGTCTCGACGGCCGGGCCTGCCTGCCGGAGGCGCAGTCCTGGATCGACTGGATGAAGGCGAACGGCGTCTCCTGGACGGCCTGGAAGCTCGACGTCGGCACCGACACCACCAACCTGCTCAGCCCGGGAGCGCCGGTGACCGGTGGGTGGACCAACTACCTGCACGGCCACGCGCCGTTCGTGGTGGCCAACATGAGGTGAACCCGGCGGCTCCTTGACCGGGATTGATCGAATCGAGACTGCTGATGTCGGGGTGTCCAGGCCGGTGGGACACTCCGACATCACCGGCTGCCACCACCACCACCACCGCGCCACGGCCACCGTCGGAGGGTCACTGTGTGAAGGCCCGCCGGTACGCGGTAGGGGTGGTGGCGAAAGCCCGCTGGAAATGCGCGCGGAGGTTTGTCGCCGTGCCCAGGCCGGTACGCCGTGCGACCTCGTCGATGGTGATCCCGCCGTTCTCCAGCAGGGCGCAGGCGGCCCGCAGCCGTTGCTGGATCAGCCACGCTCGTGGGCTCATCCGGAACCGGCTCCGGAAACTGCGGTGCAGCGTACGGCTGGACATCACACCCTGCCGGGCAAGGTCCGCGACGGTGATCGAGCGGTGCAGGTTGCTGCTCGCCCACGTGATGACCTCGGCCAACTCGTGGTCCTCACCCGGAACGCCGACCGGGATGAACTGGGCCTGACCACCGGCTCGGTGCAGCGGTGTGACCATGTGGCGAGCCCGTTGGATGGCAGCAGCCTGCCCGTGGTCGCGGCCGACGAGATAGAGGCACATGTCCAGACCGGCGGCGAGTCCGGCGCTGGTGATCACCTCACCCTCGTCGATGTACAGCGCACTCGCGTCCACGACGATCCCTGGATGCTCCTGGGCGAGCGCGTCGGCGTGCGCCCAGTGGGTCGTCGCGCGGCGGCCGTCGAGCAGACCGGCCTGGGCCAGCGCGAAGGTGCCGGTGCAGATCGACGCGATGCGGACGCCACGGCGGTGTACGTGCCGCAACGCATCGAGGGCACGCGGCGGTGCCGGGCCACGGCGGAATCCGGGCACGATCACCGTGTCGGCGTCGTCGAGCGCGTCGAGCGTCGCGGCGACGGTCAGCTCCAGACCCGCGGTGGTGGTGGACACCGAACCACCGTCCACTGCGCACACCGTCATCGCGTACCGGCCGTGGCCCTCATGGCCGAACACCTGCGTCGCGATGGTCAGATCGAAGGCGACAACCCGGGGTAGGGCGAGGACGACGACCCGATGCTTGGCAGGATGCTTACGCATGGTGGCAAGGATGCCACTCGCCGCCGCCCGGTCGGCAGGAGATCCTGGGCCGTATGCGGATCGAGATCGTGGTGTTCGACGGCTTCGACGAACTGGACGTCTTCGGACCGTTCGAGGTGTTGTCCATGGCTGGCTTCGACGTGGCGCTGGTCGCGGTCGAACGGTCGGGGCTGGTCACCAGCATGCGTGGTGTCCAACTCCAGGTGCCCGAGGTGCTGGGTCAGGCAGACGGCGTGATCGTCCCGGGTGGCGGATGGCTGAACCGGGCACCCGAGGGTGCCTGGGCGCAGGCGCAGCGCGATGTGCTGCCGGCGAAGCTGGCCACAGTGGCGGCATCGGCGCAGTGGATGGCGTCGGTGTGCACCGGTGCGCTGCTACTCGCCGCCGCCGGCCTGCTGACCGGCCGGCGGGCGACCACCAACCGCAACGCGTACGACGAGTTGCGCGCCCATGACGTCAGCGTCGTCGACGAGCGGGTGGTCGACGACGGTGACCGGGTCACCGCTGGCGCGCTGTCGGCCGGCCTCGATCTGGGGCTGTGGCTCACCGAACGGGAACTGGGCGCCGCCACCGCCAACCGGGTCGCCGCGACCATCGAGTACCGGGCCCCGCAGCGCTGAGCAGCGCGGACAGAACGGGCGCGTCACCTTAACGCGCCGGAAACACCCCCGGTACCAACCCTGGGAACGCTCGTCGGACAGCCAGACCACCGACACGCGAACCGGGGTGACCATGGCCGACAACACCACGAACGCGCCGACGTACGACGAGCCGGTCAGCCGGTCCGGCAACGGCCGGACGCTGCCCGCCCCCCGTCCGAATCCGGTCCTGTCGCTGGACGACGGTGACCCGGCGGACCTGGCCACGATCGGGGTGGAGGAGGAATTCCACGTCGTCGACCTGCACACCCGGGAGTTGGTGCCCCGCGCCGGGGAGTTGCTCGACCGGTTGCCGGCGGCCTCGTTCACCGCCGAGTTGCACCGCAGCGTGGTGGAGACCAACACCGCGGTCTGCCGCACCCTGGACGAGATCCGCGCCGAGCTGACCGGGCTGCGTCAGGCGGCCGTCCAGGTCGCCGACCGGGCCGGTCTGGGCATCGTGGCGGCCGGTACGGTGCCGCTGCGCGCCGACGGCGATCCCAGCGTCACCCCCACCTCCCGCTACCGGCGGATGCTCGACGAGTACCAGATGCTCGCCCGGGAGCAGTTGATCTGCGGAGCGCAGGTGCACGTCGGCGTCTCCGACCGGGACCTGGCGGTGGCGGTCACCCGCCGGGTCCAGCCGTGGCTGCCGGTGCTGCTCGCCCTCTCCACCAGCTCGCCCTACTGGATGGGCCAGGACAGCGGTTACGCCAGCGTGCGGTCCCTGGTCTGGCAGCGGTGGCCCACCGCCGGTGACCCGGGCGAGGTGACCAGCGCCGCGGACCACGAGGCGCTGGTCGCCGAGCTGATCTCCTCCGAGACCATCACCGACCCCGCCATGATCTATTTCGACGTTCGGCCGTCGGCGCACGTGCCCACAGTGGAGCTGCGGATCACCGACGCCAACGCCGACGTGGAGACCATCGTCCTGCTCACCGGTCTGTTCCGGGCGCTCGTCCGACGGGAGGTCGCCGCCCTGCGTGCCGGGGTGGAGCGTACGGCCGTGCGACCACCGGTGCTGCGCGCCGCCGTGTGGCGGGCGGCCCGCTCGGGGTTGGAAGGTGACCTGCTCGATCTGCCCCGCTCGGCCCGACCGGTTCCGGCCGCCCAGGCGGTCCGCCGCCTGGTGAGCGACCTGCGCCCACAGTTGGAGGCGACCGGGGACTGGGAGCAGGTCAGCGAGCTGACCCGGTACGCGCTGGAACGCGGCAGCTCCGCCGCCCGGCAGCGGCGGGCGTACGAACGACGGGGCCGGTTGGCCGACGTGGTCGACCTGCTGCTCGACGAGACTCGGGGTCGGGTCCGCGGGCCGCTGCCGGGTACGCCGACGCCGCCGGCGCTGCCCACGTACGCCGACGCCGGCGACGAGGTCTTCGGACCGGCCGGACCGCAACCGGCGTACGCCCCGATGCTCGCTGCCCTACGCCAACTCGGCGCCGGGGCCCTGCGTCGACGCGAACACGACCGGGACGAGGAGCAGCGGGCCCGGGGCGTGACGTTCAGCGTGGCCGGCGAGGCGAGCACCCGGCTCTTCCCGGTCGACCTGGTGCCCCGGGTGGTGCCCGCCGCCGACTGGCGGACCCTGCGTACCGGCCTGGTGCAACGCGCCCGCGCCCTCGACGCGTTCCTGCGTGACGTCTACGCCGATAGGGCGGTGGTGGCCGACGGTGTGGTGCCGGCGTGGGTGGTGGAGTCCTCACCCGGCCTGCGCCCGACCGGGGCGCTGATGGGCCGGCGGGGCACCCGCGCCCAGGTGTCCGGCACCGACCTCGTCCGGGACCCGGACGGCGGGTGGTACGTGCTGGAGGACAACCTGCGGGTGCCCTCCGGGATCGGCTACGCGGTGCAGAACCGTCGGCTGACCCAGGCGGTGTTGCCGGAGTTGCCGGTACCGGCGGATCTGCTGCCCGCCGACGAGACGCCGGCGATGCTGTACCGGGCGCTGGTCGCCGCCGCGCCCGCCGCGGCCGACGACCCCGCCGTGGTGGTGCTCAGCAGCGGCCCCGGTGATCCGGCGTGGTTCGAGCACCGGCTGCTTGCCGACGAGATGGGTGTGCCGCTGACCGAGACCAGCGACCTGCTGGTGGAGGAGGGGCGGGTCCGGCTGGTCCGCGAGGGCTGCCGCCGCGAGGTCGACGTGATCTACCTGCGGATGGACGAGGAGGCGCTGCTGCACGCGCCCGGCGCGGACGGGGTGCCGCTGGGCTGGCCGCTGCTCGCCGCCGTGCACGCCGGGCGGCTCACACTGGCCAACGCGCTGGGCAACGGCGTCGGTGACGACAAGGCGCTGTACGTGTACGTGCCCCGGCTGATCGAGTACTACCTGGGCGAGAAGCCGCTGCTCGGGGACGTGCCGACGTACCTGTGTGGGCTGCCCGAGCAGCGGGCCGAGGTGCTGGGCCGGCTCGACGAACTGGTCCTCAAGCCGGTCGACGGGTACGGCGGTGACCGGGTGGTGATCGGCCCCCGCGCCGAGGCGGAGGAGTTGGACGCCGTCCGGGACCAGATCCTCGCTGCCCCGCACCGGTGGATCGCCCAGGAGATGATCGCGCTGACCACCCACCCGGTCTTCGACGGCACCGCGCTGGCTCCCCGCCACGTCGACCTGCGGGCGTTCGTGTTCCTCGGTGACACCGCCGAGGTCGCGCCGGTGGCGCTGACCCGGGTGGCGCCGGCCGGCAGCATGATCGTCAACTCGTCGCGCGGCGGCGGTTCCAAGGACACCTGGCTGCTCGGTGGAGCCGACGAACCGTCGGCGTAACCGACGCTTGACCCACCCGTCATCGGGACGCAACCCGGTCCGCCAAGCCTGGACCGGTCAGCGCCCCCAGCGGATCCAGCCGATGAGAGGTGTGAGCCATGTGCGGTATCGGAGGCGAGTTCCGCCTCGACGGGGCGCCACCGGACCTGGCCGCCGTCGAGCGGATACTCCCCGCCCTGGCCTCCCGTGGCCCGGACGGCGAGGGTCGGTGGCAGCAGGGGTCGGTGGCCCTGGTCCACCGCCGGCTGCGCATCATCGACCTGTCCGACGCGGGCGCCCAGCCGATGGTCGACCACGAGCTGGGTCTGGCAGTGGTCTTCAACGGCTGCGTCTACAACTACCGGGAGCTGCGCGACGAGCTGACCGCCGCCGGCTACTCCTTCCGGTCCACCTCGGACACCGAGGTGATCCTCAAGGCGTACCACCGGTGGGGGACGGCCTGCGTCGAACGGTTCTACGGGATGTTCGCGTTCGCCCTGGTCGAGCTGGCCACGCACACCCTGGTGCTGGCCCGGGACCGGCTCGGCATCAAACCGCTCTACCTGGCCGAGGGGCCGGGCCGGCTGCGCTTCGCCTCGACCCTGCCGGCGTTGCTCGCCGCCGGTGACGTGGACACCGACCTCGACCCGGTGGCGCTGCACCACTACATGAGCTTCCACTCGGTGGTGCCGGCACCGCGCACGATCCTCGCCGGGGTCCGCAAGCTGCCGCCGGCCACCGTCCGGGTGATCACCGCGGACGGCCGGAGCACCGACACCACCTACTGGCGGCCGCAGTTCAACCGGGCCGCCGCCCCCACCATGTCCGCCGAGGAGTGGCAGGAACGGCTCATGGCGGCGTTGCGCACCGCCGTACGACGGCGGATGGTCGCCGACGTGCCGGTCGGCGTGCTGCTCTCCGGCGGTCTCGACTCCAGTCTGATCGTCGCCCTGCTGGCCGAGCAGGGCCAGACCGGCCTGGCCACCTTCAGCATCGGCTTCGAGGCGGCGGCGGGGGAGAGCGGCGACGAGTTCCACTACTCCGACCTGATGGCCCGCCACTTCGACACCGACCACCAGCAGATCCGCATCGGCGCGAAGCGGTTCGTGCCCGCCGTGCACCAGGCCATCGCGGCGATGAGCGAGCCGATGGTCAGCCACGACTGCGTCGCGTTCCACCTGCTCTCCGAGGAGGTCTCGCAGCGCATCACAGTGGTGCAGTCCGGACAGGGCGCCGACGAGATCCTCGCCGGCTACGACTGGTACCCGCCGATGGCCAACGTGGCCCGCGCGGACGCCGTCGAGGCGTACGCCCGGGTGTTCTTCGATCGTCGCCACGAGGCGCTCGGCGGGCACCTGGCGCCCGAGTGGATGCTCGACCAGGACGCCAGCCTGGAGTTCGTCGCCGCGCACTTCGGCGCGCCCGGTGCGGACACCGCGCTGGACGCGGCGCTGCGCCTGGACAGCCTGGTGATGCTTGTCGACGACCCGGTCAAGCGGGTCGACAACATGACGATGGCCTGGGGGCTGGAGGCCCGCGTGCCGTTCCTCGACCACGAGGTGGTCGAGCTGGCCGCCGCCTGCCCACCGAGCATGAAGCTCGCGCAGGGCGGCAAGGGGGTGCTGAAGGCCGCGAGTCGGGGCATCGTCCCGGACGAGGTGATCGACCGGCCGAAGGGCTACTTCCCGGTGCCCGCCATCCGGCACCTCTCCGGTCCACTGCTCGACGACGTGCGGGACGCGCTGACCGCGCGGCCGGCGCGCGAGCGGGGCCTGTTCCGCAAGGACTACCTGGAGGAGTTACTGGACGCGCCGAACGCCCGGCGGACCACGCTGGGCTCCAACGCGCTCTGGCAGCTGGGGCTGCTGGAGCTCTGGTTGCAGCGGATCGGGGTTTAGATGAGCGTACGGATTGAGCCGCCGCGCACCACCCGGCGGCCCCGACCCGCGAGCCACCGGCCGGTGTCACCACCGGTGCCGATCAGCGAGGACTTCGCCCCCGCGTCGTCCCCCGACGGCCGCCGGGTGGCATTCCTCTCCGACCGGGCCGGCACGCCCGGCGTCTGGGTCTGCGAGGTCGACGCGGGTGCGCCCGTCGCGCTGCCCGTCAGCGACGAACCGGTTCTCGCGCTGAGCTGGTCCCCGGACGGCCAGTGGCTGGCCTGTGTCGTCGCCCCCGGCGGCGCGCCCCGCACCGAGCTGTGGGTGCTGCGCCCAGACGGCACGCGACGCCACCAGGTTGCCGGGTTCGGCCGCCGCAGCGCCGCGCTAGCCGGCTGGCTGCCGAACGGCGCGGTGCTGGCGGTCACCGAGACCGACGAGCACGGGCAGGCCCTGCTTGTCGACGCGGCCACCGGGCACCGGCGGGTGCTCGCCCAGGGCGACCTGCTCACCCTCCTGGACGTGACCCCGGACGCGGGCACCGCGCTGCTGCGCCGCGGTCCCCGTAACGCCCGCTGGCTGGAGGTGCTCGACGTGGCCACCGGCGTCCGCCGGCGGCTCTGCCCGGACACCGGGCGGGGCAGCACCGACCAGGGTTGGTTCGGCCCGGACGGAACGAGCGTGCTGGCCCGCACCGACGCGTACTCCGAACTCGCCGCGCTGGTACGGGTCGACCTGACCCGACCGGAGCAGCCGCCGACCCGGCTCGCCGGACGACCGGACGCCGAGCTGGAACACGTGACGCCCAGCGCGGACGGGCAGCGCGGCGCGCTGCTGTGGAACACCTACGGCGGGCGCAGCGAGCTGAGCCTGCTCGACTTCGCCAGCGGTGTGCAGCGGGCCGTCGCCGCCCCCGGCGAGGTGCTCGGCGACGCCGTCTTCGCCGCCGACGGCGGCCTGCTCTGCCTCACCGCACAGGGGCCGGTGCAGCCCCGGGAGGTGTGGCTGGTCGACCCGTCGACCGGGGCGCCGCGCCCGCTGCGGCCGGACACGGGCGTCCCGCGTACGGACAACGCGGGTGTCGCGCCGCAACTGGTCGACCTGCGGGCCCGCGACGGGTTGCCGCTCTCCGGCTGGCTCTACCGCCCGGCCGGGCCAGGCCCCTGGCCGACGGCGATCAGCCTGCACGGTGGCCCGGAGGCGCAGGAGCGTCCCGGTTACAACCCGCTGTTCCAGGCCCTGGTGGCGCAGGGCATCGCGGTCTTCGCGCCCAACGTCCGTGGGTCGTCCGGGTTCGGCCGGTCGTTCGTCGCCGCCGACAACCTCGCCGGCCGCTACGGCGCGATCGCCGACGTGGCGGCCTGCGCCGACTTCCTCGTCGACGCCGGCGTCGCCCGGCCCGGCCAGCTCGGCGTCCTGGGCCGCTCCTACGGCGGTTACCTGGTCCTCGCGGTGCTGGTGAACTTCCCCGGTCTGTTCGCCGCCGGGGTCGCCGAGTGCGGCATCTCCGACTTCCGGACCTTCTTCGCCGGCACCGAGCCGTGGATCGCCGCCGCCGCGGTCAGCAAGTACGGCGACCCGCACCGGGACGCCGACCTGCTGCGCGACCTCTCCCCGCTGACCCACATCGACCGGCTGGACGTGCCGGTGCTGCTGATCCACGGCGCCAACGACACCAACGTGCCGGCGGGCGAGTCGGCCCAGGTCGCCCAGGCCCTCGCCGACCGGGGTGTGCCGCACGGGCACCTGGTGCTCGACGGGGAGGGGCACGACTTCCTGTCGCGGGCCAACGCCGAGGTGGCCCGTACGGCCACCACCGGCTGGCTGACCCGGCACCTCGCCGCGACCGCGACCGTCGTCGGCTGAGGCGTTATCCTGCGCCGGTGGAGGTCGCGGCGCAGGACGAGCGGTTGGCCGCGGACCTGGGTCGCTGGCTGGCCGAGGTCACCTTCGTCGACCTGGACACCGATGAGGTCACCGCGCGGGTGATCGACTCGGTGGTGCGGTGGGCCGAGGCCCAGGGCTGGCGGGTCTACCGGCGCGCGCCCAGCGTGCTGCCGCTGCCACCGCCGCTGGAGCAGCGGCACTCGGTGCTCGACGTGGCGTGTGCCCGTCCGGACGGTCCGCCCGTCGTGGTGGAGGTCGACCACACCGACCGGGCCCGTACGGTGCAGAAGCTGCGCGCGGAGGCGGACGCCGGCCGGATCCCGATCTGGGTGCGGTGGGGCGTCGGGCGTTTCACCGCGCCGCCACCGCCGGTGCGGATGGTGACCGTCGAGGTGAGCCGGCGGGCCGGTCCGGCCGGGCGCGGACGGCTGCACAGCCGCGGCGGTGACCGCCCCGCCCCGGCCCACTCGACCGGCGGCGGCACGGTGACCCCGCAGGCGCTGCCGATCCCGTCGACCGACCCGGCGCAGGGCCCCGTCGACGACGCCGGTAAGCGCACCTGAAGCGAATCGTAAGCGGGCTCCGGCAGAGTTCTGGGTGTCACCGGAGAGCACGACAGACACCCAGGAGATCCCGATGCGCAAGCTCGTCAACTCGACCTACATCACCCTCGACGGCGTCATCGAGAACCCGATGTGGACCATGCCGTACTTCGACGAGGAGGCGGCCGGCCTCGCCGGGGCGCAGACCGAGGAGGCCGACGCGATGCTGATGGGCCGGGCCACCTACGACGGCATGTCCGCCGCCTGGCCGACCAGGGACGAGAGCGACCCGAGCACGGGCGCCGCGTACTTCAACAACGTCAAGAAGTACGTCGCCTCGACCACCCTGACCAACCCCACCTGGAACAACACGGAGGTGCTCCAGGGCTATCTGGTCGAGGCGGTCACCGCGCTCAAGGCCCAGCCGGGCAAGAACATCATCCAGTACGGCTTCGGCTCGGTCACCGCCCAGCTGATCCGGGCGGGCCTGGTGGACGAGGTCCGGTTCTGGATCCACCCGGTGCTGGAGGGCGGCCCCAGCCTCACCACGCCGCTGGCCGACGTCAAGGCATCGTTCGACCTGGTCGACACCCGGGTGCACAAGAGCGGCGTGATCGTCGCCTCGTACCAGCCGAAGGTGACCTCCTGAACACCGGTCAGAGCTGGGCCCGGGCCTCGCCCGGGCTCAGCCGCGCGCCCTCGGCGAGCAGCGCGTCGAAACGTTCCAGCCCGAGTTCGGCCCTCAGGCGTGCGGTCACCCGGTCGGTGTCGTCGCGTTCGGCCGGCGCGGCGGGGGACCGCGTGGCGATCCGGGCGGCGGCCGCGGCGCCCAGCAGCCGGGCGGCGACCTCGGGGGAGCGCACCGCCGCCGCCATCCCCTCCAGCGGGCCGACCGCGTCCCGCATCGTCGCCATCGCCTCGGCGACCTCGAACGCCTCGATGTGCAGGGCCAACGCGGCGTCCGGGTCGCCGCCCTGCTCGACCGCGTAGCCCAGCTCCACCAGCACCATCGGCAGGTAGAGCGCGGATTGGCTCTCTCCCCGGCCCAGGTCGGCGAGGCGGCTGAGGTGGGTGACGGCCAGGTCGAGCTTGCCGTCGCGGCGGGCGGCCAGCCCAAGGCTCATCTGCGCGAAGATCAGCGCGCCGGGCGAGCCCTGCTCCACCGCCAGGTCGTAGGCGCGTTCGGCCAGTTCCCGGCCCTGGGCGTAGTCGCGGGTCTGCACGGCGAGCCAGGCCAGCCAGGACAGCTCGGCGCAGACCTGCGGCCACAGCGCCAACTCCTCGGCCCAGCGCAGCCCCTCCCGGTGCAGCGCGGCGGCGCGCTCGTGCTCGCCACGCATGTCCGCCAGCCCACCCACCCACTCCGTCGCCCGGAGCCGACCCCACCGGTCGCCGAGGTCGGCGAAGAGCGCGGCGCTGCGGGTCGCGGTGCGCTCCAGGGTGGCCTGGTCACCGTTGGCGTGGGCGATGTGCGCCAGGGAGGTGAGCACCGCCGCCTCGGTCCACGGGTCGGTGGCGGCGGTGGGTAGCAGCTCCGAGACCAGGGCCAGGTCGCCGTGTTCGATCACCGCGTTGGCAGCGAACCACGCGGCGTGGCTGTCCGGGTCGGCGGCCACTGCGTCGCGCACGTCGTCCGGTGCGATCACCTCGCCCTGCGACAGGGCGAAGCCGACCCGCCAGGGTGCGGCGCGGGCCTCCTGCTCCGCGTCGCCGGGCACGGCCAGCGCCCGCCGTGCCTCGGTGAGCCGGCCGCGCAGGAACCAGTACCAGCTCAGTGCGACCGCCAGGCGCAGCCCGCCACCGTGCGCCAGCGCCGACCGCAGGTTCGCCAGCTCGGTGTCGAGCAGCGCCAGCCACCGCTGCTGGTCGGCCCCGCGCAGCCCGGGGTCGGCGCGTTCGGCCAGCTCGGTGTAGTAGGAGGCGTGCCGCCTACGTACCTCGTCGGCGTCGCTGAGACGGTCCAGGCAGAACGCGGCCACCGATTCGAGCAGCCGGTAGCGGGGGGCCGCGCCGGAGTCGTCGAGCACCACCAGCGATCGGTCCACCAGCCGGGCGAGGGCGTCCAGGTCGGTTCGGCAGACCTCTTCGGCGGCCTCCGGGGTGCAGCCGTCCGGGAACACCGCCAGTTGGGCGAGCACCACCCGGTCGGACTCGTCCAGGAGGTCCCAGCTCCAACCGATCACCGCGGTGAGCGTCCGCTGCCGGGGTGGCACGTCCCGCTGCGCGGAGGTGAGCAGCCGGAACCGGTCGTCGAGCCGGTCCACCACCCCGCGTACGCCCAGCGCGCGGACCCGGGTCGCGGCCAGCTCCAACGCCAGCGGCAGCCCGTCGAGGCGGCGGCACAGCTGGGCCACCGCCGTCGCGGTCGGCCCGTCGAGGCGGAAACCGCGCTGCTGCGCGGCGGCGCGGGCGACGAACAACCGGGCCGCCGCCGAGCGCCGGACCGCGTCCAGGTCACCGTCGTCGGGCACCGGCAGTGGGGGTACCTCCCAGAGCCGCTCACCGGTCAGCCCGAGTGGCTCCCGGCTGGTGGCCAGAACGCTCACCCCGGGCACGTCGCGCAGCAGTCGGGCGACCAGCTCGGCGACCGGTTCGATGACGTGTTCGCAGTTGTCCAGCACGAGCAGCAACTGCCGGTGCCGCAGGGCCGTGACCAATCGGTCGGCGGGGGACTGGGTTGTTCCGGCGGCCTCGTGTGCGCCCAGAGCGGCGAGGACCTGTTCGGCGACGCGGGCGTCACCGGCCGGGAGCGGCGCCAGCTCGACCAGTCGGACGCCGTCCGGATAGGACGCCGCTCGGGCCGTCTCGGTGGCCAGCCGGGTCTTGCCGACGCCGCCCGGGCCGACCAGCGTGACCAGCCGCTGCCGGGGCAGCAGCGCCCGAAGCTCGGCCAGCGCCTCGTCCCGCCCGATCAACTCGTCGAGCGGGGCTGGCAGGTTGCCCCGGACGATCGAGGCCTTCGGCGGGGCGTTCAGGCCGGCATCCTGTTCGAGGATCCTGCGGTGCAGGGCGACCAGCTCCGGGCCGGGGTCGAGGCCCAGCTCCTCGGCGAGGCGGGCCCGCAGCTCGGCGTAGCTCTCCAACGCCTCGGACTGGCGGCCTGCCGCGTACAACGCGCGTAGCTGCACCGCCCGCAGGCCCTCGCGCAGCGGATGCCTCGCGACCAGCTCAGCCAGGTCAGCGGCCACCAGGTCATGCTCACCCCGGGCCAGCCGGGCCTGCGCCAACCGCTCCTGAACGACGAGGCGCTGCTCGGCGAGGCGGGCCGCCTCGGCCCGCACGAACTCGGCGTCGGCCACGTCGGCGTACGCCTCGCCGCGCCACAAGGCGAGGGCCTCGGTCAGCCGGTCGACGTCGGCGCAGCGGGCCAGCTCGTCGAAGCGGTCGACGTCGACCGCGTCGACCCGCAGCAGGTAGCCGGGTGGCCGGGACTCGACCAGCTCGCGGGCGCCGGGCTCGGCATCGTTGAGCGCCTTGCGCAGCTGCGATATCCGCACCTGGAGGGCCCCGGTCGGATTGGCGGGGGCGTCGTCACCCCACAGGTCGTCGATGAGGCGGTCCGCCGAGACCACCTGGTTGCGGTTGGCCAACAGATCGGCCAGCAACGCCCGCACCTTGGTGCCGGGCACCACCACCGGCTCGCCGACGTCCGTGGTCACGGCGAGCGGCCCGAGCACCCCGAACTGCACGGCGGTCATCCTAGCGCCGGTCAGGCGACCCAAAGGCACACCGCGACGGACGGAAACCACCGACCCGTCCCCGCACAACAGAGGGACCCACCAGCGCCGATCCCCGCCCCGCACCCCGCCCCGCGCCCCCGCACCCCCACTCCGTCGATCATGGACTTGTGGTGGCCGCTTTAGCCGCGAACAACCGTTCTGTGCACCACCACAACTCCATGATCGACGGCGTAGGGGGTTGCCGCCGTCCGGGAGACCCACCCTCCCGCGATCTTGCACTTTCTGCGGTGACATACCTGGCGTAAGCCGCATTGCGGCAGCACAAAGTGCAAGATCGCGTGGGCTGGGGTGCGTGGGCTGGGGTGGGGTGGGGTGGGGTGGGGTGGGGTGGGGATGTTTTGGGGTTGGTTGCTTGGGGCAATCAAGCCGTCGACTATATCTCTCTCTTGAAGGACGGCTTTCCGTGGAAATCTCCGGCTTTTTCGCCGCCATCATCATCGGCCTGGTCATCGGCGCGCTGGGCCGGCTGGTCGTGCCAGGCAAGCAGAACATCCCCATCTGGCTGACACTGCTCATCGGTGTGGTCGCGGCTATCCTCGGCACACTCGTCGCCGGTGCCCTCGGCGTTGACGAGACCAGCGGAATCGACTGGATCGAGCTGATGTTGCAGGTCGCTTTCGCCGCTGTCGGCGTGGCGATCGTCGCCGGTACCCACGGCCGCCGCCGGGTGCGCTGACCTCTCGCACCATCGCACCTCTCGCACCTCTCGCACCATCGCGCCGGCCCGCCCTCCGCAGGAGGGTGGGCCGGCGCTGCATCACCGTTCGAATGGGCCGGCCGGTCGGCGACCCGTCTGCCGTGCGCTGATGAATGCGCCATCGGTGCTGCCTGGGCTGACAAGGAGCCGGCCCGCATCGCATGCCCGAAGTTCGCCTGTCCGTGGTCATGGCGCGCGGCCGGCTCAGGGGGTAGAAACATGTCAACCCTTCGGTGCGACCCCACCGTCGGCCGTAAGACTCAGAGAGCGCTCTCACCGCCCCCAGCTGCGCCGGAAGTACGCCGGCCAGCGGAGAGGACGAACCACGTGACAACCCTGTCCCGACGCGTACGCCGGAGATCCGGTCGTACCCTCCTGCTCGCCCTGGTGTTGACCACCGCCACCACGATGACCAGCACAGTGGCCAGCGCCGGCCGCCCGACGCACGGCGCACCCGACTTCGGTCCGAACGTGACGATCTTCGACCCGTCCATGCCGGTCGGCGAGATCCAGCAGACCCTCGACGCGGCGCACGCCCGGCAGGTCGACAACGAGATGGGCACCGAGCGGCACGCCTACCTGTTCAAGCCCGGCACGTACGGCACGCCCGCGCAGCCGTTGCAGGCCAAGGTCGGCTACTACACCGAGGTGTCCGGCCTGGGCGCCTCGCCCACCGACGTCACCGTCAACGGCAAGCTGGAGGTCTACAACCGCTGCCTCGCCGACGGCGGCACCGGCAACTGCCTCGCGCTGGTCAACTTCTGGCGCACCCTGTCCAACCTCTCGCTCACCATCAACGCGGCCGGCCAGGACGACTGCCGGTCGTCGGCGAACTTCTGGGCGGTCTCCCAGGCGGTGTCGATGCGCCGCCTGAACATCGGTGGCGGCGGTCTGTCGCTGATGGACTACTGCACGGCCGGCCCGCAGTACGCCAGCGGCGGGTTCATCGCCGACTCCCGGCTGCCGGCCACGACGAACGGTTCACAGCAACAGTGGCTGACCCGCAACAGTGAGGTCGGCAGCTGGTCCAACGCGGTGTGGAACCAGGTGTTTGCGGGGGTCGAGGGCGCGCCGGACGACGCCACGTTCCCCGACCCGCCGTACACCACCCTGGAGACCACCCCGCTGAGCCGGGAGAAGCCCTACCTCTTCGTCGACGGCAAGGGTCGCTACCAGGTGCGGGTGCCCGCCGCGCAGCGCGACAGCCGGGGCGTCTCCTGGGCTGACGGCATCACGCCGGGGCGCACCATCGGGATCGGCGACTTCTTCATCGCCAAGCCGTCGGACTCGGTACGCGTCATCAACAGCCAGCTGGCGCGCGGCAAGCACCTGCTGCTCACGCCCGGCACGTACGACATCGCGCGCAGCATCGAGGTTCGGCGTCCGAACACCGTGGTGCTGGGGATCGGGCACGCCACGCTGACCGCCGTGAACGGCGCGATCCCGCTGGACGTGGCCGGTGTTCCCGGGGTGATCGTCGCCGGTGTCACGATCGACGCCGGCCTCGTCGAGTCGCCGGTCCTGCTGCGGGTCGGACGTGAGCACGGCCGCAACGCGAGCAGCCCGCACAACCCGACCACGCTCTCCGACGTGTACTTCCGGGTCGGCGGCCCGCACATCGGGCGGACGAACACCGCGCTGGAGGTCAACAGCGACAACGTTCTCATCGACCACACCTGGGTGTGGCGTGGTGATCACGGCGTCGAGGGCTTCACCGAGGGCGTCAACGGTGACACCGACCGCTGGCGTACCAACACCGGCCGCTACGGGGCCGTCATCAACGGCGACCACGTGACGGCGACGGGCCTCTTCGTCGAGCACTTCCAGCGCTACAACACGGTCTGGAACGGCGAGCACGGCACCACGATCCTCTACCAGAACGAGCTGCCGTACGACCCGCCGACGCAGGCCGACTGGATGAACGGCGCGGTCGAGGGCTGGGCCGGGTACAAGGTCGGTGACCGGGTGCGTCACCACACCCTGTATGGCGGCGGGGTGTACGTGTTCAACCAGAACAACCCGTCGATCCACACCGAGAACGGCTTCGAGGTCCCGAACCGGCCCGGGGTGCGGCTGCACCACATCATGACCGTCAACCTCAGCGCCGGCACGATCGACCATGTGGTCAACGGCGTCGGGGACGCCGCCGACATGACGAAGGTCGGCGCTCCGATCTATCTGACCCAGTACCCGACCTCGTAGCGGGGATCGGGCGTACCGACGGGGCCGGAGCCGGCGATGGCTCCGGCCCCTCTGGGCTGGTTCGTCGGGCCCCCGGCCTGCTGCGGGTGGTTGCCCAGCTCGACTTGCCGTCGACGGCTGGTAGGGAATCTCGCTCACGGTCTTGAATTCCTATCGAGTCGATAGGAAAATGAGCCAATGCCGGATGGTCCGTTCCTCACCTCGCGTCGGGCCGTTGACCTGATGCGGGTCGCCTCCGAGCTCTGTCCGGGTCGCTGACCACCGACCGGCTGGCACCACCCGCACCCTTCCTCTGGCCCCGCTGCCGAATCACGCGCCGCCCCGTGGTCCAACCGGCCCTGGGGCCTTCGCGCGGTCACCGAGGCCCCGTCATGCCTGCTCGCCCCTCAACCGATCCCGCCACGGCCGGATCGGGCCATTCCTGGAGGTACGTCATGACCACTGATCCGTCACCGTCCAGTCCGGAGACCGCCGGAGATTCCCGGCTCGCTTTCAACGAGGACTGGGCGGCTACCATCCTCGGCCTGGCCCTGCTTGCCCTGGTCCTGCTCGGTGCCATCCCCGCCGGGCTGGTGCCCTGATGACCGCCGACGCGACCCGCACCGGGAACGAGCCCGGCACCTCCGCCGACGACGCACCCACCGAGAGCGAGCGCGACACGTCGTCTACCACTGTCGATTCCGTCGAGCCGACAAATGTGGCGCGTGACGAGGCGTTCTGGGCGTGGACAGTGCTCGGCGTGCTGATCGTGGTCGGTCTCGCCGCGCTCACCCGCTATCTGGAGCAGAACGTCCCGGCCTGGGCCGAGGGCACCGCCGTCGAGGACATCGGAGCGGCGATCGAGTACCCGGTGTACGCGATCCTGCTCGGCCTGCTCGGCAACGTCGCTGTCACGCTGCTCGGGTGGCGGGACCGGATCGCCGCCGCGTTCCGGACCGAGTTCTTCATCAAGACCGGTCTGGTGCTGCTCGGGGCGTCGATCAACCTGGCCGTCATCGCCAGCGCCGCCGGCCCGGCGATCGCCCAGGCGATTCTGCTGATCAGTGGGGTGTTCCTGTTCACCTGGTGGTTGGCCGGCAGGTTCGGCCTCGACGACAAGCTGCGGGCGCTGCTCGCGTCGGCGGTGTCGATCTGCGGAGTCAGCGCGGCGATCGCCGCCGCCGGCGCCGTGCGGGCGCGCCGCGAGCAGTTGGCCTACACGGCGAGTCTGGTCATCGTCTTCGCGTTGCCGTCCATCTTCGTCCTGCCCTGGTTGGCCGACGTGTTCGGGCTCTCCGACGCGGTGGCCGGCGCCTGGATCGGTGGCAACATCGACACCACGGCGGCGGTCACCGCTGCGGGAGCGCTCGCCGGTGAGGAGGCGCTCCAGATCGCCAGCATCGTCAAGGTCACCCAGAATGCCCTGATGGGTGTGGTGGCAGTCGCGCTCACCGCGTACTTCACGCTGCGGGTGGAACGGCGGCCCGGCGCGGCCCGACCGGGCCTCGGTGAGCTGTGGACGCGGTTTCCGAAGTTCGTCCTCGGCTTCATCGCGGCCTCGGTCATCGCGACCTGGTACCTCGACGCCGCTGGCGCGGACGGCAAGGCCACCATCGCCATCGTCAACGACCTGCGCGTGTGGTTCCTGATCCTGGCCTTCGTCAGCATCGGCCTGGAGGTCCGGGTCGCGTCGCTGCGGGAGGCGGGTTGGCGACCGGTGGCGGTGTTCGCCAGTGCCACAGTGTTCAACCTGGCGTTGGCGCTCGCCCTGGCGTCCCTGCTGTTCCGGAACTTCTCGGCCTGAGTCAGCCGGTCGCCCCTGCGGACGGTGCTGGGGCCGGAGCCAGCCTGGCTCCGGCCCCAGCGTGGTCAGCGGGGCGGTGTCGTCGAGGTGGTCGGCGCGCGGTGTGACCGACCCGACCGAGCGTGCGAGGTGGGCGTCTTCACCGGGTCGAACGGAAGGTCCTTCCTGGTCCGTACGGGCACCGCCAGGAACGACGACGCCGTTCCGGTGAGCCGCTTGGCGCGGCGCGGGGTGGCTGCCGTGGCGGGGGCGTTCTTCGACGACCGGCTGTGCCGGGCACCCGCCTTGTGCCGGCCGGCGCGCGCCTCGGCTCCCTTGACGCTCACCGGGTTGGGGATCGGCACGGCGTGCGGGCTGGCGGTGCGGCCCGCGCGCCGGTGCCGTGCGCGTCCGCTGCCGGTCTTGAACCCGAGGGCGGGCCGTTCCACCAGATGCCAGGAGAGGACGGCGAACAGGAGGGCACCGAGCAGGCTCAGCACGATGTAGCCGAGCATCCCGAACCGGGCCCCGCCGAGCAGGGCGATCATCTGCTGCACAGGGAAGCTGTAGATGTAGATGCCGTACGTGTAGTCGTGCCGGCGGCTGATCGCGGACAGCCGCTTCGGCAGCGCGACGGCGGCGAAGAGCACCAGGTAGGCGAACGCCGGCAGGCCCACCGCGAAGAACCCGCCCAGCCACAGTGAGCCGGCCAACGCGACGCCGGCCAGCACGGCCAGCTCCCTGGTCATCGGGATCCGGTGCGCGTACAGGCGGGCGGCGGCACCGAGCAGGAACAGGAAGCCGAGCATCAGCGTCCAGTCGGCGGCGAACGCGCCGAGCAGCGGGAACGGCCCGATCGCGCCGTGTTGCGGCGGACGCGAGCTCCAGGTCGGCGCCGTGAAGAAGTCGCGCAGGACCAGGGCGTAACAGACGGCGGTGAGGACGAGCACCGCGCGAGGTGCCCGGTGCAGCACCGAGGTCACCACCAGGATGCCGACGATCCCGTAGAAGGCCAGGTCGTACCGCAGCGTCCACAGTGAACCATCGAACGCGCTCGGCCCGCCGACGATCAGGCCGTACGGGGTGTCGGCCAGCAACCCGGAGATGGGGAACTGCTCCATCGAGGCGAGGAAGTTCGTCGTGACGTAGTCGAAGGGCCCCTCCGGGTGCCCCCAGAACCCGTCGAGGTTGCCGTTCTCGTACAGCGCGGCCAGCGGCGCGAAGACGAACGCGGTGACCAGCAGGCAGGCCCACAACCCGGGGAAGACCCGCAGCAGGCGGGCGCGGACGTACTGGCGCAGCGTGGAGCGCAGCGCGCTGTCGGTGATGAGGAAGCCCGAGATCAGGAAGAATCCGTACAGGCACAGGGTGCCGAGGTCGCTCTGCCGGCCGAAGGTGGCCGCGCCGAGGTTGTGCTGGCCGAAGCCGAGCGGGCCGGCGTGCGCGATGATCACGCCACACGCCATCGCCAGGCGAAGGACGCCGAAGGCGTTGTGCTGGGCGGAGTATCTGCCCTGCAGCGTCGCGGAACGCTGCCCGTTCAACTTCGCCTGCACCTGACGACTCCTCTGATCACTGAATTGTTGGACCGACGGATCGGAGCGCCGCCGATCGATGTGCCAATTATCAGTGGATAGAGAAGGTTTGTCCGGAATTTTGGTTGATTGTCCGAATCAGCCGACGTCAGCTGACGGCGGCGGCGGTGCGGCGACGCTGCACGACCCGACGGGCCGGTACGTTCAGCAGCCCCGCCAGGGCAACGACAGAGCGGTCACTCGCCCGCCCGTCACCGAACGGCGACCCCACGACTGCGGTCCGCCCGCTGGCGAGGTGGCGAAGCCCGGCCGAGAGGAGCCGTTCGGGATCGGTGCCCACCAACTCGCCGCGGCCCGGAGTCAGGGCCTCCGGACGTTCCGTGGTCTCCCTGGTGACCAACAACGGCACCCCCAGGGTGGCGGCCTCCTCCTGGAGCCCACCCGAGTCGGTGACGACCAGGTCGGCCGCCCGCAGCAGCCCGACCATCTGTGGATACGGCAGTGGTGGCGTGACCCGTGCGTTGGTCACGCCCGCGAGGCCCGCGGTGACCTCCGCGCTGAGCTGCGGGTTCGGATGGGCGACCATCACGATCTGGGTGTCGGGGCACGCCTGCGCCAGGCGACGGAGTCCGTCCACTGTGGCCGTCACTCCGTGGCCCCAGTTCTCCCGTCGGTGCACGGTGGCCACGACGAGCTTGCGGGCCGGGTCGACCCAGTCCGGTGCCTGGGCCATGCCGCGCTCGACCAGGTCGTGCAGAGCGTCCACGACGGTGTTGCCGGTCACCACGATCGCGCTGGAGCGAATGCCCTCGCCGATGAGGTTCGCCCGAGCCGCCTGTGTTGGTGCCAGGTGCAGCGCGGCGATACGGGCGAGCATGGCCCGGTTGGCCTCCTCCGGGAACGGCCGGTCCAGGTCGTTGGTCCGCAGTCCGGCCTCCAGGTGGACGACCGGGACGTGCCGCCAGAACGCGGCAGTTCCGCCGGCCAGGGCGGTCGTGGTGTCCCCTTGCACCACGACCGCCGCTGGACGGTGGTGTGTGAGCAGCTCGTCGATGCCCGTGATCAGTGCCGCCGCCAGTTCGGCGAGCGAGCCGGTACGCCGTTGCGGGCGCAGACTCACCTCCGGGCGGAGACCGAACGGGGCGAGTGCCTCGGCGACGCGTCCCGGCTGTTGACCGGTATCCGCCACCCGTACCGTGAACCTCGGATCATCGAGGAGTCGGTGGATCAGAGGCGCGGTCTTCACTCCTTCCGGCCTGGTGCCGGCGAGGATCAGGACCTCTCGCGGTGTCGAGCTGCTCGCACACATGTCGGTGTCAGCTCCTGGCAGCCGCGCGGCGACGCCGGTAGAGCGAGAACCCGCCGGTGGTGCCGGCCACGAGTGCGCCGAGACCGAGCGCGAGCGGTGCCCCGGCGAGCGGGATCACCGGAATGGGCGGAGCGACCGCGTTGGCGCCACAGCTCGACGTGCCGATGCTGACCCCGGCCAGCGCTCCACCGAGCGCCGTCAGGTTCAGCGCATTGACGGTGAGCTGACCGACGCCCGAGGTGGACTGGCCGTTGAGGGTCAGGTCGATCAGACCCGGGATGCTCAGCCCGGTGTTCGGCGCCGGGTTGACCGGAAGGTTGAGCAGCGTCGTCTCGACACCCAGCAGCGTCGAGACGATCCGGGCGTTGACCAGGGACGCGGTGCCGGTCGCCGACGGGCTGCTGGTGGCGGTGCACGACGAGTAGATGGCGTCGGCGACGAGCGAGATCGTGGCGAGGCCACTGGTACCGAGGGTCAGCGTCACCGCCGCGCCGGGCGTGACGAGGCACGACCCGCCGGGACCGATGGTGATCGAGCCGCCGGTGCCGAGCACACCGGCGCAGGCCGCCGAGGTGCCGTCGTTGAAGGCCCGGACGTTCTGGGCGAGCACCCCGGCGGTGATGACTGTCTGCGCGCCGAGAACGGCCAGTGGGGGATTCTGGTTACCGGAGATCGACTCGGTGGTGCCGTCGTTGGTGGCCGACGCCGTGCCGGAGCTGGCGAGGCCACCACCGAGCAGGCTGATCTGAAGCGCCGAGGCGGAGGATTGGGAGGTGTCGGCCATCGCCGGAGAGGCCGCCAGGACGACCATGGCGAGACCACCGGCCAGCACCGCGGCGGTGCGGGCGAGACCGGATCTAACTCGTGGCATAGATGTCTACTTTCTGATGTGGGCGATTGCGGGGCGGTCTGTGGTGGGGGTGGTGGTGAGGTGTTCGAGGTGGCTCAGGTGCCGGGGCGGTCGGATCGACCGTGGCCCGTCGTTGCGGCCCGACCGGCGTGCCGGTTGGGCCCGGCGCGGCTGGGCCGGCACGGCGGCCCGGCCCACGGCCGTCTGGCCGACGGCCACTCGACCCACGGCCCGAGCCGGGGCCGGCTGCGGATCGGAGGCGCGGGCGGTCTTCTGCCAGTCCGTGCGGGCCGTCACCATGCGGGCGAAGGCCAGCCAGACCGCCACTGACTGGGCGTAGCTGTACAGCCAGTGGCAGGCGCCGAGCAGCAGGGCCTTGGGAATCGACAGCTGCGGCTCACAACGGATCCGGTAGACGATGCCCCACAGGGCGAAGGGTCCGATGCCGAAGACGAGCACCAACGGGGGTACGCCCCAGCCGCCACTGCTCCACCAGCCGCGCAGTCCACCCATCGTGTTGTCGATGTAGTAGGACATCACCACCAGGCAGGCGATGTAGATCGGCGTGCCGAGCAGTTGGGTCCACGGCGCGGCCAGGAAGTGGGCGATCTCCAGGGTGGCCGAGTTGCGGATTCGTGGCGAGCGCAGCACCCTGCCGAGGTAGCGGCCACACTGCATCGACCCCTGGGCCCAGCGGGTGCGTTGCCGCACCAGCGGGCGGATCCGGGTCAGCGCCTCCTGGGCCACCCAGCTCTCCGGGCAGTACTCGGTACGACCCCCGGCCAGCAGGATGTGCAGGCCCAGCTCGAAGTCCTCCAGGAGGGCGCCGTGCCACGGTGTGCCGTGCTGGTCGGCGATCTCGTTGAGCAGGGACAGTCGGGTGAACTGCCCGTTGCCGCCCATCGCCACGCTGCCGGTGCGTCGCCGTAGCGACTGCATGGCGGCGATCGGGGCGCGGAACTCCATGTCCTGGAGCCGGATCAGCAGCCGTCCCCAGCGACTGACCTCGGTCGGCTCTGCGTACCGGCGCGGCGCGCACTGGAGCATCCGCACCTCCACCTGGACCGCCCCGACCTGCGCCGAGCCGAAGTACTGACGGCCGGAGAGGGCCACCGGACCCTGGGGGTCGAGTCGGCTGTCCGCGTCCAGGACCCCGACGATCACCCGACTGCGGTCCGCGTTGGCGGGCAACGACTGATCGATGCGTCGCCAGGCGGCGTTGAGCGCGGCGCCCTTGCCCTGTCGCGCGTCCGGTAGCTGACGCTGGATCACGTGCACCCGCGGTTGGTCGGTGAAGGCCGCCAGTTCGGCCAGCGTGCCGTCGTCGGACGCGTCGTCGACGCACCAGACGGTCGCCTGCGGGAAGTCGCAGAGCAGACGCCGCACGGTGTCGCCGATGACCGACGCCTCGTTGCGGCACGGCACGATGATGTGCCAGTCGAAGCCGTCCGGGCTGCCGCCCCGACTACGTCCGCTCTTCAGGTGGAACACCAGGATGCTCAGCACGTACGCGCAGAAGCTGACGCACAGCAGGAACGCCGCGGTGTTGAGCAGGGCGAGCGACTGCGTCTCAGTGGACACCGGCGACCGTCCCGGAGATCCGCTTGGTCCGGCTGACCAGGACCACGAAGAGGATCGTGACGGCGATCAGACCGGCGGTCGTGATCACCGAGCCGATCAGCACGTGGCTGCGTTCGTAGCCCAGTTTGAAGCCCCAGGTCTGCATCGAGACCACCACCGCGCCGAGTCGGATCTGGTTCACCGTGACCAGCAGCGCGACGGCCATCGCCAGGGCGTTGAGTCCACGCGTCAGGGAGATGCGGCGGAACCCGATCAACGTCGACGCGAGCACGATCGGCGGGATCAGCAACATCGCGACCGAGCAGCCGCTGGAGACCATGAAGCCGACCCAGCGCTCGTCCAGTGGGAAGATCACGGCCGCGCCGATGGATTTGGTGTCCGCCAACCCGACGGCGTTGACGAGATGGGCGTTCAGCCACGCCTCCGCGCTGGCGATGTCGTGCCACCGCCAGAGCATGGCGACGGCGGCGGCGACTCCGATCAGGCCACCTGCGCTGGCGCGCAGCCACGACCCGCGTCGGGAACCTGTCATCGCTCGCGGCCCAACATGGCGACGAGCCACAGTGCCATACCCAGCACTACCAGCCCGACGCCGACCAGCAACCAGGACTGAACGGCAACCCCGGTGGCGGCAAGGCCACCTCCGATGTGTGGCCCCTTGGTAGGTACTCCGTACATGCCAACTCCCTCGCTAACTCGAAGGCCAGAATGGCATTGCAAAACCGGGCAAACGGGATAAAGCGGCATAGAGACCCTAAAGAGTGATTAAATGCTTCACGAGTGCGGCAGGCACGTGTCCCGAGCGGCTGCATCCCTTGCCACACAACAGGTTCAGCGTCCCGATAGTTCGTGCAGAGGTGGTCAACATGGTGACCGGTATCCCCGGACGCACGGCCACGCCGGCGCCGTCGAGGTGGCGGGCGATGGCCGGGTGGAAGAAGGCGGGCCTCGCCCTGCTCCTGATGTTCGGCGTGCTCTGCGCGGGCCTCGTCACCGTCGGCTTCGGTTTGAAGCACCGGTACGAGGGCCGGGTCCAGCGCGAGGACATCCTCGGCCAGGGCACCCACGACGACCGCCGGTGGGAGTCGGGGCCGCTCAATCTGCTGCTGCTCGGGTCGGACTCCCGCGACGGCGAGCCGGACCAGGCCCTCTACCCCGGGCAGCGGTCGGACACCATCATGCTGGTGCACGTCAACGCCGCGCGAGAGGCGGCCACCGTCGTCTCCATCCCCCGGGACAGTTACGTCGACGTGCCCGCGGCGGGGCAGGCCTGGGCCGGCGGCCCCAACAAGATCAATGCCGCGTTCGCGTTCGGCGGGGCCGCCCTGGCCGCCGAGACGGTCGCCAAGCTCACCGGGCTACCACTCGACGGCGTGCTGGTGGCCAACTTCGCCGCCGTCCGCAAGCTGGTGGACGCGGTGGAGGGGATCAACGTGTGCCTGCCGTACACCGTCAAGTCCTCGGACACCGGCACCACCTGGCCCGCGGGCTGCCACGACCTGGACGGCAAGGCGGCCGACGACCTGATGCGGCAGCGGCACGGCGTGCCCGGCGGAGACTTCGGCCGCATCCACGACCAACAGCTCGTGGTACGCGCCCTGGCCGAACGGGTCACCGCGACAGATCTGCTCACCAGCCCGACCCGCCTCGACCGGGTGCTCACCACCGCTGCCGAATCGCTTGTCGTCGACCGCGACCTGAACCTCACCGACCTCGCCCTCGTGCTGCGCAAGGTGAAGCCGGAGACCGTCCAGTTCGTCACCGTCCCGTTCAGTGACGCGAACCTGCAGACCCCGGCCGGGTCCGCGGTGCGGCTGGACGAGGCCCGGGCCCCGGCGCTCTTCGCCGCACTGCGCGAGGACCGGGTGGCGCAGTGGGTCGCGGCCAACCCGCAGGCGCCGCCGGTCAACTGAGCACGAGGAAAAGTCGGCGGGTGAGAGGTCCCCAGGACCCCCACCCGCCGACTTCTGTGGGGCCAGGTCTAGCGCGACCGCCGCCAGTAGCGGCAGGTCCAGTCCACCTGGTGCAGCTCGTCCTCGATGCCGTGTTCGGCGCGGAAGTCGTCGACGGCCTGCTTGCAGCCACGTACCGCGTGGTAGTCGTCGATGATCACGTAGCCTCCGACGGAGAGCTTCGGGTAGAGCGAGCGCAGCGCGACCATCGTCGAGTCGTAGAGGTCCCCGTCGAGACGCATCACCGAGATCTGCTCCACCGGCGCTGTCGGCAGGGTGTCCGAGAACCAGCCCTTGAGGAACCGGACCTGGCCGTCGAGTAGCCCGTACCGCTCGAAGTTCGCCTTCACCTGCTCCAACGACACCGCCAGGAAGGGCACCTGCCAGAGCGCGTCCTCGACGTCCTCGACCCGGTGGGGAGCCGGCTTCGGCAGGCCGCGGAACGAGTCCGCGACCCACACCGTCCGGTCCCGGTCGCCGTAGGCGCGCAGCATCCCGCGCATGAAGATGACCGCCCCGCCCCGCCACACACCGGTCTCGATCAGGTCACCGGGCACGCCCCGCTCCAACACGTCCTTGACGCATCGCTCCAGGTTGTCCAGCCGCCGCAGCCCGATCATGGTCTCGGCCTCCGGCGGCCAGTCCCGGCCGGTGGCCCGCGCCTCCGCGTCGAACGGGAACTGGAGCACCAGCTCCAGGCCCTTGCGTCGCAGCAGGTGCCGGCCGTGCTGAAGGATCCGGCCGTGCAGGGAGCCCTGACGTGGCTGGTACGGCATCCACGTCTCGCGGAAGACGTAGCGGGTCAACGCCTTCTTGAGCAGATCGCAGTAGAGGGCGCGGGGGTCGTCCAGCGACGGCTCGGACGCCTGTGTGGGTATCAACATCTCACTCATCGGCCTGTCTCCTTCTCAGTGTCGTTTGTAGCCAGCTGGGCGGGCCGCCTGTCGTGGGCGGGCCGCCGACCGTTGCTCCGGCCGTCGTCAGCCGCGGCGATCGGCGTCGCCGACGGCTACCGCCCGTCGCAGCACGATGGGCCCGGTGGAGGGTCGTTCCGCGCTCGGCCGCCCGGCGGCCAGCAACTCCTGCCCGAAGGCCGGCCAGCTGTCCGTGTGGTTCGCCATCGGGGCGTCCGGGGAAGGCTCCGGCAGCGCTGCCTCCACCACCGGTGACCGCCAGGCCGTCTCGGGCCGGGCCAACGGTCGGCCGAGAACACCCGCCACGGCGGGGGAGCCACCCCAGGCCGGAGCTGCGGGCTCGGGCTGGGCGGTGGGCGTCGGCACGTGCTCGGGCCGGTCCGGGGCATCCGTCACCACCGGGTTCGGCTGGGTGATGGCATCCTCGATCCGGGTCGGCTCGGCCGGTGCCTCCGGGGGCGCCACGACGCCGCCCCCGGTGCTCTCGACCGGGTGACGCTCGACCGGCACGCCGCCAGCCGTCGCGCTTGCGACCGGCTTGCGGTGGACGGGCGTGCGCTCGACCGTCGTGCCCTCGACCGTCCTACCCTCGACGGTCCTGCCGGCCGTGGCCGACTCACCCGAGCTCTGTCGGCGGTGCCGTCCGGGCGGCCCAGACTTGTCCTCGACCAGGGCGCTGACCAGCTCACGGATGACCGCGCCCTGAGCGCCCGCCTTCGTCGCCGGCAGCGCCAGGGCATCCTGGGCCGCGCCCGGCACCAGGGCCGGTTGCTCGCTGCTCGACCGGTGGTCCGGTCGGGGCACCGCTCCGATGACCACGACCCCCGCCAGCGGCAGCCCGAGCTGTTGCACGAGTCGGGCCGCCCGGGTGCTGTCGTCCAGGTTCGTCCGGCCGGCGCGGACGACCAGCAGCACGCCGTCCGCGTGCTGGGCGAACGCCGAGATCTCCCGTCCGGCCAGGATCGGCGGCGCGTGGACGATCACGCAGTCCTCGTCCTCGCCCAGCGCGTTGAGCAGGCCGCCCAGCTCGTGCAGGGCCTCCGTGTCGGCGCCCTCGCGGGGCTCGGCCGGCAGCACGGTCAGGGTGGGGAAGTCGACCAGGCGCACCGGCGGGCACTTCTGGGCCAGCACCTGCTGCCAGGTGTGCGGTGCCTCCGGGAAGTGTCCCGACAGCACCGGGTCGCGTACCGCCCCGTCCACCAGCGTGGCCCGACAGTGCTCATCGGCCATGCCGAGACCGAGCAGGGCGGTCACCAACGCCTTGCCGTCGTCGTCGTGCGCGCTGGTCACCAGCAGCCGACGACGGGGCAGGGGAGCGGTGAGCACACTGAGCGTCGAGATCGTGGCTCGCACCGCGTCGGCGACGTTGGTGCGGGCGTACAGCGCGGCGGCGTGATGGCGGGCGAAGCGGCGCGGCAGCTTCGGCAGCACCCCGACCACCGGCAGGCCCAGGCGCGCCTCGATCTGGCCGATGTCGCGCAGCCGGCTGTCGAACCGGTCGCGCAGCATGGTCGCCCCCCAACCGGCCAGCAGCCCGGCCAGGGCTCCGAGCACGCCGTTCAGCAGCGGCCTCGGGAAGGCCGGCCGGGCCGGCGGGCTGGCGGTGTCGAGAACCCGTGCGTTGATGCTGGTGGAACCGCCCATGTCCAGGCGGCCCAGCTGTTGACTGACAGCGCGGGAGGCGGCGTTCGCGATCGCGGCGGCCTGCGTGCCGGTGCCGGCGCTCGCGTGCACGGTGATGATCTGGAGGCCCAGTTCGTACTCGCCGCTGACGTGACCGAGCACGGCCCGCTCGGGAAGTTGCAGTGAACGCGCCGCTTCCAGCGCTACCTCCCGGGACCCGACCAGTCGGGCGATGGTGGGCGTGAGGTTCTGCGCGAGGGCCAGATCCGCCGGTCTGTCCTCGCTGGTCTGCTCGGCACTGACCAGCACCGAGGCCTCCGCCTCGTAGCGCGCCGGGAGGAGCTGGGTCACTCCCTGGGCGGCGGCCAGGCCCGCGCACAGGCCGAGCAGCGGTACGCCCACCCGGCGCCAGGAGGCACCGAGCAGGCCTTTGACATCTATCGACGCGCTCATCAGGCGATCGCCTCTCTGGTTGGGTGCCCGGCCTCGGCGGGCGATGTGCGCAGCGACCGTGCCGGGGACCGCAGTCCGCGCCAGGTCGTGCAGAGTGTCTCGGCTATCCGGTCCCAGCCGAACTCGGCGCCGGCGCGGGCCAACCCACGGTTGGCCAACTGGCCGGAGAGCGCCGGGTCGTCGCGCAGCCGCGCGAGGCGCGCGGCGAGCGCGGAGACGTCGCCGGCGGGAAAGACGAGACCGGCGTCGCCCACCACGTGGGGGATCTCACCGACGTCGCTGCCCACGACGGGTACGCCACAGGCCATCGCCTCGACCAGCACCCGGCCGAACTGCTCGCGCAGCGGGATACCGATCCACGGCAGGGTGTTGCGCTGCACCACCTCGATCGATGGCATCGCCAACACGTCCATGTCGTTCAGCAGCGTGGGCAACTCGGCGTGCCCGGCCCAGCCGTGCCGGTGCACCCGGCCCGGTCGGCGCGCGGCGGCCCGTTCGATCTCGGCGCCGAGCCTGCCCTCCCCGACCAGCGACACGTC
Source organism: Micromonospora sp. DT15 (assembly GCF_049841475.1). NCBI lineage: Bacteria > Bacillati > Actinomycetota > Actinomycetes > Micromonosporales > Micromonosporaceae > Micromonospora > Micromonospora sp. DT15. The sequence goes on from NZ_JBNCKJ010000014.1 coordinate 204,068, forward strand.
GCAGTCGATCAGCTCGGCGGCTCGTAGCAGGTCGACCACTCCCTTGTGCGGCTCGAACCGCCCGACGAACCCGACAGTGAACGGGCGCGCGACCGGATCGGTCGGCAGCGGCCGGAACATCCGGGTGTCCACGCCGAGCGGCACGATCGTGGCCGGGCCCCGGTAACCCTTGATCCGCAGCACATTCAGCGCCGCGGGTGTGATCGGGAAGGCGTGGTCGACGGAGAGGTAGGACTGTCGCTCGATCCGGGGAAACGGCACCGGAAAGCGGGTGACCACGTTCTGCGCGGCGTACAACGTGGTGGGCACCCCGGCCCAGCAGCGTTGACGCAGCCGCAGCGCCTGCCAGGTGGTGAGGTAGGCGGCCTCGCCGATGACGTGCAGGATGTCCGGGCGGACGGTGGTCACGTCGTGCTGGCCGGGCAGCCGGAACAGCACCGAGGCCATGTGCCCCGTCAGCGACTCGCCGAGCAGATGCGGGACGACGTGGTACCGCAGCCGGTGGTGTCGACGGGCCAGCCGGGCCAGTTCGCGTCGGGTCGCCGGGGACACGTCCGCGGCGAGCACCGTGAGGGTGACGTCCGGCTGTTCGCACAGGACGTCGAACAGGTCCGTCCAGTGTTCGGTGCGCTTGCCGACGACCGTTGTCAGGACGTGCATCACGCTCCTCCTCTCGTTTCAGGTCGGGTGACGGCGATTCGGCTGACGCGGGTCCAGGCGCGCAGCCGGGCCGTCCCGGCCCGGGGTTGCAATGGCATCCGCGCCCCGGCCAGTCCGATGCCGATCAGCGCGCGCAGCAGCACCACGCCGCGTACCGCGCGCAGGGTGCCGGCGCGGTGGCGGGCGAAGAACCGCAGCATGCTGCGGTACAGGTGGGGCCAGATCCAGGCCGGGTCGGAGCTGCTCGCCCCGCCGGTGTGCACGGCGGTCACCGAGGGCACGTACAGCACCTGGGCGCCGTGCCGGGCAGCCTGGAGGCACAACTCCTCGTCCTCGTAGTACAGGAAGTAGCCCTCGTCGAGGCCGCCGATCGCCTCGAACAGGTGGCGACGTACCGCCAGGCAGGCACCGGAGAGCCAGTCCACGGCCACCGGCTGCGCCCCGCGTACACAGGCGTCGTATGCGGCCCGGCGCTGCCGACCGCTGAGCAACCGGCGCAGCGAGACCGGCACCAGCGACCCACCGAACCGGCTGGCCAGCACCGTGCCGAGGGATTCGAACCGGTGGGCGCTGATCGCGACCCGGCCGTGCGCGTCGGTGAGCCGTGGCCCCGCGATGCCCACCGACGGTCGGTCGCGCAGCACCCGGACCAGTTCCGCCACCGCGCCGGGGGTGACCACGCAGTCCGGGTTGACCAGGAGCACGACGTCGGTGTGGACCCCGGCGGCGGCCCGGTTCACGGCGGTGGCGAACCCGGTGTTGGTGGGGCTGGCGAGGACCGTCACCTCGGGGAAGCGGCGTCGGACGAGGTCGACAGTGCCGTCGGTGGAGGCGTTGTCCACCAACCGCACCGGCACCTGCGCCTGCCGCAGCGCGGTCAGGGCGGCGACGATCTGTCCCGCCGAGTTGTGGGTGACCACCACCGCGGTGGCGTCGGCCGCGCTCATGCCGCCACACCCGTTCGGGTCAGGACGCCGCGCAGCAGCGGCGGTCGGGCGGTTCGCGGCAGCCGCGCCCCCTCGTGGTGTGCCGTGAGGAGGGTCAGCGCCGGCAACAGGCCCAGCTCCCAGTGCCCGTCGGTCGGCGCGGCGAAGAGGGCGGCGGCCAGGAAACCGCAGCACAGCGCCGCGAACGGCAGCGCGATCCCGTCCCGACTTTGCAGGCCGACGCGGATGCTGCGCAGGATCGGCCAGAGGACCAGCAGGAGGCCGACCAGCCCGAGGTTGGCCAGCACCGTGACGTAGAAGGCGTGGTACACCGGACCGACGTCGGTGAAGGTGAAGCCGGACAGGTAGATGTCCGGCGTGGTCTGTCCGAGGCCCGCCCCGACCAACGGCTGGTCGGCGAAGACGCCCAGGCCCACCTCGGACTCCACTCCCCGGTAACCGGCGGACTGCTCGAACCCCTTGGTGATCTCCGTGGCGCGCTCCCGTACCCCTGGTTGCAGGGCCAGGATCGCGGCCACCGCGACCGCCGCCGCGGCAGTGGCGGCCAGGCCGGTGCGGACCGTGCGACCGCCACGAACCAGCATGATCAGCCCGGTCAGTGCCGCGGCGAGCCAGATGCCCCGGTACGACGCGAGGAGCACGTCGACGGCGAAGAACCCGCCGAGCAGGAGGGCACCGGCTCGACGCCAACCCCGCACCCGACCGGCGATCCAGATCAGCGCGGGGATGGCGATGAGGGTGATGAGCCCGCCGTGGCGCCCCGGTGCCGTCACCGAGATGGCGGTGAAGGCCCCCGCCAGCACCACGTACAGGATGCCGGCGGCGAGGATCCGACGGGGCGTGGTGAGGGTGTGGGTGGCGACGAAGAAGTACACCGGGATCGTGGCCACCTGGTACGCGGCGACCAGCACCTCCGCCGGGAGGTTGCCGACGGCCAGGCCGTAGGTGGCCGCCACGACTGTCAACCCGACCAGGACCAGCATCCCCACGTCGGCGGCGGTACGCCGGATGCCCCGCTCCGCCCCGAGCCAGTGGCGGGTGGCCAGCGCGGCGCCGCCGGCGGCCAGCAGCAGCACCTTCACCGCGATGTAGCCGCGCACGTCGCCGCCGCTGAGCACAGCACCCACCACGGCGCCGCCGATGATGCCGACCGGCAGCACGGCCCAGGGCCAGAGCAGGAACGCGCCGAAACACAGCACTCCGACGGCGGCGGCCAGGCCGACCGGGCCGGGCAGCAGGGTCACCACTGTCACCACACCGCCCAGCGCGGCGCCGGCGAGCACCACACCGGGCGCGACGATGGGTACTCTCATCGCGGCAACCCCGCCAACAGGGAACGCAGCTGGACGCCCCGCGCGGACCAGCTGTTGCGGGTGGCGACCTCTCGGCGTCGGGCGGCGTCGTCGGGCGCGCCGGCGCGGTCCAGCGCGTCGGCCAGCGCTGCGGCGAAGCTCGCCGGGTCGCCGGCGAGGGCGATGGTGTCGCCCAGGGACCGCAGCGCCGGCAGCGGCGTCGCGACGACGGGCTTGCCGAGGGCCAGGTATTCGTAGCACTTCTTCGGGTGCACGTAGTCGATCAGCCCACCCACCCGGTAGGGGATCATGGTGACGTCGCAGGCCCGCAGAATGCCCGGCACGTCCGCGAAGCGGACGGCGTCGACAAGCACCACGTTGGACAGTCCGGCGAGCGGGGCACGGCCGGCCCGGGTGGACGGGCCGACCAACACGAACGTCCACTCCGGGTGGGCGCGCGCTACCGAGGCGACCAGGTCCGCGTCGAAGGCCCGGGTGTCGACCGCCCCGCTGTAGCCGATCAGGGGTCGGCGCAGGCTGAGCAACCAGGGTGCGACCGGGCCGTCCGGCGAGAAGCGGTCCGGGTCGCATCCGTTCGCCAGGACCACCGGTGCCGGGTCGGAGCTGGGCATCCGGTCGGGTAGCGCGGTGGACGAGGCGAGGACGAGGTCGGCGGCGCCGACGGCGGAGCGCAGCGCGCGGCGCAGATGCCAACGGTTCCAGGGGCGGGTGAACGTCCAGTCCAGGTCGGTGGCGTCGTAGACGACGGCGGACGCGTCCAGCCGGGCGGCGACCGGCGCGGCCAGGTCCTCGTCCAGCCAGAGCAGTCGGACGGATGCCTCCCGCCGCCGGAACCAGCGGCGCAGCACCCGCGCGGCGAGCCAGCGGTTGACCCGGTTGACCGGAGGCAGGTGCCTACCGAACGGCAGCAGCGCCGGCCCGGCGCACTGCCACAGGCCGTCGGCCACCTCCCGGACCTGGACCCGCCAGCGCGGGAGATGCCCGGCCGGGTCGACGAAGAGCACCCGGTGGTCGACGGCCAGCTCGCGGGCCAGCGCGTGCTGCCGGTGGGCGCCATTCGCCCACGGCGTGCCGCTGAAGATGACCACCCAGTCGCGGTCGCCGTCGGCGGGCGGCACGACAGCCGCGGTCGCCGGTTGCACGGTGCTGGTGTGCTCAGCCACGGCCGGACCGTTCCATCGACCGTGGCGCTCCGGCGGGCAGCAACTCGTCCTCGCCGAGGCGGCCGAGCACCGGGCGGGCGCGCTCGTCGTCGAGTCGCAGCAGTCGGGCGCCCGCGTGCCGGTCCAGCCAGCCACGCAGCGCGCCGGCCGCGATCCGCCGGTTGATCCAGTTGAGAAGCGGCACCGAATCACCCAGCGGCAGCGCTGTCGGTGCGACGGCGTGCCAGGCCGCCGCACCGATCGGGGTCACCTCGCACCGCCAGCGCGGCCGGCGTCCCGGTGGGTCGACGAAGAGCAACCGTTGCCCGGGCGCCAACTGCCCCAGCACCGCCGAATGCCTGTCGACGGACCATCGGGTACGGCTGAACAGCACCACCCAGTCGCGGGTGTCACCGTCGGGCAGCGGACCGACGTCGCCGCGCAGCGCGGCGAGCAGGTCGCTCAGGCCCAGCTGTACGGATCGACCGAAGAGCCGCTTGACCAGGTGGTCGGCGAGCAGCGCGGCCCGGAACACCGGCAACCGGTACCGGGGCTGGGTCAGCCGCAGATACCCGACCAGGCTGCCCAGCAGGTGTCGGAAGCGGATGGTCGGCCCGAGCAGCCGGCAGGACGCGCCCCGGCTGTGCGTCACCACGGCGTCCGGGAGCATCCACAGCTGGTGTCCGGCCTGGTCGAGCTGCCGCGCGAGGACCGCGTCGTTCCAGTAGACGGGGAACGCCTCGTCGAAGATGGTCTGTTGTCCGAGCACCGAGCGGCGCAGCAGCATGCAGCTGCCTGAGGCGAGCTGCCGGGGACGGCTGAAGTCCTCGCCGCGCATCTGGAACCGGTGCAGCGCCTGGCGGAACCCGGGCAGCCGGCGCAGCGCGGTCACCAGCGCGATGGTGGCGGTGAAGCTGGGCTGTTGGACGTAGTGCTGCTGGAAGGTGCCGTCCGGGTTGAGGTACAGCGGGCTGACCCCCGCCACGTCCGGCCGCTTCCGGAGGTGGTCGATCATCCGCGACAGCGCGCCGGGGTGGAACCGGATGTCGCTGTTGAGCAGCAGGATCAACTGCCCGTTCGCCCGGCGGTACGCCTGGTTGACGGCGGCGGCGAACCCGGTGTTGTGGTTGTTGCGGATCAGCCGGACCCGGGGTTGGTCGGTGAGCATCTCGGCCGAGCCGTCGGATGAGCCGTTGTCGACGGCCACCACCTCGTAGTCCAGGTCGGGGTCGACGGTCGAGGCCAGCGACTCCAGGCACTGCCGGGTCTGCTCGCGGGTGTTCCAGCTGATCAGGAGCACCGACAGCAGCGGGGCGGCCATCAGGACACCGCCCGGTCGTCGCGGCGGGCGAAGATCCGCAGCAGGTCGCCGAGTTGTGGGTGCGTCACCCGGGGCGACCTGCTGGCGGCGACGTCGGCGACCAGCAGATCGCGGGCGTTGCGCAGCCGTGCCGCCGGTTGCCAGTAGAACCGGGAGAAGACCGTGTCGTGGGAGATCACCCGGAACCCGGACTCCACGAGCATCCGGCTCAGCGTGTCCGGGGTGAAGTGCCAGCGGTGGTACGCGGGAGCGATGGCGGGCCAGTCGGTGCCGAGTCGGTTGGCGGCGGCGGAGGCGATGTTGGGTACTTCGAGGGCGAGCCAGCCGCCGGGGGTGAGGGCGGTGTGTGCGGCGTGCAGGAAGGCGCGGGGGTCTTCGACGTGTTCGAGGACGTGGAAGGCGCAGACGACGTCGGCGGTGAGGGTGGGTGCGATGGTTTCGAAGTAGCCCTGGCGTACGGGCATGTGGAGGTGGTCGCGGGCGAAGCTGGCGGCGGCGTGGCTGACTTCGATGCCGCTGGCGGTGATCCCGGCCTGGTGGGCGGCTTCGAGGAAGTAACCCCCCGCGCAGCCGGCTTCGAGAAGGACTGTGGGGCGGACGGTGGAGAGCAGCCAGCGCAACCGTCGGCTCGCCTCGAACCGGCGCTGACCGGCGGAGGCGAAGTAGTCCTGGTACCCGTCCGTCGTGTAGTAGGCCTCGTCGTACAGCTCCTCGGGAGCCGGGGCGCTGCCCGCGGTCCACACGAAGCCGCAGTCCGGGCAGCTCCACAGCAGCTCGCCGAGGGTCGGCGAGTGCCCACCGGCGCGGCCGCAGAGCTGGCAGCGGACCAGCTCGATCCCATCGAGTTTCATCAGGTGCTCCGTCCGGTTCGTGGCGCCCGGGCGATCACCCGGAGCAGGTCGCCGAGGCGTGGGTGGGTCAACCGCGGTGAGCGGAGCCCGAGCACGTCGGCGGGGAGTAGATGTCGGGCGTGCCGCAGCCGGTAGGCGAGCGGCATGTAGTAGCGGAAGACGGTGGTGTCCTGCCGGACCACCTCGAAGCCGAGGTCGGTCACCAGGCGGACCAGGGTGTCGGGGGTGAAGTGCCAGCGGTGCCAGCGCGGTTGCAGGCCCGGCCAGTCGGTGCCGAGTCGGTTGGCGGCGGCGGAGGCGATGTTGGGTACTTCGAGGGCGAGCCAGCCGCCGGGGGTGAGGGCGGTGTGTGCGGCGTGCAGGAAGGCGCGGGGGTCTTCGACGTGTTCGAGGACGTGGAAGGCGCAGACGACGTCGGCGGTGAGGGTGGGTGCGATGGTTTCGAAGTAGCCCTGGCGTACGGGCATGTGGAGGTGGTCGCGGGCGAAGCTGGCGGCGGCGTGGCTGACTTCGATGCCGCTGGCGGTGATCCCGGCCTGGTGGGCGGCTTCGAGGAAGTAGCCGCCGGCGGGACCGGCTTCGAGAAGGACTGTGGGGCGGACTGTGGAGAGCAGCCAGCGCAGCCGCCGCCGTGCCTCGAACCGGCGTGGCGCGGCCCGGAAGTAGTCGTCGTAACCACCTTCGGCGAAGTAGTCCTCGTCGTATCGCCCGTCCTCGGTGGCCTGTTCCCGCGCGGTCCAGCTGAAGCCGCAGCCTTCGCAGCGGCGTAGCAGCCCGCCGAGTCGGGGCAGGTGGGCCTGCCGTGGCCCACACAGCACGCACCGCGCGGTGCGGTGGTCGACGCTCATCGCGGACCGCCCGTGCTCGGCGACAGCACTGCCGTCGGCGCGCGCAGCAGCCGGTGCAGTCGCATCCGGTCGCTTGCGCCCAGGTGCCCGCCGGCGATCAGCAGCGCGCCGGCGACGAGCACTGTCAGACCCGCCCGGGATGACACGGCGAGGGCGGCGTCGAGGCGTCCCGGACCGTCCGGCAGGAACTGGCTGGCCGCCGCCGTGACCAACCCGGCCGCGACAGCCGCGGCGAGCGGCGGCCAGATCGCCCGCGCCAGCGGGGCCAGCGGCCGGGACGTGGCGCTGTGGAAGTGGACCAGGAAGTACCCGGTGCTGAGCACCACCGCCACCGCTGTCGACAGCGGTACGCCGAGCGGCCCGCACAACAGCAGCAGCGGCACGGTCAGGACCAGGTTGAGGACGACGGAGAGCAGTACGTACCGCGTCTCCAACCCGGGACGGCCCTCGGCGCGGGCCGCGATCGTCGCCGCCCCGGTGATCAGGTTGAGGGCGTACGCGGGCGCGAGGATCATGATGTTCGCCGCGGCCCACGGGACCTGGTGGCCCAGCCAGAGCCGGACCAGCGGATCGGCGCTGACCATCAGCGCGGCGGTGGCCGGGGCCAGGAACAGCGCGAGGTACCGGGTGGTGGCCAGGTAGAACCGGTCCAGCCAGCCGGTGCCCCGGGACACCGTGCGGGCGACCGCCGCGGGGAACAGCACGATGAGGGCGAAACCCGGGGGCAGACGGAGCAGGTTGAGCAGGCGACTGCCCAGGTCGAAACCGCCGGCCACGGCGGGGCCGAAGGCGCCACCGAGGACGAGGCGGTCCAGCTCCACGTTGACCATGCCGGCGCCACTGGAGACCTGTACCCGCAGGCCGTAGCCGCCGACGCGACGGATGTCGGCCAGGTCCGTTCGCCCCCACAGTGGGGACAGGTCCGGGCACTGGCGGTGGGTCGTCGCGGCGAGCAGGAGGGTACGGATCGCCCCGGTAGCGGCGGCCGAGGCGGCCAGCGCCACCAGGCCGCCGCCGAGGCGTACCACCAGGATGGCGAGGGCTGCCCCGACGATGGCGGTGCCGGCGCTGATCGCGGCGAGTGACCCGTACCGTTGGCCGCCTTCGAGTACGGCCCGCCACGGCAGCTCCACGGCGCCGGCCACCAGGCCGACGACCAGCCAGAGGGTCGCCTGCCACGCCTCGTCGGTTAGGTCACCGAGGCGCAGCAGCCCGGCGAGCCACGGCCAGCCGGCACCGAGCGCCCCGAGGGTGAGCAGGCCCAGCAGCAGGGCCCAGCCCAGCCCCAGCCCGAGCAGCCGACGTACTAGGTCCCGGTCGGCCGCGCTCTCGGCTCGGGCGACCTCGCGGACCAGTGCGGAGCCGAGGCCGAGATCGACCATCGCGGCCATCGCCAGCAGCCCGGCGAGCACGACCCAGATCCCGAACTCCCGCGGCCCGAGGCGCTGGTAGATGACGGGCACCGAGACCAGCCCGGACACCGCCATGATCACCCGCGCGGCCAGCATGCTGGCCGTGTTGCGGGTGACCCGGGTTTCGACGGCGTGGGTCGTGTCAGCCACGAGGGAACCCCCGGAACAGCTCGACCACTGTCAGCAGGAGCAGGGTGAGGTCGACCCGCATCGAGCGGCAGTTGAGGTACAGCAGGTCACACCGGAGCTTCTCCTCCACGGTGGCCGCGTATCCGCCGGTGAGCTGCGCGATGCCGGTCAGCCCCGGCCGGATCAGGTGCCGCAGGTCGTAGTCGGGCAACCGGGCGAAGCCGGCGATGAACTCCGGTCGTTCCGGGCGAGGCCCGACGAGGCTCATCTCGCCGCGCAGCACGTTCCAGAGCTGGGGCAACTCGTCCAGCCGGGACCGTCGTAGCCAGCGACCCAGCCGGGTGATCCGGACGTCGTCCGGCAGGGCCAGGACCGGGCCGGTGGTCTGCTCGGCGCCGACCCGCATGGTCCGGAACTTGACCACCCGGAACGGCCGGCCACCCGTGCCGACGCGTTGCTGAAGGTAGAACGGTGGGCCGGTGAACGACACCACGGCGGCGATCACCGCGATCAGTGGGATCACCACGACGGCGCTGAGCAGGATCACGCCGAGGTCGAAGAACCGCTTGAGCCGCTCGCCTCGGGGTCGGCCGGCACCGCCCGAACCCAGCCGGATCCAGGGCAGCCCACCGAAGCGCGCCATCGCGGGTGCCCGCAGCAGACCGTAGACGGGACGGGCCAGCACCATGATCTCGACGCCGGCGCTCAGGCAACTGGTGATGATGCGGTCGTCGATGCTCTCCAGGGAGTGCTTGAGCAACAGGAGTCGAGGGCGGACGCCGGCCAGCACCCTGGCGAAGTCCTCGGCGCAGACCGGCACCGGGAGTCGGACGGCCACGTCGAACTCCTCGTCGAGGCGGTCGGGTGTGGTGGCCGCGTCGTTCGCCTCGAGGACCACCACGCGGGCCCGCCGTCTGTGCTGGTCGGAGCGGGTGGCCTGCTCGTAGCGGGTGAACAACTCCTGAAGCTGCAGCGGGATCTCCGGGCGTTGTCGCGTCTCGGACCCTGGTGCCCCGGCGAGGTCGTGGGAGGTTGCGCTGTCGTTGCCCGGCAACGGAGCTGAGTCCGCGGTCACGGGTCCCGGGGTCTTTCTCAACGCGCCGACCTCCATCTCCGTCAGGTGGTTCGAGGGCATGCGGACGAGCACCCCGGAAGTAAGCTACTAGTCACAAAAGCCCCATTAGTCCCGGATAGGTAAAAACGGGACTTCTCGTCCTCAACCTCGCATAGCTACCCAAACTGTTGGGCGAAACATCCCTTTAGTAGGTATTCAGTGAGTTACGGTCGTGCCGGCCGTCCGGTTGCCGCTGAGGGCCGACAACCCCGTCGTTCCAAGGAGTTCCACATGGACCAGCCAGCTGTTGCCGTCGGTGTCGACCCGCCGAAGGACCTGATCCCTGGACGCGTGCTGGTGACCGGAGGCGCCGGCTTCATCGGCAGCCACGTGGTCGCCCGGCTGATGTTGATGGGCAGTCAGGTCCGGGTGCTCGACAACTTCTCCACCGGTCGGATCGAGAACCTGGCCGATGCCGCGTACGGCGGGCTGACCGAGGCCGACGTCGTCTCGGGAGACATCCGTACGCCGGAGGGTGTCGAGGTCATCCACCAGTGGCAGCCGGACGTGGTGGTGCACCTCGCCGCGCAGCCCAGCGTTCCCGCGGCCCGTCGGTCACCCCTGTACGACGCCGACGTGAACGTCTTCGGCACCGTCAACGTGCTGGACGCCTGCGCCCGTGGGGGCGTACGGCTGGTGATCAACGCGGCCAGCAGCGCCATCTTCGGCAGCGTCGCCGCCCACGACCTTCCGGTCCGGGAGGACCATCCGATCGCCCCGGTGAGCCCGTACGGCGTCAGCAAGGCCGCCGGCGTGCACTACCTCGACTGGTACGGGCGTCAGCACGGCCTGCCGTACACCTCGATGGTGTTCGGCAACGTCTACGGACCCCGGCAGGAGGGCAGCGACTGCGGCGTGGTGTCCCTGATGGCCGACGCGCTGCTCGGCGGCCGGCAGGTGGTGATCTACGACGACGGTACGCAGACCCGGGACTTCATCCATGTCAGCGACGTCGCCGAGGCGATCGCCGTCGCCTGTCACCACCCCGGGGTGGGTCTGGTCAACATCGCCTCGGGTCGGCAGACGAGCGTCAACGAGGTCTACGACACGGTCCGGGAGGCGTCCGGCGTCGGCAACGCGGCCCGGTACGAGCCGCTGCCCTGGCCGGGCGAGGTGCGCAACATGGCGCTGGACACCAGGAAGGCGCGCGAGCTGCTCGGGTGGTACCCGAAGATCGGCTTCACCGAGGGCGTACGGATGACAGTGCGTGACGCCCGTCGCCGCCAGGCCGGCAGCCAGATCCTGTCCCCGGTGCGGGCGCTGGAGCGCGCCGTCAGCCACTGAGGACTCGGCGTGTAATTCCCGTCATCTGATCGGTATTTTCATTGATCAGTCTGACTCTTGCGGGTCGGCATCCACTGCTGCCACGATGGCCGTCAATGCCTTCCGTCCCGAAGGAGTGGTCGTCATGGCGGTCTCCCGCCGCAGGTTCGTCACATCGGTGCTGGCCGGGTCCGCCCTCGCCACCGCCTCCACCACCGAGCTGCTCACCAGCCTGTCCAGCCCCGCCCACGCCGCCAGTCCCCCCGGGGACGTGGTCGGCAAGGTGACCGTCGGCTACCAGGGCTGGTTCAGCGCACCCGGCGACGGGGCACCGATCGGCGGCTGGTGGCACTGGGGCCGCGACCGGTTCCAGCCGCCCTCACCCGCCAACACCACGATCGTGTCCTGGCCGGACATGCGCGAGTACACCCGCACCTACCCCACCGCGTACCCCAACCTGGGCAACGGCCAGCCGGCCACCCTCTTCTCCTCCTACGACCAGCAGACGGTGGACACCCACTTCCGCTGGATGCAGGAGAACGGCTGCGACACCGCAGCGCTGCAACGGTTCAACCCGATGGGCGACGAGGGCCCGACCCGCGACGCGATGACCCAGAAGGTGCGCTCCGCCGCCGAGCGCTACAACCGCAAGTTCTACATCATGTACGACGTCACCGACTGGCTGACCTTCCAATCGGAGATCAAGACCGACTGGACGACGAAGATGGCCGCGTACACCGCGTCCTCGGCGTACGCCCGACAGAACGGCAAACCGGTCGTCTGCATCTGGGGCTTCGGCTTCAGCGAGCCCAGCCGACCCTTCACCCCCGGGCCCTGCCTGGAGGTCATCAACTGGTTCAAGGCCCAGGGCTGCTACGTCATCGGTGGCGTGCCCACCTGGTGGCGGCAGGGCATCGAGGACTCCCGCCCCGGCTTCCTCGACGTCTACCACGCGTTCCACGCGATTTCGCCGTGGATGGTCTACCGGGCCAGGACGGTGGAGGAGCTGGACTCCTACTACAACAACGTCAACGTCGGCGACATGGCCGACTGCGCGGCGCGCGGCATCGACTACCTGCCCTGCGTGATGCCCGGCGACCTCGCCGGAGGCCACCGCAAACACGGCGACTTCTACTGGCGGCACATCTACAACATGGTCCGGCTCGGCTCCCAGGGCCTCTACGTGTCCATGTTCGACGAATACAACGAGGGCAACCAGATCGCGAAGACGTCCGAGACCCAGGCCACCACCCCGGCCGGCGCGAACATCCGCGCCCTGGACGAGGACGGCGTGGCCTGCTCCTCCGACTACTACCTCCGGATCACCGCCGACGGCGGCCGGATGCTCAAGGGGCAGCTCGCCCTCACCCCGGTCCGCCCCACCCCACCGATGGTCGGCACCCCGCCCCCGACCAGCGGCGACCTCGCGGCCGGCCGGTCCACCTCGGCCAGTAGCCAGAACGGCCCGTTCCCGGCCTCGAACGCGGTGGACTCCGACGCCGGCAGCTACTGGGAGAGCGGCGGCGGCGCCTTCCCACACTGGTGGCAGGTCGACCTCGGCGCCAGCCACCAGGTCAACAAGCTCGTCGTACGGCTGCCCGCCGGCTGGGGCGCGCGTACCCAGACCATCACCGTGCAGGGCAGCGTCGACGGCAGCACCTTCTCGACCATCGCCGCGGCCTCGGCGTTCGCCTTCGACCCGGCGACCGGCAACACCGTCACCCGCACGCTGACGACCACCACGGCCCGCTACGTCCGGCTGAGCATCGCCGGCAACACCGGCTGGCCGGCGGGCCAGCTCGCCAAGGTCGAGGTGTACGCCGGCAGCACCACCCCGGACAACCCGCCGACCGCCCCGAGCGGCCTCGCGGTCACCGGCAAGACGTCGACAAGTGTGTCGCTGTCCTGGACGGCCTCCATCGACGACACCGGTGTCACCGGTTACCAGGTGCGCCAGGGTGGCACCGTCGTCGCCACCGTCACGGGCACCACGGCGACGGTGAGCGGGCTCAGCACGTCCACCGCGTACACCTTCACGGTCGTCGCCCGGGACGCCGCCGGCAACACCTCCAGCGCGTCCAACGCGGTCACCGTCACCACGGACGCCGCGGCCAACTCGGACCTCGCCCGAGGTCGATCCACCAGCGAGAGCAGCCACGTCCAGAGTTACGGGTCGGGCAACGTGGTCGACGGTGACGCGAACAGTTACTGGGAGAGCAACAACAACGCGTTCCCGCAGTGGGTGCAGGTCGATCTAGGTTCCTCGCGGACTGTCGGGCGGGTGGTGCTGAAGCTGCCTCCGTCGTCGGCGTGGGGTGCTCGGACGCAGACACTGTCCGTGCAGGGCAGCACCGATGGGGGGAGCTTTGGCACGCTCGTTGGATCCGCTGGGCGACCCTTCGACCCGGCCACCGGTAACCAGGTGACGCTGACGTTCACCGCCGCGCAGGCACGTTATGTGCGGATCACCGTCACCGGCAACACGGGCTGGCCGGCGGGGCAGCTGTCGGCACTGGAGGTCTACGCCAGCTGACCGAGGCGTGGGCGGCCGTCGGGGAGCGGCGGCCGCCCATCCGGAGGGCAGCAGTCTTTCAAATAGGACTGAACATTCAGCCAGTACCAGACTTCCTGTCGTCGACGTACTTCGCCCCCAGGGCCACCGCCAGTCGGAAACTCCCGAATACTGTCTTGGACTCGTCGAGACGGGCGGATTCGAACCGATGACCCCTTTACCCCCAGAGATTGGCAACGTGGTCCCGTCCGGTGGGCAGCGCTGGTCGGTGGCCCGTTCACGCTCGTCGCGGCTCGTCTCGGTGTGGTCGGTTGCTGTACTTCTCTGCTGTACGGCCTCCTTACCCCTGCGGCTTGGCATGGCCGGCTACTTGAAGAGCCCGTCCCGCTTGAGCAACCCACACCGACCTGGCCCGCCTCCGCGATGCCCGCCCCGCCGGGCCACCACCCGCCGCCCCGGCCAGCGACGCTCAACGGGGTCGACCGGCGGGTCAGCAGCCGCGGCAGTCTCGTCGTCGCTGGTCAACGCGTCCACCCCGGCATCGCCCACGCCGGTCGCACCGTCACCGTCGAAGCCGCGGACACCACCTTCCGCATCTACGACGGCGACCAACTCCTCACCGAAGTCGCCCGCACCAGCACCAAGCCCATCGCCCGTTCAAGGCCCGCAAACCTCAACACCCGCAGACCAGGACCGGGCAGGCACAATGACCGGATGCCTGCCGACGACGCCCAGCTCTGGCAGTTGCTGCACTCCCTCGACGACCCCGACCACCTCGAATTCCCCGCGAACTACGACCACCGCCGAGCCAGGGCACGATTCAACCAACTGGCCCAGCGACTCGACCGCGACTTCGACCGCCAATGCGACGTCGACCGGCACGCACAAGACGCCAGCTTCCACGGCCGCATCAACATCCCCGCCGCAGCCACCACCACCGGCCACTCACTCGTCATCGTCATCAGCAACTTCGGCGACCTGGCCGTCCTCGCCGTTGACAACCCCGGCGTCTGGGACGACGAGGAAGCCGCCCAACTGCTGCACCCAGACGACGCCACCCGAATCCGCCGGGGCCTCGACGACCTGGGCTACACCCTCATCCCCGAAGAACCCCTCAGGAAATTGAGCAGGGGAATCAAGAAAGATGCGCGACTTCGGGTGATTACGACGCCGCACGTCGCGTCCATGCCTGACACGATCGCGACCGGGCGAGGCGGCATAGCAGGCAATCTAGAGCGGCGTCCAAGCCAAGAGGTTGGCCCACCGGCCCGGAATAATTGCTCTTCAACCCGGCACGTTGCAACCGTCCTGAGCTCGCGTCAAGACAGCGTTGATCGCAAAGTGGCCGCGGCTGCTGGTTGCCCGACGGCGACTCCTGCCCACAGTGCACTGATTGCCCTTTCCCTTTCGCCGGCCGTCGCCAATGCTTGCGCAAGGATTAGGTAGCTTTTGAACTCGTCGAGAACCACCCCCTGCTGGGCCATTGTCAACGCCTCATTGAAACGCATTTCTTCCAGCAGGTATGTCACCAGCAAACCCAGCGCCTCCCATGTCCCGTCCCTGACCGCACCGTGCAACTCCTCCTCAGACTCCGCACCATGCACGCGTAGGTAGTCAATGCGCTGCTCTCTGTCGATCTCGTACTGCAGCGAATGTGCCTCCTGAACGGAGCCGAGCTGCAGCATCTCGGCGACTCGGCGCTGTGAGAGGGAGTCGTTAGGCAACGGCCGACCGGGCCGACCGTACGCGCGCAAGAAATTCTCCAGGTCCTCTTCGGCCGAAAATTCACGTCTTTCCACAGCCGTATAAAGCAGGTCCTCTGCCTTGTCGAGGTTGCCACGGCTCTGCTCCAGCCAGGCCAAATGCCTGTTGCGCTCGAACAGTGAGCCAGGGTGCTCCCTTGCAAACTCCTCTGCTCGCTCGAACTCGCCGTCCTCGACCAAAATCCGAAAGATGAGGCTTCCCACAGTAGTCTCGCCCTTGTCCAGAGCGCTGGTCAGGACCGCCATCGCCTCATCCCGCCTGTCGCGGGCGGCCAGGAACCGGCCGAGGGCCTGCCCAGAATTCAGCTCTCCGGCCAAGACGCTTTCTCGCAGAACCTTCTCAGCCTCAGCAACTCGGCCAAGCTTGGCAAGATGATCTGCCAGTTCCTGCCGCGCCCCATAGTTGCCCGCCGCGATGGACTGCCGCCAGACGGACTCGACGCTTCCAGGCTCTCCTCGACACACCAGAAACGAGACGAGAGCTTCTTCCGAGTGCTGCACCCCTCGGGTGACGGCAGCACGCAGTTCCGCCTCAGCACCCGTGAGATCCCCCGTCCATGCACACAAGGCTGCCAGCCCTAGTTGGTCGTCGTGATTCGCATAGGGCAGTAGGTCGCGCCAGCTCGCGGCGGCGTCGTCCGTCCGGCCCTGAAGCATCCGCAGGCGCATCAAGCACCCAGCAGCGCCGCGTGAGCCCCGTGCCGCCTCCTGCAGAAGGATCGTTCCGACGTCCTCCGACAAGCCCCGCACCTCGAAGATCAGCCGGACAAGCACGACCCAGGCGTCAGGCTCGCGGCGATCTACGGCCTCTTGCAGCAGCGACTCGGCAAAGTCCCAGTCGGCACGGCGCGCGGCCAGCTTCGCCAATGGGACCCGGACTCCGGGCAGGTCCGCAGTGCGCGCTTCCATCAGCACGGTGAACGCGTCCTCCGGCCTGTGCTGCCGTTGCAGGAAATCCGACAGGTCTCTAGGCGCCCCGGGGATACCCCTCGCGACTGCGCTTCTGAGGACTGCTTCAGCCTCGACATACCGCGAGCGGCCTTCAAGGATCGAGGCATAGATGCGCGCTGCCTCCGGCTCGTCGTTTGCGGCCCCTTCGCGCCAAACCTGAAGGACCTCGCCCGTACGGCCCAATAGGCGAAGGAAGTTGGCCAGCTCGTAGCGGGCCGAGGGTGTCCCATCCTCGGTCTCACGGCGCAGGATCGCCTCGGCATCGTCGAACTTTTGGTCATTGGCGAGCAGGCTGGCCAGGTGAAGATTGGCGAAGGGCACGGCTTGGTCCACCGCGTCCCGCCAAACGTCGATCACTTCGTCCGCCCTCGACTGCGACCTAAGAAGCTCCTCAAGCTCCGACTGGGGCCCGAAGAGGTCGACGCTGATCGTCCAGCCGAGGGCGGGGCCAAGGTACTCATCGCGGCCTGTAGCCGCATCGCGTCGACCAGAAGAGGATCCGCCCTCGAATGCAGGGACGCCGGCTTTCATCGCACGGCGCAAGACCACCTCGCACTCGTCCGCGCGGTCTTGCGATCGCAGGAACCGCGAGTACTCAAGCCAGACCTCGACGGGGTCAGATGCGAACGCGTCGGCAAAGACTTGCTCCGCTTCCTCGGTCCGCAACTGCGCAGCAAGGAGCTTTGCGAGTGCCACAGAGGCTCTCACGCTGCCTCGGTCGATGCTGATCCGGTAGAAGATCTCAGCTGGTTCCGTAGCGCCTCGGCGAACGGCCGACTCCGCCAGTCGGTACGACTCTTCGGAATCGGCAACGATTTGCCTCAACGCTTCCCATAGGCCGTATTCGACGGTCAAGAGCGCACGTTCGCGATGAAGTTGCTCGTAGACGTAGTCAGCCAAAATGTAGCCCAATTCGTCTTTGGCGGCCATCGTCGGATTCAAAAGTGCCGCAGTGCCTCGCAAGGTCTCCGTCGCGAACCTCATCGCGGAGTCGAACCACATCTCGTCAAGCAGCGCCCGCGCCCGCTCGCGTGGATCAAGGAGTGCGACGGTGATCATCTTCAGATCGGAGATGGTCAGAGGCGCTGCCTTCCCGAGCAGGCGAGCGTCGACCGCTCCGGCGATGAGCTTGCGGGAGAACACATCCGGCGCCATCCGCATGTGCCGAAGGAGGTCGGGCCCGGCCGCCAACGTCTGCGTAACGGCCCCAGCGCGCCCTTCCGACGTCATTAGCGCCGTCTTGATGGCGGCATCGTGCTCCGCCATGGCAACCGCAGCGGTCATCTCCCGATCGCTGAGCCGGGAGGCGACATGGATGATCACTGCTCGGCGAAATAGCGCTTGGAGGCCGCCTGAAGTGGGACGTGCCGGTGCCTGCTCTGCCGTCCCAGAATGGTGCATGTATTCCTTGGCGTAGCTGGGCCACAATGTCCCGATGACTACACAGCGCCGCGCCCCGTCGAGTAGGTCGATTAGCGTCGCCGCGACTTCGTCTGCATCTTCCTCAATCAGGAAGTTCTGCAGTTCGTTGAGCCACAGCACGGTCTCGTCCCAGTCGGTCACCTCCTCGAACACCTGCCGGAGGCGGGTAAGCGTCAGGGGCACGATGATCTGCCAATCCGGCAGCTCGTCGAGCACCCGCTCCGCCGCGCTGCGGGTCTTGCCCGTCGACGACTCACCGACTAGCAGGATGAAGCGTGGCACCGTGCGTGACTCGGCGATGCTCCGCTCCAGCAACTGGTCGTGGTCACGTGGGATGTACGCACTGGCATCGTCTGGTGCGCCAGCTCGACCCGACTCAATAGACGGATGCACTCCGAGCGTCAAAAGATCCAGGTCCCGCACCAGGCGCTGGACTGGCCTGCGCCCGGCAAGAGAGCGCGCAAGCTGCCGTTTCATCCGCCGTTGCCCAACTCGGCGGACCCCCCACCCTCCGGCGGCGCCGAGCAGGGTGACCACGGCGATCGCCCCGGCCACAAGAGACGCCACTTTGTCACCGACGTCTAGATCGAAGTCCATGGTCGAGGATTACTGGTGAGCCACCTGCGTGTCCAGCCGGCGAACGGATGCATCTGCCCGGCGGCCGTGCCAGCGTAGGACGACGGGCGGCCGCTTGGATTATTTGGGCAACAGCCAACTCCTCACCAAGGACTGGGCCCGCGGCCGCAACACCGCCAATGCGGTTAATGCTGCGATGAACGAATGGTGCAGCAGAAATTGCGGTTAGCTAATTTCGCCATTGCCTGCGCGGTATTCGGCCTGGTTATCGGTTGTGAGGGCCAGCGTTGGGGCCTACCAGCATCTTACGGGACCGTCGTAGGATTGGATCGTGACGGACTTGGCAAGCCTCGCGGCACGGACCTCCGCGCGCCAGCTCGCGACAGCGCTGCCCAGAAGGTGGCGACATGTCCAAGCGGTTGGTTCGAAAGCAGAGTCGCTCCGGCCGGTGGTGGGTGACGATGGAGACGTGCTCGTCGCCGCCGCATGGCTGCACGATATCGGTTACACGCCCCGCATCGTGGATACCGGATTCCACTCCCTTGACGGTGCGCGATGGCTCCTCCGTGAGGGCTTCAGCTTGCGAATTGCAAGCTTGGTGGCCCACCACTCCTGCGCATCCTATGAGGCGGAGGAGCGCGGCCTTGGGGCTATGCTGGCCGCTGAGTTTCCGCCTGAGGAATCACCGACCGCAGATGCTCTGTGGTTCGCGGATATGACGACGGGTCCAGACGGCCAAGACTTTACAGTCGACGAACGACTCGCCGAAATCCGCGAGCGCTATGGGCCAGAAGACCTCGTCACTCGCTTCTGGCGGAAGGCCGAGCCGGCACTAATAGAGGCCGCGCGCAGGACACTGATGCGCATGGCTTCTCACCCGATGTAGGGATTCTCTCTTTGCTCCAATCCGTGCTCTATACGTAGCCTCATTGATGGATGGATTGTCAACTGATCTAGCTCATTACATGGCACCCACCGGGCTGCGGACGACTCGTCGCTAGTATTTGGCTCGCCATTGACGAATCGCGCTCGGAGACAGATCGAGAACTGCTGCCGCACCTCGCCGTCGCTGTATTCCACCACGTGGTTCGAGTTGGTGTAGATCCCGACAACGCCCGTCACCTGGACCTCGATGCCGGTCTCCTCGCGCGTCTCTCGGACAGCCGTCCCGGCGATGTACTCGCCGAAGTCTTGCGCGCCGCCGGGCAGGGCCCACAGGCCGTTGTCGGTGCGCTGGATGAGCAGCACCCGCCCCTGTTCGTCCTGGACGAAAACGGTCACGGCTACGACTATGCTGTTCGGCTTCGGGGCCTTCGGGTTGTCGAAGTGATCGATCGAGCCATGACTTCAGCCGCTCACCGGTGGGCGGCTCAGTGCTCAGGCCAGACGGCCCGCTTCTTCCCGAGGACTCGGTTGAAGCTGGCGACATAGCTGTCGAACAGGTCCCCGCCGCCGAGGCGCCGCAGGTGCAGCACTGGCGCGTACGCGGCCGGCGTGCCGTAGAGGTGAGTGTTGACCAGCATCTCGTCGTCGAAGCGGTAGATGGAGTTGTAGAGAATGGTGTCGTGGTAGTAGATCCCGACGTTGTCCAAGTCCCGTAGGTCTTTGTAGAACGCAAGCGCGTTGAGAATCTTGTTGGACATGGCTGGGCCGATGCCCTCGGCGTCGCCACGCTCGGTGATGTGTTCGCCCTCCGGGTCGCCGAACAGCAACTCCACCTGCGCCCCGGCCAACGCCTTCTCGCGGAGCGTTGCGATCCAGCGGTGGTTGAACTCGGGTAGGAACAGTCCTCCGTAGACCAAGACGCCAATCTGTCGAGTCGCCCGCTCCAGGAGCCGCTGCCAGAGGTCGGTGGGAACGGCTCCGCGGCGCGGGTAGATGTGGACGAGTTCCGACTGGCTGATCTGCACGGCTCGCTGCGTCGGAAGCGCGTCCGGCCAGAGGTACGACTCACTTTCGCTCAGCAGTTCGGCCATGGTGTGGCGGTAACGCGGGTACGGGTTGCGGGTCTGTGTCACCCACCGCTCGACAGTCTTCGGGTCGACACCGAGCTTTTCCGCCAGCGCCGATGCCGTCAGACCGTTCTTGAGCATGCCGTTGCGAAGACGGTCGTTCGGCATCGCATCTCCTGCGCACTGGGCTGGGGGACGGCATGGGGACAACTCAGCCTAATACTCCAGCAGGAGATCCGTTCTGACCTGCTGTGGCGGTGTGGTTTTGTCCGTGGGCATGGAGCAGCCACCGCTGAG
>NZ_JBNCKJ010000015.1:0-191561 GCF_049841475.1 Micromonospora sp. DT15
AGCGCCGATGGTACTGCACTCGTGAGGGTGTGGGAGAGTAGGACGCCGCCGGACAATCTTCCAGAGAAGCCCACCCCGATTCGGGGTGGGCTTCTCTGCGTCTCCCCCTTTTTTCCGGGGGTCATCAGGGTCCCTGAACCCGGAGACCCGTCAAGGTCACGCTCGATCCTGGTTGTAGTGGTTTCGCGGTGTGTGGAGACCACTACATCCAGGATGTTGCACGATCTTGCGGCCGGCGGGGCAGCCCGCGTACTCGCTCAGTTTCGGGTCTGCATGCCGGCGCGGAGGTTGCGCAGCAGGCCGCCGGCGTCGCTGACCGACCGGCCCGGGAACATCGCCATGACCACGCTGCCGTGGTCGGCCCAGCCGCACACCGCGAAGTCCCCGCCCTCGCCGCTGGTGCTGCCACACTTCAGGACCCCGCCGAAGTCACCCGCGGGCAGCTCCCGCAGACCGTTCACCGCACCGGTCTCGTCCGACATCAGGCGGAAGAGGCTGTCCAGGTCCCGTTCCGGCTGCCAGAGCAGGGTGGTGCCCCCGAAGATGAGCACTGAGCGCTTGTCGTCGGCCGGGTCGCGGTAGACGGTGCCGAAACTGCGGTCCAGTTCGATGTTCGCCGCCAGGCCGCTGCGGAGATAGTCGGCCGTGCTCTTCGCCCGCTCGCTGTCGTCGCGAGTCAGACCCGCCACCCGATCGGGTGAGGCCAGTTGGGTGTCCTTCTGCTGCGCCACCCGCCACCCACCGACACCAAGAACGCCGGCACCGGCGAGACCGACCACCAGCGCGACCGTCCAACCGATCTTGCGTCGGCGTGACCAACCGCTGGACCGCTCGTCGGGGTCGCCTCCGGAGTCCCGGGTGCTCAGCTGGATCGGCTCTTCGGTGAGCTCGACCGGCTCGCGGCCGCCGTCGCGCGACCGCTCGGTGAGATGTGCGTCGGACATAGCCGACACCGTACGCGAACGGCAGGTGGCGCACGTCAGGTCTGCGGAAGCCCTCCGTAGACTTGTCCGGTGACCGAGAGACTGGATGCCCAACGCCCCGACGCCCCGACCCTTGCCGGCCAGTACCAGCCCGGTGAGGTAGAGCAGCGACGGTACGAGCAGTGGGTAGCCGGCGGGCACTTCCGGGCCTCCGCCGACAGCGACAAGCCCCCATTCACCATCGTCATCCCGCCGCCGAACGTCACCGGCTCGCTGCACATGGGCCACGCGTTCGAGCACACGCTGATGGACGCGTTGACCCGGCGTAAGCGGATGCAGGGCTTCGAGGCGCTGTGGCTGCCGGGCATGGACCACGCCGGCATCGCCACCCAGAACCTGGTCGAGCGTCAGCTCGCCGCCGAAGGGCTGTCCCGGCACGATCTCGGTCGCGAGAAGTTCGTCGAGCGGGTCTGGCAGTGGAAGGCCGAGTCCGGTGGCGCCATCCTCGGCCAGATGCGTCGCCTCGGCGACTCCGTCGACTGGGACCGCGAGCGCTTCACCATGGACGAGGGGCTGACCCGCGCCGTCCAGACGATCTTCAAGAAGCTCTTCGACGACGGTCTGATCTACCGGGCCAACCGGATCATCAACTGGTGTCCGCGCTGCCTCACGGCGCTCTCCGACATCGAGGTCGAGCACACCGACGACGACGGCGAGCTGATCTCGATCCGCTACAGCGACGAGGTCGTGGTGGCCACCACCCGGGCCGAGACGATGCTCGGCGACACCGCCGTGGCGGTGCACCCCGACGACGAGCGCTACCAGCACCTGATCGGCACCGAGGTCGAGCTGCCGTTGACCGGTCGCCGGATCCCGATCGTCGCCGACGCGCACGTCGACCCGTCCTTCGGCACCGGCATGGTGAAGGTGACGCCGGCCCACGACCCGAACGACTTCGAGATCGGCCAGCGGCACGACCTGCCCGCGCTGACAGTGATGGACGAGCGCGGCGTGATCACCGTGCCCGGCCCGTTCGAGGGGTTGGACCGGTTCGAGGCGCGGCCGGCGATCGTGGCAGCGCTGCGGGAGCAGGGCCGGATCGTCGCCGAGAAGCGTCCGTACGTGCACGCGGTCGGGCACTGCTCACGGTGCAAGACCACCGTCGAGCCGCGGCTGTCGCTGCAGTGGTTCGTCAACACCGCCCCGCTGGCCCAGGCCGCGGGTGACGCGGTGCGTGACGGCCGGGTCCGCATCGAGCCGGCCGAGCTGGCCAAGCGCTACTTCGCCTGGGTCGACAACATGCACGACTGGTGCATCTCCCGGCAGCTGTGGTGGGGGCACCGCATCCCGGTCTGGTACGGCCCGGCGGGTGAGATCGTCTGCGTCGGCCCCGACGAGGCGCCGCCAGCCGGCGAGGGCTGGCACCAGGACGAGGACGTCCTGGACACCTGGTTCTCCAGCGGCCTGTGGCCGTTCTCCACCCTGGGCTGGCCCGAGCAGACCCCGGACCTGGCGAAGTTCTACCCGACCAGCGTGCTGGTGACCGGGTACGACATCCTGTTCTTCTGGGTCGCCCGGATGATGATGTTCGGCCTCTACGCGATGGACGGCCGCCCGCCCTTCGACGTGGTAGCGCTGCACGGCATGGTGCGCGACCAGTTCGGCAAGAAGATGTCGAAGTCGTTCGGCAACGTGGTCGACCCATTGGACTGGATCGACCGGTACGGCGCCGACGCCACCCGGTTCACCCTGGCGCGGGGCGCGAACCCCGGCCAGGACGTCCCGGTCAGCGAGGAGTGGTGCCAGGGCTCCCGCAACTTCTGCAACAAGCTCTGGAACGCCACCCGGTTCGCCCTGATGAACGGCGCGCACACCACTGGTGACCTGCCCCCCACCGAGCAGCTCTCCACCGTCGACCGGTGGATCCTGTCCCGGTTGGCGCACGTCACCGCCGAGGTCGACGAGCAGTTCGAGGCGTACGAGTTCGCCAAGGTGTGCGACCTGCTCTACCACTTCGCCTGGGACGACGTCTGCGACTGGTACGTCGAGCTGAGCAAGCCGGTGCTCGCCGAGGGCGGTGAGCGCGCGGAGGCCAGCCGTCGGGTGCTCGGGCACGTGCTCGACCAGCTGCTGCGGCTGCTGCACCCGGTCATTCCGTTCGTCACCGAGGAGCTGTGGCTCGCGTTGACCGGCGGCGAGACGGTGCAGGCGGCCGCCTGGCCGGTGGCCGACCGGTCGCTGGTCGACGACGCCGCCGAGGCCGAGCTGGTCGGCGTTCAGCGGGTGGTCACCGAGATCCGCCGGTTCCGTTCCGACCAGGGGCTGCGCCCCACGCAGCGGGTGGCTGCCCGACTGGACGGGCTGTCCGGCGCGGGTATCGCTGCCCACGAGCCGCTGATCCGCTCGCTGGTCCGGTTGGATCCGGCCGGTGACGACTTCCAGGCCAGCGCCACGTTGGCCATGCCCGGCGCGGTCGGTGTCGCGTTGGACACCCGGGGGTCGATCGACGTGGCGGCCGAGCGGGCCCGGCTGACGAAGGACCGCGCGGCAGCCGAGAAGGAGGTCGCGCAGGCCCGGGCGAAGCTCGACAACCCTGCCTTCATCGGCAAGGCCCCCGAGCCGGTGGTCGCGAAGATTCGCGGCCGGCTCGCCACCGCCGAGGCCGACCTGGTCCGGATCGACGCTGCTCTGGAGACACTGCCCTCGTGACCGACCGTACCGAATTCGCCGCCGTCGAGGCCGAGCTGAACGCCCGTGGCTTCACCCGCATGGTCTTCGAGCTGGACCGGATCGAGTCGCTGCTCGACCTGCTCGGCAGCCCGCAGCGGGCGTACCCGGCGATCCACCTGACCGGCACCAACGGCAAGACCTCAACCGCGCGGATGATCGACTCGCTGTTGCGGGCGCACGGCCTGCACACCGGGCGGTACACCAGCCCGCACCTGGAGACCGTCCGGGAGCGGATCAGCCTGGACGGGGAGCCGGTCAGCGAGGAGCGGTTCGCCTCGGTGTACCGGGAGATCAAACCGCTGGCTGAGCTGGTCGACGCGCGGTCGGACGAGCCGCTGACGTACTTCGACATGACCACCGCGCTGGCGTTCGCCACCTTCGCCGACGCGCCGGTCGACATCGCGGTGGTCGAGGTTGGCCTCGGCGGGGCGGAGGACGCCACGAACGTCCTCCAGGCCGGGGTCTGTGTGATCACCCCGATCGGGCTGGACCACACCGAGTGGCTCGGTGACACGATCCAGGACATCGCGCTGGCGAAGGCCGGCATCATCCACCCGGGGGCCACCGTGATCTCGGCGGCCCAGGAGGAGGAGGCCGCCGGTCCCCTCCTCGACCGGTGCGCCGAGGTCGGGGCCACCATCGCCCGGGAGGGCGGTGAGTTCGGCGTGCTGGGTCGGGCGGTCGCGGTCGGCGGTCAGGTGCTCACCCTCCAGGGGCTGGGTGGCGTCTACGACGACGTGTTCATTCCGCTGCACGGTGCCCACCAGGCGCAGAACGCGGCCATGGCGCTTGCCGCCGTGGAGGCGTTCCTGGGCGCCGGGGCTCGACGTCAGCTGGACATCGAGGCGGTCCGCGAGGGCTTCGCCTCAACCAGCTCCCCGGGTCGGTTGGAGCGGGTCCGTAACGCCCCGACCATCCTGCTGGACGGTGCGCACAACCCGCACGGCATGAAGGCCACCGTCACCGCGCTCCAGGAGGAGTTCGCGTTCAGCAAGCTGGTGGCCGTCATCGGCGTACTGGCCGACAAGGACGCCGAGGCGTTGTTGGAGCTGTTGGAGCCGGTGGTCGACCAGGTGGTGGTCACCCGCAACAGCTCGCCACGGGCGATGCCGGTGGAGGAACTCGCGGCGCTGGCCGAGGAGATCTTCGGCGATGAGCGGGTGGACTCGGCCGAGGAGATGCCGGACGCCATCGAGTTGGCGGTGGCGTTGGCCGAGGAGGACGTCCCCGGTGAGCTGAGCGGGGTCGGGGTGCTGGTCACCGGGTCCGTGGTGACGGTCGCCGACGCGCGCCGGCTGCTGAAGCGATGACCAGCCCGGAGCGGGACCCGCACCCCACCGAGGACCCGACCGGCCCGCCGGTCGGGCAGCCGGTGGGGGAGGAACCCACGGCCGGGCAGCCGCGACGCTCCGGGTTGCGCAACCCGGAGCGGGCGGTACGCGGTCTCGGTGCTGGCACGCTCAGCCTGGAGGCGCTGGTGCTGTTGCTGGCGATCCAGCCGATCCGGGTGGTCGGCGGTGACCTCGGCGGTGCCGCGATCGGTGCGGTGGTGGCACTGGCGGTGGCCGCCGTGGTGCTCGCCGGCATGATGCGTCGGCAGTGGGCCTGGAACGCCGGCACCGTGCTCCAGGGGCTGCTGTTGCTGGGCGGTCTGCTGCACTGGTCACTGCTCGGGCTGGGCATCATCTTCGCCCTGGTCTGGGCGTACGCGTTGCACGTCCGCCGCGTCATTCTCGGCTGACGGCGGACCCGGCCGGCGCTAGGCGGGCCGGGTCAGGCGTCGGCGCGTTCGCGCCACTGGGTGAGCGCGACGCCGTGGCCATCCGGGTCGCGGAAGGCCGCCGCCCACCCCTCCAGCTTGGTGCCCCGGTTGACCACCCGGGGCGCGTACGTGAAGCGGACGCCCGACTCGCGCAACCGCTCGTACGCCGCCTCGATGTCGCTCACCTCAAGGTTGACGTGCACGAGCCGGCGGCTGATGGGCGCCGCCCCGGTCACCTCGCGCAGGACGATCCGGGTCGCCCCGGACGCCAGGACGGCGTTGTGGGCACCCTGGTCGACCTCGCTGAAGCCGAGCACGTCGCGGTAGAAGTTGAGCGACCGCTGAAGGTCGGTGACCAGCAGGGTGAGGCCCACCCCGCTGATCGGTGCGGCCGGGTCCGTGCCCGAGCCGGCGTCGAACCCGAAGATCGCCTGGTCCAGTTCCTCGTCGGTCACTGTCGTGCGTGCGGCCCCAGCCGGTGAGGGATCGTCCAGCGGAAGATCGAGTGGGTCCAGCGGGTCGGGAGTGCCCGGGCCGGAGCGCTGCGCGGGCGGCGGGTCGAAGCGCTGCGCGCTGGGCGGGTCGACGGGGTCCTCGGCGGGCGGGGCACTCGCGCCGCTCGCCTGCGAAGCGTCGAACCGGTCGGCGGCGGGCTCGTCGAAGCGCTCTTCGGCGGGCGGGCGCGGCGCCGGAGTGGTTGCCCGTCGGGGCAGCCCACCGGCCTGCGGCTCGACGACCACGCCCTCCAACACCACAGGGCCACCCGGGCTCTGGTGCATCACCACGGGCTCGCGTTCCTCGGGCACGACGCCCGGCTCGTCGCGCCGGAGGTCGTCGCGCGAAGGGTCGGTGCGCAGCGGGTCACCGAGCGGGTCGCGGAACGGGTCACCGGCCGGGTCCCGGAACGGGTCACCGACCGGGTCGCGGAAGTCGTCGTCGGGTGCGCGGTCGGCCCACGGCGGCGCGTCCTGCTGGATCAACAGCTCGTCCACCGGCTCCGCGTCGGCGAACTCCGGCGGAAGATCGGCGACGGCAGCGGCGGTCTCGGCATGGGTGAGCACCTCGTCCCAGAGGACCTTGACGTGCCGCTGGTCGTCCAACGCGACCCGGATCGGCAGGGTCTGGCCCAGCGACGGCCACTTGGAGACCGGCACCCTCGGCTCAATGATCTTCTTGGACCGCGGCGGCAGACCAGGGGCGTCGATCACCAGTTGCAGTTCGCAGCGGCCGAACGCGTACTGGGTGGGTGGTTCGGAGGCGCTGTGCACGTGCCCGACGCCGACGACCCACGTGCGACCGCCGCCGCGTACGGTCGCCAGCGCGATCGCCAGCACCAGCAGGGCGACCCCCAGAGCCACGATGGCCCAACTCGTCATGCCGAGCCCGAACAGGACGACGAACGTGGCAACGGTGCCCAGCACCGCGCCGATCAGCTTGCGTACCGGCGCGATGGGTCGGTTCCCGCCATTCGCCACAGTGGACCTCCCGGGGTCAGGACCAGGCTAGGCCGGATCGGCCACCGGGGGAAAGACCGGCCGCCGCGCCGGTGTCGGGACCGGGTCGCTAGGCTGACCGTACCGATCCCAAGCGTTCATCGCGTACAGGAGGAACCCAGCGTGTCCACCAACAGCCCGGATGAGCGCAGCCTCGTTCTGATCAAGCCCGACGCGGTCCGCCGCGGCCTGGTCGGCGAGGTCCTCTCCCGCTTCGAGCGCAAGGGGCTGCGGATCGACGCGATGGCGCACCGGACGATGGATGCCGCGCTGGCCGACGAGCACTACGCCGAGCACGTCGACAAGGCGTTCTACCCGCCGCTGAAGGACTTCATGACCGGCGGCCCGCTGGTCGCCCTGGTGCTCTCCGGCGACCAGGTCATCGACGTGGTCCGCGGGCTGGTCGGCGCCACCGACGGACGCAAGGCCGCCGCCGGCACCATCCGGGGTGACCTGTCGCTGTCCAACCGGGAGAACCTGGTGCACGCCTCCGACTCGACTGACAGCGCCAAGCGCGAGATCGCGCTCTGGTTCCCCGAGCTGGGCTGACGCCCACCGGCCCGGGGTCGACCGACGACATCCGGCTTCAGCCGACCGCCGGCACCTTCGCCGGGTTGCCGACCACGTAGATCCCGGTGATCCGTCCGTCGGCCGCGGCGATGGTCAGCGTGTACCGACTGCCGTCGGCGCGGGTGATCAGCATCGCCGGTTCCCCGTTGAGCTCCACCGGATCCATCGCCACTCGGTGACGCGGGCCGTAGACCCCGGCGTAGAACCGGGCGATCCGGTCGGCGCCGCTGACCGGGTTGAGGGCGGCCCGCACCCGACCGCCGCCGTCGTTCCAGGCGGTGGCGTCGGCGGCCACCAGGTCGGTGAGCCTCGCCAGGTCACCGTCGCGGGCCGCGGCGAGGAACGCGTCCAGCAGCCGCTCCCGCTCCGGGCGGCTGGCGGTGAACCGACGCTGCTCCTGCCGTACCCGCGCGGTCGCCCGGTGGTACAGCTGCCGACAGCCGGCGACGGACCGCTCCAGTATCTCGGCGATCTCCGCGTACGGCAGGTCGAAGGCCGTGTGCAGGACGTACACCGCCCGCTCCGGCGGGGTGAGCCGCTCCAGGACGTGCAGCAACGCGGTGGAGAGCGAGTCGCGTAGCTCCACCCGGTCCAACGGCCCGAACGGCGAGGGCGCGGTCGGCACCGGCTCGGGCAGCCACGTCCCGACGTACGTCTCGCGGGCCGCCTGCCGCGCGCGCAGCCGGTCCAGTGCCAACCGGCTGACCACCCTGGACAGGTACCGGCGTGGCTCCTCGACCCGGGCCCGGTCCACACCGAGCCAGCGCAGGTACGCCTCCTGGAGCACGTCCTCCGCGTCGTGCCGGCTGCCGAGCAGGCGGTACGCGAGACCGAGCAGCATCGGCCGGTGCGCCTCGAGCGCACCGGCCGCCTCCGCTGCCGCCTCGGTTGTCACGCCTGGGCTGGAGGCTCCAGCCGCATCGTCACCCCGATCCGATTCCACACGTTGATTGTGGCAATCGCGATGACGAGGTCGGCCAGTTCCTTCTCCGACCAGACCTTTGCGGCGTCATCCCACACCTCGTCCGGCACCCCGTGCTCGCCGAGCCGGGTGACCGCGTCGGTGAGGGCCAGCGCGGCCCGCTCCCGCTCGTCGAAGAAGGGAGCCTCCCGCCAGGCGGCTACCGCGAACAGCCGGCGGCTCGACTCGCCGCCGGCGAGCGCGTCCCGGCTGTGCATGTCCACGCAGTACGCGCACCCGTTGATCATCGACGCCCGCAGTTTCACCAGCTCCAGCACTGTGCGGTCGACGTTCGTCTGAACGTACTTCTCCAACCCCAAGACGGCCTTGTACGCCTGCGGCGCGACCTCGGCCGGGTTCATCCGTTGCACGACTACCTCCTGATCGGTCCGACACCGTTACGACGGCCGGGCCGGGCGGGTCGTGACAACCAGGGCTGTGATCCCGCTCATCTCAATGGAGAAGCCTGGATCGGCGGGCCGTCCCCGACCCCCGGTCGATCATGGAGTTGTTGCCACGACACGCCGTCGAGCGAGGCAACAACTCCATGATCAACGGGGGCTGGGTCGGGGATGGGGCCTGCCAGCGCCGTCTGGCCCCGGCAGGCCGAACAGCTCCCCGTTGCCGACCGTCAGGTCGACGCCGCGGTCTGCCCGGACCTTCCGACGCTCGTGATCAGCAGGCTAGAAGTGACGGGTACGGGTGGGAAACGGATTCGGATCGAGCCGAATGCTCAGGCCGAGGCGCTCGTCGGCTCGTCACCGACGAGCTGCACCAGTGCCAGACCGGCCGGTTCCAGGCCGTACAACACCCGCCGGCCCACCCGGCGCCGGTGTACCACGCCGGCGGCCAGCAGCGCGGAGAGCTGCTCCGACACGGTGCTCGGAGCCAGCCCCAACGTGGCCGCGAGGCCCGCGGTGGTGGCTGGCCTCGCCAGCGCCCGCAGCACCTGGGCGCGACCCCGACCGACCAGCACCGCCAGCCGGTCCGTGGCCGGTGTCGTCCGGGCCGCCGAGACCGGCCCACCCTCGGCGAGCACTGCCGCCCCGCGCGCCTGGTAGGAGACGGCGATGATCTCCGGATGGTCGGTGGCGCAGACGAGTGCCCCCTCCGAGAAGATCAAGGGGAGAAGCAGCAGTCGCTGGTTCACCGCCGTGAACTGCTGCTCCGACGGCTTCACCAGGGTCAGCACCGGCTTGTTCCAGCGCACCCGTTCGTGCAGGTTCTCCAGGAGCGCGTCCGGGCCGTACGCGGCGAGCGCCCGGGCCCGATGCAGCACCTCCTCGTCCAGCGCCGCCTGCATCGCCGGCCACCACGGCGCTATGGCCGCGTCCCAGTACGCCTGGATGCCGTCGGCGAGCCGGTCCAGGGCGGCCCGCCGGTCAGTGACGAACGGGCGGAGCCACTCCGGCAGGTCGTCCGGGTGGTAGTAGTGGGGGATCTGCTCGGCGATCACCTCGGCCGGCGTCGCGCGCAGCTCGGCGAGCTGGTCGGCCAGGGTCGGCGCGGCCAACGTGGGGATCGGGCTGAGGAAGTCCGGTGCGGGTAGGCCGATGGTCAGCAGCCGGGCCGGTGCGGTCGCCGGCACGTCGTCGAGCACCCGCCGTGCGTGCCGCGCCCAGGCGGTGTACGGCCAGGGCGCCTCAACCGGATTGCGGTGCAGCAGTAACAGACTGGTCAGCACCTCCCAGAGCGGGCTGGTGGCGATCCGGGTCCGGAGCAGCGTCGGCTCGTCCAACTCGATCCGGATCACCCGGTCAGCCTAGGGTGCCGGCGCGGGCGTTCACTCGGCGGCGGGGCGGTCGGCGGGTCGAGTATCGTTGGACCCCGAAAGGCGATGACCCGGCCATCACCGGTGAGCCTCCGGAAGAACAGCCGGGCAACCGGCCCAGTAGAACCGGACGGGTGCGGCCCGTCACAGCCGACAATGAGCGGGCGGTCGATCCTGACCGCCAAGCGGGGTGGTACCGCGGGCCACCCGGGAGCGCCGTTCCAGGCGTACCCGGAGGTTCGTCCTCGCAGACCCACGTTGAGTGAGCTGCATGAGGAGAGCGACCCCCGATGGCCTATCCGTTGCACGACGCGACCGCCGCCGGTGTTCCGGCGAGCCCGGACCTGCCCGCGGTCGAGCGCCGCGTGCTGGAGCACTGGACGGCTGACAAGACCTTCGAGGCCAGCATCGAGGCCCGCCCCGCCGGCACCGACGGCAAGAACGAGTACGTCTTCTACGACGGCCCGCCGTTCGCCAACGGCCTGCCGCACTACGGTCACCTCTTCACCGGCTACGTCAAGGACGTGGTGCCGCGCTACCAGACCATGCGGGGCCGGCACGTCGAGCGGCGTTTCGGCTGGGACTGTCACGGCCTGCCCGCCGAGGTGGTGGCCGAAAAGCAGCTCGGCATCACCAGCAAGGCGGAGATCATCGACCTGGGCGTGGACCGGTTCAACGAGGCCTGCCGTACCTCGGTGCTGGAGTTCACCCAGGACTGGGAGCGGTACATCAACCGGCAGGCCCGCTGGGTCGACTTCACCAACGACTACAAGACCCTCGACCTGGACTACATGGAAAGCGTCATGTGGGCCTTCAAGACCCTGCACGACAAGGGTCTGATCTACGAGGGCTTCCGGGTGCTGGCGTACTGCTGGCGCTGTGAGACGCCGCTGTCGAACACCGAGACCCGGATGGACGACGTCTACCGGGACCGGCACGACCCCACCCTGTCGGTGTGGTTCGAGCTGACCGCCGACGAGTCCGCACCCGAGCTGCTGCGCGGGCCGGTCAAGCTGGGCGTCTGGACCACCACGCCGTGGACCCTGCCGTCGAACCTGGCGCTCGCCGTCGGGCCCGACATCGAGTACGCGGTGCTCGAACACCGGGGTTCCCCCGACAGCGAGCGCAGTGGCGACCGCTACCTGGTGGGGGCGGCGAGGCTGGCCGCGTACGCCAAGGAGCTGGAGGGCTACGAGCAGGTCGGCTCGGTGTACGGCCGGGACCTGGTCGGACGCCGCTACACGCCGCTGTTCGACTTCCTCGTCGAGCAGGCCGGGGAGAACGCCTACCAGGTGCTCGGCGCGGAGTTCGTCACCACCGAGGACGGCACCGGGATCGTGCACCTGGCCCCGGCCTTCGGTGAGGACGACCAGAACGTCTGCAACGCCGCCGGCATCCCCACCATCGTCACTGTCGACGACCACACCCGGTTCACCGCGCTGGTCCCGCCGTACCAGGGTGAGCAGGTCTTCGACGTCAACAAGCCGGTGATCCGGGAGCTGAAGGACCGGGGGGTGGTGCTCAGGCAGGACACCTACACCCACTCGTACCCGCACTGCTGGCGTTGCGACACCCCGCTGGTCTACAAGGCGGTGTCGTCGTGGTTCGTCGCGGTGACGCAGTTCCGGGACCGGATGGTCGAGCTGAACCAGGAGATCAACTGGACGCCCGGCCACATCAAGGACGGCTCGTTCGGCAAGTGGCTGGCCAACGCCCGGGACTGGTCGATCAGCCGGAACCGGTTCTGGGGCTCGCCGATCCCGGCGTGGAAGTCCGACGACCCGAACTATCCGCGCCTGGACGTCTACGGTTCGCTGGCCGACATC
Source organism: Micromonospora sp. DT15 (assembly GCF_049841475.1). Lineage (NCBI taxonomy): Bacteria > Bacillati > Actinomycetota > Actinomycetes > Micromonosporales > Micromonosporaceae > Micromonospora > Micromonospora sp. DT15. The sequence continues at coordinate 12,037 of NZ_JBNCKJ010000015.1, forward strand.
GAGCGGGACTTCGGCGTACGCCTGACCGACCTGCACCGGCCGGCGGTCGACGACCTGGTCCGCCCCAACCCCGACGACCCGACCGGGCAGTCGATGATGCGCCGGGTGCCGGAGGTGCTGGACTGCTGGTTCGAGTCCGGGTCGATGCCGTTCGCCCAGGTGCACTACCCGTTCGAGAACGCCGACTGGTTCGAGCACCACTACCCGGGTGACTTCATCGTCGAGTACATCGGGCAGACCCGTGGTTGGTTCTACACGATGCACGTGCTGGCCACCGCGCTGTTCGACCGGCCGGCGTTCCGTAACTGCCTGAGCCACGGGATCCTGCTCGGCTCGGACGGGCGCAAGATGTCCAAGAGCCTGCGCAACTACCCGGACGTCTACCACGTCTTCGACGCGTACGGCTCGGACGCGATGCGCTGGATGCTGATGTCCTCGCCGGTGCTGCGCGGTGGGGACATGGCGGTCACCGAGGCGGGCATCCGCGACGCCGTCCGGCAGGTGCTGCTGCCGCTGTGGAACGTGTACTACTTCTTCACGCTCTACGCCAACGCCGACGGGTATCAGGCCCGGCGACGTACCGACTCCACCCATCTGCTCGACCGGTACGTGCTGGCGAAGACGAACGAGCTGGTGTCCACTGTCGGCGCGCAGATGGACGCGTACGACATCTCCGGTGCCTGCGCCACCGTCCGGTCCTACCTTGACGCGCTGACCAACTGGTACGTGCGCCGGTCCCGGGACCGGTTCTGGTCCGGTGACGCCAACGCCTTCGACACCCTGTCGACGGTGCTGGAGACGCTCTGTCGCGTGGTGGCGCCGCTCGCGCCGCTGACCGCGGAGGAGATCTGGCGTGGCCTGACCGGGGAGCGTTCGGTGCACCTGACCGACTGGCCCTCGGCGGAGGAGTTCCCGGCCGACCACGATCTGGTCCGCGCGATGGACAACGTTCGGGCGGTCGCCTCGGCGGCGCTGTCGCTGCGCAAGGCCAAGGGGCTGCGGGTGCGACTGCCGCTGTCGACGCTGACAGTGGCCTCGCCGGCCGCGGAGCAGCTGCGGCCGTTCGCCGACCTGGTCGCCGACGAGGTCAACGTGAAGACCGTGGAGTTCAGCGCGGAGCTGTCCGCGTACTGCGAGCAGGTGTTGACTGTGGTTCCCCGGGCGCTCGGCCCACGCGTCGGCAAGCAGGTGCAGCAGGTGATCAAGGCGGTCAAGGCGGGCGAGTGGGAGCTGGTCGACGGCGCCCCGGTGGCCGCCGGCGTCACCCTCGCCGAGGGCGAGTACGAGTTGCGCCTGGTCGCCGCCGACGCCGAGCACTCCGCGCCGCTGCCCGGCGGCGAGGGAGTGGTGGTGCTGGACACCGACGTCACACCGGAACTGGCCGCCGAGGGGCTGGCCCGCGACGTGGTGCGGGTGGTGCAGCAGGCCCGCCGTGACGCCGACCTGGACGTCTCGGACCGGATCGTGGTGTCGGTGTCGGCGTCCGACGAGGTACGAGCGGCGGTGTCGGCGTACGTCGACTTCGTCTCCGCGGAGGTGCTGGCCGACTCGGTCGACTTCGTCGAGGGGCTGGAGGGCTTCGCCGGCGAGGTCGGCGATGGTGAGCGGGTAACGGTGGTCGTCCGCCGGGTATAACGGACCATCGCCAGGGTGCGGGCGCCTCACCACCTCCGTCCGGGAGGTGTGGAGGCGTCCGCTACCGTGACACCGCCTGCTCGCATTTCATCTGCCGGAGGACCAGTGCCGCTGCTCTACACCATCGGCAAGCTGACCGTGGGCCCCACGCTGCGGGTGGCGTTCCGCCCGACCGTGGAGGGTCTGGAACACGTGCCGGAGACCGGCGGCGCGATCTTCGCCGGCAACCACCTCTCGGTGGCCGACGAGTTGTTCCTCGGCACGGTCGTGCCCCGGCACCTGGCTTTCTGGGCCAAGTCGGAATATTTCAACGGCACCGGCGTCAAGGGTGCGATCTCCAAGTTCGTCCTCACCGGCCTGGGTGCGATCCCGGTCGAGCGGGCCGGCGGCCGGGCGGCGCTGTCCGCGTTCGACGCGGCGATCCCGGCGCTCAAGGGCGGTGACCTGGTGGTGGTCTACCCGGAGGGCACCCGCTCGCCGGACGGCAAGCTCTACCGGGGGCGGACCGGCGCGGCCCGGCTGGCGATCTCGGCCGGCGTGCCGATCATCCCGGTCGGCATGATCGGCACGGACAAGGCGCAGCCGATCGGCGCTCGGGTGCCCCGGCCGGGCACTGCCAAGATCACGGTTCGATTCGGCAAGCCGCTGGACTTCACCGGCCGACCGGACGACCGCGCCTCGCTGCGGCAGATGACCGACGAGCTGATGAGCGAGATCCAGAAGCTCACCGGCCAGGAGTACGTGCCCCGCTACGCCCCGCCGCGCGCCCACCCGGACCCGACCCGCGACGCCTGACCCCGCCGGCCGCACCCCGGCCGGGGCCAGGGTGCGGCATCAGCCCCGCTCGGGTTGGACGATCTGGGCGCGCAGGGTCCCCAACAGGTCGGAACTGTCGGCGACGGAGAGTCGGGTGAACACCCCGGTGGCGATGCTGCCGTGGTCGACCGACGTGCATACGACCACGGCGCCACCGTCGGCGCTACCCACCGCGCACCGTTCGTGCCGGCCCCGTACCCCGGTGTCCACGCTCTCCGGGGCACCCAACGCGTACCGATCGGTGAGCCGGCTGATCTCGGCCTCCGCGTCCGACTCCGGGGTCAGCCGGAAACCGGTGCCGCCGAAGACCGTCACCCGCTTGCCGCTCGTCGTGGCGTAGACGCCGGCGAACGTGTCCTCGGCCAGCCAGTTCTCCTTGCGTACCTCGCTCTCCAACTTCTGGGCCGCCTCGGTGCTGCGGCTGTCCTGTCGCAGGCTGAGGTCGTCCACCTGCACGGGCAGGGCCGCGCGCGCCGGGTACTGGGCCGAGATCGGGAACCCGTAGTAGGCGGGGCAGCCACAACAGCAGGCCAGGGTGAGCAGCAGCAGCCACGGCCAGCGGCGTCGTCGGCGGACCGGAACCGGCACGTACCCCTTGGGGGCCTGCCACCCGGGCGGCGGTGATGGCGGTGGCGTGGTGGATCGCCGACCCCGGCGCTGCTTCGGCACCTTCGGCGGCGCGGGTGGTGCGGGTGGCGACATCGGCCGGGCCGGCACCATGGGTCCGATGGCCCGGGTTGCGCCCGGGGCGGCCGGCGGCGGCACCGGGTGCGACGAGGCCGGGGGAACGGGCGGCCCGGACCACTGCCGGGTGTTCCCCGACGAGGCCGGGGGAGCGGGCGGCCCGGACCACTGCCGGGTGTCCGGCGGCGTCGGATACGACATCGTGGGCGGCAGCGGGGGCAGTTCGGCGGAGGGCAGGTCCCAGCCGCCGGTGTCCACGCCGGCCCACGGGTCGACCGGGGTCTGGTCCTCCGGCGGCCCGGCGGCCACCGGCGGGAGAGGGGTCGGCTCGGCCGACTCGCCCCAGGCCGCTCGGCGGGGCAGCGGGGGTGGAACCGGGGCCGAACCACTCCACCTGGGCGCCGGGACCTCCGAGGCCGGGACCTCCGCGGTCGGGGCAGGCTCCGGTTGGTCCGGCTGGTCCGGCGGTTCTGGCTGGTCCGAGTGGTCCGAGGGTTCTGGCTGGTCCGAGGGGTCCGGCTGGTCCGAGGGGTCCGGCTGGTCCGAGGGTTCCGGCTGCTCCGGGGGTACGGGTGGGGAGGTCGGCTCGTCGGCGACCGTCCGGTCCCGCTCCGGCTCCGCGCCCGGGGTGCTCCCGTCGGCCGGCTGTGCTCCCGGCTGGGTCTCCGGCATCGCGGCAATCTCCTCTCGCGCCGAACCGAGGTTAGTACCGCGCCGCCACCCCCGCCGATCGGGCGTGCGCGCGATCGGCGGCGGACGAACGCGTACCCTTGGGCATCATGAGTGCCCCGTCCACGAGCCCGCACGCGGCCGCGACCAACTCTCGCGACGACTCCAGCTCGGCCCGTCCGACGCCGCGCGTCGGCTCGGAGCCGTCGGTCTGGCCCCAGCTCGAGCCGCTGCTGCCCCAGATCTCCAAGCCCATCCAGTACGTCGGGGGCGAGTTGGGTGCGGTGACGAAGGACTGGGACGCGGCGACCGTGCGTTGGGCGCTGATGTATCCCGACGCCTACGAGGTGGGTCTGCCCAACCAGGGCGTGCAGATCCTCTACGAGGTGCTCAACGAGCTGCCCGACACCCTCGCCGAGCGGACGTACGCGGTCTGGCCGGACCTGGAGACGCTGATGCGCACGCACGGCGTGCCGCAGTTCACCGTCGACGCGCACCGGTCGGTGCGCGGGTTCGACGTGTTCGGCATCTCCTTCTCCACCGAGCTGGGTTACACGAACATGCTCACCGCGATCGACCTGGCCGGCATCCCGCTGCTGGCCGCCGACCGCACCGACGCCGACCCGGTGATCGTGGCCGGCGGGCACGCCGCGTTCAACCCGGAGCCGATCGCCGACTTCATCGACGCCGCGGTGCTGGGCGACGGCGAGGAGGCGGTCCTGGAGATCACCGCGATCGTCCGGGAGTGGAAGGCTGAGGGCTCGCCGGGCGGCCGCGACGAGCTGCTGCTGCGGCTGGCCCGCACCGAGAGCGTCTACGTGCCGCGCTTCTACGACGTCGACTACCTGCCGGACGGCCGGATCCAGCGGGTCGTACCGAACCGGGCGGACGTGCCGTTCCGGGTGCACAAGCGCACGACGATGGACCTGGACGCCTGGCCGTACCCGAAGAAGCCCCTCGTGCCGTTGGCCGAGACGGTGCACGAGCGGTACGCGGTGGAGATCTTCCGGGGTTGCACCAGGGGTTGCCGGTTCTGCCAGGCCGGGATGATCACCCGTCCGGTTCGGGAGCGGTCGATCACCACTGTCGCGCAGATGGTCCGTGAGGGCCTGGAGTTCTCCGGCTTCTCCGAGGTCGGCCTGCTGTCGCTCTCCTCGGCGGACCACTCCGAGATCGGCGACATGTGCTCGGGCCTCGCCCAGCAGTACGAGGGCACGAACGTCTCGCTGTCGCTGCCCTCGACCCGGGTGGACGCCTTCAACATCGACCTCGCGCAGGAGCTGTCCCGCAACGGGCGGCGTACCGGCCTGACCTTCGCCCCGGAGGGCGGGTCGGAGCGGATCCGCAAGGTCATCAACAAGATGGTGTCGAAGGAAGACCTGATCCGTACGGTCGTCACCGCGTACACCAACGGGTGGCGGCAGGTGAAGCTCTACTTCATGTGCGGCCTGCCCACCGAGACCGACGAGGACGTCCTCGAGATCGCCGAGATGGCCCACGAGGTGATCAGGGCCGGCCGGGCCGCGACCGGCTCCAAGGACATCCGCTGCACGGTCTCCATCGGCGGGTTCGTGCCGAAGCCGCACACCCCGTTCCAGTGGGCCGCGATGGACCGTCCGGAGGTCATCGACCATCGGCTCAAGATCCTCAAGCAGGCCATCAACGCGGACCGTTCGCTGGGCCGGGCCATCGGCTACCGCTACCACGACGGCGAGCCGTCGCTCATCGAAGGGCTGCTCTCCCGGGGTGACCGCCGGGTCGGCTCGGTCATCCGCAAGGTCTGGGAGAACGGCGGCCGGTTCGACGGGTGGAGCGAGCACTTCTCGTACCAGCGCTGGGTGCAGGCTGCGGCCGAGACGCTGCCCGCGTTCGGGGTGGACCTCGACTGGTACACCACCCGTCAGCGCGACGAGCTGGAGGTCCTGCCCTGGGACCACCTCGACTCGGGCCTCGACAAGGACTGGCTCTGGCAGGACTGGCAGGACGCGTTCAGCGAGTTCGAGCAGGACGACTGCCGGTGGACGCCCTGCTTCGACTGCGGCGTCTGCCCATCGATGGACACCGAGATCCAGATCGGCCCCACCGGTAAGAAGCTGCTGCCGCTCACCCCGCTGGGCGGCAACGGCATGAAGGTCCCGTCGGGTCACTCGCACTCGCACCCCTGACCGCGCCGCAGTGAGGTAGCGCCGGCTGGCGCTGACCCGCCACCCTCCACATCCGACATGTCGCCCAACGGGTCCGCGTCTCGCGGGCCCGTTGGCGTTGTTCGGGCTCGGCCCGTCCGGTGGCCCGCGCCGAACCGTCCACGAGATCGGCCGTCATCTGTACCACGTGCTGGTGGCTGGGGCTGCCTCGACTAGGTCAGACTCGATACGCTGCGTCTGACATGGACCGACCCGGCGGGTCGGGGACGGGGGAGGAATCGCATGGGTAGCATCCCGCCGCCGAGCATCGGCGATCTGCACGTCAGCGTCGAGGACCTGGACGCCGCCGCCACATACGTCGAGCGGCTCCGGCAGTACATCGACGACACCATCAAGTACGAGATGGAACGCATCAAGACGCGGATGAAGGGCGACAGCAACAACGCCCAGGCCGTCCCCGGCGGCACGCCGTTCGGCGCGTACGAGGACGCCGTCATGCAGTGGCGGGCCCTGGAGGCGTCAACGGTGAACATGGAAGCGCACCTCAACGCCCTCTCCCAGAAGCTCGCCGCGCTCAAGGAAGGCACCGAGGAGATCGCCAAGGCGTTCCGCGACACCGAGGCGCGCAACGGCGCCAACGGCAAGGAGATCGAGCGGCTGCTGGAGTCGGCGGCCCCGCCGCCCACTGCCAGCGGCGCGCCCACCTACCCGTACACGGCCTGAGGGGGACGTCATGGCTGGAGGAACCTGGGAGCGGTGCGTCCGTGAGGTGACGCTCTCCGCGGACCCGGAAACGGTCGGATCGGTCGGAGCGGGCTGGAGCAACCTCTCCAGCGGCCTGCAACAGCTGCGGGACGCGCTCGTCGGTCGCTCGTTCGTCGGCCCGATCGCGACCGGCCAGGAGCGCCCGCACGTCGGCGGGCTGCCCGGGATGCTCGCCGGTTGGAAGGGCGGCGGTGGTGACGCGTACCGCGAGCACCTGGGCAAGATAGGCAAGCAGATCGAGGATCTCATCACCGACGCGACCAACGTCAGTGGCGCGTTGACGCGGATCGAGGGCGACATCCGCAAGTCGGTCTCCACGATCCCGATTCCGCTGATGGACGACTTCGGCTTCAACGAGTGGAGCCTGCCCAACGGCACCGAGCTCGACGATGCCCGCGACGGCGAGAGCTCGTCGGGGTTCCTCGCCGCGCTGCGCAAGGACTACCAGAGCAACCCCGGCTCGTACGCCGACGGCGCGTTCCGGGACAAGGCCGACGACCTGGAAGCGACGATGAAGGTCGACGGCCAGGCCGGTGACCAGAAGCGGGGCGGCTGGTGGGACACCGGAGCCCACCTGGACAACTGGTACCGGGACAATCAGAACGCTGCGAACACGGCGATGGCACCGCTGCCCCAGGCCGTCTATACGGAGCGCCCCAAGCTCACCGTCAACAGCCCGGAAAAAGTGGTCATAGAGGACGATCTTCGTCGGGACCCCCGGGTCCCGCCCTCGGGGCGGCCCGACATCAGTGGTGGCGAATTCGGCGGGAAGCCCGACATCGGTGGTGGCGGCCCCACGATCGGCAGCAGGCCGCCGGGCATCGGTGACACGGGCGGTCCGACGTCCACCGTCGACCCGTTCAACCCGACCAAGCCCGGTGGGCTTGGCGAGGGCTCGCCCACCGGCGGCACGGGTCAGTTCACACCCCCGTCGACGGGCTCCGGCTTGCCAGGCTACGCGGACGGCGACGCTGGCTACAGCAGTGGTCTGGCTGGCGCCACCCCGGGCGGCGTCGGTGGATTGGGTGGTGGCATCGGCGGCGGCGGGGTCGGCAGCGCCGGTCTCGGTGGCGCCGGCGGTGGTTTCGGCGGCGGTGCCGGCGTCGGCTCGGCCGGCGGGATCGGCGGCGGTGCCGGCGGTGGCCTGGGCGGCGGTGCCGGGATCGGCGTGGGCGGCATCCCCGGCATGGTGGGTGGCGGCAACGGAAAACTGCCGCCGATGACGAGCGCGGCGAACGCGTTGCGCACCGCCCAGGCCGCCGGCGGCGCCGGGATGGCGGGCGGCGCGCGTGGTGCCGGCGTCGGCGGTGCCGGAATGATGGGCGGCGGCATGATGGGCGGCGCGGGTGGTGCCGGGCACGGTGGCGGCACCGGCTCCGAGCACTCGTCGTGGTTGACTGAGGATGACGATCCGTGGGGCCCTGGTGACGGGGCGTCCCCGGGTGTCCTTCGATGAGGATGGACGGATGAGGGTGAACGTCGGAGGCCTCCGGCCGGTAGTCGCCTGTCTGTTGGCGGGGTTCCTGGTGGTGGGGGCCGCTCAGCCGGCGGCCGCCGCTCCCCGTCGGGCCGAGCAGTGGTATCTGGACGAGCTCCGGATCGACCAGGTGCACAAGATCTCGACCGGGCGGGGCGTGGTCGTGGCCGTGATCGACACTGGCGTCGAGGCCAGCCACCCGGACCTGCGAGGTCAGGTGCTTCCCGGTGGACGCAGCTACGGCGCCTCCGGAGACGGCCGGGCCGACGAGGACGGGCACGGCACTCACATGGCCGGCATCATCGCGGCGAAACCCAGCGGCGACGGGGTGGACGGCATCGCCCCCGGCGCGAAGATCCTGCCCATCAAGATGCGCAGGGAGGACGGCTTCTACACCGACGCCGGGATTGCCCGGGGCATCCGGATGGCCGTCGACGGCGGGGCCAAAGTGATCAACATGTCCATTGGTGGCCCCGGCTTCGCCAATCCCGTGCAGACGAGCGCAATCCAGTACGCGTTGGACCATGACGTCGTCCTGGTCGCCTCCGCTGGTAACACCGCCCAGGGCCGCACCACAGTGGGCAAGCCCGCCAACACCCCCGGTGTCATCGCGGTGACCGGGACGACCAGGGGCGGCGCGTTCTGGTCCGGTTCGGTCCAGGGACCGGAGGCGGTGGTCGCCGCTCCGGGCGACGGGATCTACAACGTCGCCAACGAGGGGGGCTACGGCTGGGGCGACGGGACCTCCGACTCGAGCGCGATCGTCTCCGGTCTCGCCGCGTTGATCCGGTCGAAATATCCGGATCTCAGCGCTCCCAACGTGATCAACCGGATCATCCGGACCGCGCGGGACGCCGGTGCGTCCGGGCGGGACCCGCAGTACGGCTTCGGGGTGATCGACCCGACGCGGGCGCTGACCGCGAACGTGCCACCGGTCACCGCCAATCCGCTGCTCGACCCGGCCGTCGCGGCGACCGACCCGGGCCCGGGCCGTGCCGAGGGTGCGGACGAGGAGTTCGACGTCACCCAGCACGGCGATCGCGGTGGCCCCACCGACCAGCAGGTCATGGTGGTCGGCATCGGCATCGCCGTGGTGCTGGTGTTGCTGCTGGGTCTGGTGGTCTTCCTCATCTGGAACCGTCGTCGGTACCGGCGGGAGGCGGCCCGGGCCGCCGACATCCCGGACGAGGTGCTCGACCGGGTGGCCCAGGGCGCGTACCCCCCACCTGACGCGGGTTACGCCCCACCGCCGGGCTACCCGAACCCACCCGGTTACGCCCCTCCTGCCGGGTACGCGCCGCCTTCCGGCTACGCCCCACCCTCGGGCTACACCCCGCCCCCGCCCTCCGGCTACGGTCCGCCTCCGGGCGGGTCGCCGCCCGCGCCGCCGTCGGAGCGGTAACCGGTCCCGATCATGGTGGCCGGCCGGTGACCTCCGCGGTCGCCGGCCGGCCACCGACTTTCCCGGCGGGGGGTCACGGCCGTCGCGACCGGTTTGTGCCCGTCCGTCACTGCGGTTTCGGCCGCCCCGGCTGCGTACCGTCACGAGCCCTGCGCCAGGATGGGCGGACACGCAGGTACACCCGAGGAGCCCACGATCGCCAAGAAGCCTCAACCCGAGGGCGGCCAGGCACCGGTCGTCCAGCGCGTCCGCATCCGGTACGCCAAGCGCGGGCCGCTGCGATTCACCTCGCACCGGGACTTCGCCCGGGCGTTCGAGCGCGCGCTACGGCGGGCGGCTGTGCCGGTCGCCTTCTCCCAGGGTTTCCACCCGCACCCGAAGATCTCCTACGCCAGCGCCGCCCCGACCGGGGTGGCGAGCGAGGCGGAGTACCTGGAAATCGCCCTTCAGGCGGCGGTCGACCCGGAGGCGTTGCGCGCCGCGTTGGACGCCGCGCTCTCGCCGGGGCTGGACGTCCTGGACGCCGTGATCGCCGAAGGGGGCAACCTGCCGGACCGGATTGAGGCGTCGCACTGGCACATCGAGTTGCCTGAGGTCGACACGGCGGTGCTGCGCGACGCCGTGGACGCCTTCGTCGCGGCCGACGAGGTGCTGGTCGAGCGGATGACCAAGCAGGGTCGACGTACTTTCGACGCCCGAGCCGCCGTGATGTCGATCGATGTCCAACTGCCGACGCCGACGCCTTCCGGGGCGCCGGCCGTACCGTGTGCGATACTCGAACTGGTCGTGCGGCAGGTCACCCCGTCCGTACGGCCCGATGACGTCCTTTCCGGCCTCCGCGTGGTGGCCGACCTGGAGCCGCCGGTTTCGCCGAGGGTGACACGGCTGGCTCAGGGCACGTTGACCGCGCAGGGTGCGATCGTGGATCCGTTGGATGCGGACCGCGACGGGGCAGCCATCGTTGGGCACTGACCGACGGTCGGTGTTCTGGCAGGCAGACTTCGGCGGTCGCGCACCACGCGCGCCCGGCGGAAACACTTTTGCGGCGACCCTGCGTGGCAGCGCTCACCCGCGCCCGGGCTAGCCAGAACTGGAGAACGTCCATGCTCGAGAACGAGCCCGAGGGCGGCGAACGGGCCGGTTCACAGCCGGCCGGTGCAAGCGCCGACCAGAGCACCACGGCCGACGGCGGCGCCGTCGAGACCCCCACCACGGCTGTCGGTTCGGCCTCGGTGGAACCGGCGGAGAGCGCTTCCGCTGAGGCCGCCGAACCCGCCGCGCCGGTGCGGCGCACCCGGACGACCCGTCGTCGGGCCGCTCCGCTCAACCAGCCGGAGCAGACCGACGCCCCGATCGAGGCGCCCACCGGTGGCGCCGGCAACGTCGAGTCGCCGCAGGCGGAGGTCTTCGCCCCGATCTCCGGCGACCTGGACGTCGCACCGAAGACCCCCCGGCGTCGCCGCAAGGCCACCCCCGTCGAGACGACAGCCGAGGAGCCGCTGGTCGCCGCCGCTGCGGAGGCGGCCTCGGCCGAGGTGGTGCCGCCGGTCAAGGTGACCCGTACCCGGCGCAAGAAGGCCACGCCGGCGGCCGTCGAGGAGCCGCCCGCCGTCGAGCAGCCGGCCGCGGCCGACGAGCAGCCCGCGGTCGAGGAGCCGGTCGTCGAGGAGCCGGTCGTCACCGAGGAACCGGCGGAGTCCGACCTGCGCGAGGCCGAGGCCGAGTTGAACGACTCCCCGGCCCTCCCGAGCACGTCCGCTGCCGAGCTGGCCTGGAGCAGCGGTGCGCAGGACCGCTCCGGCGAGGTGCCACCGGGTGTGGCCGTCTCCGGTGTGACGGATGAGCCGAACGAGCCGGCCGAGATCGAGCCGGAGCAGCCGCGTACCCGTCGTCGGCGCGCTGCGCTCTCCGCGCCCACAGTGCTGTTCATGGCACCCCAGCCGGACGCCGTGCCGGTGACCCGCCCGGTGGAGCCCGCCGCGGCGACCGAGGAGCCGGCCGTCGAGGAAGCCGCCGAGCCGTCCCGCCGCCGTCGGCGTGGTCGCCGTGAGGCCGAGCCGGTGGAGCCGATCGAGGCCGTCGAGGCCGAAGAGGAGCCGACCGACGAGGCCGACGAGGCCGCCGAGGCGGATGAGGATGACGAGGACAGCGCCGCCGCGCGCCGCCGCCGCCGACGTGGTCGCCGGGGCCGTGGCCGGGGCAAGGGCGGCGCCGACGACGCCGAGGACGAGGAGTCCGAGGAGGCGGCGCAGGCCGACGAGGAAGAGACCGCCGAGGTCGAAGCCGAGGGCGACGAGGACGAGGAGTCCGAGGGCGGGGACGGTCTGACCCGTCGTCGTCGTCGCCGCCGCCGTCGTGGCGCCGGCGACACCGAGGGTGCGGCGGACGACGGCGTGCCGACCGTGGTGAAGATCCGCGAGCCGCGTCGGACCGTCGACGAGGTGCAGGGTGTGTCCGGCTCGACCCGGCTGGAGGCCAAGCGCCAGCGCCGCCGGGACGGTCGGGAGCAGCGCCGTACCCGCCCGCCGATCCTCAGCGAGTCGGAGTTCCTGGCGCGCCGCGAGGCCGTCGACCGGGTGATGGCGGTCCGCCAGCGCGGTGACCGCACCCAGATCGCCGTCCTGGAGGACGGCGTGCTGGTCGAGCACTACGTCACCCGCAATTCCTCCGGGACGATGGCCGGCAACGTGTACCTCGGCAAGGTGCAGAACGTGCTGCCGAGCATGGAGGCCGCGTTCGTCGACGTCGGCCGGGGCCGTAACGCCGTGCTGTACGCCGGCGAGGTCAACTGGGACACCTCCGGGTTGGAGGGGCGGGCCCGCTCGATCGAGCAGGCGCTGCGCTCCGGCGACTCGGTGCTGGTCCAGGTCACCAAGGACCCGATCGGGCACAAGGGCGCACGGCTGACCAGCCACATCGCGCTCTCGGGCCGGCACCTGGTCTACGTGCCCAACGGCAACGCCTCCGGGATCAGCCGCAAGCTGCCGGACAACGAGCGCAAGCGACTGCGGGACGTGCTCAAGAAGCTGGTCCCGGACGGCGCGGGCGTGATCGTCCGGACGGCAGCCGAGGGCGCCACCGAGGACGAGTTGGCCCGCGACGTCAAGCGGCTCCAGGCGCAGTGGGAGGACATCCAGGCCAAGGCTGCCGAGGGTGGCGCTCCGGTGCTGCTCTACGGGGAGCCCGACCTGGTCATACGGGTGGTCCGGGACCTGTTCAACGAAGACTTCCGCGAGCTGGTGATCGAGGGCGAGCAGTCGTACGACATGGTCGAGTCGTACCTGTCGCACGTCTCCCCGGACCTGGTCGACCGGGTGCGCCGGCACGTCGGCACGAGCGACGTCTTCGCCGAGTACCGGATCGACGAGCAGATCATCAAGGGCCTGGACCGCAAGGTCTTCCTGCCCTCCGGCGGCTCGCTGGTGATCGACCGTACCGAGGCGATGACTGTCGTCGACGTCAACACCGGCAAGTACACCGGCTCCGGGGGCAACCTGGAGGAGACCGTCACCCGTAACAACCTGGAGGCGGCGGAGGAGATCGTCCGTCAGCTCCGGCTGCGGGACATCGGCGGCATCGTGGTGATCGACTTCATCGACATGGTGCTGGAGTCGAACCGTGAGCTGGTGCTGCGCCGACTCACTGAGTGCCTGGGCCGGGACCGCACCAAGCACCAGGTCACCGAGATCACGTCGCTCGGCCTGGTGCAGATGACTCGTAAGCGGATCGGCGCGGGCCTGCTGGAGGCGTTCAGCGAGACCTGCGAGTGCTGCAAGGGCCGGGGCGTCATCATCCACACCGAGCCGGTGCCGGAGAAGCCGCGTCCCGCCGGTGCGGGGGAGAAGGTCAAGGCGGTCGCCTCAGCGGTGGCTCCCGCCCCGGCGGCCGAGCAGGGTGCCCCCTCGTCCCGTCGCCGGGCGCGCAAGAACGCCCCGGCCGCGGCCGAGCGGACCGCTGTCGAGGTCGTCGACACCGACACCACTGCTGAGCCGGACGCCGACTACCAGGACACCATGGGCTACGACCTGTCCCGCTACGAGTCGGAGACCGCCGCCGCACCGGCGATCTCCGACGCTCAGCAGGGTGAGTCGGCTCGGTTGGCCGCGGCGGACGACCCGGACGCGCTCGCCGACGCTGAGGGCGACGAGGAAAGCACCGAGGGCGGTGGCGGCCGTCGCCGGTCGCGTCGCGGTGGCGCCCGTCGGCGGACCCGCCCCTGAGCGCCTGACCGGCCACGTGTTTGACGAGGTCCCTCTCCCGGCAAAGTGACGGGGGAGGGACCTCGCCGTTGTGGCCACCCGGTCCTCGGTCGGCTGTCCCCGGTCAGGAGAAGAAGATGCGCCGTCTGCTCGCGGTCACCGCGCTGCTCACCATGCTCTCCGTCGCGGCCGGCTGCTCCACCGGTGGGACCGCCGAGGACGCCGGCTCGGCGGTCGCTGGCACCCCTGGGGGCCCGACCGGCATGCCGGCCAGCGGTGGTGTGGCGGGCGGCGACGCCACCCAGGTGTGCGCCGCCGCACAGGAGGCCAGCACCACTGCCGTTCGGACGTACGTGGGTGAGCTGGGTCGGATGCTCGCGGCGGTGGGCGCCGGGGACAGCCGCACCGCCGAGGCCGCCCGGGGCCGGGCCGAGGGGGCGCTGGCGGGCTGGCGGACCGTCCTGCGGGAGCAGTCGGAGCGGACCGACGATCCGCAGCTCAAGACGCTGCTCACCGACCTCGGCGCCGAGGTTTCCGCGCTCGGGGCCGACGTCGAGTCGATCGACGAGACCGAACTCGACCGGCTCCAGCAGCGCCTCGACCAGCTCTGTGAGCGCTGACCAGGGCGGGCCGGTTTGGGGTCCGGGCCAGCGATGGCGTACTCTTGCCTGCGGCCCACCTTTGGTGTGCCGAGTTCCCGTGTGCCCGCGCCGCCGTGCACTGCTACCCGGCGAGCCGCTGCGGGAACGACCGCCAGCAGCCTCAACGACAGGGAGTCCGCCTCCGATGTACGCGATCGTCAAGACCGGCGGCAAGCAGTACAAGGTCGCCGAGGGCGACGTGATCGAGGTCGAGAAGCTCACCGGTGCCCCCGGTGACGCGGTGAAGCTCACCGCGGTGCTCCTCGTCGACGGTGACGACCTGGTGACCGACGCGGCGAAGCTTGCCGAGGTCGCGGTGTCCGGCGAAATCGCCGCGCACACCAAGGGCCCGAAGATCCGGATCCACAAGTTCAAGAACAAGACTGGCTACCACAAGCGCCAGGGTCACCGTCAGCCGTTGACCCAGGTCAAGGTGACCGGCATCTCCAGCGGGAAGTAGGTCGTCCTCCAATGGCTCACAAAAAGGGTGCGTCCAGCTCGCGTAACGGTCGTGACTCCGCGGCCCAGCGACTCGGCGTGAAGCGCTTCGGTGGTCAGGTCGTCAGCGCCGGTGAGATCATCATCCGGCAGCGTGGCACCAAGTTCCACCCCGGTGACCTGGTCGGCCGTGGCGGCGACGACACGCTGTTCGCGCTGTCCGCCGGTGCGGTCCTGTTCGGCACCAAGCGCGGTCGCAAGACCGTCAGCATCGTTCCGCAGCAGTAGTTCTCGGGCTTAAGCGGGCCGCGGACCTCCGGGTCCCGGCCCGCTTAGCCTTTTTCGCGAAGTGCGAGGTTGGACCTCGCTGGAAGGATTGACGCCGTGGCAACGTTCGTTGACCGGGTCGTTCTGCATCTGCAGGCCGGCGATGGCGGGCACGGTTGTGTCTCGATCCACCGCGAGAAGTTCAAGCCCTTCGGTGGACCGGACGGCGGCAACGGTGGGCACGGGGGCAGCGTGTCCCTGGTGGTCGACCCGCAGGTGACCACGCTGCTCGACTTCCACTTCCACCCGCACGTCAAGGCCGACAACGGCAAGGGCGGCGCTGGCTCGAACCGGGACGGGGCCAACGGCCGCAACCTGGTGCTCAAGGTGCCCAACGGCACAGTGGTGCAGACCTCCGACGGTACGGTGCTGGCCGACATGGTCGGCGCCGGCACCACCTTCGAGGTCGCCCGTGGTGGGCGCGGCGGGCGGGGCAACGCCTCGCTGGCCAACGCCAAGCGCAAGGCGCCCGGCTTCGCCGAGCTGGGGGAGCCCGGCGACCAACTGGACATCGTGCTGGAGCTGAAGAGCGTCGCCGATGTGGGCCTGGTGGGCTTCCCGTCCGCCGGCAAGTCGTCGCTGATCTCGGTGATCTCCGCCGCGAAGCCGAAGATCGCCGACTACCCGTTCACCACCCTGGTGCCCAACCTCGGCGTGGTCCGGATGGACAACCACACCTTCACCGTCGCGGACGTGCCGGGCCTGATCCCCGGCGCGGCCACCGGTAAGGGTTTGGGCCTGGAGTTCCTGCGGCACATCGAGCGCTGCGCGGTGCTGGTGCACGTCATCGACTCGGCGACCCTGGAGCCCGGCCGCGACCCGGTGGCCGACATCGACGCCATCGAGGCGGAGCTGAGCCAGTACGGCGGCCTGGCTGACCGCCCACGTCTGGTCGCCGTGAACAAGGTCGACGTGCCGGACGGTCGCGACCTCGCCGAGATCGTGCGCCCCGACCTGGAGGAGCGCGGTTACCAGGTGTTCGAGGTCTCCGCGGCCACCCGGGAAGGGCTCAAGGAGTTGACGTACGCGATGGCCGAGCTGGTCGACGCGGAGCGTAAGGCCGCTCCGCCGGCCGAGCCGACCCGGATCGTCATCCGCCCGATCGCCGTGGACGACGACGGTTTCACCATCACGGCCGAGGCAGACGGCTCCTTCACTGTGCGCGGTGTGCGTCCGGAGCGTTGGGTCAAGCAGACCAACTTCGACAACGACGAGGCGGTCGGCTACCTGGCTGACCGGCTGGCCCGGCTCGGGGTGGAGGACAAGCTGGCCAAGGCCGGCGCGCAGCCCGGTGATCTGGTCCGGATCGGCGCGCGCGAGTTCGACTGGCAGCCGACGCTCTTCGCCGGCGTGGAGTTCGTGCCCGGTAACCGGGGCACCGACGTCCGCCTGGAGGAGAAGTCGAACCGGGCCTCCGCCGCGGATCGGCTCGCCGCCCGGAAGGCTCGGCGCGTGCGGCCGGAGGACGAGGTGGGCGCGGACCTCTCCGACGACGACATCGACGATGACATCGACGACGAGGACGACGCCGAGTAGTTCGTTGCGCTCCGTGGTGGGGTTGATTTCCGGAAACCTCCGCGAAATCCACGCGTCCTAGCGTGGGGTGATGCTGATCGAGTCCCGGCCTGCCACCGATCCGGAGATCGCCGCCATGGTCATCGCGCAGCAGCGTGAGCTGCGCGAGGCCGATGGCGGGTTGGACGGGCAGGTCTTCGTCCCCCATGACGACGTCAGCTACCTGGCGGTGGTGCTGAACGGTCGGGCGGTCGCCTGCGGCGGGCTCCAGGCACTCGATGCCGAGACCGGCGAGGTCAAGCGGATGTACGTCCGGCCCGCGTACCGGGGGCGGGGGATCGGTCGTCAGTTGCTGGCCGCGCTGGAGGAGTGCGCGTTCCGGCAGGGGCAGTCGGTGGTCTGCCTGGAGACGGGCACCTACCTGCCGGCCGCGATCGCTCTCTACTCCGCGTGTGGCTACCAGCAGATCCCGGTGTACGGCGAGTACGTGGGCAACCCGTACAGCGTCTGTTTCGCCAAGCGGTTGCCGGTCGCGGCCTGACGGCCGCGTCGCCGCTGCTGGCGTGCTCGACGGTCACCGGCTTCGGCCCGGCCGAACCCCGCTGCACCGAAACCCAGGTCAGTGCCGGTCGGCGGGGCTGTCCAGGCGTCCGCCGGTGCCGGCCTGGTTCGACAGCAGCAGCCCGAGCGCGAGCATTCCGAAGCCGAGCGCCAGGTGCAGCCAGTTGTCGGCGTCATTGACCGGCAGGATGTTCGCGCCGCCCTCCGGGTTGACCGCCTCGATCGCCAGGCCGTACAGCCAGAGAGCGAGGTAGACCGCGCCACCGGCGGCCAGGAAGACGCGGGCACCGGCGACGCTGCGGGCCAGCACCAGGCCGACCAGCCCGAAGAGCAGATGCACCACGTTGTGCAGGATCGACACCTGGAACAGCCCGAGCAGGTGGGCGTCCGAGTGGTGCCCGGCGAACCGCAGCTCGCCGTAGTCGGTGGTGATGCCGGGGATGAAGCCGAGGACGCCGATCAGGAGGAAGACCCCGGCCACCACCAGCGCGGCCAGCTGGACCCGGGGTCGGGGTCCGGCCGTTCGGCCGCCTCGTGCGTCTCGTGCCATCGCTGCCCCCTCCGTGGATCTGCCGATCTCGCGAACCTCACTGTCCGCAGCGGCGACGTGACGCAGCCCGACGATCCTCCATTTTGAAGACCAACCAGGGGGCCGCGCAGATAAATGCACGAAGAGGTATGGAAGCCGAAACGGAGGGTAGGTCAATGGTCAGCGGCCGCAGCAACGGGCCGCATCCCCCCAGCACAACCGCTACGACTTTCTGAGCGGAAGGGAAATCATGACTTACGATCTTTCACCTACGTCTTCCACGTACGGGCAGCAGTCGACCAACGGCGGTGGCGTCCGCGACCAGGCGCGCCAGGTCGGGTCGGAGGCCGCGCAGGCTGGTGGCGCGGTCGCCCAGACCGCCAAGGAGCAGGGCACCGAGGTCGGCCGTGAGGCGGCCCGGCAGGCCCGCAACCTGTACGGCGAGGCCCGCAGTCAGCTGGCAAGCCAGACCGGTGAGCAGCAGCGCCGGGCTGCCGGCGGGTTGCGTTCGCTGGCCGACGAGATGCGCTCGATGGCCGAGCAGGGTGGCCAGGCCGGCCCGGTGAGCGAGCTCGCCCGCCAGGCCGCCGACCGGGTGCACGGCGTCGCCGGCTGGCTCGAGGAGCGTGAGCCCGGCGACCTGATCACCGAGGTACGCGACTACGCGCGGCGTAACCCGGGCACCTTCCTGGTCGGCGCGGCGGTGCTCGGTGTGCTGGCCGGCCGGCTGACCCGTGGCATCTCGGCTGCCGGCGACGACTCCGGCAACGGTTCCTCGAACTTCCGGGGCGCCGGGGCGTACGACCCGGAGCAGACCGCTGTGATCCCGACGCCGCCGCCCGCGCCCCGCGCGGTGCCGGACGCCGTCCCGTCGGGCGGCTACCTCGACCCGACCCCCGGTACGCACACCCCGCCGACGTCCGGTGGCTACGCCGACCAGACGCCCGGTACCTACGCCGACTCGGCGCCCGGTGACTACGCCGATCCCACTCGGGGCGATCACCCGGAGCACTCCGGCACCGGTCAGCCGCTGCCGCCGGTGACCCAGACCGACCCGCTGCCGGGCGTGCCGTCCAGCGGCAGCCCTCGCCCGTGAGCCGCCGAGTCATCCGAAGGGAGGCGACGGCATGAGCATGCCGACACAGGGGTCCGGACTGGACTCCGGTTACCACCCCGACGCGGGTGCCCCGCACACCGCGTCGGAAGTGAAGAGCAGCTCGCTGGGTGACCTGATGCGTCAGGTCACCACCGACCTGTCGACGCTGATGCGTCAGGAGGTCGAGCTGGCCAAGGCCGAGATCCGGCAAGAGGGCAAGAAGGCCGGCAAGGCCGCAGGCCTCTTCGGCGGTGCCGGCTTCGGTGGCTACATGGTGGCCCTGTTCGTGTCCATCGCCATCTGGCAGTTCCTGGACAACGTCATGGACTCCGGCCTGGCCGCGCTGATCGTGGCAGTGATCTGGGCAGTGGTCGCCGCGGTCCTCTACTCGATGGCCAAGAAGAACGCCCAGCACGTACGCGGGCTCAAGCAGACGAACGACAGCGTGCAGCGGATCCCTGACGCGCTCAAGCCGCACCCGGAGGGAGTCACCCGATGAGCACCGATCCCGATCAGATCCGCCGGGAGATCGAAGCCACCCGTAACAGTCTCAGCTCCGACGTGGACGCGCTGGCGTACAAGGTCAGCCCGAGCCGCATCGTCGACGACCGTAAGCAGCGGGCCCGTTCCGCTCTGCAGAATGTGAGGGACAAGGTCATGGGAACCGCGTCTGACCTCGGCCACGGCACCGGCCAGGCCGCCCACTCGGTGGGTGACCGCGCCTCGTCGGCGGCCTCCAGCGTCAGCGACGCCGCGCACTCGGCGGCGACCACTGTCAGCGACGCCGCGCACAGCGCCCCGCGGGTGATCCGGCAGAAGTCCCAGGGCAACCCTCTCGCCGCCGGCCTGATCGCGTTCGGGGTCGGCTGGCTGGCCTCGTCGCTGATCCCGGCTTCCCGCCGCGAGCAGGAGGCCGCCGCCCAGATGAAGGCGAAGGTCAGCGAGCACAGCGGGGCGGTGAAGGAGAAGCTGAGCGAGGTGGCCAGTGAGCTGCGCGAGCCGGCCCAGCAGGCCGCCGAGTCGGTGAAGTCCACCGCTCAGGACGCCGTGCACGCGGTCAAGGACGACACGAGGTCCGCCGCCCACCAGGTCAAGGACCACGCCACTCCCTGAAACACCCCCAACCAGCACGACAGCTCGCGGTCACCCTCCGGTGCCCGCGAGCTGTCGCGTTGAGGTCAGCGCCGATCTTGCGGTTTCGGCTGGGGTTCTGTGCGTTTACCGGCGGTAATGTCCCAACCGGAAGTGCAAGATCGCGGGGAGTCGTGGGTTGCGCGGGGCGGGGTTGGCGGCTCGACGGATTCGGGTGTCGCCGTAGCGGACGCCGCCCAGCAGGAGGCGTCGGGTGACCGCCAGCCAGCCGCACACACCACGTTCCAGCAGCCAGAGTGGGGCCGCCAGCGCCGTGCCCGGCGGGAACACACGGGTGCCGCCGGCGCGGCGGCGACCCGTCTCGGCCAGGGCGACGACACCGGCCACCGCGCCGAGCAACAGCCCGGGGCGGCGCGACGTGACCGCCACCGCCGGCAGCACCGCGAGCGCGGTCAGCAGGCGAGCCGGCTGAGCCAGATCGTCGTACGCCTGACGCACTCGTTGACCACGGAAATGCGCCGCGTCCGGAGGTAGTCGGCGGACGTACAGCCAGGCCGGCGTCGCCTCGGTGCCGCCGTACCCGCGCACCGTGCGGATCAGCTCCAGGTTCTCGAAGAGCACGTCCGGGTCGTACCCGCCCATGGCGAGGAAGGTGCTGCGCCGCACAGCGAGGGTGCCCGGGTAGTCCGCCCCGAGCGCCCGGTTGAGCAGGGTGCGGCCGGTGTCCCACCAGGCGTGCCAGGGCAGCGGGTCGAAGTAGTTCTGCGGGCGTACCAGGTCGGCCCGGTCCAGCAGCCGGTGTACCGCGGTCAGCGCGGACTCGTCGTACCGGACGTCGTCGTCGGCGATCACCACGTGCTGGTGGCCGGCCGCGCGGACGCCGGTGTGTACACCCAGCACCTTGCCGTTGAGCCCACGCTCACCCGGATCCGGTGGAAGGTGCCGGACCAGCCCTCGCCACGCTTCGGCGTGCCGGGCGAAGACCGGCGGAGGCGAGCCGTCGACAACGAGCACCTCCACCCGGTCACACAGCCAGCGCAGGTAGTCGGTCAGCTCGGTCAGGCCGGTGTCGGTGTGCCAGCGCAGCGGCAGTACGTACGTCATCGGTAGGCGGGTCGGTGGGGCTTCGGTCCGCCGTGTCACGTCGTCACCTCGACCACGCACGATCATCGTCCGTGCGGGAGAAATGGCGGACGTTGGTGAGGGTCAGTCCGATGGGCGGCAGCGCGGGCATCCGGTGCAGATCCAGGGCCAGGTTCTGGACCGGCACGTCGTAGCGCATGGTGGTGGTCAGGTTGGTGACCGCCCGTTTCATCAGGTCGATGGTGATCCACTCGCCGGCGCAGCGGTGCCCGGCCCAGTGGTCGCCACCGCCCTGCGGGATCAGCTCGAACGGGTTCACCCGGCGGCCGGCGAACCGCTCCGGGCGGAACAGCTCCGGTTGTGGCCAGAGCGTCGGGTGGTGGTTGGTGCCGTAGAGGTCGAGCAGCACCCGTCGACCCTTCGGGAAGTGGTGGCCCTGCCAGTCGAAGGACCGCCGGACCCGGGCCGCCGCCATCGGAAAGAACGGGTAGTAACGGCGTACCTCCTGGACGAAACGCTCGGTGGACTCGTCGTCGTCGCGGACCCGTTCCCGCCAGGCCGGATGGTCGTGCAGGGCGAGCGCGGCAAAGGTCATGTACTGGTCGACGGCGACCACCGGGCGCAGCACGTTGAGCAGCTCCACCGCAGCGATCCGCCGGGGCAGGAGGTTGCCGCGCCCGTCCCGGTGTTCGGCGATCACGGCCAGGGCGCTGCCGGCCGGCGCCGGGGCGAAACCGACCCGGGTCCGTTCGACGAGGTCGGCGAGCCAGCGTTCGGCGCGGTACCGGGCGATCCGTCCCCGCCAGTGTCGGGGTCCCATCACCGCCGGGGCCTCGATCATGGCGTGCAGCTCGACGGCCCGGCGTTCGACCCGTGACGCGGGCAGCGGTACCCCGGCCCAGGCGCAGACCACCCGGGTCAGCAGCCGACCCAGCTCGTCGTAGAGCGACACCGGACCGGCACGTTCCCAGGCGGCGATCCGGGTCCGCCACTCGTCGTCGAAGAGCTGACCGAGCCGCTGGATCGCCGCCGGCGTCATGATCGACATGAACATGGCCTTGCGGTCGACGTGCTCCGGCCCGTCCAGCCCCTGCACCCCGCCCCTCCCGGTCAGGGTCCGCTGCACGCGCAGCGGCATAGCTGTGGCGCGCTGGAAGCGGTCGTTGTCGTAGAACAACTCCGCCGCCGGCCGGCCCCGCAGGCAGATGGTCGGGGCGAGCAGGATCCGGGTCGTGAAGACGTCGCTGCCGTACCGCTCGCAGCGCTCGCCGATGAACCGGTAGCCGGCGCGGAGCAGCGCGAGGGTGCTGTCCGGGCTGCGGTCGGCCGGCATGGTCGCCATCGGGTCTCCTCACGCGCAGGTGGGGCTGGTCGCGTTTGCCGCTGCGCTTACCCCCGTCGTCGCCGCTGAACCCCGCTCGGCTGGCCCCTCCCAGGGACGGCGGAACCTGGTTTGCTGGTGAAACGAGCACGGGGAGGGCGGATGCGCGACAACAGAGCGCCGCACTGGCGGCAGCGGCGAGTGGCCGGGGCACTGGGCGGAGGCCGCGACGGGCGGTCCCTGATCGGGCCGCCTCGGCGGCCCACCCGTCCGCACCGGTTCTTCACGGTGCACCTGGGCTTCACCGCGCCCGGCCCGGCCGAGGCGCGCGAGCTGGCGGTGGCGTACGCGGAGGCGCTGAGCCTGCTGCGCTCCGAGGTGGCACTCGGCGCGGCGGCCCTGTCGCCGGCGGACGCCTGGCAGCGGGCCGAGCGGCTGTTCTGCGGGGCGGTCGGCCCGGACGGAGAGCGCTGCGTCGACGTCGCCGACCATCCCGGTTTCCACCACGCCCCGGGCCCGGGTGGCCTCGGTTGGGGCGACGGCGACGGCCCCGGCGATGGTTGACCACCAGCCCCGGGTGGCCGACCCGGCAGTGCGCCGGCCAACCAGCCAGCGTGGCCGTGCCGGTGTCCCGACCATGGGCACCGGCACGGCGATCCACCACCGACTGGTCGGCGGGCGCGGTCAGTCCAGGTCGAACTCGCCGTCCTGCGCGCCGGCCACGAAGGCGTCCCACTCGGCCTGGGTGAAGACCAGCACCGGCCCGTTCGGCTCGGCCGAGTTGCGCATCCCGATCAGATCGTCGACGAAGGCGACCTCAACGGCGCTGTCGGAGGTGTCCCCCTCGGCCCGCTGCCAGACCGCCCGAGAGAGGTCGAAGTCGCCCTTGGGGTGCTGCGCCATTGTTCTTTCCTCCAGTGCCGAGGGTCGTGTGGTGACCGGGTGCCGATCCCCATCGGGCAGGATAAGCGGATGCCGAGCCTGACCCGTGTAGAGGCGACCGCGCGTGGCGCGGCGATTACTGTCGAGTCCTATCAGGTGGACCTCGACCTGACCGCTGGCGGCGACCTGTTCCGCTCCCGCGTCGAGATCCGGTTCCGGGCCACCGCCGGCGCCGCGACCTTCGTCGAGGTCAGGCCCGTCAAACTGCACGGTGTACGCCTCAACGACCGTGACCTGGACCCCGGCCTGCACACCGACAACCGGTTGCCGCTCGACGGGCTGGCCGAGGAGAACACGCTCGTCGTCGAGGCCGACATGGCGTACTCGAAGACGGGGGAGGGGATGCACCGCTTCGTCGACCCGGCCGACGGCGAGACGTACCTCTATGCCATGTCGTTCCTCGACAACGCGCAGCGCATCTTCGCCGCCTTCGACCAGCCCGACCTCAAGGCGCCGATCACCCTCTCGGTCACCGCGCCGTCGCAGTGGATCGTCGCGGGCAACGCCGAGCTGGCCGCCAACCCGGCCCCCGGGCGTTGGGAGTTCGCCCCGAGCGAGCCCCTGGCCACGTACTTCTTCTCGCTGATCGCCGGGCCGTACCACGTCCGGCGGGCCGAGCACGACGGCGTGCCGCTGGGCATCTACTGCCGTCGGTCGCTCGCCGAGCACCTGGACGCCGACGCCGACGAGATCTTCGACGTCACCCGGCAGTGCCTGGACCGGTTCCACAAGCTCTTCACCGAGCGCTACCCGTTCGGCAAGTACGACCAGGCGTTCGTGCCCGAGTTCAACGCCGGGGCGATGGAGAATCCCGGCATCGTCACCTTCCGCGACGACTACGTGTTCCGTTCGGCGGTCACCGACACCGAGCGCGAGCAGCGGGCCACCACCATCGCCCACGAGATGGCGCACATGTGGTTCGGTGACCTGGTCACCATGCGCTGGTGGGACGACCTGTGGCTGAACGAGTCCTTCGCCGAATACCTCGGCACTCGGGTCACCGCCGAGGCGACCCGCTTCGACCAGGCCTGGACGACCTTCGCGATGCGGCGCAAGGCCTGGGGCTACGCCGCCGACCAGCGGCCCTCCACTCACCCGATCGCCCCGCCGGAGGTCGTCGATGCCGACGCTGGCCTGCTCAACTTCGACGGCATCTCGTACGCCAAGGGCGCCAGCGTGCTGCGGCAACTGGTCGCGTGGCTCGGCGACGAGGCTTTCCTCGCCGGCCTGAACGCGCACTTCGCCGCACACCGCTTCGGCAACGCCACCCTCGCCGACCTGCTGGCCAGCCTCTCCGCCAGCAGCGGGAGGGACCTGTCAGACTGGGCCGAGCTGTGGTTGCGCCGCCCGCAGGTCAACACGCTGCGCGCCGAGGTCGCCGTGGACGCGGACGGTCGCTACAGCGAGGTGGCAGTGGTGCAGACCGCGCCCGAGTCGTACCCGGTGCTGCGCCCACACCGGATCGGCGTGGGCCGCTACTCGATGGACGGCAGCGCGCGGCGCGACGAGGTGGACATCGACCCGAACGCCGACGGGGGCCGTACCGTTCTCAGTGCGTTGACCGGCGAGCCGGCGGCCCGGTTGTTCCTGCTCAACGACGGTGACCTCACCTTCGCGAAAGTGCGCCTCGACCCGGCGTCGGCGGCCGTCGTCCCGCAGGTGCTGCCCGCTCTGACCGACCCGCTGGCCCGGGCGGTGCTCTGGCGCGAGGCACTGGACGCGACGATCGACGGCGAGCGGCCGGTCACCGGCCTGGTCGACCTGATGGCCGCCGCGCTGCCCGCCGAGACCGAGGTGATCATCGCGGAGGACGTCCTGACGCTGAGCCGGTCCCTGGTCGACCGCTACCTCGACCCGCTGACCCGCTCCGCGGCGCTGGCCAGGGTCGCGGGGACGTGCCAGCGGCTGCTCGACGGCGCACCGGCCGGGCAGTCGTTGCAGCTCGCCGCCGCACGGGGTTGGATCGCCGCGACCACCGACGCGGATCTGCTCGTCGGTTGGCTCGCCGGCCGGGATGTGCCAGCCGGTCTGAAGGTCGACGCGGAGCTGCGCTGGGCGGTGCTGCGCCGCCTGGTGGTGCTGGGCGCCGCCGGCGAGGCCGAGATCGCCATCGAGGCCGCCGCCGACAACAGCTCCACGGGCGCGGAACGGGCCGCCCACTGCCGGGCGGCGCTGCCCGACCCGGTGGTGAAGCAGGCGACCTGGGAGATCATCGTGCGGGACACCGCGCTGTCCGGTCGGCTGCTGGAGGCGATCGCCGAGGGGTTCTGGCAGCCCGAGCAGGCCGACCTGACCGCCGCGTACGTCGATCGGTACTTCGCGGAGATGCCGGCCGCCGCGCACCTGCGTACCCCCTGGACGGCCGACCGGGTGGCAGCCCTGGCGTTTCCCCGCTACGCCGTGGCGCAGCCCACCCGGGAGGCGGCCGCGGCGCTGCTGGCCCGCGACGACCTGACCCCCGGTCTGCGCCGGGTGGTGACCGACGCCGACGACGACCTGCGTCGCGCGCTGGTCGCCCGGACGGCGGTGGCCGCCGCCTCGGCCTGACCGCTGCCCGCGCCTCCTGACGCCGTGGGTGGCCGGCCCGCGGTGGCCGCTGCGGGGTGGCTGGCCGGCCACCCCGCAGTCACCGCTCAGCGCAGGGCGGGCTCCGCCGTGACCGGCGAGTCCCAGTCGATGACGTAACGCTGCTCGTCGGCGACGGTCTTCTCCGGGTCCAGCACCGTGCGCACCATCAACGGCATCAGCAACGGCATCAGCGTCCGCGCTACCGCACCGGGGGCCTTCGCGTGGTTGATCCGGGCCGCGCGGGCCGCGACCTTCTCCACCCGGGCACGCCGCAGCCGCACGTACGCGGCGAACGCCGCCTGGACGTCCGGCAGGTCCCGCAGGCAACGAGCGAGTTGCACGGCGCTCTCGATGGCCAGCGACGCGCCCTGCCCCGAACTGTTCGACGGCGCGTGCGCGGCGTCGCCGACCAGCACCATCCGGCCCCGATACCAGTGCGGCACGGGCGGCATGATCTGCAACGACCCGACCACCTGGAGGTCGTCGGCGTTGCTGGTCGCCATCAACTCCCGGCCCGGGTCGTCGTCGCCGTAGGCGGCGCGCAGCGTGTCCAGCCACTGCTCCGCCGGCAGCGCCCGGGCCTCGACGAGGCTCATCGGCCGCTGCTGCGGCAGGTTGGCCCCCCACCGGGTGCCGCCGCCCGGCTCCGGCCAGTACAGGTAGTAGCCGCGCCGGCCGAACGCGAACGTCATCGTGCCCGGCTCGGCGTCCACGTCGTGCCTGGCGACCGCCTCGAAGCCGAGCAGCCCGGTGAACCGGGGGCCCGGCGCGGCCGGGTCGATGAGACCCCGGACCGTGGAGCGGATCCCGTCCGCGCCGACGAGGATGTCCGCGGTCGCGGTGCTGCCGTCCTCGAAACGTGCGATCACGCCCTCGTCGGTCTGCTCGGCGTCGACCAGCCGCTTGCCGTACGCGAACGGCACGCCCTCGGCGAATGCCTGGTCGTGCAGCACCTGGTACAGCTCGGCCCGGTGCACCACGCGCAGCGGCGGCACCCCGGTCAGCGTGGGCATGGCGATGCGACGCCGGCCGACGGCCAGAGCGCTGCGTTCGATCGGTGTGGCGATCGCCGTCACCGCCTCGTGCGCGCCGACCGTACGCAGAGCCGCCACGCCGTTGGGCGCGAGGGCGAGGGTTCCGCCGATGCCGCTGGCCGTGGTCGGGTACGCCTCGTAGACGGTTGCGGTGATGCCGGCGCGGCGCAGCGCGAGCGCTGTCACCGGCCCGGCGATGCCACCGCCGATGACGATCGCGGTTCGTACAGTGGTCATGCTCTCTCCCTGGTGTGGTCGTCGGTGCGCGGGCGCGCCGACCTGGTGTGGTCGGTGCGCGGGTGCGCGGACCTGGGAGGGAGCCCGGTTATCCTCGTGGTTGCCGCTTCGGGCCGGGTGCCTTCCCAGGCGTCGGTTCGGGGTCAGGGCCCCGGTGAGGTGTTGGCGCACCTCGCCGGGGCCGCTCTTCAGCCGGTGGTGTCGGTGCCTGCCTCCGGGGTGGGGGTGTCGGGGTTGGACTTCGGGGCGGCCGTTCTCTCGGCCAACTCGCTCAGTTCGGCCGGCATCTCGCCCGTCTCGTGGAAGGCCCGCCAGGTGTCCAACCCGGGGTAGGTCCCCGAGGTCAGCTCCGCGAGCAGTGCCCGCAGCCAGTCGGCCTCCGCGTTCCGGATGGCGAGGTCGTACTCCGACTCCACCAGGAACAGCCGAGGGATCTCCCGCAGGTGCGTGTCGAGCGTCTCGCGGTCCTGGCGAAGCGCGGCCTCCAGCAGGTCGAGTCGTTGCCGCAGCAGGCCGGTGGCCTCGTCCGGGTGCAGCGCGGCGAGCACTGACAACCCGGCCCGGAAGCGGGGATGCTCCGCCATCGGGGTGGAGACCAGCTCGCGGGCCCAGTCGACCAGCTCCGTCCGACCGGCGTCGGTGATCCGGTAGACGGTTCGTTCCGGGCGTCGGCCCTCGCGCACGTTCTCCACCGCCTCGATGAGGTGGTGTTTGTCCAGGTTGCCGATCACCGTGTAGAAGGACCCCCACTTGAAGTCCATGTCCTGGTCCTTGCCCCAGGCCCGCAGTGCGGTGGCGATCTCGTACGGGTGCATCGGCCGCTGGACCAGGGCGGACAGCACGGCCAGCGCCAGCAGGTTGCCGACCTTGCGCCGCTTCGGCACTGTGACCCCCTCGCTCGTCAACGGTTACTCGTTTACGAATATACGCTGACGGGCGAAAAACTGCGACCCCCTGCAAGCTGAGCCGAGTCGATCACCGTGCGGCGTCGGGCTGGTCACGGCGCGCTGGACCGTGGGCTGGAGTGAGGTGACGTACGGCGGGGACGGGCCGGGACGGTCGGCCACGACGCTCGGCCTACGATCATCGGGTGGAGGAAGATATCCGGCGGATCGGGATCATGGGTGGCACCTTCGACCCGATCCACCACGGGCACCTCGTCGCGGCCAGCGAGGTGGCGGACCGGTTCGGCCTGGACGAGGTGGTCTTCGTGCCCACCGGGCAGCCGTGGCAGAAGGCCGACGAGCCGGTCAGCCCGGCCGAGGACCGCTACCTGATGACGGTGATCGCCACCGCCTCCAACCCCCGCTTCCAGGTCAGCCGGGTCGACATCGACCGTAGTGGGCCGACCTACACCGTCGACACGCTGCGTGACCTTCAGGCCGAGTACGGCCCGAAGGTGCAGTTGTTCTTCATCACCGGCGCGGACGCCCTGCAACGCATCCTGTCCTGGAAGGACCTGGATGAGATCTTCGAGTTGGCCCACTTCGTCGGCGTGACCCGGCCCGGTTTCCCGCTGAGCGACAAGCACCTCCCGGCGGACACCGTCAGCCTGATCCAGGTGCCCGCGATGTCCATCTCGTCGACCGACTGCCGCGCCCGGGTCGCCCGAGGCGAGCCGGTCTGGTACCTGGTGCCGGACGGTGTGGTGCAGTACATCGCCAAGCGGAGCCTCTATCAGCGCTGAGGACGCCCGTTATGACCAGGTTCGTGGCGCTAACCGACCAGAACTGGACGATCGGGGTGCCGCCGGGTATGAGACGCTTGGAGCATCGCACGCTTGATCGAAGGAGAACGGTGACAGTTTCCGAACGCGCTCACGAGCTGGCTATCGCTGCCGCCCAGGCCGCCGCCGACAAGAAGGCGCAGGACATCACGATCATCGACGTCGGCGACCAGCTCGCCATCACCGACGCGTTCGTGCTCGCTGCTGCCCCCAACGAGCGTCAGGTGCTGGCCATCGTCGACGCCATCGAGGAGAGCCTGCTGGAGCTTCCGGAGAAGGCGAAGCCGGTGCGGCGCGAGGGCGAGCGTGGTGGCCGCTGGGTGCTGCTCGACTACGTCGACGTCGTGGTGCACGTCCAGCACACCGAGGAGCGCGAGTTCTACGGGCTCGACCGCCTCTGGAAGGACTGCCCCACCATCCCGTTCGTCGATCGCGACCTGGTCGAGGCCGACGCCAGCGGGTCCACCGCCGCCGAATGACCCGACTGATCGTCTGGCGGCACGGCAACACCGACTGGAACGCCGCCAACCGCGTCCAGGGGCAGCTCGACGTACCCCTCAACGAGCGTGGTCGCGACCAGGCTCGCGCCGCCGCGCCGCTGCTCGCGGCGCTGCGGCCCGACGCCATCGTGGCCAGCGACCTGAGCCGCGCCGCGGAGACCGCCGCCGCGCTCGCCGCGCTGACGGGCCTGCCGGTCCGCACCGACGCCCGGCTGCGCGAGCGGCACTTCGGCCAGTGGCAGGGTCTGCACCTCACCGAGGTCGCCGAGCGATTTCCCGACGAGTACGCGCGCTGGCGGGCCGGCGACCCGGACCCGGGCGCGGATCTGGAGCCCCTGCACGACCTCGGCGAGCGGGTCGGTGCCGCGCTGCGGGAGGCGGCCGAGGCCGCAGCCGGCGGCACGGTGGTGATCGCCACCCACGGTGGCGGCTCCCGACAGGGCATGGGTCATCTGCTCGGCTGGGACACCGGTGTGCTGCGCTCCGTCGGTTCGTTGGCCAACTGCCACTGGAGTGAGCTACGGCACGACGACCGTGCGCCGTCCATCGGGCGTCCGCAGGACGTCAGTGGCTGGCAGTTGCGGGCGCACAACGTCGGCCTGATCACCGCCCCGGTCGCCGTCGACGCGGTCTGAGCACTCGCGCCTCGGCGTTCGCGGCCTCGATCGGCTAGCGTGCCGGGCATGCCCGTCGCGGTTGTCATCGACTCCACCGCCTACCTTCCGTCCGAGCTGGTGCAGGCGCACCAGCTGACCGTCGTGCCGTTGACCGTCGTGCTCAACGGCGCGGAAGGGCTGGAGGGGGTGGAGACCCAGCCGGCCGACGCCACACGGGCGTTGAGCGCCCGCCGGGTCACCGCGACCACCTCCCGCCCGGCACCCGAGCAGTTCGCCCGCACGTACCGCCGACTGCTCGACGCCGGCGCCGACGGGATCGTCTCCGTGCACATCTCCGCCGCGCTGTCCGGCACGGTGGAGGCCGCCCGGCTCGCCGCCGCCGACCTGGACGGCCGGGTCGAGGTGGTGGACAGCCGCTCGGCGGGCATGGGGCTGGGCTTTCCGGCCATCGCCGCCGCCACCGCCGCCGAGGCCGGCCACGACCTTGCCGCCGTACGCGACGCGGCGCTCGCCGCCATCGCCCGCACCACGGTCTGGTTCTACGTCGACACGCTGGAGTTCCTCCGCCGGGGCGGCCGGATCAACGCCGCCGAGGCATTGGTCGGCACCGCGCTGTCCGTCAAGCCGATCATGCACATGCCGGACGGGGCGATCGTGTTGCGCGAGAAGGTTCGCACCGCCAGCCGGGGAGTGGCCCGTCTCGTCGACCTGGCCGTCGAGGCGGCCGACGGCGACGACGTGGATCTCGGGGTGCACCACCTGGCCGCGCCGCAACGGGCCGAGGCGTTGCGTGCCGCACTGACCGAGCGGTTCGGCGACCGGCTGCACGACACGTACGTCTCCGAGGCCGGTGCCGTCGTCGCCGCGCACGCCGGACCGGGCCTGGCCTGTGTGGTCGTCCACCGCCGGCCGGAGGGTTGAGCGGTGTCCACCTCACAGGTGGTGACCGGAGGCGGTCGCGGTGTCGGCCGGGCCGTGGTGGAACGGCTGCTGGCGACGGGCGCCACCATCGTCGTACTGGAACGCGACGCCGACGCGGTCGACTGGTTGGCCGACCATCCGGCCGCCGATCGGCTCGTCGCGGTGGTCGGCGACGCCGCCGACGAGCGGGTGGCCGAGCACGCCGCCGAACTGGCGGACCACGCCGCGCCGCTGACCGGCTGGGTGAACAACGCAGCGGTGTTCCGCGACGCCACGCTGCACTCCGCGTCGGCCGACACGGTACTGGACCTGATCGGGTTGAACCTGCGGCCAGCCGTGGTGGGCGCCGCGGTCGCCGTCCGCCGCTTCCTGGCCCGCGAGGCCGGCGGCGCGATAGTCAACGTCTCGTCGCACCAGGCCCGTCGACCGGTGTCCGGTGCCCTGCCGTACGCGACGGCGAAGGCCGCTGTGGAAGGGCTGACCCGGGCGCTGGCAGTCGAGTACGGGCGGCACGGCATCCGGGCCAACGCCGTAGCGCTCGGCTCGATCGCCACCGAGCGGCACGCCGCATTCCTTGCCACCCAGGAGCCCACCCAGGCCCAGTGGATCGACGCCGAGCTGACCCGGCTGCACCCGGTGGGCCGCATCGGGCGGGCCGACGAGGTGGCCGAGGCGGTCGCGTACCTGCTGTCACCCGCGGCGAGCTTCATCAACGGAGTGACGTTGCCGGTGGACGGCGGACGGGCCGTGCTCGGCCTCGACCCAGAGGCCCGCTGACCGTCGGTAGCCCGCGTCCCGGTCGGAGCCTAGCTGTCGGCGACGAAGACGCCCTGACCCTGCTGACCGTAGATCAGGTTCCGCTCGTGCAGTTCCTTGACGGCTCGATAGGCCGTTGAGCGTGCCACGTTGTACAGCTCGCCGATCTCGGACACCGATGGCAGTTGTTGGCCAGGTGAGTATTCGCCCGAGCGGATCTTCTGCTCGATGTCATCCGCCACCCGGCGGTAGTGCGGTGGTCTCGTCGGCATGAGCGGCTCTCCCGGACTTCAGCGGAGATCATGTTTCCAGCCCGGGCGTGATCGAGGCAAGGCGACAACGCAGCAAAGTGGAGATAGTGAGAACTTGACTACACCGAGACAGTGGATACAGTGAGACAGTGACCGGGTGCTCCTGGACTTCAGCACTCCTGAGGTGTCCGGTCTGCCCGCCCTGAGGGAGTTCATCGCAAGGCTTCGGCCCCCGGGGCGGGCCACTTCGGATCGCGCGGAGGCGCCGAACATGCCAATCGACGAACCGGTGTCCGCGGCGACCGAACTGTTCATGGCCAGGCGGGTGCTGGATGCTCACTGGACCCGGGCGATCGACCTGCCGTGGCGGGCGGGCGGATGCCTGGAGTGCCGAGGACACAGCGACTGCCGGCAACTCGACTGGGCGTTGGCGCTTCTGGCAGAAGTCGCCTCGGTCATGCTCCAGAAACGGTGAACGATCCCTGCCCGCGCCGCTGTGTTAGCCTCCGTGCGCGCCCCAGATGGGCCTACCCCCCGGAGGTTCTGGCTACTTCAGCCACCACGCCGAGATCGACGCGACGTACGCGTCTCTCGTGCGGGATCCGGGGCGTCGGTGCCCTCGGGGCTTCGTCATCTGCGGGGTTGGGTGAACGCTGCTGGGCCTCCGGTCGGGTCTTCGGATCGACCGGGAAGAAGACGGTACGCATGACAGTCACGTTCAACCACACCATCATCGCCAGCAAGGACAAGAGTGCCTCGGCGACGTTCTACCGGGAGCTGTTCGAGCTGCCGGAGGCACCGTCGTGGGGGCCGTTCGCCAACGTCCAGCTGGACGAGGGTGTGCTGCTCCAGTTCGCCGAGCCGCCGGTGGACATCCAGATGCAGCACTACGCGTTCCTCGTCGACGACGAGTTGTTCGTACGGTGCCTGGCGTTCGTCGAGGGGCGTGGCATCACGTACTGGGCCGACCCGCAGCTGAAGCGGGAGGGGGAGACCAACACCGAGCACGGTGGGCGGGGCTTCTACTTCTTCGACCCGGCGGGCCACGCCATCGAGATCATCACCCGCCCGTACCTGTAGCAGGCCCGTCGGCCGGTTGGGTGCTGTCGCCCCACCGGCCGTCAGCCTCGCTGCTTCAGGTGTGCGCGGGCAGGTCGAGGAGGTCACGGGCCCCCTGCCGGAGCAGGGCGGCGGCGACCGAGGTACCGAGGGTGATCGGGTCCGTCGCCCACTCGTGTACGTCGAGCACCGTCTTACCGTCGACGCTGATCACCCTCGCCCGTAGGCCGAGGCGTCCGTCGGATTCGGTGCGGGCAAGCGCGGCGATGGGGGAGTGACAGTTGCCCTGAAGGATGTGCAGCATGGTCCGTTCCGCCACGGTCTCCCGCCAGGCCCGGGGGTCGCCGAGGCTGATCGCCAGGTCGCGGGTGCTGGTGTCGTCTTCGCGGCACTGAAGGACCAGGGTGCCGGAGCCGACGGCCGGGACCATCGTGTCGACGTCGATCGGGTGGGTGATGCGGGCGGCCTGCCCGATCCGCTCCAGCCCGGAGACCGCGAGCAGCAGTGCGTCGTACCTGTCCCCGGCGTCGAGTTTGGCGAGCCTGCTGTTCGCGTTGCCACGGATCGCCACCGGCACCAGGTTCGGCCAGTGCAGCGCCAGTTGCGCCACCCGCCGGACGGCGGAGGTGCCGATCCGGGTACCGGAGGGCAGTTGGTCCATCCGCAGCCCGCCCGGGTGCACGAGACAGTCGCGGACGTCGTCACGGGCCAGGTAGGCGGCCATCACCGTGCCGGCCGGCGCCGGCCGGTCTCCGGGGACGTCCTTGACGCAGTGCACCGCCAGGTCCACCTTGCCGGCGACCAGGGCAGCGTCCACCTCCTTGGTGAACGCCCCCTTGCCGCCCAGGGCGGCCAGGTCACCGTGCCAGCGGTCCCCGCTTGTCGACATCGACGTCACGTCCACGACGAGATCGGGGTGTCGGTCGGCGAGCATCGCGCGGACCCGCTCAACCTGCGCGAGTGCCATCGGAGAGTTGCGCGTGCCGATGCGCAGACGGCGGGAGTCGGGCATACGGCGAGGGTAGTCCGCTCGATGTGTGCGCCGTTGACCAGACCGGCTTTCCCAGGCCACGCTCCGCGTTCGCTCTTGCGCATAACAGATCGATGCATGATCAGGGCGTTGTCCACAGTGGCGGTGGTTGTCCACAGGATGAGCCGGTCACCGTCCGCCGTCGGGGCCGCCGCCATAGCGTCGCGCTGTGTCGCACGACGAGGAGACAGAGGTACGCCAGCGCCTGCGCCGGCTGACGGAGCCGGCCGTCGCACCGCCGCCCCGGCCGGAGACGCCGCACGCGGGCGTACCCCCGTCGTCCCTGATCGGTGCGCTGCCGGCGGACGTGTTGTCCTCCCCGCCTTCCCTGCCGGTCGTGGCGCCGGCTGCGGACGGTCCGGCGGCCCGTCCGGAGTCGCGGCTACCCGGCCCGGGCGCGTTCGACCCCGGGCGTCGGGGTGTGCGGGCGTTGGCGGTCGTCGCCGTGGTGGTGGTGTTGGGGGCGGCCGGTTGGGCCTGGCGCTCGCGGCCGCAGTCGGAGCCGGTCGCCCCGCTGGTCGCCGAGGCTGCGTCGGCCGCACCCTCGGGTGACCCGAGCGTGCCAGGCTCCGGCGAGCTGGTGGTGGCGGTCGCGGGCAAGGTCCGAAAACCCGGTCTGGTACGCCTGCCAGCCGGGTCCCGGCTCGCTGACGCGGTGCAGGCGGCCGGCGGCGCGCTCCCGGGGGTCGACGTGGCGTTGCTCAACCCCGCCCGAAAGGTCACCGACGGTGAGCTGATCGTGGTCGGGGTGACGCCACCGCCGGTGCCGGGCGGTGCGGCCGGGCCTGCGGGGGGCGGTGCGGCTCCCGCCGCCGGGCCGGTGAACCTCAACACCGCGACACTGGCGCAGCTCGACGCGCTGCCCGGGGTGGGGCCGGTGCTCGCCCAACGGATCCTCACCCACCGGGATCAGCACGGCGGGTTCAAGTCCGTCGGCGACCTACGCCAGGTCGACGGGATCGGCGATGCCCGTTACGAGCAG
The DNA here is from genome assembly GCF_049841475.1 of Micromonospora sp. DT15. Taxonomy (NCBI): domain Bacteria; kingdom Bacillati; phylum Actinomycetota; class Actinomycetes; order Micromonosporales; family Micromonosporaceae; genus Micromonospora; species Micromonospora sp. DT15. Next base: position 47,054 of record NZ_JBNCKJ010000015.1, read on the forward strand.
CTCAAGGACCTGGTGACGGTGTGAGCGAGCCAGCCGTCGCCGCTGACCCCCGGCAGGTCAGCGGACCCCAGCCCGCGCCGCCGGCCGGGCCTTCTCAGGCCGTGCCATCGGCTGGACCTTCTCAGGCCGTGCCATCGGCTGGACCTTCTCAGGCCGTGCCGCCGGCCGGGCCTTCTCAGGCCCTGCCGTCGGCCGGCGGGACCTGGTCGGAGCCGCCGGATCTGCGACTGGCGGGGCTCGCCGTGGCGGCGTGGCTCACCGCGCTCGCCGGGCTGCACCTCGGCAGCCGCGCGGTTCTGCTGGTGGCCGGCGCGGCGGTCGGTCTGACGGCAGTAGGTGCTGTGCACCTGCTCGGCCGTCTCGGCCGTCCCCGAGCCATGGTGCTGCGCTACGGGTGGGTGGCCGTGGCGGTCGGTCTCGGTGTGGTCTGCGGGGGTGCGGCCACCGCCGCCCAGCTCGCCGTGCGCGACGCGCCGGCGATCCGTGCCCTCGCCGAGCAACGCGCGCCGGTCACCGCCGATCTGGTGGTCCGGGACGACCCGCGCCCGATCCGGAGCGCCGGGCGACCGGGGATGTTGCTGGTGTCGACCGAGCTGGTCCGGCTCACCGGCCCGGATGGTCGACGGTTCCACGCGTCGGTGCGGCTGCTCGTCCTGGCGACCGACCCGGCGTGGCGGGGCCTGCTGCCCGGGCAGCGCCTCACCGTCGACGGTCGGCTCGGCGTTCCGCGTGGGGGCGATCTCACCGCAGCGGTGCTCAGCACCAATGGCCCACCGGAACGGCACGGCAAGCCGTCCTGGGCGCAGCGGGCCGCCGGGACGCTGCGTACCGGCCTGCAACGGGCCTGCGCGCCGCTGCCCGATGACCGCGGCGGGCTGCTGCCGGGTCTGGTGGTGGGCGACACCAGCCGACTCCCACCCGCCGTCGAGGCGGACTTCCAGGCCACCGGGATGACCCACCTCAATGCGGTTTCCGGCTCCAACGTCGCGATCGTGGTGGGTGCGGTGTTGTTGCTGGCCCGGTGGTCGCGCGCCGGCCCGTGGCTCGCCGCCGCGCTGTGCGGGGTGGCGCTGGTGGGGTTCGTCATTCTGGTCCGCCCGTCGCCGAGCGTCGTACGGGCCGCCACGATGGGAGCGATCGGGCTTGCCGCGCTCGCCGCCGGTCGACCTCGGGCGGCGCTGCCCGCGCTGGCCGCCGCCGTGACCGTGCTGGTGCTCGTCGACCCCGAGTTGGCCGGGGATCCCGGGTTCGCCCTCTCCGTGCTGGCCACTGGTGGCCTGCTGCTGCTCGCGCCGCGTTGGCGGGACGGACTGCGTCGGCGAGGCGTTCCGCCCGGGCTGGCCGAGGCGTTGGCCGTGCCGGCGGCTGCCCAACTTGCCTGCGGCCCGGTCGTCGCCGGGATCTCCGGCACCGTGAGCCTGGTGGCGGTGCCGGCGAACCTGCTGGCGGTGCCGGCCATCGCGCCAGCGACAGTGCTGGGCGTGCTGGCGGCCATGGTGTCGCCGATCTGGCCGGCCGGCGCCGAGTTCGTCGCGTGGCTGGCGAGTTGGCCGGCCTGGTGGCTGGTGGTCATCGCCCGGCACGGAGCCCGACTGCCAGGTGGCACCCTGCCGTGGCCGGGCGGGGTGCCAGGTGCCCTGCTGCTGACCGGGCTGACCGTCGCGCTGCTGATCGCGGTGCGCCGGCCACTCGTACGCCGGCTGGTGGCCGTGGTCGGGGTCGCCGCCGTGCTGGGTGCCCTGCCGGTTCGACTGGTAGCCGCCGGCTGGCCGCCCGCCGGTTGGGTGGTGGTGGCCTGCGCGGTGGGGCAGGGCGACGCCCTGGTGCTCCCGGTCGACCCCGGCCGGGCCGTGGTGGTGGACGCCGGGCCGGAACCGGGTGCGGTGGACGGTTGCCTACGTCGGCTCGGCGTACGGGAGGTGCCCCTGCTGGTGATCAGTCACTTCCACGCGGACCACGTGGGCGGGGTGGCCGGGGTGTTCCGGGGACGGCGGGTGAGTGCCGTGCTGACGCCGTCGTCCACCGACCCGGAGAGCGGTCGGGACCTGGTTCGGGCGGCGGCCACCGGCGGGCGGGCCGCGCTGCTGACCACAGTGGCCGGCGCTCGTCACCCGGTCGGCGGGGTCGACCTGCTGGTGCTCGGCCCGCCGTACCCGCTGGCCGGGACCAGGTCCGACCCGAACAACAACTCGCTGGTGCTGCGCGCCACAGTGGCCGGGGTGCGGATCCTGTTGGCCGGCGACGCGGAGACCGAGGAGCAGCACGCGATGGTGGCGCGGGCGGCCCCCGGCCAGTTACGGGCGGACGTGTTGAAGGTCGCGCACCACGGTTCGGCGTACCAGGACCAGGGTTTCCTCGATGCGGTGCGGCCGGCGGTGGCACTCGTGCCGGTGGGCACGGGCAACACCTACGGGCACCCGAGTCCGCGGCTGCTCGCCCAACTGGGCAGGGGCGGCGTGCGGGTGCTGCGTACCGACACGGACGGCGACGTGGCGGCGGTCCGGACGGACGACGGTCTGGCGGTAGCCCGGCGAGGTGTGCCCTCCGGCCGGCAGCCCTGACCCCGTGGGGCGACGGCCTCTGATTAATTGGGCGACTTGCGAATTAGAAGGGGAATCGAGTCGTATGTCTGGATTTGCGCTGTGTGCGGGCTGCGCCGATCAAGCAGCGAATGAGCAGGCACGATCCCGCCGCAGGCCGTGCGAATATGGGCGGCGTGACCCCCGCCAGCCTCGCCCCCATTCTGCTCGTCCTCGGTGACGAGGAGCTCCTCGCCACGCGCGCGGTCACCGAAGCTGTCGCGAAGGTTCGCAGTGTCGACCCCGAGGTGGATGTCCGCGAGTACCAGGCCAGCGCGCTCACCGTCGGCGAGATCGCCGAGATGCTCAGCCCCTCGCTGTTCGGCGGGCGGCGGCTGCTGATCCTGCGCTCCGGCCAGGACGCCCGCAAGGACCTGGTCGCCGCGCTGTTGGCGTACGCGAAGAATCCCGACCCGGAGGTCCAGCTGCTGGTGCTGCACCTGGGCGGCGCCAAGGGCAAGGCGTTCGCCGACGGTCTGCGGGCGGCTGGCGCGACGGTGGTCCCGGCCGCCAAGCTCAAGGGGCACCGTGACCGGTTGGCCTTCGTCCGCGACGAGATCCGCCGGGCCGGCGGAAAGTGCACCGACGACGCCGCCGAGGCGCTCATCGCCGCGGTCGGCAACGACCTGCGTGAGCTGGCCGCCGCCTGCTCCCAACTTGTCGCCGACACCGATGGGCGGATCAGCGCCGAGACTGTCTCCCGTTACTACCGGGGCCGGGTCGAGGTGACCGGCTTCACGGTGGCGGACGCCACAATGGTCGGCGACGTGCCGGCGGCGCTCGAAGCACTGCGCTGGGCCCTGCACGTCGGGGTCGACCCGGTGCCCATCGCCGATGCCCTGGCGGACGGGGTGCGCACTGTGGCCCGGGTGGCATCGGCCGGCCGGGGTAGCCCGTACCAGCTCGCCAGCAGCCTCGGAATGCCCTCGTGGAAGATCGAGCGGGCGCAGCGGCAGGGGCGGGGCTGGACACCGGAGGGCCTGGTCCGGGCCATGCAGGTCGCCGCCGAGTGCAACGCGGCCGTCAAGGGCGGCTCCGACGACCGGGCGTACGCCCTGGAGCGTGCGGTCTTCTCGGTCGCGGCGGCCCGGCAGGGCAGCGCCAGGTGACGGGGGCGAACCGCCCAGCCTGGGCCACCATTCCCGTGGACGAGGCGCGTTACAGGCCGCTCTACGCCCGGCTCCTCGGCCTGCGGTTCGTCAACCCCGGCGGCGTGCTGTGCTTCCTCTTCTTCGAGGGTGCCATCGCCCTGGCGGTGCTGCTCGCCCTCGCCGAGTTGGTCAGCTGGTGGGCGGTGCTGGTGCTGCCGGTCCTGGTGGCCGCCATGGTGAAGCTCAACGACATGGTGGCCGCGATCGTGGTCCGCTCCGCCGCGCTCGTGCCCGAGCAGGAACGGGACCGGTTTCGCCGGCAGATGGAACCGGTGGTGGGCCGGGCCCGGGTGGAGTGGGTCTCGCACAGCGTTCCCGGGGTGGTGATCACCGCCGATCCGGTGCCACCGCCCCGTCGGGCCAACCCGTCAGACTGAGCGCCGCCGCCCGTCGGGCCCTCGCCCGCAACGGCCGGCTCGGTTGAACACGGCCGGCTCGGTTGAACACGGCCGGCCTCCGGACACACGGAAACCCCGGGCCTGGGGCCCGGGGTTTTCCGAATCAGTCTGACTGAAATCGTCAGGCGGAGAGCGACACCACGCGCTTCGCGATCGCGGACTTGCGGTTCGCGGCCTGGTTGGAGTGGATCACGCCCTTGCTGACGGCCTTGTCCAGCTTGCGCGAGGCGTCCAGCATGAGCGCGGTCGCCTTCTCGACGTCACCGGCCTCGGCAGCCTCGTGGAACTTCCGGACGGCGGTCTTCAGCGACGACTTGACCGACTTGTTGCGCAGCCGGGCCTTCTCGTTCTGCCGGTTGCGCTTGATCTGGGACTTGATGTTCGCCACGCGACAGCCTCGTCTTGATAGCTCGGGTTGGTCAGCTTATTGCGCGTGATGACGAACGTGCGTCATCGCTGCGCGAAGAGCCAGGTTACCAGGTCGCCCGGGACGAGCCAAAACGGCTCGGCCTTTCGCGCGAACGGACCCGGCCCGTCGGGGACCAGGCTACGCCCTCGACCACGGTGGCGGCTCACCGCCAGCCCGGCAGCCGGCCGGTCCGCGTCGCCGGGAATCCAGGCCGTCCCGGGGCCGGTCCGCCTCAGCGCCAGCCCTGGCGGTGGGCCAGCCAGTCGAGTGACTGCTCGCCGCTCCACCGCTGGTGGGCGGGCAGGTGCGGCGAGGCCGTCGGCGGTGGCGCCGCAGCACCGGTGAGGTAGTAGCCGGCCAACGCCGCCAGGGTCGCGTCCAACGCGTCCGGGGGCGCGCCGGCGGTGGCCGGGTGCGCGGCGAAGAGCCGGTCCGCGTCCAGCCCGCTGGCGTACGCGGTGAGCAGCAGGCCGGCCAGGTCGAACCAGGCCGGCCCGGAGCAGACCCAGGTCCAGTCGCAGAACCAGGCTCGGCCGTCCGGGCCGATCAGCACGTTGTCGACCCGCAGGTCGCCATGGATCAGGCCGGTCGCTCCGGCGGCGTACCGGGGGAGGAGAGACTCCAACTCCACCAGCTCGGGCAGCCGGCCGAGCAGTGGCGCGGGCAGTGGTGGGGTCGGCTCCCGACCGGCGGCGACCTCTTCCCACCAGAGGATGTCCGACCGGGCCAGGTCGGCCAGGTGCGGCAGGCCGAGCGCGGTCAGCTCGCCCGGCGGGTCGGCCAGGGCGGCGGCGATACGCGCGTACCCGGCGAGGGTGGCGTCCAACTCGGCGGGCACCCAGGGCAGGCGCGGGGTGTGCCCGTCGACGGCGTCGGTGCAGAGCACGAACCAGCCGGCCGCGGAGAGGGTCCACCGGGGGCGGGGCGCCGGCAGGTCCGCCGGCAGCCGGTCGAGGATCGCGGCCTCCCGGGCGTACCAGTCGACAAGGTGCGGTTGCTCGGCGGCGGGCGCGGCCTTCACGAAGGCCCGACCACCGTCGGCGGTGTCGAGCACGGCGGCGAACCCGCGGGTGAAGCCCGCGCCCGCGACCCGGGCGGTGACCACCGGCGCGCCGAGCCGTTCGGCGACGGCGGCCCGCAGCGCCGCCGGTAACGCCGGCCACGACGGGCGCAGGGCGCTCGCGTGGTACGGCGGCAGCGGGGGAGGGGACATCACACCATGCTGCACCGGGGTACGTGCGCGACGCACGGCGACACTGCCAGACTGCCAAGCCATGAGGACCGAGGACTTCTGGCAGCTGATCGACCAGGCGCGGGCCGGCGGCGGGGGTGAGCCTGGCCCGGTCGCCGCGCGAGCCGTGGCGTTGCTCGCCGAGCGCGACCCGGAGGACATCATCGGGTACGCGCGGCACCAGACGCGGGTGCTGGCCGCCTCGCACAAGGCGGATCTGTGGGGTGCGGCGTACCTGATCAACGGTGGCGCGTCGGCTGAGGGCTTCGAACACTTCCGGGGCTGGCTGATGACCCAGGGTCGGGCCGTCTTCGCCAGCGCGGTCACCGAACCGGACTCGCTGGCCGAACTGCCCCAGGTGCGGGCGGCCTCGCTCAGCGGCGAGGAGTTCTCCGCCGAGCAGATGCTCTCGGTGCCGTGGGACGCGTACCGCAAGGCCACCGCTACCGAGTTGCCGGCGGACCGTGACCCGGTGCGGACGCCGGATCTCAACGACTTCTGGGACTTCGACGACGAGGACGAGGCGCGTCGCCGGCTGCCCCGGCTGGCCGCGCTCTTCGTCGAGCCGCCGATGGAGTGAGGGGTCCTCGGGTCGTTCCATCGCCCGCGCAGTGGGTGCACCCCGGCGGCGTGGGAACATAGAGGGGGTCGGCGGCGCGCCGGCCTGTTCACGTCAGCCGACCAGAACGGACCGCTGTGCCACCGAAGCTCGATCCCGGCGCGAACGCCCCTGGTGCCACCGACCCCGGTCGCATCCGGAACTTCGGCATCATCGCCCACATCGACCACGGGAAGTCGACCCTGGCCGACCGGATGTTGCAGCTCACCGGTGTGGTCGACCCGCGGCAGATGCGCGCGCAGTACCTGGACCGGATGGACATCGAGCGCGAGCGCGGCATCACCATCAAGAGCCAGGCCGTCCGCATGCCGTGGACCATCCGCGAGGGTGAGCGGGCTGGTGAGCAAGCGGTGCTCAACATGATCGACACTCCGGGGCACGTGGACTTCACGTACGAGGTGTCCCGGTCGTTGGCCGCCTGTGAGGGTGCCGTGCTGCTGGTCGACGCCGCGCAGGGCATTGAGGCGCAGACCCTGGCCAACCTCTACCTGGCCCTCGAGAACGACCTGCGCATCATCCCGGTGCTCAACAAGATCGACCTGCCGGCCGCGCAGCCGGAAAAGTACGCCGAGGAGTTGGCCCACCTGATCGGCGGTGACCCGGCCGACTGCATCCGGGTCTCCGGCAAGACCGGCGAGGGCGTTCCGTACCTGCTCGACGAGATCGTCCGGCAGTTCATCCCACCGGTCGGTGACGCCGTGGCGCCCGCCCGGGCGATGATCTTCGATTCGGTGTACGACGTCTACCGTGGCGTCGTCACGTACGTGCGGGTCATCGACGGTCGGATCAGCGCCCGCGACCGGATCAAGATGATGTCCACCGGCGCGGTGCACGAGCTGCTGGAGATCGGTGTCATCTCACCCGAGATGGTCAAGGCCGAGGCGCTCGGCGTCGGCGAGGTCGGCTATCTGATCACCGGTGTGAAGGACGTCCGGCAGTCCCGGGTCGGTGACACCGTCACCATCAACAGCCGGCCGGCGGCCGAGGCGTTGGGTGGCTACAAGGACCCGAAGCCGATGGTCTACTCCGGCCTCTACCCGATCGACGGGTCCGACTACCCCAACCTGCGCGAGGCGTTGGACAAGCTCAAGCTCAACGACGCCGCCCTCGACTACGAGCCGGAGACCTCCGGCGCGCTCGGGTTCGGCTTCCGCTGCGGCTTCCTCGGCCTGCTCCACCTGGAGATCATCCGGGAGCGGCTGGAGCGCGAGTACAACCTCGACCTGATCTCCACCGCGCCCAACGTCGTCTACCGGGCGATCACCGACGACGGCGAGGAAATCGTCGTCACCAACCCGAGCGAGTACCCCACCGGCAAGATCGCCGAGGTGTACGAGCCGGTGGTCCGGGCCACGGTGCTGACGCCCAACGACTACGTGGGCGCGGTCATGGAGCTCTGCCAGGGCCGGCGCGGCACCCTGCTCGGCATGGACTACCTCTCCGCCGACCGGGTGGAGCTGCGCTACACGCTGCCCCTCGCGGAGATCATCTACGACTTCTTCGACCAGTTGAAGAGCCGTACCAAGGGCTACGCCTCACTCGACTACGAGCCCTCCGGCGAGCAGGCATCCGACCTGGTGAAGGTGGACATCCTGCTGCACGGCGAGCCGGTGGACGCGTTCAGCGCCATCGTGCACAAGGACAAGGCGTACAACTACGGGGTCACCATCGCCGCCAAGCTGCGCACCCTGATCCCGCGCCAGCAGTTCGAGGTGCCGATCCAGGCGGCCATCGGCAGCCGGGTCATCGCCCGGGAGACCATCCGGGCGATCCGTAAGGACGTGCTCGCCAAGTGCTACGGCGGTGACATCAGCCGTAAGCGCAAGCTGCTGGAGAAGCAGAAGGAAGGCAAGAAGCGGATGAAGATGGTCGGCCGGGTCGAGGTGCCGCAGGAGGCCTTCATCGCCGCCCTCTCCTCCGACTCCGGCGACGGCAAGGCCGCCGGCAAGAAGTAGTTCGTACCGCCGTACGCGCCCGGGTGCCATCCGCACCCGGGCGCGTCGCGTTTCGGGGTGCGCTCGCCCACCCTGGCCCCGGTGCGCCGCCGTGCCTGCCGGCCGCCGAGCGCTGCGGTTCGGTGCGTGCGACCACCCGTGCGGAAATTTTTTCGGTCGTTGCCGCGGGGTTGGTGGATCGAGGAGATGGGCTCCTACCTGTGTGGACGTACTCCCGCGCCAACCGACGCACCTCCGAAGCATTGACAACCGGCGTTGTCTTTTGAGGTGAGTCGGTTTGGGCTTTCGGTGGGTCGGGCACTTAGTCGTCACGACAGGAAGCACACACCTCGTGTGTCAGACATTCTTTTGAAGGAGGGCGACCGTGGAGTTCACCGTGTGGGGCATCATCACTGCGATCGTTGTTGGTCTCATCGTCGGCGCGCTCGGCCGCCTGGTCGTCCCGGGTAAGCAGAACATGCCGATCTGGCTGCACATGCTGATCGGTATCGGCGCGGCCCTGCTGGGCACCGTCCTGGCCCGGGCCATCGGCATCGCGACCGAGACGAGCGGCATCGACTGGGGCGAGCTGCTGGTGCAGGTCGTGCTGGCCGCGATCGCCGTCGCGCTGGTGGCCGGTGTGGGTGGCCGCCGCCGCGTGACCCGGTAACACCAGCAACTCGTAGTACCGCAAACCTTCGAGGGGCGCTCGGCCATCAGGCCGGGCGCCCCTCGGTGCTTGATCGAGTTCGATCGACGAGGGTCTGATCCGGCGAATCGCTGCGTCCGACTCGGCCGCAGTGTCGTCCAGCCCTCAGTGCGCGCCGCGCCCTGCGTCCTGCGCCTTTGTCCGGGGCCCGTGTCCTGCCCCCCCGCGCGTCCGGGCGCCCCGTGTCCTGCCTCCCGCGTCCGGGCGCCCCGTCCAGCGCCAAGATCGCGCTCCATCCTGGTTGTAGTGGCTTCCACCTGGCCGCGATACCACTACAACCAGGATGAAGCGCGATCTTGGGTGCGATACGGGACGGGCACACTGGAGCGTGAGCGCGAGACGCGGTTCGAGCAGTACCGCGGAGTCACGGAGTCACGGAGTCACTCCCGACCGGGCCGATCTTGCACTGCGGGGCGCCGGGCGCGGGGCGGTTTGTGGTCCGTGCCTGTGTTCATCAATTCGTGATCGTCTGGGCCGTGTAGTCGGTTTGGATTTTCGGTGGGTAGGGCAATTAACGGTCACGACAGGAAGCACACGCACCGTGTGTCAGACATTCTTTGAAGGAGGGTGGCCGTGGAGCTCACCGTGTGGGGCATCATCACTGCGATCGTTGTTGGTCTCATCGTCGGCGCGCTCGGCCGCCTGGTCGTTCCGGGTCGGCAGAACATGCCGATCTGGCTGCACCTGCTGATCGGCATCGGCGCCGCGCTGCTGGGCACCGTCCTGGCGCGGGCCATCGGCATCGCGACCGAGACGAGCGGCATCGACTGGGCCGAGCTGCTGGTGCAGGTCGTGGTTGCCGCGATCGCTGTCGCGCTGGTGGCCGGTGTGGGTGGCCGCCGCCGCGTGACCCGGTAACGACCTGGCATCATCTGGCGACACAGCACCACCGCTAGGACAGTACGACTGAAAGAGCGCCCGGCTGAGAGCCGGGCGCTCTTTCGTGCTGATAGGCCCAACTTCGGACGGATGTTGGAGTGCCGGTCGTCGGGCCGCTGCGGTACGGTCGCCACGCTTCGGCCAGTCCCGCCCACTGTCGTAAAGGAATTCGCCGTACTAGGGTGCGGCGGAGAAGGTTAGTTCCAGGCGGCGCGAGGGGAGAAGTGGCGTGAACAGGTGGAAGCGGCTGGCCCCGGTCACCGCCATGGTGGCCTCGGCCGCGATGGTGCTGACCGGCTGTGGAGGGTCCGGCGACGACGCGGCCGACGACAGCAAGCTCACGGTCTGGATGATGGGTGAGGGCGGGGACGCGCAGAACTCCTTCCTCGACGGGGTCGAGGCCGAGTTCCGCCAGAAGCACCCCGACACCGATGTGGTCGTGCAGTACATCCCCTGGCTGGAGGCGCCCAAGAAGTTCCAGGCGGCGCTCGCCGGCGGTGAGGGGCCGGACATCACCGAGCTTGGCAACACCGAGACTCAGGGTTGGGCCGCCCAGGAGGCGCTCGCCGACGTGAGTGGTCGGATGGGCGGCTGGGCCGACGGCAAGGATCTGCTGCCCGACCTGGTGCGCAACGCTCAGCTCGACGGCAAGCAGTACGGCGTGCCCTGGTACGCGGGTGTGCGGGCGATCTACTACCGCACCGACTGGTTCGCCGAGGCCGGCGTGCAGCCCCCGAAGACCTGGGACGACCTGGTCACCGTTGCCAAGACTGTGCAGGCGAAGAAGAAGGGCACCTACGGCATCGCCCTGCCCGGCAACTCCGAGCTGCCCTTCTACTCCTTCCTCTGGGGTGCCGGCGGCGAGATCGCCAGCAACCAGGGCGGCACCTGGAAGTCCGGTTACACCACGCCCGAGGCGCAGCGGGCCGTCAAGTTCTGGACCGATCTGGTGACGGTGCACAAGGTCGCCCCGCCGGCGGCGGCGGGTTGGAACGAGATCGACGCGCGTACCCAGTTCGCCACCGGCAAGGCCGCGATGGCCTTCGCCGGTAGCTGGCAGCAGGGCGCCATCAAGAAGGACAACCCCGAGATCGAGAAGGTCTGGGGTACGTTCCCGATCCCCGGCCCGGACGGCAAGGCGGCGCCCGGTTTCGCGGGCGGCTCGGACGTGGCGATCTGGAAGGACAGCGAGCGGCAGGACCTGGCCTGGGACTACCTGACCGTGCTGCTGAACAAGAAGAACGCGCAGAGCTTCGCGAGCAGCCTCGGCTTCTTCCCCGTCTACCAGGACCTGGTCTCCGGTGACGCGTACGCGAACGACAAGGTGATGGCGTCGTTCGCCACCACGATGCAGAACACCAAGCTCACGCCGCTCACCCCGAAGTGGGTGGAGGTCAGCCGGACGAAGACGGTGACCCAGGCAATGAACAGCTCGGTCATGAAGGGTCAGAAGACGGTCGAGAAGGCTACCGCCGACGCGGCCGCCGAGATGGAAGGCATCTTGAACAGCAAGTGAGCCTACAGACCAAAAACCCGGAGACGTCCGCCGCGCGGGAGACCCCCGCGCGGCGGCGTCGCCGGGTGGACCGCCTGCCCTACCTGCTGCTCCTGCCCGCCCTGCTGATCATCGGAGTGCTCCTGCTCTGGCCGCTCGGCCAGGTGGTGGGGATGTCCTTCTACCGGCTGAACAGCGTCCGGCAGCTGCGCGGCGATCGGGAGTGGCCGTGGGTGGGGCTCGGCAACTACGCCGACATCCTCTCCGACCCGTTCTTCCTGACCGTGCTGCGCAACACGGTCCTGTTCGCCGCGGCGAACGTGCTGCTCACCATGGTGCTCGGCACCCTGGTGGGGCTGCTGCTCAACCGGCTTGGTCGAAAGATGGCGACGTTCGTGGCCAGCTGCGTGATGCTCGCCTGGGCCACCCCGGCGCTGACCGGCACCATCGTCTGGAAATGGATCTTCGACGATACGAGCGGCCTGGTCACGTGGCTGTTCAATGCGTTGCCGGACGGGCTCTCGACCAGCCTGTTCGGGCGCAGCGACTGGACCGGTTACGGCTGGTTCAACTCGCCGCTGCTCTTCTTCGCCATCCTCACCCTGGTGGTGGTCTGGCACTCGTTCCCGTTCATCGCGGTGAGTGTGCTGGCCGGTCTCAAGAGCGTGCCGAGCGAGTTGCACGAGGCGGCCCGGGTGGATGGTGCCAGCCCGTGGCGGGTCTTCTGGAAGATCACGTTCCCGCTGCTGCGTCCGGTCTTCGGGATCCTGATCGTGCTCTCCACCATCTGGGACTTCAAGGTCTTCACCCAGCAGTTCGTGCTGGCCGGCGGCACCCAGGACCGGCCGACGTTCATGCTCGCCATCTACTCGTACGCCGAAGCCTTCTCCCCGCCGCCCAAGTACGGGCTCGGCGCTGCCATCGCGGTGATCCTCACGCTGATCCTGCTCGTGGTCACCGGCTTCTACGTACGGATGGTGCTCAGGCAGGAGGACGAGTCGTGAAGAAAATCGCCCTCAACGGCGCCGGGCTGCTGGTCGCGCTCTTCGCGGCGTTCCCGGTCTACTGGATGATCTCCACCTCGCTGAAGCCGAGCAACGAGATCTTCTCGGCCACCCCGCAACCGGTGCCGACCCATCCGACGTTGGCGCACTACCGGGAGATCCTGACCGGCAACCTGATCCCCGGCGTCAGCTTCCTGGACTTCTTCCTCAACAGCGCGCTGGTCGCCGTCTCCACTGTGGTGCTCAGCGGCCTGGTGGCGTTGCTCGCCGCGACCGCTGTGGCCCGGTTCCGCTTCAAGCTGCGGACCAGCTTCCTGATCATGCTGCTGGTGGTGCAGATGATCCCGCTGGAGGCGTTGGTCATCCCGCTGTTCCTGATGATCCAGCGGCTCGGGCTCTACAACACCCTGCCCAGCCTGATCCTCACGTACCTCGGTTTCTCGCTGCCGTTCGCGGTCTGGATGCTGCGCGGCTTCGTCGCCGCGGTGCCGAAGGAACTGGAGGAGGCGGCGGCGATCGACGGGGCCAGCCGGGCCCAGATCTTCCGCCGGGTGCTCTTCCCGCTGGTCGCGCCCGGCCTGGTGGCGACCAGCATCTTCTCCTTCATCACCGCGTGGAACGAGCTGATCTTCGCGTTGACGTTCATCAACGACCAGGGCAGTTACACCCTGCCGGTGGCGATGACCTTCTTCTTCGGTCGGGACGACACCAACTGGGGGCCGGTGATGGCCGCGTCCACCCTGTTCACCCTGCCGGTCATCATCTTCTTCCTGCTGGTGCAGCGCCGGATGGTCTCCGGCCTGGTGGCCGGCGCCGTCAAGGGCTGACCCCGCGTCGGACGGGCTGGGCGGTGCCGAGCCCGTAGCCGGGCGGACTGCTCGGCGGCGAACCGCCACTAGGCTGGCCGTCATGACGGGCAGGGTGGCAGCGGTGAACCTCGGCGTGGTGACCGAGGCGGAGTGGGCCGGCGATGCGAGCGGCCGCAGCGGCATCGACAAGCGGCCGGTGGACGGCCCGGTGCCGATCCGCTTCGACGGGGTGGTCGGCGACTTCATCGGAGAGCGAGCCCATCACGGCGGCCCCGACCAGGCGGTCTACGCCTACGCGGAGGAGGACGCCGCATGGTGGGCGGCGGAGCTGGGCCGCGACGTCCGGCCGGGTGGCTTCGGGGAGAACCTGTCCACCTACGCGGTCGACGTGACCGGCGCGGTGATCGGTGAGCAGTGGCTGGTCGGTTCAGCGCTGCTCCAGGTCACCAAACCGCGTACGCCGTGCACCACCTTCGCCGGGTTCTGGGGCGTACCGGATCTGATCAAGCGGTTCACCTCCCGGGCGCTGCCCGGCGCCTACCTGCGGGTGCTGCGCGAGGGGGAGGTCGGCCCGGGCGACCTGGTCGAGGTGGTGGACCGGCCGGCGCACGGTGTGACCATCGGCGAGGTGTTCCGGGCGACCAGCCTGGAGCCGGAGTTGCTGCCTCGGTTGCTCGAGGCGGAGGAGCTGCCGGAGTCGATCCGGGAGAAGGCCCGTCGCCGCCTCGCCGCCCGTGGCTAGCTGGTCGGCGTAAGCCCACGCGGCCGGCGACCACCGGCGTCGACATGTGGAACGGCCCCCCCGCCATCGCTGAGCGTGACGGGGGGCCGTTCCACGAGCAGGGATCAGCGGAGCCAGGGGATGTTGCGGTCGAGCAGACCGCGCTCCTTGAGCTCCTTGCGCAGCGGGATCTCGTCGTCGACGTACCCGTCCCAGTTGATGCCCCAGTAGTTGGCGGTGTGGGTGCCCTCGCCGATCAGCTGGCGCTGCACCGGGGTGCGGTTGCGGTACCACTCGCCGTTCACGTCGGGGTGCAGCTCGTCCAGCGGACGGATCCACCGGTAGGTGTAGCCGACGAAGAGCATCTTGCGGGTGATGGTCGACAGGTTCGTCGACCGCGAGTGCCACTGCCGGCGGTCGAAGATGAAGGCGTCGCCCGGGTTGGCGGTGATCTCCACCGTGCCCTCCGGGTCGGGGTTCTGCACGGTCAGGTCCGCCGGCCGGGGCAGCGAGTTCTTCAGGTGGCTGCCCGGGATGACCTTGGTGGCACCGCGGCCGGTCTCGGAGAGGTCCGACAGCACGTACGCGACCTTCAGCGAGAACATCGGCCGAGGCAGGTTCGGGTCCATCGTCTCCGGGTCGGAGTTCTGCCGGTACCCGTCCTGGTGCCAACCCCAGTACGGCTTCTCCGGCTCGGCGGCCGGCGGGGTGACGTCCAGGTGGTTGTGGTGGGTGTAGATGTTCCAGCCGGCCAGCCCCCACATGTACGGGAAGGCGATCGGGTGGGTCAGCAGCTCACCGAAGAGCTCGTCGCGCTCCAGGAAGCCCAGCAGGTGCAGGGTGCCGTCCTTCTTGGTGGTGCCCTTGGCCTGCTCCTCCGCGTAGACGCGGTCGACAGCCGCCTCCAGCGCCGCCCGGTGGTCCTCCGTCAGGACGTTGCGCAGCAGGAGGAAGCCCTGCTCGTGGAACTCCTTGCGGTCAGTGTCGCTGATCGGTTCGTAACCGGTCCGGTCGCCGTAATCGAACACCGCGTCGTACCCCTCCCCATGAGGTGAAACCTTTTCTGGCACAGGCCGCCGATCGTAACGCGGCTGTCCAGGCCTCGGGGAGGGCGTGGTGCGGGATTGGGCCACGGCGGGACCCCACGCAGCGAGAGAAACGCACAGAGTGAGATCTGCGTGATCAATAGTGCGATTCAGTGCGCATTGCCCGATTGTGCGGTGACTGCCGGTTAAGAGATCCGGGTCGGTCAACCCTCGTTGAACACCTCGGCGACCACCTGACCGGCGGGGTTCTGGCGGCCGTCCACCCGGCCCCACGAGCCGCCGCGGGCGGTCCACTCCAGGTCGCCGAAGCGGACCCGCTTCACGCCGTGGTCCTGGGCGTGCGAGACCAGCCAGTGCGCGTACCGCCAGCCGTCGCGCTGGTCGCCCGGAGTCACCGCCAACCCGGTCTGGTCGGTCGGGTCGGTGCCCTTGAGCCCCCAGTCCAGCACCAGATTGCGGGTCAGTTGCGCGGCCGCGGCCGCACCGTGCATCGCCGGGGTGCGCCCCACGGTGCAGGCGACCGCGCCGCTGGCGTCGCCGAGCAGGGCCCGGCTGAGCACCTCGGAGTCGTCGGCCCACTTCTGGTACGCCTCGGGGAACGCCGAGCGCTGCACCCGCTGGGCGGCGTCGGTGACGCGCATCTTCTCCCAGCCGCGCACCTTCTTGAGGGCCGCGTAGAACCGGTTCGCCGCGTACCGCGGGTCGCGGATCTGCGCCGGGGTGCCCCAGCCCTGGCTCGGCCGCTGCTGGAACAGGCCGACCGAGTCGCGGTCGCCGTCGGCGAGGTTGCGCAGCCCGGACTCCTGGTACGCGGTGGCGAGCGCGACCACGACGGCCCGCTCGGGCATTCCGCGCTTCGCGCCGATCGCCGCGATGGTCGCCGCGTTGGCCATCTGGTCGGCGTCCAGCGCGACACGTCCGTCGGCCTGCACCGTGCACTTGCGTGCCACCAGCGGCAACCTGAGGTTGTCGCCGACCTGTCGTACGACGAGCCAGATCGCGATCACGGCGACGAGGATGAGCACCACTCCACCCGCCACGGTTGCCCGAGTTCGCACCCACACCCCCAGATCGACAGTCCGACAAGCGTACGTCCCCGCAGGCCCCTTCCGGGTCGTCCGAGCGGTTCGGGCCCGGCCTGGCCGACTCCGACCGGTTCGGGGCCGGCTCCGCTGCCGCGTACCGGTTGGCGACGTTCCCGCTCCGGTCGCGATCTCACCTGCCACGCCCCTCCGACCCGCTGCAGGGCTGTCGTGCGCGTCACCGGGTACGCGGTATCGGGAAGCGATTGACCGGTCAAGGACTTAACTCGGTTGACATGTCAATCCGACCTACCGCCGCAAAGCCGGGCGCGTTGGTCAGTGAACGAGGAGGAGTTCCATGGGAACGCTTGATGGCAAGGTCGTGCTGATCACCGGCACCGGCGGGGGCCTGGGCCGCGTCGCGGCGCTGACCTTCGCCCGCGAGGGCGCGAAGGTCGTCGGGGCCGACCTCCAGGTCGCGGGTAACGACGAGACCGTCGAACTCGTCCGGCGCGCGGGCGGCGAGATGACCGGCATCGCGCCGGTCGACCTCACCGACCCGGAGCAGGTACGCAAGCTCGTCGACGACGCCGCGGCCGCCTATGGCGGGCTCGACGTGGTGTACAACAACGCCGCCGCGCTCCGCTTCGGCCCGATGCCCGACTTCTCCGTGGAGGACTGGCGCTACACCATCACCGGAGAACTCGACATTCCGTACTTCGTGTCGAAGTTCGCCTGGCCGCACCTGGTCCGACGCGGCGGCGGCGTCATCATCAGCGCCGCCTCCATGGCCGGAATGATCGGCGGCCACGTCCCGCCGATGGTCGGTCACACCGCCGCGAACGCCGGCATCATCGGCATGACGCGACAGCTCGCCCTCGAAGGTGCGCCCCACGGCATCCGCGCGGTGGCGGTCAGCCCCGGGCCCACCCTCACCCCGGCCAGCGAACGCGACCTCGGTGACAACCAGGAGGCGCGGGACGCCATCACGGCCAAGACGCTTCTCAAGCGCTTCGCGCGCCCCGAGGAGGTCGTCGAGCTGGTGGTCTTCCTCGCGTCCGACCGGGCGTCGTACATCACCGGGGCGAACTACCCGGTCGACGGCGGCGCGACCGCCTGGTGACCCGACCCGCGCTGACCGGACCGGAGACCGGGGCGCCGCCGAACGACGGTGGCGCCCCGACCGTCAGTCGTCGAGAGCGGGAACCCAGCGCGCCGGTCGCTTCTCCCGGAAGGCCATGACCCCCTCGCGCCCCTCGTCGGAGAGGAAGTAGCCCGTCGAGACGGCGGAGAGTCGGGCCAGGTCGGCGCGCAACTCGGCGGTGCCCGGTCGACGCAGCAGCTCCTTCGCGCCGGCCAGCGCACCGGGGGCGCCGCGCACCAGCGAGTCGCAGTAGCCCCGTACCGCGTCGTCCAACCCGTCCGCCGGGACCGAGGCCGTCACCAGGCCGACCTCGACGGCGCGGCGGCCGTCGAAGGTGTCCCCGGTCAGGTACAGCTCGGCGGCGGCGCGCGGGTGCAGCCGGGGCAGCACGGTCGCAGAGATCACCGCCGGGATCACCCCGATGCGCACCTCGGTGAACGCGAAGGTCGCCTCGTCGGCGCAGACCGCCAGGTCGGCGGCGGCGATCAGGCCCAGCCCGCCGGCCCGCGCCGGTCCGCCGACCCGGGCCAGCACCGGCTTCGGGCACTCCCAGAGCGCCGCGAGCACGTCACCCAGCATCCCGGCCGGCACCGTCCCGCTGGCGTACGCAGCAGCGGTCTCCTTCAGGTCCGCGCCGGAGCAGAACACCGGGCCGGTGTGGTCGAGCACGATCACTCGCACCGCCTCGTCGGCGACCGCGTCCGCCAGCCCGGCCAGCAACTGGGCCATCAGGGCGGTGGAGAGGGCGTTGCGGTTGTGCGGGCTGTCGAGCGTGAGGGTGGTCACCCCACGGGCCGTAGCGACCCGCACGAGGACGTCGGGAGAGGTCATGCCGGGCACACTAGTGGCCATGCCCGGCGTCCTTCCAGATGGTGAGACCGTCCCCGTCGACGGATCGTTGCCCGCCACCGCCACCGCGGCGGTCGGCGCGCGCGGCTTCGGCGTGTACGTGCACGTGCCGTTCTGCGCCAGTCGCTGCGGATACTGCGACTTCAACACCTACACCGCTGCCGAACTGGGCGGCGGCGCGAGCCGCGAGGGGTACGCGGACACGGTGCTGGCCGAGCTGAGGCTCGCCGCCCGGGTGCTCGGCGACACTCCGCCGCCCCGGGTCGACACCGTCTTCGTCGGCGGCGGCACGCCGACCCTGCTCCCCGCCGACGACCTGGCCCGCATCCTCGACGGCATCAACAGCACGTGGGGGCTGGCCGCCGACGCCGAGGTGACCACCGAGGCCAACCCCGAATCGGTCACCCCGGAATCGTTGAAGCTGCTGCGAGCTGCCGGCTACACCCGGATCTCGCTGGGCATGCAGTCCGCCTCCCCGGGGGTGCTGGCGATCCTGGACCGCAAACACAGCGCCGGCCGGGCCACCGCCGCCGCCCTGGAGGCCCGCGACGCCGGGTTCGAGCACGTCAACCTGGACCTGATCTACGGCACCCCGGGGGAGCGTCCCGAGGACTTCGCCGCCTCGCTGGAGCAGGTCGTCGCCGCAGGGGTGGACCACGTCAGCGCGTACGCCCTGATCGTCGAGGACGGCACCCGGCTCGCCGCCCGGATGCGGCGCGGCGAGCTGGCGTACCCCAGTGACGACGTGGCCGCGGACCGCTACCTGGCCGCGGAGGCCGCGCTCGACGCGGCCGGGCTCTCCTGGTACGAGGTCTCCAACTGGGCGCGCACCGACGACGCCCGCTGCCGGCACAACCTGCTCTACTGGACCGGCGCGGACTGGTGGGGGCTGGGGCCGGGGGCGCACAGCCACGTCGGCGGGGTCCGCTGGTGGAACGTGAAGCACCCCTCGGCGTACGCCAAACGGTTGGCCGCCGGGGAGTCTCCCGGCCTGGCCCGGGAGGTGCTCACCGTCGACGAGGCGCACATGGAGGACGTGATGCTCCGGCTGCGGTTGGCCAGCGGTCTCCCGCTGGCGGTGCTCGACGCTGCCGGCAGGGCCGGCGCCGAGCGGGCCCTGGCCGGCGGTTTGCTGGCAGCCGACGACTACGCCGCCGGCCGGGCGGTGCTCACAGTGCGCGGGCGGCTGCTCGCCGACGCGGTCGTGCGTGACCTGCTGCCCTGAGTGGCCCACCGCTCCGGGACCGGGACGGCCGTGAATCGGGCCGGCCGGGGGAGCGGCCGGCCCGGTTCACTTGATGAAGCTGGCAGTCATCGGGTAGCGGTACGGGGTGCCCTCGTTGGCCTTCATGCCGGCGATGATCCCGAACAGAATCTGGATCACCACGACGGCGATGCTGGGCAGGAAGAGCAGGCACCAGCTCACGAAGAGCAGTACGAACGCGATGATCGACCAGAGGATCTGGAAGTTCAGAGCGGCGATAGCGTGCGCCCGGACGGTCGGCGACTGCTGGCCACGGGCCAGGTAGGCGATCAGCGGGGCAACGAAGCCCAGCGGACCGAAACTGACCAGCGCGCCGAGCGCGCCGCCGAAGTGCGCGACCAACGCCCAGGTCTTGTCCTCGTTGTTGGCGTAGCCACCGCCGGGGCCGCCGTAGGCCCCACCGGCCGGGTAGCCGCCGGGCGGGTAGCCGCCGGGCGGGGGATAGCCCCCGGGCGGGGGGTAGCCGCCTGCCGGAGGGTAGCCGCCTGACGGCGGTTGGTCACCGGTGGGCGGCGGATAGCCACCGGGCGGGGGATAGCCGGCCGGGCCGGGCGCCCCGGACAGTGGTGCGGTGGGCGGCTCGGCCGACGGGTACGGCCCGGGGGAGGTGGGCTCCGGCGGGTAGTTGCCGGGGTCGCCCGACCCGGGAGGGCGAGGAGGTTCAGTCATGGATGTCACGGTAGGTGCCGGTGGCAACGCCGCACCAGAGCGACTTCGCCTCGCAGTGCGGGCCGATCGGCCCAACAGGGTGTCGTGGGCCGCACCGAAGGGTGGCCGTTGATCATCGCGTGGGCGGGCCCGCCGACGTAGACTGGCACTCGCTACAGTCGAGTGCCAGGACGGCCCGGCCGGCCCAGAGCGCCGGCGGCCGACGTGCGACAGGAGGTGCGGAGGATGGGTCTCGACGACCGGAAACTCGCCGTGCTCCGCGCCATCGTCGAAGACTACGTCTCCACCCAGGAGCCGGTCGGCAGCAAGGCGCTGGTCGAGCGGCACCAGCTCGGGGTCTCCCCGGCCACGGTCCGCAACGACATGGCCGTGCTGGAGGAGGAGGGCTACATCCGGCAGCCGCACACCAGTGCCGGCCGGGTGCCCACCGACCGCGGCTACCGCCTCTTCGTCGACCGGTTGTCCCGGGTCAAACCGCTCAGCCCGGCCGAGCGCCGGGCCATCGAGCGCTTCCTGGTCGGCGCGGTCGACCTCGACGACGTGGTGCACCGCACGGTGCGGTTGCTCGCCCAGCTGACCCGACAGGTCGCCGTCGTGCAGTACCCGAGCCTGGCCCGATCCTCGGTGCGTCACCTGGAGCTGGTGCCGATCTCCACCACCCGGCTGATGCTCGTCATGATCGCCGACACCGGGCGGGTGGAGCAGCGACTCGTGGAGCTGCCCGGCCCGGTGCCCGCCGACGACGTCACCGACCTGCGCCGACTGATCAACGAGAAGCTCGCCAACGCCCGGCTGTCCGAGACGCCCCCGCTGGTGCAGGCGCTGGTCGAGGAAGCGCCGCCCGGCCTGCGTCCGACCATGACCACGCTCGCCACCGTCCTGCTGGAGACGCTCGTCGAGCGGCACGAGGAGCGGATCGCCCTCGCCGGCACCGCGAACCTCACCCGGGGCGGCCTGCTCGATTTCCAGGGCTCCCTGCGGCCGATCCTCGAAGCTCTGGA
Organism: Micromonospora sp. DT15; assembly: GCF_049841475.1. Classification (NCBI taxonomy): domain Bacteria; kingdom Bacillati; phylum Actinomycetota; class Actinomycetes; order Micromonosporales; family Micromonosporaceae; genus Micromonospora; species Micromonospora sp. DT15. The sequence continues at coordinate 67,987 of NZ_JBNCKJ010000015.1, forward strand.
GGAGGAGGTCGTGCTGCTCAAGCTCATCGGTGAGACAGAGCCGAGCACGACCCGGGTGCTGATCGGCGACGAGAACGAGTTCGACAACCTGCGAGCCGCCTCGGTGGTCAGCACCGGGTACGGCCCGGGCACCACCATCCTGGGCGGCCTGGGGGTGCTGGGGCCCACCCGGATGGACTACCCCGGCAACATCGCCACGGTCCGCGCCGTGGCACGCTACGTGGGCGAGTTGCTGGCCCAGAACTGATTGGTCAGGGCCGATGCGGCCGGCTGCGGCCGCCGACCGGCGCAACGCGAGACGAACATGAGGACACGGAACGCAGTGGCCAGGGACTACTACGGCATTCTCGGTGTGAGCCGGGAAGCCTCCGATGACGAGATCAAGCGCGCCTACCGCAAGCTGGCGCGCCAGTTCCACCCGGACGTCAATCCGGACCCGGAGGCTCAGGAGAAGTTCAAGGACATCAACGCCGCGTACGAGGTCCTCTCGGACGACCGTAAGCGGCAGATCGTCGACCTGGGTGGTGACCCGCTCGCCCCTGGTGGCGGCGGTGCCGGCGGCCCGGGTGGCCCCGGAGGCGCTGGCCCGTTCGTCGGTTTCCAGGACATCATGGACGCGTTCTTCGGCGGTGCCGGAGGTGGCGCCCGTGGCCCCCGTCCGCGTACCCGCCCTGGGGCCGACGCGATCCTGCGGCTCGAACTCGACCTGCACGAGACGGCCTTCGGCGTGGAGGCCCCGATCACCGTCGACACGGCGGTGCTCTGCACCACCTGCTCCGGCGCCGGCACGGCCGCCGGCACGCACCTGGCGACCTGCGAGGCGTGTGGTGGTCGGGGCGAGGTGCAGTCGGTGCAGCGCACCTTCCTCGGCCAGGTGGTCTCCGCCCGGCCGTGCACCGTGTGCCAGGGCTACGGCACCACCATCCCGCACCCCTGCCCCACCTGCGCCGGCGACGGCCGGGTGCGGACCCGCCGTTCGCTGACCGTCAAGATCCCGGCCGGTGTCGAGGACGGCATGCGGATCCGGCTGGCCCAGCAGGGCGAGGTGGGCCCCGGCGGGGGCACCGCCGGCGACCTCTACGTGGAGATCCACGAGCGCCCGCACGACGTGTACTCCCGCAAGGGCGACGACCTGCACTGCCGGGTCACGGTGCCGATGACGGCGGCGGCGCTGGGCACCCGGCTGACCATCAAGACGCTGGACAGCGAGGAGACCGTCGACGTCAAGGCCGGCACCCAGCCGGCCAGCACGCTGCGACTGCGCGCCCGGGGCGTGCCGCACCTGCGCGGCACCGGCCGGGGAGACCTCTACGTCCACCTGGACGTGCGGACGCCAACCAAGCTCGACCCGGACCAGGAGAAGATGCTGCGCGACTTCGCCAAGACCCGTGGTGAGGAGGTCGCCGAGCTGTCCAAGCAGGGCGGCTTCTTCTCCCGGATGCGCGACGCGTTCAACGGGCACGCCTGAGGTGTCCGCGCCGCTGTTCCTGGTGGAGGCGCTGCCCACCGGCGACGCGCTGACCCTGGACGGCCCGGAGGGGCACCACGCCGCGACAGTGCAGCGGTTGCGCGTCGGCGAGGAGCTTCTGCTCGCCGACGGCCGGGGTGGCACGGCCGCCGCCGTGGTCACGGCCGTCGGCCGGGGCAGCCTGGAGGTCACCGTCACCTCCCGGGGGTACGCGGACGCGCCAGTACCCCGACTGGTGACGGTGCAGGGCATCGCCAAGGGCGACCGGGGTGAGCTGGCCGTGCAGGCGATGACCGAGGTCGGGGTGGACGAGATCGTGCCCTGGGCGGCATCGCGTTCGGTGACCCAGTGGCGCGGTGACCGGGGCGTACGCGCCCGGGAGAAGTGGGTGGCCACCGCACGGGAGGCGGCCAAGCAGGCCCGCCGGCCGTGGCTGCCGGTGGTGGCGGGTGCGCCGGACGAGTCCACCGCCACCGTTGCCCGCCGGATCGCCGGTGCCGCCGTCGGGTTCGTGCTGCACGAGGAGGCCGACGACCGGCTCACCACCGCCGAGCTGCCCTCCACCGGCGAGATCGTGCTGGTGATCGGCCCGGAAGGTGGCATCGCCCCGGCCGAGTTGACCGCCTTCGTCGAGGCCGGCGGGCGACCCGTACGCCTCGGGCCGGCCGTGCTGCGCACCTCCACCGCCGGGGTGGCGGCCCTCAGCGTGCTCGCCGCCCGCCTCGGCCGCTGGTGACCGTTCAGGGCCTCGGGAACACCGGTACGACCTCCTCCTCCGGCCCCAGGTCCAGCCCAGCGTTTCCGATGATCTGCGGGTCCGGTGTGCCGACCACAGCGGGGTCCTTGCCGGTGTAGTCGAAGCGGTGCAGCACGTGCCGCATCGCCTCGAGCCGGGCCCGCTTCTTGTCGTTGCTCTTCACCACCGTCCACGGCGCGTCGGCCGTGTCGGTCCAGAAGAACATCGCCTCCTTGGCCTCGGTGTAGTCGTCCCACCGGTCGAGTGAGGCGATGTCCATCGGAGACAGCTTCCACTGCCGGACCGGGTCGACCTGACGGATCGCGAACCGGGTGCGCTGCTCGTTCTGGGAGACGGAGAACCAGAACTTGACCAGCCGGATGCCCGAGCGCACCAGCATCCGTTCCAGCTCCGGGGCCTGCCGCAGGAACTCCAGGTACTCCTTGCGGCTGCAGAAGCCCATCACCCGCTCCACGCCGGCCCTGTTGTACCAGGAACGGTCGAACAGCACGATCTCGCCGGCCGCCGGCAGGTGTGCCAGCCAGCGCTGGAAGTACCACTGGGCGGCTTCCCGCTCGTCCGGCTTGGCGAGCGCCACCACCGACGCGCCACGCGGGTTGAGGTGCTCCATGAAGCGTTTGATGGTGCCGCCCTTGCCGGCCGCGTCCCGGCCTTCGAAGAGGATCACCAAACGCTCGCCGGACTCCTTGATCCAGTCTTGGAGCTTCAGCAGCTCGATCTGGAGCAGCCGCTTGTCACGGTCGTACTCGTCGCGGTCCAGTCGCTCGTCGTACGGGTAGTCCTCGCGCCAGGTCTCGACAGGGGTGCCGTCGGGGCGGAGCAGGACAGGGTCGTCGTCGTGGCCATCGGCCACCCGGTAGTCGGCGGTGAGGTCCAGCAGCGCGGAGTCGGCCATGTCGGTGAGACTTACCCGCCCACGAACCGCCAACCACATCCCTGGCCAGGTGATTTGCCGCTGGAGTTGACCTCAGCTGCGCAGGTAGGAAGCGCCGTTGAGGTCGACGATCGTGCCGGAGGCCCACTCGGCCTGCGGCGAGGCCAGCCAGTGCACGGCGGCGGCGATCTCCTCCGGTTTGCCCACCCGGTCGAACGGGCTCTGCGCCCGGATGGCCACGCCCTCCTCACCGCGCAGGTACTCGGTGACCATGTCGGTCGCCACGAAACCCGGCGCGACGGTGGCGATCGTGATGCCGTACGGCGCGAGAGCCACGGCGAGGGACTGGCCCAGCGCGTTGAGCCCCGCCTTGCTGGCCCCGTACGCCGGCTGGTGTGGCTCGCCGCGGAACGCGCCACGGGACGAGATGTTGACGATCCGCCCTCCGCGTTGGCGCATGTGCTGGGCGGCGCACCAGATGGCGTTGCCGGCGCCGGTCAGGTTGGTCTCCAGCACCTGTCGCCAGCGTTGCTGCCACTCCTCGTACGAGGCGCCGAAGATCGGGTGCGGGTCGTCGCGGTCGCCGTACGTCCCGGCGTTGTTGACCAGCACGTCCAGCCCGCCGAGCAGTTCGGCGGCCCGGTCCACCATGACCCGGACCGCGTCCGGGTCGGTGAGGTCGGCACGGACCACCACGTGCCCGGTGCCCGGCAGCTGCGCGCGCAGCTCCTCGGCCGCCTCGGCGGAGTCCCGGTGGTGGATGGCCACCCGGTCACCGCCGGCTGCGAACGCCTCCGCCACCGCGCGGCCGATCCCGCGCGAGGCCCCGGTCACGAGTACCGCCCGATCCGTCATGCCGGCCATCCTGCCTCAGCCGTGGCTCTCCCCTGCGAACGGGCATGCCAGGCCGGAGGGTCCCCGGCCCGTTGGTCCCTACACTGCTCCGATGGGATCCGACTGCCTGTTCTGCCGCATCGTCGCCGGGGAGATCCCGGCCACAGTGGTCCGGGAGACCGACACCACGCTCGCCTTCCGCGACATCGACCCGAAGGCGCCGGTGCACATCCTGGTCATTCCGAAGGAGCACTACGCCGACGTCGCCACGCTCGCCCAGGGTGACCCGGCGCTGGCCGCCGACGTGCTGGCGACGTCCGCCGCCGTGGCCGAGGACGAGGGGCTGCTCGGCGACGGTTTCCGGCTGATGTTCAACACCGGCGCGTACGGCGGGCAGGAGGTGTTCCACGTGCACGCGCACCTGCTCGGTGGTGCGCCGCTCGGCCCGATGCTCGCCCGGGACCTGGCGTGACCCCAGGGGCGGCACCCGGCTCACCGGTGGATGAGCACCTGGCCCGGTTGGTCCGGCGGGTGCAGGCCGAATCGCGGGTTCCGGCGGTCTCCGCGGCCCTGCACCGGGCCGACCGACCGCTCTGGAGCTGCACCGTCGGCGAGACCGGCACCGACAGCCCTCTGGGCGCGGGCACCCAGTTCCGGATCGGCTCGATCACCAAGACGTTCACCGCGGTGCTGGTTCTGCAGTGCCGCGACGACGGGCTGCTGGACCTGGACGACCCGGTGGGCCGGCACCTGGACCTCCCGGCGCACGGCGAGCTGACCGTACGCCGGTTGCTGTCGCACACCGGTGGCCTGCAACGCGAGCCGTTCGGCGATGTGTGGGACAGCCTGCGCGCACCGGACGACGCCCAACTGGTCGCCGAGTTGGACCGGGCCGAGCGGGTGCTGCCGACCGGCCGGCGGTTCCACTACTCCAACCTGGGCATGGCCGTACTCGGCCAACTCGTCGCCCGGCTCCGGGGCGTCAGCTGGGCGCAGGCGCTCACCGAGCGGATCCTGACTCCGCTGGGGCTGACCGACACCACGGTGACCCCACGCCCGACGGCGGCCACCGGGTTCCTGGTCGACGCGTACTCCGACGAGGCGCACCCGGAACCGCCGACCGACTTCGGCGCGGTCGGCCCGGCCGCCCAGCTCTGGAGCACCGCTACCGACATGGCCCGCTGGGCGGCGTTCCTGGCCGACCCGGCGGCGCTGGACCCGGCCGGCGCGGTCCTCGCCCCGGCCACCCTGGACGAGATGCGCTGGCCGCTGACCACCACCGACGAGACGCTCTGGGGCGCGGGCTTCGGGCTCGGGCTGATCCTGATCCCGCAGGGGGAGCGGGTGATGCACGTGGGGCACGACGGGGCGATGCCCGGGTTCCTCGCCGGGGCGTACGGCCGCCGCGGCGGTGACGGCACGCCCGGGGCGATGGGCGCCGCCGTGCTCGGCTCGTCCGGCACGGCGACCGATCTGTTCGACCTGTCGCACCGGCTGCTCACCGCAGCGGTCGAGCGCGACCCGGCCGAGATCGAGCCCTGGCGACCCGGCGCACCCGCGCCGGCGGCCCTGCGGGGTGTGCTCGGCCGCTGGTGGGGCGAGGGCTCCGAGTACGTCTTCTCGTGGCACGACGGCACCCTGCGGGCGCGCGGGGTCGGCGACCCGACCGGACGTCCGCCGGCGATCTTCACCCCGCTGCCGGACCAGCCGGACGTGTTCCGGGTGGTCTCCGGTCGGGAGGTCGGGGAGCTGCTACGGCTGACCCGGGACGAGGCCGGAGCGGTGGTCCGGATGCACTGGGCGACGTACCGGTTCACCCGCCACCAGGAGACCTTCGACCGGTACGACTTCCGGGCCGGGAGTTGATCGCGGCCAGCGGAAATGGGCGCGATGCGCCCCGCGTTGAACCGATACGATGGGTGTAACGTCCGCACGCCAGGCCAGCAGGCCGGCGCCGAGATCGAGAGCAGGTGCGCAGGGCCCTTCGGCCCAACCTATGACCGGCACCCCACCTCCCGGCCCGCCCCGGGTGCAGACCAGGATCACCGTGCCCGACCCGAAGATCATGGTCAATCTGCTCGGCGCAGGCGACGAGATCCTCAGGCTCGTCGAACGCTCGGTCACCAGTGACGTGCACGTTCGCGGCAACGAGATCACCATCACCGGTGACCCCGCGGACAACGCCCTCGCCGAGCGGGTCTTCAGCGAGCTCCTCGAACTCATCGAGAAAGGCGAGACCCTGACCAGTGACGCCGTCCGGCGTACCGTCGGCATGCTCGAGCAGGGCAGCGCCGAGCGGCCCGCCGAGGTCCTGACACTCAACATCCTCTCCCGGCGCGGGCGCACCATCCGCCCCAAGACGCTCGGGCAGAAGAAGTACGTCGACGCGATCGACACCCACACCATCGTCTTCGGCATCGGCCCCGCCGGCACCGGAAAGACCTACCTGGCGATGGCGAAGGCCGTCCAGGCGTTGCAGGCCAAGCAGGTCAACCGGATCATCCTCACCCGACCGGCGGTCGAGGCGGGCGAGCGGCTGGGCTTCCTGCCCGGCACGCTCAACGAGAAGATCGACCCGTACCTGCGCCCGCTCTACGACGCGCTGCACGACATGCTCGACCCGGAGACGATCCCGAAGCTGATGGCCGCCGGCACGATCGAGGTCGCCCCCCTCGCCTACATGCGAGGTCGGACGCTCAACGACGCGTTCATCATTCTGGACGAGGCGCAGAACACGACGCCCGAGCAGATGAAGATGTTCCTCACCCGACTCGGCTTCAACTCCAAGATCGTCGTGACCGGTGACATCACCCAGGTGGACCTTCCCGGCGGGACGAGCAGCGGGCTCCGGGTGGTCCGGGAGATCCTGGAAAACGTCGATGACGTGCACTTCTCCCAGTTGTCCAGCTCCGACGTGGTCCGCCACCAGCTGGTCGGGGAGATCGTCGACGCGTACGCCCGCTGGGACGCCGAGCGGGAGAACCAGCAGGCGCAGGGCGTTCACGCCGTGCCTGGGCGACCCGCCCAGGGTGGCCGGGCCGCCCGCCGCCGCTAAAGCAGAGGAAAGCAGTTGTCCATCGAGATCGCCAATGAGTCCGGTGTCGACGTCGACACCGACGCCGTGCTCGCCGTCGCCCGGCACGCCCTCGACGAGATGGGGGTCAACCCCCTCGCCGAGCTGTCAGTGCTGCTGGTCGACATCGACTACATGACCGAGCTGAACCACCGCTGGATGGGTGGCGACGGCCCGACCGACGTCCTCGCCTTCCCCATGGACGAGGGCAGCGTCGACCACGGCCCGGGTGAGTCCGCACCGGCCGGCGGCGAGCCCGCCCTGCTCGGCGACATCGTGCTCTGCCCGGAGGTGGCGGCCAAGCAGGCGGCGACCGCCGGGCACGCACCGGCCGACGAGCTGCACCTGCTCACCGTGCACGGGGTGCTGCACCTGCTCGGTTACGACCACGCCGAGCCGGAGGAGGAGCGGGAGATGTTCGCACTCCAGGCTCGGCTGCTGTCGAGCTGGCGGTCGACCCGCACCCAGTGATGTCCACTCCTCCGTTACTCGCGGCCGGCGCCACCGCCGGCCTTCCCGACTTTCAGCTGATCGTCTTCGCGGCCGGTCTCGTGGTGCTGGCCGGCCTGATCGCGATGACCGAGGCGGCCCTCGCCGCGGTCTCACCGGCCCGAGCCGCCGAGCTGGCCCGCGACGGCGTGCGTGGCGCCCGTACCCTCCAGGTCGTGGCCGGCGACGTCGTCCGGCACCTCAACCTGCTCCTGCTGTTGCGGCTGCTCGCCGAGCTGACCGCCACCACACTGGTGGCGCTCGTGGCGGTGGACAGCTTCGGCGCCGGCTGGCGGGCCGCATTGGTGACCGCCGGCGCGATGACAGTGGTCAGCTTCGTGGTGGTGGGCGTCGCCCCGCGCACCATCGGCCGGCAGCACGCCTACGCCGTGGGTCGTGCGGTGGCACCGCTGGTCCGCTGGCTGGGCCGGGCGCTCAACCCGCTCGCGTCGCTGCTGATCCTGATCGGCAACGCGGTCACCCCGGGGCGCGGCTTCCGGGAAGGCCCGTTCGCCACCCAGGTGGAGCTGCGGGAGTTGGTCGACCTGGCCGAGCAGCGCGGCGTGGTCGAGCACGGCGAACGCCAGATGATCCACTCCGTCTTCGCGCTCGGCGACACCATCGCCCGTGAGGTGATGGTGCCGCGTACCGAGATGGTGTGGATCGAGGAGGGCAAGACGCTCGCGCAGGCGCTGGCGCTCTTCCTGCGCTCCGGTTTCTCCCGCATCCCGGTGATCGGCGAGAGCGTCGACGACGTGCTGGGGGTGCTCTACCTCAAGGACCTGATCCGGCGCTCCCGTGGAGGGGACCCGCGGGCCGAGCAGTTGCCGGTGGCCGAGCTGATGCGCCCGGCGACCTTCGTACCGGAGTCCAAGCCGGTCGACGACCTGCTGTCCGAGATGCAGGCGGCCCGCAACCACCTGGTCATCGTGGTCGACGAGTACGGCGGCACCGGCGGTCTGGTCACCATCGAGGACATCCTCGAGGAAATCGTCGGTGAGATCACCGACGAGTACGATGTCGAGCGCCCGCCCGTCGAACGTCTGGCGGACTCCTCGGTGCGGGTGACCGCTCGCCTGCCGGTGGAGAATCTCGGCGAGATGTTCGACACCGACCTGCCCACCGACGAGGTGGAGACGGTCGGCGGTCTGCTCGCCCAGTCGCTGGGGCGGGTGCCGATCCCGGGCGCCGAGGCCGAGGTCGCCGGTCTCCGCCTGGTCGCCGAGGGCACCACCGGCCGGCGCAACCGGATCGACACCGTCCTGGTCACTCGGGTGGAGCCGGGCGATGAGCAGGACACCACGGGGCGCGGCGAGCACGCCGGCCCCGGGGACGACACGGACAACTATCGAGACGATGAGAGGCAATCCGCCGATGCCTGAAACACCCACCGCGCCTGCCGCCCGGCCCACCCCCACCGCGTCGGGCGCGCTGAGCGCCGAGGACGGCAAGCTCGTCGTCCTGGCCCGGGGAGCCCGGGCGCGGGTCGGTGCCGTCGAGGGCGCCGCGGTCCGCGACCAGGACGGCCGGACGTACGCGGCGGCCAGTGTCGCGCTGCCGTCGCTGACGCTCACCGCGTTGCAGTTGGCGGTGGCGTCGGCCGTGGCGGCCGGCGCGAGTCGGTTGGAGGCGGCGGTGGTGGTGACCGAGGCGTCGACGCTGGATGGTGCCGGGCACGCGGCGGTACGGGACCTCGCGGCGGACGCACCGGTCCACGTGGCCGCTCCGGACGGCACGGTCCTCGGCACGGTGACCCAGTGAGCCCGGTGCAGGATCCGCAGGCGCGTCCGTACCGGGCGGGGTTCGGCTGCTTCGTCGGTCGCCCCAACGCCGGCAAGTCGACGCTGACCAACGCCATCGTCGGCACCAAGATCGCCATCACCTCGAACAAGCCGCAGACCACCCGGCACGTCATCCGGGCGGTGCTGCACCGACCGGAGTCGCAGCTGGTCCTCGTCGACACACCGGGCCTGCACCGCCCCCGTACGCTGCTCGGCGAACGTCTCAACGACCTGGTCCGCTCCACCTGGACCGAGGTCGACGTGATCGGCCTCTGCATCCCGGCGAACGAGCCGGTCGGGCGCGGTGACAAGTTCATCACCGGTGAGCTGGCCGAGTTGAAGGCGACAGTGCTGGCGGTGGTCACCAAGACCGACCTGGTGGACAAGCGCCAACTGGCGGAGCAGTTGCTCGCGGTCAGCAAGATGGGGGAGTTCGCCGAGATCGTGCCGGTGAGCGCCGTGTCCGGGCACCAGGTGGACACCCTCGTCGACGTGATGACCAAGTACCTGCCGCCGTCGCCGCAGCTCTACCCGGACGACATGCTCACCGACGATCCCGAGCAGGTGCTTGTCGCCGAGCTGATCCGCGAGGCCGCCCTGGAGGGGGTCCGCGACGAGCTGCCGCACTCCATCGCCGTGGTGGTGGAGGAGATGATCCCCGAGGGTCAGGTCATGAAGATCTACGCCGACCTGTACGTGGAGCGGCCCAGCCAGAAGGCCATCGTGCTCGGGCACAAGGCGAGTCGGCTCAAGGAGGTCGGCACCACCGCCCGCAAGCAGATCGAGGAACTGCTCGGCGGTCGGGTCTACCTCGACCTGCACGTGCGGGTCGCGAAGGACTGGCAGCGCGACCCGAAGCAACTGCGCAAGCTGGGCTTCTGACCTACCTCGTCGGCGGTGTCCGACCGGCGGCACCATCGCCGTCGGTCGGGCAGCCGGGGATGCTCACGCCTGGCCGGGACAGCCGTCGTTTGGTACGGGCGCCACGCAGGGTAGGAAAGTCGTGCCCCGCGTCCCCGACCGAGATGCAGGCTGATGCGCAACAGGTACCTCGACCTCCTCCGTGCCCTGGCCATCATTCGAGTGGTCGTTTACCACGTCACCGGATGGGCGACCCTCACCCTCGTCTTCCCCGCCATGTCGGTGATGTTCGCGCTGGCAGGCTCGCTGATGGCCGCGTCGCTGACCCGGGTCGGCCCGGCGGCGGTCGGGCGTCGGTTACGTCGGCTGCTGCCGTCGCTGTGGGTGCTCGCCGTGGTCTTCGTGCCGGCCATGCTGTTCAGCGGGTTGTCGGTGAGCCCTCGGGTGCTGCTGTGGCTGTTCCCGATCGCGGACCCGCCGGCCAACCACTGGGGTGCGCTGGCGCTGAGCACCATCTGGTATCTGCGCGACTATCTCTGGTTCGTGCTCGCCTCGCCTGTCGCGTTCTGGCTGTTCCGGCGTGCCCCGCTGATGACGGTGCTCGCCCCGTACCTCCTGCTGGTGACCATCGAGGTGGGGATCTACCCGGCACCGCCGGTGCTGCGCGAGTTCGGGCTCTACTTCGGCGCGTGGCTGCTCGGCTTCGCCCACCACGCCGGGATGCTGCGCCGGCTCTCCGGCCGACTGCTGTACCCGCTCGCCCTCGCCCTCGCCGTGGGCGGCGGCGCCTGGATCGTCGAGCATCCCGGTCCGCGTGGGTACGACCTGAACGACAACCCCCTGGGCAACGCCCTCTGGTCGGCCGCGTTCATCCTGATCGTGCTGGGCCGGGCGCCGGCCGGGGTGGCCTGGCTGAGCCGGAGCCGACCGGCCGACCGGGCGGTGACAATGCTCAACCGGCGGGCGCTCACCGTCTACCTCTGGCACATGCCGTTCGTGGTGGCGCTCACCCCACTGGTCGACGTGGTGGGCTGGTCCCACCAGGACCCGGTGGGCCTGGCCATCCGGGTGCTGCTGGTCTTCGCCCTGGTCGGGCTGGTCACCCTGGCCGTCGGGTGGGTCGAGGACGTCGCCGCCCGCCGCCGCCCGGAGCTGATCCCCGGTGGCCCGACGCCGTCCGCCGACGCGGCGGCCCGGCCGGGTGCCGAAGCCGGTGCCGGTGCCGGGGCGACCGTCGGACGAGCGGTGGTGCCGGCGCAACGGACGGCCGGGGAGGCAGCCGACGTCGAGATCAACGCTCGCTGATCGTGAGGTTGCCGCTGTTGGCCGAACCGTCGAGCACCAGGGACGCCGCCGGGTTGTCGGCGACGGTGATGGTCTCGTCGCCGGAATCGGCGTTGGACCGGACCCGGTAGCTGCCCTGCGGCACCACCAGCGTGACGTCACCGCTGGAGGCGTGGACCCGGGCCGAGGCGGGCTTGTCCAGCTCCACGTTGACATTGCCCGAGCTGGCCTCGGCGTCGACAGTGCCGCCCAGCCGGCGTGCGGTGATGTCTCCCGACGAGGCGCGCAGCCGTACCGCCGCGGCGGCCTCGTTCACCTCGATGTTGCCCGACTGGGCCTCCACGCCGACCGCGCCCGACGCACCGGAGATCCGCACGTCGCCCGAGCGCACCTGTAGCTCCACGGTGCCGACCCGGCTCAGCTCGACGTTGCCGGAGCTGGTCTCGCCCTTTACCGCCACACCCTCCGGCACCGTCACCTCGTAGGAGATGCTGCATCGCGAGCCACAGTCGGTGTCCAGCACCAACTCGCTGCCCTCGATCTCGTAGCGGGTGTTGTCCGGTTCACCGCCCTGGTAGCGAACCACTCGCTTGATCCGCACCTCGGACGCTGCGCCGGTGCCGCGGATCACCACGTCGCCCGAACCCCCGGAGACCCGGACCGTGGTGATCCGGGCCGCCTCGGTGTTGTCGTAGTCGAGCCGACGGAACGACAGGTTGTCGCACCCGGCGAGCACGATGAGGGTGGTGGCGAGCCCCAGCGCGACGGGAGCGGCGACGCGACGACGGCGGGCGGTGGTGATCAGGTGCAGGGCCATGACCAGCACGCTACGGCCGGGCACGAGGCCGACGCATCGGGGTTCAACCGCGCTTGCACCCCGAACCAACCCTGATTTCACACCCCGAGGGAGAATGGCCCGATGGCCGGGTATCGCCGACAGCTCTACCGCGACGACGCGGTGGTGCTGCGTGTGCAGAAGCTCGGCGAGTCCGACCGGATCATCACCCTGCTCACCCGCCGGCACGGCCGGCTACGCGCGGTGGCTCGAGGCATCCGCCGCACCACCAGCAAGTTCGGTGCCCGGCTGGAGCCGTTCGGCCACGTCGACCTGCAACTCGCCGGCGACCCGAAGGGCGAACACGGCAGTTCACTGCACACCGTGAGCCAGGTCGAGGGCATCGACCTGTACGGCAAACGGTTCCTGGGCGACTATCCGCGCTACACGGCGGCCAGCGCGATCGCCGAGACCGCCGAGCGGCTGACCCCGGTGGAACGGGAGCCGTCGCTGCGGCTGTTCCAGCTCACCATCGGCGCGCTGAAGGCGCTGTCCCGGGGCGAGCACGCCACCACCCTGGTGCTCGACGCGTACCTGCTGCGCGGGATGTCCCTGGCCGGCTGGGCGCCGGCGCTGGTCGCCTGCGCGGTCTGCGGCACGCCCGGGCGGCACCGGGCGTTCTCGGTTCCGGCCGGAGGCGCTGTCTGTCCGGACTGCCGGCCCCCCGGGGCGGCTCATCCCGCCCCGGCCACCATCGACCTGATGTCCGCGCTGACCTCCGGCGACTGGGTGATCGCCGACGCCACCGACACCGCCGTACGTCGAGAGTGCAGTGGGCTGGTCGCGGCTCACCTGCAGTGGCACCTGGAGCGCGCGCTACGCTCGCTGCCGCTGGTCGACCGGGGTCCCTCGGCGGCCGGCACGGCCCCTCCGCCGGAAGGCACCGGGGCCGTGGTGCTCCGGCCACGCGGCGACGTCGAGGCCGGGGCGGACGGCGCGAACAGGGAGTGACCGAGTGATCCGATCGAAGAAGGCCGGCCGGCGCGAGCCGACCCCGCCGGTGCCACACCCGTCCGGGGCCCGACCACCAGCGCTGCCCACCGACGCGGTGCCGAAGCACGTGGCGGTGGTGATGGATGGCAACGGCCGCTGGGCCAAGGACCGCGGGCTGCCCCGCACCAAGGGGCACGAGGCGGGGGAGCACAGCCTCTTCGACACCATCGAAGGCGCCATCGAGATGGGCATTCCCTACCTTTCGGCGTACGCGTTCTCCACCGAGAACTGGCGGCGCTCGCCCGACGAGGTCCGGTTCCTGATGGGCTTCAACCGGGACGTGATCCGTCGCCGCCGTGACCAACTGGTCGACCTGGGCGTACGGGTGGTGTGGTCGGGCCGGCCCGGTCGGCTGTGGAAGAGCGTCATCACCGAGTTGCAGACCGCCGAGGAGATGTCCCGCGACAACTCGACGCTGACCCTGCAGTTCTGCGTCAACTACGGCGGGCAGGCCGAGATCGGTGACGCCGCCGCCGCGATCGCCCGGGACGTGGCGGCCGGCCGACTGGATCCGGCGAAGGTCACCGAGAAGACCGTGGCGAAGTACCTCTACCACCCGGAGATCCCGGAGGTGGACCTGTTCCTGCGCCCTTCCGGTGAGGAACGGATCTCCAACTTCCTGCTCTGGCAGACGGCGTACGCCGAGTTGGTCTTCCTGGACACGCTCTGGCCCGACTTCGACCGCCGCCACCTCTGGTACGCGTGCGAGCTCTACGCCCAGCGGGACCGACGCTTCGGCGGCGCGTTGCCCAACCCGGTCGCCCCGGTTATCTGAGCCGACGCGCTTACCCGCACGTCACTCTGGGTATCAGAGTCGTCAGAAGCCACTGACGGAGGTGAACCCACATGATCCAGAAGCGCATTGCCCAGTGGGCGGTGATGGCTATCGCGGTGCCGCTGGCCGCGGCCGGCGCCCGCCGACTCAGCCACACCCTGGAGGCCCGGCGTGGTCCCTCCGGGGCGACCCGGCTGCTGACCAAGGGCGCGGACCTGATCCGTCCGCAGAAGGCCAAGCGCCGCCGCTTCTTCTGACCGATTCCTTAGCTGTCCTCGGCGCCGCCCGCACTCCCGTGCGGGCGGCGCCGTCGCGTCCCCACCAACTCGCCCCGCGTGTGGTCCCCGCCCCGCGTGTGGTCCCCGCCCCGCGTGTGGTCCCCGCCCCGCGTGTGGCCCCCGCCCCGCGTGTGGCCCCCGGCCCGCGTGTGGCACCCGCCCCGCGTGTGGTCCCCGCCCCGCGTGTGGTCCCCGGCCCACCCCTGCTCCCGCCCTGCCCCAGCCCTGACCCTCCGCGCCCTCGCCCCAACCGCGCCCCGACCAGCCTTGACTGGTCGATCATGGAGTTGTGGTGGCCAGATTCGGAGTTTTTGCGACTTATATCCACCACCACAACTCCATGATCGATGCGGCAGGGCAGGGCAGGGCAGGGCAGGGCAGGGCAGGGCAGGCAGGGCGGGCCGCAATGGTCAGGGTGGGGGCGCGGGGCTGGGGTGGGGCGCAACCGCCGTGGGGATCGCCGTGCCGGTCCGCGCTCGCTGGGCAGGGTGGGGCCGGGTGGTTGGTGTGAGGACGCCTGGTCTGGGTCAGCTCTTGATCGAGGGCGGGGTACGCGGTGGTGGGTTGGGGTGGGTGCGCTCGTTTCGGGATGCCGTGCAAAGGCGGCGGGTAGGGTCCGGAGGTGGTGGGACGACGGCGGTTGGGGGCCAGATGCGGGATCTCCGCTTCAAGATGATCATGGCGTTGAACGCCGCCGACCTGGGCGACCCGATCTGCGAGCAGGTAGCCGAGATCTGTGCCGAGATCGCCGAGCAACACTGTGCCGAGTTCGGCCACACTCCCCAGTTGCGCACCGGTGAGATCGCCGAACTGGCCAGCGGCGATCCGGCCCTGACCTGGGCGCCGTCGACCCCCGACGCCGGGCAGCGTGCCTGGTGACCGCGCCGGCGCCCGCCGTCGACATCCGTCGTGCCGATGATCGATTCGCCACCCGGATCTCCTGGCTGGACTCCAAGCACTCCTTCTCGTTCTCCCGGCACTACGACCCGGCCAACACCCACCACGGCCTGCTGCTGGTCAACAACGACGACGTGGTCCGACCGGGCGCCGGCTTCGAGACCCACCCGCACCAGGACATGGAGATCGTGACCTGGGTGCTGCGCGGTTCCCTGGTGCACCAGGACTCCACCGGGCACTCCGGGGTGATCTACCCGGGTCTGGCCCAGCGGATGAGCGCCGGCACCGGCATCCTGCACTCCGAGAAGAACGACGCCTGGCGGCTCAACAACCAGGAGCCGCACACCGACCCGGTGCACTTCGTGCAGATGTGGGTGCTCCCCGACGAGCAGGGCGTAGACCCCGGCTACGAGCAGTTGGAGATCGAGGACGAGCTGCTCCGCGGGGGCCTGGTGCCGATCGCGTCCGGGATGGACCGCTACGACGGCGCGTCCGCGATCCGGATCCGCAACCGGTACGCGACCCTGCACGCCGCCCGTCTCGCCCCCGGCGACGAGGTGACCATCCCGGACGCGCCCTACGTGCACCTCTACGTGCCCAACGGCACGGTGACCCTGGAGGGCAGTGGTCCGCTCGGCAGCGGCGACGCGGCCCGGCTCACCATGACCGGTGGCCGGCGGCTGACCGCCGACGAACCGGCCGAGATCCTCGTCTGGGAGATGCACGCCACGGTCGCCTGACCGCTACCGGTTCGCACCTGCCGTCTCCCTAGATCGCGCTTGAACATGGATGTAGTGGCCTCCACGGAGAGGGAGGCCACTACATCCTGGATCAAGCACGATCTAGCAGGGCGCAGGGCGCAGGGCGCAGGGCGCGGGGCGCTGCGAACCGGGCTCCGCGCCGGCTACGCCGGCGACTCGGTGCGGTCGGCGGCCCAGGTGGTGTGGAACGAGCCCTCGCGGTCCACCCGCTGGTAGGTGTGCGCGCCGAAGTTGTCCCGCAGACCCTGGATCAGCGCTGCGGGCAGCCGCTCCGCGCGCAACGCGTCGAAGTACGCCAGCGACGACGAGAACGCGGGCGTCGGCACACCGGCCCGGGTCGCGTCGGCCACCACCCGCCGCCAGCTCGGCACGCCGGCGCTGACCGCCTCGGCGAAGTACGGCGCCACCAGCAGCGTCGGCAGGTCGGGCTGCTCGTCGTACGCCTCACGGATCCGGTTGAGGAAGCGGGCCCGGATGATGCAGCCGCCCCGCCAGATCGTCGCGGTGCCGCCAAGGTCGATGTCCCAGTTGTATTCCTGGCTGCCCGCGCGGATGTGGTCGAAGCCCTGCGCGTACGCGACGATCTTGGAGGCGAGCAGCGCCCGGCGGACGTCCTCGACGAACGTCTCCCGGTCGGTCACCTGCCACTTCTCACCCGCGTCGGGGAACGCCCGGCGGGCCGCCTCGCGCTGGTCGACGTGCCCGGACAGCGAACGCGCGAAGGTTGCCTCGGCGATCCCGGTGATCGGGATGCCCAGGTCCAGGGCGCTCTGCACGGTCCACCGACCGGTGCCCTTCTGCTCGGCCCGGTCCTGCACGATGTCCACGAACGACCGGCCGGTCGCCGCGTCGGTGTGCGCGAGCACGTCGGCGGTGATCTCGATGAGGAACGACTCAAGCTCGCCGTTGTTCCACTCCCGGAAGATCTCCGCGATCTCGGCGGGCGTCGCGTCCAGGCCGGCCCGGAGCAGGTCGTACGCCTCGGCGATGAGCTGCATGTCGGCGTACTCGATGCCGTTGTGCACCATCTTGACGAAGTGCCCGGCGCCGTCCGGCCCGACGTGCATGCAGCACGGCACGCCGTCCACCTGGGCGGCGATCTTCTCGAACATCGGCCCGAGCTTCGCGTACGACTCGGCGGAGCCGCCCGGCATGATGCTCGGCCCGCGCAGCGCGCCCTCCTCGCCGCCGGAGACGCCGGTGCCGCTGAAGTGCAGCCCCTGCGCCCGCAGCGCCTCCTCGCGGCGGCGGGTGTCGGCGAAGTGGGCGTTGCCACAGTCGACGATGATGTCGCCCTCGTCGAGCAGCGGCACCAACTCGTCGATCACCGCGTCGGTGGGCGCGCCGGCCTTCACCATCACGATGACCGCGCGGGGTCGTTCCAGTGACGCCACGAAATCGGCCATCGTCTCGCCGGGCAGGAACGTGCCCTCGTCGCCGTGCTCGGCGACCAGGCTGCGGGTGCGCTCCGGCGAGCGGTTGTGCACTGCCACCGTGAAGCCGTTGCGGGCCAGGTTGCGGGCCACGTTGCGACCCATCACCGCCAGCCCGGTCACACCGATTTGTGCCCTCGCCTGATCAGCCATTCGTGCCGCCACCTCTCGTCACACCACTATCAGCGCTTGGGAACTTACCGTGATGTGAGCCGATACGGACCAGTGACCGACGTCCCGTTACTGCACGTGATGCGGACGTTGCCCCTGGCGGCTCGGGCCCTCGGCGCCGGTCGGCGAGCCCTGCGCAGGGAAACGTGTCGTCATTCCGCGCCGCGCGCGTCAGCCTTCGGCGAGACGGGCTTCGATTCGGGCGATCTTCCCGGTCAGCGCGTCGGTGACCCCGGGTCGGACATCGGCCTTGAGCACCACACTCACCCGGGGCGCCCGCGCGGCGACCACGTCGACCGCCTGCTTCACCACCGCCATCACCTCGTCCCACTCGCCCTCGACGGTGGTGAACATGGCATCGGTCCGGTTGGGCAGGCCGGACGCACGGACCACCCGCACCGCCTCGGCGACCAGGTCACCCACAGAGTCGTCACCGCCGAGCGGGGTGATCGAGAACGCGATCAGCATCTGCCGATCGTGCCAGTAAAAACGGATGCGCGTCGGTCGGGCGGTGGCTACGGTACGAACATGCGTAACTGACGCCCCAATTCCGAGCCGGCCCGCCGTCCCGCGTCGCGGTCCGTGCGCTCCCGGGCGTCCCGCATTCCCTCCCCGCCGTTCAGTGGCGATGGCCCTGCCTGGCCCGGTGAGCAGTCCCTTCCCCGCTCGACCGCCGCGCAACGGCGGTCACCAGCCGATCCGACCGACCGCCGCAGCGCGGGACCGGCCGTGCCGGTCGGCATTGAAGGAGGCCCGGATGCCTGCCAGGCGTAACCCGAAGAAGACCCGTACCCCGAAAGCGACGCCCCTCGGCGTCGACCCGGCGGCCGGCCACGGCCCGCTGCCAACCACGCTCCCGGCCCTCGACCTCGCGGTCGAACCGCCCCTGCCGGCGCTGCCGGCGGCACTGGTGGAGCCTGCGCCGCGGGCAGATCTGGCACTGCCCGCAGTACTGGTGGAGCCGGCGCTGCGGGCTGAGTCGGCGTTGCCTGCGGCACTGGTGGAGCCGGCGCTGCCAGCCTCCGCCCCGGGCGAGGTGGCGGTCCCGGACGAGGTGGCCGTGCCGGCAGCGGTCGATGTGCCAGCGGTTGTCGATGCGCCTTCGGTGGGTGATCTACCGAAGCCGACCGGCCGACCGAAGGCACCGACGGCAGGGCCACCACAGGGCGGCGGCAACCGCTCCGGCGGCGGCCGCAGCCAGCAGGCCGGCCAGGCCCGCCGCTACGCCTTCCGCCGCAGCTGACCAAGCCACCCCACCCCACCCCGACCCACCCCGCGATCTTGCACTTTCTGCGCTCACATAACTGGCATACATGAATGAATCGACGACAGAATTCGCAAGATCGACGGGGGTGGCGCGTGTGCGCCGGGTGGTGACAACAACATCAGGGATGTAGTGGCCTCCTTCGCCAGCGAAGCCACTACATCCCTGATGTTGTGCGGATCTTGCCGGCGGCGGCGGCGGGCGGCGGCGGGCAGCGGGCGGGGCGCGGGCGCGGGGTCAGCTGATGAGGGGGCGGAAGGTGCCCAGGATGACGCTCGTGGTCAGGGCGGCTGCGGCGAGTACGGCAGCTCCGGCGACGAGGAGGACGTCGGCGCGGGTGAAGTGCTGGTGGCGGGCGACGGTACGGGGTGTGCCGGCGTCGAAGCCGCGCGCGTCCATCGCCACCGCCAGCCGGGTGCCTCGGCGGATGGCCCCGACCAGCAGCGCGAACGCGGTGGAGGCGAAGAGTCGCAGCTTCGCCACCGGATTGCGTCCCGCGTCGACGCCCCGGGCGCGTCGAGCCATGCTGATCATCTGCCACTCCTGACCGAGCAGCGGCACCAGCCGGAACGCGGCCAGCGCACCGATGGCGAACCGGGCCGGCGCCTTCGCGTTCTGGATCAACGCGTCGGCCAGGTCGGTGGGGTCGGTGGTCGCGAAGACGATCACACCGGGCAGGGCCACCGCGAACACCCGCAGCACCAGGCCGAGCGCGGTGAGCAGGACGCCGGTGCTCACCAGCACCGGTCCCACGTCCAGCAGGACCCGGCCGGACCGGTCGGCGGCGAACAGCACCAGGGTGACCAGGATGCCGGCGGCACTGAGCAGCAGTGGCCAGGCCCGCCGGGCCAGCACCCGGTAGCGGATGCCGAACAGCGGCAGGACGGCCAGTTCGAGGGCGATGGCGATTGCCGGGGCCACCGGGTCCAGGGTCGCCAGCAGGGTGAACGAGAAGACCAGTGCGGCGGCGACCTTCGCCACCGGGTTGCGGCGGGCCAACGGCGCGTCCGGCGCGGCGACCGGCTCGATGCTGATCATCGCTGGTCGTCCGGGGTCCGGTGCAGGGTGACGGTGCGGTCGGCGAGCGCGGTGACGAAGTCCGCGTCGTGGGTGACGGTGACCACGGCGTGCCCGGCGTCGCGCAGGTCGGCGAAGAGGTCGACCAGCTCCCTCCAGGTCCGCCGGTCCTGACCGAAGGTGGGTTCGTCGCAGATCAGCAGGCGTGGCGCGGTGGCGAGGGCGGTCGCCACGCTCAGCCGCCGCGCCTCGCCACCGGAGAGGGTGTACGGGTTGGCGGCGGCGAGTCGGGCCAGCCGTAGCCGTTCCAGCAGCCCGGCCACGGTCTCCTTGACGGCTGCTTCGGGTTGACCGGTGCGGCGCGGGCCCAGCGCCAGCTCGTCGAAGACGGTGCTGGTGACGAACTGGTGCTCCGGGTCCTGGAAGACCGACCCGATGCGTCGGGCCAGCGCGGGTGCCCGCCACCGGTGTGGGGGAGCGCGGTGGTCCGCGCCGGCCAACTCGGCCGTCGCGGTGACCTGCCCGCTGCCCGGCCTGAGCAGACCGCCGAGCAGCAACGCCAGGGTGGACTTGCCGGCACCGTTCGGTCCGCGTACGGCGAGTGCTTCACCGGCGCGTACCGCCAGGTCGGTGGGGCCCAGCCGGGGCGGCAGGCCGAGCTGGTCGGCGGTGAGCAACAGCTCCCCGGGGCTGGCGGTCGCCGGTCGGGGCGCGATGGGGTGACCGGGCACCCAGACCCCCTCGGCGGCCAGGGCGGCGCCGTGGGCGGCGAAGACCGCCCCGGGCGGGCCGTCCGCGCGGACGCCGCCACCCGGTTCCAGGACGACCACCCGGTCGACAAGCGGCAGTGCCTCGGCGACCCGGTGCTCGACCAGGATCAGCGTGGTGTCGGCGTCCAGTGCGCCGGCCACCGCGTGCCGGACCAGCTCGGCCCCGGCCGGGTCGAGGTTGGCCGTCGGCTCGTCGAGCAGCAGCAGGGCGGGGCGTAGGGCCAGCGCGCCGGCCAGGGCGAGGCGTTGCTGCTCGCCGCCGGAGAGCGCGGCGGTGTGGCGGTCCCGGGAGTACGGGAAGCCGACCCGGTGCAGGGCCTCGTCCACCCGGGGCCAGATCTCGTCGGCCGGCACTCCTCGGTTCTCCAGCCCGAACGCGACGTCGTCGCCGCAGCGCGCCATCACCAGTTGGGTCTCCGGGTCCTGGAAGACGATGCCGACCCGTTCCCGCCCCTTGCGGGGGTCGAGCCCGTCGATCTCGACGGTGCCCTCCTGCTCGCCGGAGTCCTCCGGGAGCAGCCCCGCCAGGGCGCTGAGCAGTGTGCTCTTGCCAGCCCCGGACGGCCCAAGAAGCAAAACCCGCTCCCCAGCCTCAACCCGCAGATCAACCCCGCGCAGAGCCCAGGCCCGCCGCCCAGCGTGCCGCCACCCGAACCCCCGCAGCAGTACCCCGCCCACCAAACCCACCCCCTCCCACCCACCTCGCCTACCCTTGTTGATCAAGAGATTTGCGTCAGGAAATGGGCTTCTGTTGACGCAAACCTCTTGATCAACGCCGTTGGGTGGGGGTTAGATCAGGGCTCGGTTTCGGCCTGCCGGGAAGCGGTCCAGGACGCCGGTGTTGGCCAGGGCGTTCGTCAGCAGCCAACCGCCCAGGCCGGCGATCACTGTGGCGCTGACGATGGTGAGCAGCGCGTACGGGATGCGGTAGTCAGTCAGCGCGTAGTCGACGTTCCAGACGAAGAAGTCGAACAGCGCGGCGCTGAGGCCGGTCAGCGCGCCCGCGAACACCGCGGTCGGCAGGCGGAACGACCGGTACCGGAAGGCGGCGAAGGCCAGCTCGGCGCCGATGCCCTGCACGATGCCCTGCGGAATGACAGTGCCGGCCCACTGGCTGCCCAGCAGCGCGGACAGGACCGCGGCCACGGTCTCGCAGTAGAGCGCGGCGCCGGGCTTGCGGATGACCAGCCCACCGATCACCGCCGGCATCAGCCAGACGCCGTAGAGCAGCGTCTGCGCCGGCGGGAAGAAGGCGAACGCGCCCTCGGTGGCGCTCCAGACCAGGCCCCAGGCCCAGAAGATGACGCCGAAGGCGACCGCGATCACCGAGGCGACCACGATGTCGATGGTGCGCCAACGGTGTGTGTCAGTGGTGGATGTCATGTGTTGCTCCCAGTTCGTGAGTGCGAACCAGGAGAAGACGCACGCCGCGTCCGGTGGCACCGGACTGCGGCGCGGCTGGAGGTCGACCGAACTCCCTGCGCTGGCATTACCCAGATCAGGTTCGAGGGTCTGCGGGCGTGCCCGCACTCTCAGCGCTGTGCGCTCCCCTGTCGGATATGAAGTTGTCTCGCTGACGCTAACACCGACCAGGGGCGCGGGCCCAGCAGGGCATCCGCCTGACCTGCGGGAGCGAGCGGCCGACCGCCGGCTGGGTACGCTTCCGATCATGCGGGTTGACGCGCGAGGCTTCACGTTCGAGGTGACCGTCGGCGGTCCGACGGACGGCGTACCCGTCCTGCTGCTGCACGGTTTCCCCCAGCACAGCGGCGAGTGGGACGACGTGGTGCCGGCGCTGCACGCGGGCGGGCTGCGCACGTACGCGCTGGACCAGCGCGGTTACTCACCCGGTGCCCGGCCCACGGTGGTGGCCGACTACCGGATCCCCGAACTCGTCACCGACGTCGCGGCGGTGCTCGACGCGCTCGGGCTGGACGCCGTGCACCTGGTCGGCCACGACTGGGGCGCGATCGTGGCCTGGGCGGTTGCCGCCCGGCACCCCGAGCGGGTCCACACGCTGACCGCCGTGTCCGTACCGCATCCGGCGGCCATGGCGTACGCCCTGAGCAACGACGCCCAACAGAAGGCCCGCTCGTCGTACATCGCCCTGTTCCGCAAGCCCGAAAAAGCGGAGAAGGTCCTGCTGGCGTGGCACGCCACCGCGCTGCGCAAGATGCTCGGCGGGGTGGGCGACACCTCCCGGGTGAACCGGTACGCCGACCCGATGCGTGAGCCGGGTGCGCTGACGGCCGCGCTGAACTGGTACCGGGCGATGTCCCGCGCCGACCTGGCCGGCGTCGGCCCGGTCGCGGTGCCCACCACGTACGTCTGGAGTGACCGGGACGTCGCCATCGGCCGGACCGCCGCCGAGGCGTGCGCGGAGAACGTCACCGGCGACTACCGCTTCGTGCAGCTGCCCGGGGTGAGTCACTGGATCCCGGACGCGGCACCGGCCCCGCTCGCCGAGGCGATCCTGGCCCGAGCCGGCGGGACGGCCTGAGCAGCAGTGGACACCAACGGGCTGCTGGCCCGCAATCGAACGACGGAGGACGTATGACGGTGAGCGCCGAGGACTACCTGGCCGTGGTGACCGAGACGATCGGCCGGGTGGCCGCCAGTCAGCGGGAGGCGGTGGGGCGGGCCGCCGACCTGATCGCCGAGGCCGTCCGAACCGACGGCGTGGTGCACGCGTTCGGCACCGGGCACTCGGAGGCCCTCGCCATGGAGATCGCCGGACGGGCGGGTGGTCTGGTGCCGACCAACCGGATCGCGCTACGCGACCTGGTGCTGCTCGGCGGCGAACCGGCCGACCGGCTGGGCCCGCTGCTGGAACGGGACCCGGCCGTCGCGCACCGCCTCTACGAGCTGGCCCCGGTGCGCCCCACCGATGTCTTCGTGCTCGCCTCGAACTCGGGCGTCAACGGCGCGATGGTGGAGTTCGCCACGCTGGTGAAGGAGCACGGTCACGGGCTGGTGGCGATCACCTCGGCGCGGCACTCCGGCCAAATGGCCTCCCGGCACCCGTCCGGGCGCAAGCTGAGCGACCTCGCCGACGTGGTGCTCGACAACGGCGCGCCGTACGGCGACGCGACGCTGCCCCTGCCCGGTGGTGGCGCGGTCGGCGCGGTCTCCTCGATCACCGCGGCGCTGCTGGCGCAGCAGGTGACAGTGGAGGTGGTGGCGCGGTTGCTGGCGGCGGGGGAGCGGCCCCCGGTCTACCTGTCGGCGAACATCCCGGACGGCGACGCGCACAACAACGAGTTGGAAGCGCGGTACGCGGGCCGGATCCGACGCGGGTCCTGAGGCCGCCGGCGGCCGACGTGCGTCGCCGAGATGAACGGCAGGTGTCGTGAACCTGTTTCGCGCTCGGCCGGGTGGGGCATTGGCGTTGCTGCCGGCGGGCGGGACCGCCGGCAGTAGCGTCTCACCGGAGGTAGCGCGTGTCCAAGGAGACCGAGAAGCAGCGCTGGCAGCGCAACTTCGCCGACCTGCTGCAGGAGTTGCGGGTCGCCCAGACCGGCGTGCAGATCCTCTTCGCCTTCCTGCTCACCCTGCCGTTCAGTAACGGGTTCAACGAGACCACTGAGTTCCAGCGCGACGTCTACATCGTGGCGTTGCTCGCGGCGGCCGCCGCCACCGCGATGATCATCTCGCCGGTGGCGTTCCACCGGGCGCTGTTCCGGCAGGGGCGTAAACCGGAGCTGGTCCGTTTCGCGCACCGGATGGCGACCGGCGGCCTCGCCTTCATGCTGATCGCCATGGTCAGCGCGGTGCTGCTGATTACCGACTTCGTGCT
Organism: Micromonospora sp. DT15; assembly: GCF_049841475.1. NCBI lineage: Bacteria > Bacillati > Actinomycetota > Actinomycetes > Micromonosporales > Micromonosporaceae > Micromonospora > Micromonospora sp. DT15. The sequence goes on from NZ_JBNCKJ010000015.1 coordinate 92,398, forward strand.
GGACCGGCCGATCGCCTTCCTGCTCAGCGCCCTGACCGGGCTGTGGTTCCTCGCCTTCTGGATGGTGCTGCCGTTCGCCCGGCGCAGCTGGGGTGAGGACGACATCGACGACGATGACGACGACCCGGACGCGACTGCCGGCGACTGACCGCGTCGATCTACACGCAGCGCTACCCCTGGGTAACAACCGGGGGTAGCGTGACGGTAGCCGCACCGAGCTTCGAGGGGGCAGCCGTGACCACGACGCAGAACGGCCGACCGACACCGGACGGCCCCGACTCCGAAACCACGGCCGGTGCCGCCGCGCCGCTGCCCGCCGAAGCCGGGCAGGTCACCGAGAAGGAAGCCCGGCAGGTCGCCGAGGCCGCCCGCGAATCCACCTGGGACCGGCCCAGCTTCGGCAAGGAGCTGTTCCTCGGCCGGTTCCGGCTCGACCTGATCGACCCGTGGCCCCGATCCGACCCGGACGACGTGGCTCGCGCGGAGGAGTTCCTTGGTCGGTTCCGCGCCTTCCTGACCTCCGAGGTGGATGGTGAGGCCATCGAGCGGGACGCGTCCATACCCGACTCGGTGTTCCACGGCCTGGCCGACCTCGGCGCGTTCGGCATGAAGATCGACCGGAAGTACGGCGGGCTCGGGCTGAGTAACCTGCACTACTGCCGAGCGCTCATGCTGGCCGGCTCGGTCAGCCCGGCCATCGGCGCGCTGCTCTCGGCGCACCAGTCGATCGGGGTGCCGCAGCCGCTGAAGATGTTCGGCACCCCCGAGCAGAAGCAACGCTTCCTGCCCCGGCTCGCCGCCGGTGAGGTGTCCGCGTTCCTGCTCACCGAGCCGGACGTCGGCTCCGACCCGGCCCGGCTGGCCACCATCGCGGAGCCGACCGAGGACGGCACCGGTTACCGGCTCAACGGGGTGAAGCTCTGGGCCACCAACGGCATCGTGGCCACCCTGCTGGTGGTGATGGCCCGGGTGCCGGCCACGCAGGGACGTCGGGGCGGCATCACCGCGTTCGTGGTGGACGGCGACAGCCCCGGCATCACCGTCGAGCGGCGCAACGAGTTCATCGGCCTGCGCGGCCTGGAGAACAGCCTGACCCGGTTCCACGACGTGATCGTCCCCGCCGAGAATGTCATCGGCGGCGAGGGCAAGGGGCTGAAGATCGCCCTGACCACTCTGAACACCGGCCGGCTCTCACTGCCGGCCATGTGCGTGGGCGCCGGCAAGTGGGCGTTGAACGTGGCCCGAGGGTGGGCCGCCGACCGGGTCCAATGGGGACGGCCGGTGGGCGAGCACGAGGCGGTCGCGCAGAAACTCTCCTTCATCGCCGCCACCACGTACGGCATGGAGACGATGCTCGACCTCTGCTGCCTGCTCGCCGACGACGACCGCAACGACATCCGGATCGAGGCGGCACTCGTCAAGCTGTACGCCAGCGAGATGGCCTGGAAGATCGCCGACGAGCTGATCCAGATCCGAGGTGGGCGCGGCTACGAGACGGCCGACTCACTGGCCGCCCGCGGCGAACGCCCGGCCGCCGTCGAGCAGATGCTGCGCGACCTGCGAATCAACCGGATCTTCGAGGGCTCCACCGAGATCATGCACCTGCTGATCGCGCGGGAGGCGGTCGACGCCCACCTGTCGGTGGCCGGCGACATCATCGACCCGGACGCAGGGCTGGGCCGCAAGGCCCGAGCCGGCGCACGAGCGGGCGCCTTCTACGCGAAGTGGCTGCCCACGCTCGCCGTCGGTCGAGGGCAGAGCCCTTCGGCGTACGCCGAGTTCGGTCCGCTCGCCGCGCACCTGCGCCAGGTGGAGCGTTCGTCGCGCAAGCTGGCTCGGTCGACGTTCTACGCGATGTCCCGCTGGCAGGGAAAGATGGAGCGTAAGCAGGCGTTCCTCGGCCGGGTGGTGGACATTGGGGCCGAGTTGTTCGCGATGTCCGCGGTCTGCGTCCGGGCCTCCGCCGAACGGGACAGCCGCCCGGAGAACGTCGAGCTGGCCGACCTGTTCTGCCGGCAGGCGCGGGTGCGGGTGGACGCCCTGTTCGCCGCCCTCTGGGACAACACCGACTCGGTCGACACCGCTGCCGCGAAGCGCATCCTCGCCGGCCGCTACGCGAGCCTGGAGGAGGGCGTGCTCACCCCGTCCGAGGAGCTGCCCTGGGTGGCCCGCTGGTCGCCCGGCCCGTCCACCTCCGAGGATGTCCGCCGCCGCATCCCGCCGAAGCCGTAAACCCCGCCGCGGGTCGGCCGGGGTGCGGGTCGGCAGGGGTTGGCCGCGGTGCGGGTCGGCAGGGGTTGGCCGCGGTGCGGGTCGGCGGCTTCGGTCAGCGGGCTACCGCCCAGGCCAGCACCCCCGCCAGGATCAGACCGTTGAGCCCGGCCAGGGCCAGGTACGCCGCAGGTGGAATCTTCTTGCCCCGGCGCAGGAAGGAGACCAGGACAGCGGCGTAGCCGAGCAGCAGGACGGCGATGACGACGAGGAAGTAGAACACCCGACGACTTTAGCGGCCCCGGCTGCGTAGACCGAGTTGGCGCAGCTCCAGAGCGGCCAGGGCGTCGACTGTCGCGTCGTCGCCGCGCCGCCACGCCTCAGCGACGTCCGGGCCGATCCGGGTCAGTTGGCCCAGCGGCTGGGTGGCCAGGGCGCGCAGGGCGAGCAGATCCCGGCCGGCCGGCCCGACGGCCAGCTTCGCGGCCGACCCGGCTCGGCGCATCCAGCGCAGCCGTAGCGGCAACCAACCGAAGAGCACGATGCCGAGCGGGAAGATCAGCACCGCGACGGCGAGGGCGAGGGCGAGCTGATCGACCAGGTGCTGCTGGTCGCGGCCGGCGTCGGCCAGCCCACGGGCCGCGTCGGCGGCCTGCCGGAACGGAGCGGTCAGCTCGTCGCCGACCAGTGGCACCCGGCCGACCTTCCCGCCGGCTTCGGCGAGGTTGTCGGCGAGGCCGCTGCCCGCGCCCTCCAGCTTCTGTCCGGGTACGGCGAGCTTCTGCACCAGGTCGTGCAGCCACAGCGCGCCGCGGATCGCCACGTACACCCAGGCGACGACGAGCAGGTCGGTGAGCAACTGACGGGCGGCTGTCGGAAACCGATCGGCATAGATCTTCACGCCGGACAGCGTGTCACGAACGGCCTTGGCGGGGCACCCGTGAAGTGAGCCCGGATCGCGATCGACCGGACCGGTGGTCAGCGCGGGCAGGTCGGGCAGGTGCCGAAGATTTCCAGGGTGTGGCTGACGTCGGCGTAGCCGTGCTGCGCGGCGACCCGGTCGGCCCAGCTCTCCACGGCCGGCCCGGCCACCTCGACCGTACGCCCGCACACCCGGCAGACCAGGTGGTGGTGGTGCCCCTCGCTGCACCGGCGGTAGAGGTGCTCGCCGCCCGGCGGACGCATCACGTCGATCTCACCGGCGTCGGCGAGCCCCTGGAGGGTGCGGTAGACGGTGGTCAGGCCGACCCGCTCGCCGCGCTGCCGCAGCATCGCGTGCAGGTCCTGGGCGCTGTGGAAGCCCTCCATCTCGCCCAGCAGCGCGCTCACCGCCGAACGCTGCCGGGTGTTGCGCACCGCGGCGGTGCTCTCGCTCATGATCCCTCCCCGGCGTGGCTGACCGCGTCCGCCACGATGTGCGCGACGTGCTCGTCGACCAGGCTGTAGGCGATCTCCCGGCCTCGGCGGGAGCCGCGCACCACGCCCGCTCCGCGCAACACCCGCAGGTGCTGGGAGACCAGTGGTTGCGCCGCGCCGAGCTTCTCCACCAACTCGTGCACGCACCGCTCGCCGTCGGCCAGCTCGCTGACGATGGCCAGCCGAATGGGAGCGGACAGGGCGCGGAGCAGTTCGCTGGCCCCGTCGAACCCGTCGTAGCCCGTCGCGCTGGTCATCCTGCAACGGTAACCAATACCACCGACGTCGCGCTGACCAGGCTCAGCTCAGCACGACCTCGTGAGGTTCCGGTGTCGGTACGGCGGTCGGCGTCGTCCGGCGGCGCACGACCCGCCAGACAGCGCCGGCCACGGCCACCACCAGGAACGAGGCGATCGCCACCAGCACCACCGAGGCGCCCGGCGCGGTGTCCGCCGTGGCCGCCACCCAGACACCCGAGCCGGCGGCGAAGAGCCCGAGCGCCATCGCGGCGGCCATCGTGCTGCGGAAACCCCGGGTGACCTGCTGGGCGGTGGCAACCGGCACCACCATCAGCGCGCTGATCAGCAGCACGCCGACGGCCCGCATGGCGATGGTCACGGTGACCGCTGTGGCGACCGCGATCAGCAGGTTCAGCGTGCGGACCGGCAGACCGGAGACCCGGGCGTACTCCTCGTCGTGACTGACCGCGAAGAGCGCCGGCCGCAACGCGATCATCGTGACCAGGATCGCCGCGCCGAGCACCGCGATGGTGGTCAGGTCGGCGGGCGAGATGGTGGTCAGCGACCCGAACAGGTAGGCGTTGAGGTTCGCGCTGGTCGCGTCGGAGAGGCCGACCAGGAGTACGCCACCCGCGATGCCGCCGTAGAAGAGCAGAGCCAGAGCCAGATCACCGGAGGTACGCCCACGGGCCCGGACGATCTCGATGGCGATCGCGCCGATGGTGGCGGCGATCACCGCGACCAGCACCGGGGAGCGGTTGAGCAGCAACCCCGCGCCGACGCCGGTCAGCGCCACGTGCCCCACACCATCGCCGATCAACGCCAGCCGGCGCTGCACCAGGTAGATGCCGAGCGCCGGCGCGGCCAGGCCGATCACCAGCGCGCCGATCAGGGCGCGCTGCATGTAGGGGTACTGGAAGAGTTCCATGGGTCAGTTGCTCCACAGCCCGGCGGGCTCGTCGTAGCAGTGCGGGTGCACGTGGTCGTGGTCGGGTTCCGCGTGATGGCCGGCCGGGTCGGGCACCGCGCCGTCGTGGGCGATGCGACCCTCATGGACGACGACGGCCCGGCTGATCACCGGTCGCAGCGGGCCCAGCTCGTGGGCGACGAGCAGCACCGTTCCGCCGTCGGCGACGAAATCGCGCAGCGCGCCGGCGAAGGCCTCCTGGCTGGCCGCGTCCACCCCGGCGGTGGGCTCGTCGAGCACCAGCAGCTCCGGCTGGCCGGCCAGGGCACGGGCGATCAGGGTGCGCTGCTGCTGGCCGCCGGAGAGCGTGGACACCGGGTCACCGGCCCGGTCGGCGAGCCCGACCGCGCCCAGCGCCGCGTCGACGGCGGCCCGGTCGGCTCGACCCGGCGGACGAAGCACCCCCCGACGGGCCAGCCGGCCGGAGGCCACCACCTCCCGGACGGTCGCCGGTACGCCGCCGCCGGCGCCCAGGCGCTGCGGGACGTACCCGATGCGTGCCCATTGCCGGAACCGGCGCAACGGCCGGTCGAAGAGGGTGACCGAGCCGGCGCTGATCGGCACCAGCCCGAGCACAGCGCGGATCAGGGTGGACTTGCCCGAGCCGTTGGCGCCGAGGATCGCGACCACCTCGCCGGCGGTCACGGTGAGCGAGATGTCCCGGAGCACGGGGCGGCCGTCGTAGCCGACCACCCCGTGCTCGACGGTGATGACAGGTGAGGTCACGAGCAGCTCAAGGCCGTCTGCAGGGTCCGCAGGTTGGTGCGCATCACCGAAAGGTAGTCCCCGTCGCTGCCGGCGGCGAGCCCTTCGATCGGGTCGAGCACGGCGGTCTTCGCGCCGACCTGACCGGCGATGGTCTCGGCCACCTTCGGGCTGACCAGGGTCTCGAAGAAGATCGTCGTGGCCTGGTGCTCCTTGGCCTCCTCGATCACGTGCGCGAGGCGCTGCGGCGAGGGCTCGACGTCCGGGCTCAGCCCGGTGATGCCGACCTGGTCGAGCTGGTAGCGGTCGGCGAGGTACCCGAACGCGGCGTGGCTGGTCACGATCTCCCGCCGCTGGCAGGTCGCCAGACCCTGCTTGAACTCGCCGTCCAGTGTCGTCAGGTCGGCGCGCAGGGCAGTCGCCCGGGCGGTGTAGTCGGCGGCGTGGTCCGGGTCGGCCTTGCCGAGCCGCTGGGCGAGCTGGTCGCCGATGCCGGCCAGCCGGGTCGGGTCGAGCCAGACGTGCGGGTCCTTGCCGCCGCTCTCCTCGGCGTGCCCCTCTTCGCCCTCGTGGTCGTGCCCGCCGGCGGACGCGTCCAACAGCGGTTGCACGCTCGTCACGTCGAACGCCCGGTCGCCGCCGTTCTGGGCCACGGCGTCGTCCACGGCCGGCTGGAACCCCTTGAGGTAGACGATCAGCTCCGCGTCGCTGACCTCTCCGACCTGGCTCGGGTTGAGCTCCAGGTCGTGCGGCTCGGCGCCGGGCTTGGCCAGGTTGGTGACCCGGACGGCGTCGCCGCCGATCCGTTCGGCCAGGAACTGGAGGGGGTAGAACGCGGCCACCACGTCGACTCGCTGAGGGTCGGCGCCGGCGGCACCGCCGGTGGAGCAGCCGGCTCCAGCGCCCAGGGCGAGGAGGGCGGTCGCGGCGGCCAGGACACGGTACGTGGCGCGGATGGTCATGTCGTCAACTGTCCGTGGCAACGATAATGATTGTCAAAAACGCATGATTGCATGTCAGAGGAGCTTCGCGAGACCCACAGCCACCAGCAGGGTGAGCATCACCAGCCGGATCAGCCGGGTCTGCGGCGCCTGAACCGCCCAGGTCGTCGCCAACAGGGCGATCAGGACGCCGGCGAGCGCGAGCGTGAGCAGCCCGCCGATCACCCCGGGCGTGAAGAACGCCACCAGCACCACCACCAGGGTGAGCAGGAACACCGACGTCGGGTTCGCCCCGGCCAACCGGGCGAGCAGAGGGCGCTGCGTACGCTGCATCCCACAGACTCTACGAGGAGGAACCCCCGGTGCTGGTGACCAACCGGTTCGTGGTCGACGTCGATGCCGCCGACGGCTTCACCGAACGGGCGCACGCCGCCCTCACCGCGCTGGCCGCCCGGCCCGGCTACCTGCGCGGCCAACTGGTCCGGGCGTTGGACGACCCCCGGCACTGGTCACTGGTCACCGAATGGGAGTCGGTCGGCACGTACCGGCGGGCGCTGGGCGCCTTCGAGGTCAAGGTCAGCGCCGTGCCGCTGCTCGCCGAGTCCGTCGACGAGCCCTCCGCGTACGAGGCGCTGGCCACCGCCGCCCCCGGCGGGGCCGTGGTCGTCGCCGAGAGTGATCGGGCTGCGGGTCCTTACCGCTGAGCCGCCGGACACTACGCTGCTCCTATGACCGCACCCGCCCCGCCACCCGGTCCCGGGGTGGCTCCGCCGTTCGCCGCGCCGCCCACCGAGGGCCGCCGGACTCGGCTCTGGATCGGCCTCGGCGTCGGCGCGCTCGCCGTGGTGCTCTGCTGCGGCGGCGGTGGCACCGCCGTCGTCGGCCTGGCCGTCAGCGGAGTCCAGGCCATTCGGGAACAGGCCCGCACCGTGACCGGCGACTACTACCAGGCGCTCGTCGAGCGGAACTACGGGCGGGCGTACGACCAGCTCTGCGACGACGCGCAGCGGCGTGAGTCCCGGCCGGAGTTCGAACGGCGCGCCGCCGCCGAACCGCAGGTGACAGCGTTCCGGGTGGGCGAGGTGGACACCACCTACCTGACCGTGCCGGTCGACGTGACCCTCGACGGCGGCGACCGGGAGCGGCAACAGGTCAGCCTCGGGCAGGACGGGCAGACCGGCGGCGTGGAGGTCTGCGAGGTCAGCTGACCCGTCCCCGGTATTCTGCTGGGCTCGGGGGGACGGTGGTCGTACCGTTGTCCCGAACCGACCGTTCCATCCACATCTCGCCCCCGCCGACCGCCAGCCGGCGTAGGAGGAAACATGCCAGCCGACCGTATCGACGCCGTCGTCAGCCTCGCCAAGCGCCGAGGCTTCGTCTTCCCCTCCAGTGAGATCTACGGGGGCACCCGATCGGCGTGGGACTACGGTCCGCTCGGCGTGGAGCTCAAGGAGAACGTCCGCCGGCAGTGGTGGAAGACGATGGTCCAGCAGCGCGACGACGTCGTCGGCCTGGACTCCGCGGTGATCCTGTCCCGCAAGGTGTGGGAGGCGTCCGGCCACATCGCCGAGTTCGTCGACCCGCTCACCGAGTGCCAGTTCTGTCACAAGCGGTTCCGGGCTGACCACCTGGAAGAGGCGTACGCCGAGAAGCACGGCAAGCCGCTCACCTCGCTGGCCGAGCTGAACTGCCCCAACTGCGGCAACAAGGGCACCTTCACTGAGCCGAAGATGTTCAACGGCCTGATGAAGACCTACCTGGGCCCGGTGGAGAGCGACGAGGGGCTGCACTACCTGCGCCCGGAGACCGCGCAGGGCATCTTCGTCAACTACAAGAACGTCGAGACGGTCGCCCGCAAGAAGCCCCCGTTCGGCATCGCGCAGACCGGCAAGTCGTTCCGCAACGAGATCACCCCGGGCAACTTCATCTTCCGGACCCGAGAGTTCGAGCAGATGGAGATGGAGTTCTTCGTCGAGCCGGGCACCGACGAGCAGTGGCACGAGTACTGGCTCCAGGAGCGCTGGAACTGGTACCTCGACCTCGGCCTCTCGGCGGACAATCTGCGGCTGTTCGAGCACCCCAAGGAGAAGCTGTCGCACTACTCGAAGCGGACCGTGGACATCGAGTACCGCTTCCAGTTCGGTGGCACCGAGTTCGCCGAGCTTGAGGGTGTCGCCAACCGCACCGACTTCGACCTCTCCACGCACAGCAAGCACTCCGGCGTCGACCTGTCGTACTTCGACCAGAGCAAGAGTGAGCGCTGGATGCCGTACGTCATCGAGCCGGCCGCGGGTCTGACCCGCGCGGTGCTCGCCTTCCTGCTGGAGGCGTACGACGAGGACGAGGCGCCGAACACCAAGGGCGGCGTGGACAAGCGCACCGTGATGCGGTTCGACCCGAGGCTCGCCCCGGTCAAGGTGGCGGTGCTGCCGCTGTCCCGCAACGAGGCGCTGTCGCCCAAGGCCAAGGATCTCGCGACCCTGCTGCGCAAGCGCTGGGTGGTGGAGTTCGACGACTCGCAGGCGATCGGGCGTCGCTACCGGCGGCAGGACGAGATCGGCACCCCGTTCTGCGTCACCGTCGACTTCGACACCCTTGACGACAACGCGGTGACGGTGCGCAACCGGGACACCATGGCCCAGGAGCGCGTCTCCCTGGACCAGGTCGAGCGCTACCTGATCGAGCGTCTCCCGGGCTGCTGAGACTCTGCGCACGGGGCCTCGGCCGACGCGATGAGCGCCGGTCGGGGCCCCGTACACTTGTCCGGTGACTGCCTCGACCGTGCCCGCGCTGCGCCCGCTGACTCTCGGCCAGCACCAGGTGTGGCCGCCGGTCGTGCTCGCGCCGATGGCTGGGATCACCAACATCGGGTTCCGTCGGCTCTGTCGCGAGCAGGGCGGCGGCATCTACGTCTGCGAGATGATCACCACTCGGGCGCTTGTCGAGCGCAACCCGAAGACGCTGCGCATGATCGCGTTCGGCGACGACGAGAAGCCCCGCAGTCTCCAGCTCTACGGCACCGATCCGGAGATCACCGCCGCCGCCGTGCGGATCGTCGTCGAGCGCAACCTGGCCGATCACATCGACCTCAACTTCGGCTGCCCGGTCCCGAAGGTCACCCGGCGCGGTGGCGGCGCGGCGCTGCCGTGGCGGCGGCGGCTCTTCGCGCGACTCGTGCGGGCCGCGGTGGCCGCCGCGGCACCGTCCGGCGTGCCGGTCACTGTCAAGATGCGCAAGGGCATCGACGACGACCACCTGACGTACGTCGAAGCCGGGCTCGCCGCCCAGGAGGCCGGCGTGGCAGCGGTGGCCCTGCACGGGCGCACGGCCTCGCAGCGCTACTCGGGCACCGCCGACTGGGACGCGATCGCCACCCTGAAGCAGGCCCTCGATGTGCCGGTGCTCGGCAACGGCGACATCTGGGAAGCCGACGACGCGCTGCGCATGGTGGCCCACACCGGCGTCGACGGCGTGGTCATCGGGCGCGGCTGCCTGGGCCGGCCGTGGCTCTTCGCCGACCTGGAGGCCGCCTTCAACGGTCGGCCGGAGCGGCGGCTACCTAACCTCGGCGAGGTGGCCGTGACCATGCGCCGGCACGCCGAGCTGCTGGTCGACCAGTTCACTGCCGGCGCCCGCAACCCGGCCCGAGGTGAACGCGACGGCTGCACCGACTTCCGCAAGCACGTCGCCTGGTACCTCAAGGGCTTCCCCGTCGGCGGTGAGCTGCGGCGCTCGCTGGCGATGATCGAAAGCCTGGCCCAGCTCGACGACCTGCTCGGCAAGCTCGACCCGGCGGAGCCGTTCCCGATGACCGCCCTCGGGCAGCCGCGCGGGCGTACCAACTCGCCCGGCAAGGTCTTCCTGCCGGAGGGTTGGCTGGCCAGCCGGGACGACGACACGGTCCCCGAGGGTGCCGAGATGGACGACTCCGGCGGCTGAGTCCTCGACCCTCGTGGGGTCGTCGCCGTCGGATCTTCTTCGCAGGCTCCCGGCCCGGTTCCGGCCGGGAGCAGGGGTGGACGTAGGGGTGCGGCACGCTATCGAGCTGATGTCGTAAACGAGTCATGACCTGGGCTCGGCCGTGCGCCGTCCGGCGGTGCCACTGACTCGCGCTGCTCTGTGGCCGCCACCGTTATTGCCCTGCGGCTGCCGCGACCGCTTGTTGCTCTGTGGCTGCCGCCACAGTGTTGCCCTGCCCTGCGGCTACCACCACCGCTTGCCGTCACCGTGTTGCCCTGTGGGTTGCCGTGGCGAGTTGCCGTGGCGAGTTGCCCTGCAGGTGCCGCCACCGGGTTGCCCGGCAGGTCCCATTGCGACGTTGCTTCGCGGCTGCCCTGGTGACGCTGATTCGTCTACGACATCAGCTTTAAAGGGCCCGTGACGCAGCCAACGGACCCCGCGCCGGATACTTCGTCGCCGAGATCCGAGCAACATCAGGGATGTTGGTGTCTCCGGCGTGTCGGAGGCAGCAACATCGGGGATCTTGCTCGGATCTTGGGCGCGGGGCGCGGGGCGCGGGGCGCGGGGCGCGGGGCGCGGGGCGCGGGGCGCGGGGCGCGGGGCGCGGGGCGCGGGGCGTTGGGCATGCGGAAGGGCCGGACCCCGTGGTGGGGTCCGGCCCTTCCGAGTTGGGTGGTGCTCAGCTGGTGGCGTAGCCGCGGGTGGCGATCCAGTCCGCCAGGTGCTCGATGGTGACCTCGTACGAGGCGGTGTTCGGGTCGGCGGAGTCGGCGATCTTGACGATGTTGCCGTTGTCGCGGTAGCCGACGACGCTGATGTAGTGCCCACCCTCGAAGGAGTGGATACCACCGTCGGTGTCGGTGGTGGTGCCGGCGATGTTCGCGACCACGGCCCGTCCGTCGTCGACGGTCTTGACGACGTCGGCGCGAAGCTTGTCGGTCTGCTTCTCATCGGCCTTGGGCGTGCTGATCTCGACGGAGTGGTAGGCGTCGTTCTTACCGGTCTCCTTGTTCAGCACCGGGGTGATGTCGTTGATGGAGTTGGTGCCGGCCTCGGTGGTGCCCATCTCCTTGGCCATGGCGTCCACGCTGATGTCCTTGCCCTGCACGGAAAGGGCGTTGCGGGCGGCGGCGGGGCCGCAGTAGTAGAAGTTCGGCTGGGCTTCGTAGCGCACGCCCAGCTGACGCTCACCGTGGCCCTTGCGGTCGGTCTGCGCCTGCGACGCCGGCTTGCCGGTGTTCGGGGTGGCGAACGCGGTGGTGACGGGTCCGACGATGGCGCCACCGGTGAACGCGAGGCCAGCGGCGGTCAGAGCGGTCTTACGAATCAGATCGGTACGCATGATGGCGTGCTCCTCTGCTTCATCGGGGGTGCCGCGCGGCGTGACAGGGGACAGCGATCCGCGCGGGAGATACGCAATGTTCTCGTCCCGGCGGCCCGTGGGGCCGGCGTCGGGACAGAGCACAACGGTGCGGGGCGGCGGATCATTCCGCCGGGTTCTTTGCCGGTGCTGCTGCGCTGTGCGCGGGATGTAACTGGGGCGGCCCGGCCGGTGTTCCCGGCGGCTGCCCTGCACCGACGACCGACAGTCGCGGTGCCGTGCCAGGTATAACGACCCCGCCAGGCCGACGATTCCGCCATCCGGGTGGCCCCGGCCACGGGACGTTAAGCCTGATATCGGACATCCGGCGTCGAGCGACCCACGCCGGGTCGGCCATGTGGGGCGTCCTGGCTGAAGGATGCCGCGATATCGGCGATCTGCAGCGACCACCGGAATCGGGCCTATATCGGGTTGGCACCCTCTCGGGTCGTGTTGCCCTGGCTCGGGACCGCCGGGTTGGGTTGGGTGGGGATGATCGGGGTGGTTGGCCAGGGGATCTCGGGCGCGCGGTGGAAGGTGATCCCGGCCGTCGTCCAGCGCGGGCCTTGGCCGGCCAGGCGGTCGCGGAAGTCGGCCCAGTCGTGGCTTGCCCGGGGTGACCAGCCCAACTCGGCGATGGCCGGGAGGCGGGGCAGGAGCAGCAGTTCGATGTCGGCCAGCGAGGTGACCGATTCGGTCCAGAGCGGGGCCTCCACACCGAGAACCGCCTCGGTGGGTACGCCGGCGACGTGCGTGCCCGGATCCCAGTCGTACGCCTTTCGCACGTCGATGAGGCCGGCCCAGTCGTGCCCGATCGGGGTGTCCGGGGCGTACTTCATGTCCAGGTAGGCGTGGTTGCCGGGGGAGACGATCAGCCGGGCGCCCCGGCGTACGGCGTCGACGGTGGTGGGGTCCTCGCCGTTCGTGCCCCACCACTGCAGGACCCGCCCGTCGAGGTGGGCGGCTGGCGCGAGCTGGTGCCAGCCGACGACGGTCTTGCCGAGGTCGGCCACGATGCGCTGGACCCGCTCGACGAAACCGGTGTAGACCTCGCCCTTGACCTTGAACGCCTCGTCGCCGCCGACGTGCAGCCAGGGGCCGGGGGTGAGCGCGGCCACCTCGCCCAGCACGTCGGCGACGAAGTCGTACGTGCGCTCGTCGGCCGGGTCGACGTAGCTGAAGCCGACCTCGGTGCCGGTGTACGGCGGCGGTGCGATCTTGTCCGGTGCCAGCTCCGGGTACGCGACCAGCGCCGAGTTGGTGTGCCCCGGCAGGTCGATCTCCGGGACGACGGTGATGTGGCGGGCTGCCGCGTAGGAGACGATCCGCGCGTAGTCGGCCTTCGTGTAGTGCCCGCCGGGGCCGCCGCCGACCTCTGTCGTGCCGCCGATGCTGGTCAGCTTCGGCCAGGAGTCGACGGTGATGCGCCAGCCCTGGTCGTCGGTGAGGTGCAGGTGCAGGTGGTTGAGCTTGTAGCGGGCCAGGTGGTCGACCACCCGCAGCACGTCCTCGACGGCGAAGAAGTGCCGCGCGACGTCGAGCATCGCGCCCCGGTAGGGGAACCGGGGTGCGTCGGTGATGGTCCCGCCGGGCAGCACCCAGCGTTCGGTGACCGGGGTGGTGCTCTCGATCGCCGCTGGCAGCAGTTGGCGCAGCGTCTGTACGCCGTAATAGAGGCCGGCGGCGGTGGCGGCGGCGACGTTCACTCCGTCGGTGGCGATGTCGAGGCGGTAGCCCTCCGCGCCGAGGTCGGCGCTGCCGTTGAGCGCCAGCGCGATGCCACCGGCGGGCTCCGGCGTGGTGGCGTCGGTGACCGGCAGCGGGTAGCCGGTGGCCGGACGCAGGAGCTGGGCGAGCTGCTCGGCGACCGCCAACGCGGCGGGGTCGGCGCTGGACACGATGACGGCTTCGGCTGGGAGGGTCCAGTCGGCGGTCGGGTCCGGCTGGACGTGCTGTGGGGCGGGCACGACGTCGGCCAGCCGGTGGGGGGCCGCCGGGGCGAGCAACGCGCTTGCTGTCTGCTCGGCCGTGCGGGCCAGTGTGGCCGCGTCCGGTTCCCCCGCCGAGAGCGGTGCGGGGACGGCGGTGGGGCCGGGGGAGGGGGTGGTCGACACGGCGGCGACTCCGGGGGGTGTATTCGCGTCGGTTATGGCAAAAGTGAGGTTCACCGGCGGCGTGCCGTCAAGCGTACGACGCTCGGCCGTATGCGTGTTGGTGCGCATGGAAGCGTTCCCAAAAACCGGTACGAACACGGATAGTCGTGATAGCTGTGCCAATTGTCACCGAACGGTCCCAGGTCAGTCGATGGTCGCTTAATCTTCGCCCACCGATCGACGTTGACCCCGGGATTACCGGCGGTCCGTCCCGGGGAAGAAGAAAACTGAACCTTCGTTAAGTGTCAATCCGGCGCGTGTGTTGTGGAGGCTCTGGTGGCAGCGCAAGAGACCGTCGATCACAAGTACGTCTACGACTTCTCCGAAGGCAACAAGGAGCTCAAGGAGTTGCTGGGCGGCAAGGGGGCAAACCTCGCCGAGATGACCAATCTGGGCCTGCCCGTTCCGCCCGGCTTCACCATCACCACCGAGGCGTGCCAGGCGTACCTCGCGACGGGACGGGAGCCGGACGGGCTCGCCGGTCAGATCGAGGCGCACCTGGAGTCGCTGGAGCGGGCGATGGGCAAGCGCCTCGGTGACCCGCAGGACCCACTGCTGGTCTCCGTCCGCTCCGGTGCCAAGTTCTCCATGCCCGGCATGATGGAGACCGTCCTCAACGTCGGTCTCAACGACCAGAGCGTGGAAGGACTCGCAGCCCAGGCCGGCAACAACGAGCGGTTCGCCTGGGACTCCTACCGGCGACTCATCCAGATGTTCGGCAAGACCGTCTGCGAGGTGCCGGGCGAGGAGTTCGAGCACGCGCTCGACGAGGCCAAGCACGCCAAGGGCACCCACAACGACCTGGATCTGGACGCCGACGACCTGCGGGGGCTGGTCGACGCGTACAAGAAGATCTTCTTGAAGCACACCGGCCGGGAGTTCCCGCAGCAGCCACGCGAACAGCTCGACCTGGCCATCCGGGCGGTCTTCGAGTCGTGGAACGCCGAGCGCGCGGTGCTCTACCGTCGCCAGGAGCGGATCCCGACCGACCTCGGCACCGCTGTCAACGTGGTGACGATGGTCTTCGGCAACCTCGGGCCCGACTCCGGCACCGGTGTCGCGTTCACCCGTGACCCGGCCAGCGGGGCGCAGGGCATCTACGGCGACTACCTGGCCAACGCCCAGGGTGAGGACGTGGTCGCCGGCATCCGCAACACGGTGCCGTTGCAGGAGTTGGAGCAGCTCGACAAGGCGTCCTACGACGAGCTGCTCGGCATCATGGCGCGGCTGGAGGAGCACTACAAGGACCTCTGCGACATCGAGTTCACCATCGAACGCGGCAAGCTGTGGATGCTGCAGACCCGGGTCGGCAAACGCACCGCCGCCGCCGCGTTCGTCATCGCCGGACAGCTCGTCGACGAGGGCCTGATCGACCTGGATGAGGCGCTGCACCGGGTCAATGGCGCGCAACTGGCCCAGCTGATGTTCCCGCGCTTCCAGCTCGACCACGAGTTCCAGCCGGTCGCCACTGGCATCGGCGCGTCGCCGGGCGCGGCGTCCGGCACTGTGGTGTTCACCTCCGCCCGAGCCGTCGAGCTGGCCGCCGAGGGGAAGTCGGTGATCCTGGTGCGCCGGGAGACCAACCCGGACGACCTGAACGGCATGATCGCCGCGAAGGGCATCCTGACCTCGCGCGGCGGCAAGACCAGTCACGCGGCGGTGGTGGCCCGGGGCATGGGTAAGACCTGCGTCTCCGGTGCCGACGAGATCGAGGTGAACGTGCCGGCGAAGCGGTTCACTGTCGCCGGCCAGACCGTCGCCGAGGGCGATGTGGTGTCCATCGACGGCACCACCGGCAAGGTCTACCTCGGCGAGGTGCCGGTCATGCCCTCCGAGGTCGTGCAGTACTTCGAGGGCAGCCTCGACCCCGAGCACATCGACAACGCGCTGGTCCGGGCCGTACACCGGATCATGACGCACGCCGACGGCAAGCGGCGGCTGGCGGTCCGCACGAACGCCGACACCGGCGCGGACGCCGCTCGGGCCCGGCGCTTCGGCGCCGAGGGCATCGGGTTGTGCCGCACCGAGCACATGTTCCTCGGTGACCGGCGGGAGCTGGTCGAGCGGCTGATCCTGGCCCGGGCCCCGGGTGAGCGGGAGGCGGCGCTGGCGGCGTTGCTGCCGTTGCAGCGGGCCGACTTCGAGGAGATCTTCCGCGAGATGGACGGCCTGCCGGTCACCGTCCGGCTCATCGATCCGCCGTTGCACGAGTTCCTGCCGCCGTTGGAGCAGCTCGCCGTCAACGTGGCTGTCGCGCAGGAACGCGGCGAGGACGTGGCCAAGGAGGAGGCGCTGCTCGCCGCCGTCCGGCGGATGCACGAGGAGAACCCGATGCTCGGGCTGCGGGGTGTACGCCTCGGCCTGGTCATCCCCGGCCTGTTCGCGATGCAGGTCCGCGCCATCGCCGAGGCGGCGGTCAGTTGCGCCCGCGACGGGGGCACGGCCAAGCCGGAGATCATGGTGCCGCTGGTCGGGGCGGTGCAGGAGCTGGAGACGGTTCGCGCCGAGGCCGAGAAGATCATTGCCGAGGTGGTCGGGGACAGCGGCGTCGAGGTGCTGATCGGCACCATGATCGAGGTGCCCCGGGCGGCGTTGACCGCCGGGCAGATCGCCGAGGCCGCCGAGTTCTTCTCCTTCGGCACCAACGACCTGACCCAGATGGGCTGGGGCTTCTCGCGCGACGACGTCGAGGGGGCGTTCTTCTGGCGCTACCTGGAGTTGGGCATCTTCGGCATCTCGCCGTTCGAGTCGATCGACCGCGACGGTGTCGGTCGGCTGGTGCGGATCGCCGCCGAGGAGGGCCGGGCCGCCCGCCCCGGGCTCAAGCTCGGTGTCTGCGGTGAGCACGGCGGTGACCCGGACTCGGTGCACTTCTTCCACGAGGTCGGCCTGGACTACGTGTCCTGTTCGCCGTTCCGGGTGCCGGTGGCCCGGCTGGAGGCCGGCCGGGCGGTCGTGGAGAGCGGCGGGTCGGACAGCCGTTGACGCACGCCGGCGGCGGCCCGGTCACCGGGCCGCCGCCGGCGTTCAGATCGGCGGACGACGCCAGGTCGGTCGGGACGAGCGGCGCAACTGCGCCGGCAGGGTCGCCATCGGGGTACGCGTGGCCAGCGGGGCGTGCGCGTCCGGTACGGCTGTCGCGCCGATGCCCGCGCCGCGAATGTCCAGGAACGACCCTGCCCGACGGGCCACCACCCGCGCCTCCTCGTGCAGCGCCTCCAGGTCGTCCGCCGCCGACGCGGTGACGAGGGTCAGCAGGGCGCTGCGCCCGGCCGGGTAGGTGACCACGCAGCCTGCTGTGGTGCACACGACCGACTCCCGGAACTCACCATGCCGGACGGTGTCGGCCACCCGGTGCCCGAGCCCGAAACTCGCGGCGGCGAGCGCGGCGAGATGGGTGGCGTCGGTGCTGGGTAGGTCGCTGGAGATGAGCAGGCCGTCGGTGCCCGCGAGCACCGTGCCGGCGATGTCGGGTCGGCGCTGGCGCAGCCCGCGTAGCTCCGGTCCCATCACCGTGTCTGCGTCCACGAGCGTTACCCCTCACCGGTCGGCTCTGCGTGTCAGTCGGCTGGTCACGTTCCGCGCTGGGAACGCTACCGGTGGCGACTTCCGACCGCGAGACCGTAACCCTCGGCGATCGGTCGGCAACTGGGGGCCAATCGGTGGTTGTGTGCCATTCATCGATGCGTCGTGAGCAGGTCGGGCAGTGGTGGCGGGCGTAACCTTGGCTCGCTCGTACACGGCCGATTGGGCGCCGCGTCGAACGGGAAGAGGTGACTGCATGACGAGTGTCTGGGAGAGCCTGACTGTCGACGCCCGCGATCCGGCCCGACTGGCCCGTTGGTGGGCTGAGGCGCTCGGCTATCAGGTCGTCACCGAGAAGCCCGACGAGGTGGAGATCCGCCAGTCCGCCGACCGCCTGCCCGGCCTGGTCTTCGTGCCGGTGACCGAGGGCAAGGACCGCAAGAACCGGCTGCACCTCGACCTGCGCCCCGCCGATCTGGAGGCTGAGGTCGAGCGCCTGGTCGACATGGGCGCCCGGCACGTCGACATCGGTCAGGGCGACGTCGAGTGGACGGTGCTGGCCGACCCCGAGGGCAACGAGTTCTGCGTCCTCCGTGAGCGCGAGGAGTGAGCCGGTCTTGCGAGCCCCGCAGTCGCGAACTGTGCCGGCTGCGTGAGAAGTGAGCCGGGGGCGGCGGACGCCCGGTTGGTCGAGGAGCCGCCCAAGGACACCGGACATCGCCGGTCGCCGTACGAACGCGACCGGGCCCGGGTGCTGCACTCGGCGGCGTTTCGCCGGCTGGCCACCAAGACCCAGGTGCACACCGCCGGCACCGACGACTTCCTGCGTACGCGGCTGACCCACTCGTTGGAGGTGGCCCAGATCGCCCGGGAGATGGGTTCCCGGCTGGGCTGCGACCCGGACGTGGTGGACGTCGCGGGGCTCGCGCACGACCTCGGGCACCCGCCGTTCGGGCACAACGGCGAGGCTGCCTTGGATCTGCTCGCCACGCCGTGCGGCGGCTTCGAGGGCAACGCGCAGACCCTGCGGGTGTTGACCCGCCTCGAGGCGAAGGTGCTCGCCCCGGACGGCTCGTCCGCCGGGCTGAACCTGACCCGGGCGTCGCTGGACGCGATCGGCAAGTACCCCTGGCCGCGCCGGCCGGGGGAGCGCAAGTTCGGGGTGTACGCCGACGACGCGGCCGTCTTCGACTGGATCCGGGCCGGCGCACCCGGCGACCGGCGTTGCCTGGAGGCCCAGGTGATGGACTGGGCCGACGACGTCGCGTACTCGGTGCACGACGTGGAGGACGGCATCCACGGTGGTTATGTCACGTTGCACCCGCTGCTCACCGACGCCGACGAGCGGGCCGCGCTCTGCGCCGACGTGGCCGCCGCCTACTCCGGCGAGTCCGAGGCGGACCTGGCCGAGGTGCTCGTCGATCTGCTGGCCGGTCCGCTGCTCGCCCCGCTCGCCGGCTACGACGGCAGCCATCGCGCGCAGGTCGCGTTGAAGGCCACCACCAGCGGCGTGACCGGGCTGTTCGTGTCCGCTGCGGTGGCGGCGACGGAGGAACGCTTCGGTCCGGGCCCGCACCGCCGCTACGCCGCCGACCTGGTGGTGCCCCGCCTGGTACGGGCGCAGTGCGCGCTGCTCAAGGGCATAGCGCTGCGGTACGTGATGCGTCGCAGCGGCTTCCGGGGCCGCTACGAGCGGCAGCGGACGATGCTCGCGGAGTTGGTCGCCGCGCTGGTCCGGAGTGCCCCGGAAGGGCTCGACCCGATCTTCGTCCCGCTGTGGCGGGCTGCCCCGGACGACCGGGCCAGATTGCGGGTGGTGATCGACCAGGTCGCCTCGCTCACCGATCCGGCGGCGGTGGCCTGGCACACCCGCCTGGTCGGCAACGGGACACCCCCGCTTGATCACACGTCAACTTAGGCTAGCCTAACTGGTATGACGGAACGCCCCAGGAACGTCACCTCGGCCCGGGTGCTGCGCACCGAGCGGCCCACCCCACACCTGATCCGGCTCGTCCTCGGTGGGGACGAACTGGTCGGCCTGCCGGTGGGCGAGTTCACCGACCACTACATCAAGGTGGTGTTCCCGCAGCCGAACGTCGCGTACCCGCAGCCGTTGGACCTCGCCGCGATCCGCCGGGACCTGCCCCGGGAGCAGTGGCCCCGGCTGCGCGCGTACACCGTGCGGCGCTGGGATCCGCTGGCCGGGGAGCTGACCGTCGATGTGGTGCACCACGGCGACGAGGGGTTGGCCGGCCCGTGGGCCGCCGCGCTGCGTGCCGGCGATCCGGTGCACTTCGTCGGCCCCGGCGGCGCGTACGCCCCGAACCCGGACGCGGACTGGCACCTGCTTGTCGGTGACGAGAGCGCCCTGCCGGCGATCGCCGCCGCGCTGGAGCGCCTTCCGCTGGGTGCCCCGGCCCATGTCTTCGTGGAGATCGCCGACCCGGCGGAGGAGCAGAAGCTGCTCAGCCCCGGGGCGGTCGAGTTGACCTGGCTGCACCGTGGCGAACGCCCGGTGGGCGAGGCGCTGGTCGCGGCGGTACGCGCGTTGGAGTTCCCGGCCGGCCAGGTGCACGCCTTCGTGCACGGCGAGGCGGCCTTCGTCCGGGAGTTGCGCCGGCTGTTGCGCGGTGAGCGGGGCGTACCCCTCGACCGACTCTCCATCTCCGGCTACTGGCGGCGTGGCATGGACGACGAGGGCTGGCGTTCCACCAAGGCCGACTGGAACCAGCAGGTGGCGGCCGAGGAGACGAGCGTCGGCGAGCCGGCCCGGGTGGCCTGAGCGCCGCTCAGCCCTCGGGCGTCTGATTCGCCTGGCCGGCCTTGGCGAGTCGCCGGCTGACCAGGACGGCGTATCCGACGACGGCCAGGGAGAGCAGCGACAGCATCAGCCTCGGTTGGTGCACAGTCACGGTGATCAGCGAGACCGAGACCACCCCGTAGACGGCGATCGCGAACCGGGCGGCGCTCGGCCGGGTCCACAGCCAGTACAGGGCGAGACCGCAGAGCGTCCAGATCACCATCGACGCGCCGAGCAGCAGCCGCAACTCCAGCGGCAGGTGGTTGGCGTCGTCGTCGACCAGCCGGACCACCTGCCCGAGTGACCAGCCGAGCAGCAGCAGCGCACCGCCGAGCGGAATGTGCAGGTAGCTGTACGCCTGCCCGCCACGCAGCCGGCGTTGGAGAAGGCGGGTGGTGACGAATGTGGTGTAGACCCACCAGACGGCCGCCGGGATCAGGAAGGCCAACGCCGCGGTGAGGATCATGTGGGGCGGAGGATGGTCCGGCACGGCGAAGAGCAGGCTGGCCAGCGCGCTACCCAGCACGATGATGGTGAACTGCCCGATCCGTTCCGGCAGGTGCCTGTTGTCCACCGGCCAGCGGTTGAGCCAACGTGCCCCGACCCAGGGCGTGGACAGTTCGATCAGCATCGCGACGATCCACAGGACGGGCCGCAGTTCGGTGGGCACGATCAGCGACACCAACCAGATCAACCAGCCTGACCCGAAGCCGATCAGGTAGATGGTCGTCACCATCCGGGCCATCGGGCTGGTGGAACGGGCGCGTAGGTACAGCAGGAGCAGCACACCCCGCACGATCAGGTACCCGATGGGCAGGAGGACGCTCTCCGGCACCTCGTCGACCCCGAGGGTCATCGCGCCCGCGCCCACGAGCGCGACGAGCACCAGCACCCGGTGCAGCGCGTCGTCCGGGTCGAACCGGGTGTCGTAGTAGACCTGTCCCATCCAGGCCCACTGGACCACCACGAAGAGCCCGATCACGGCCAGTACGTCGGTCGGCGACGGGCTCGGCTCGTCACCCAGCCGAGCCACCACCGCCGCCAGCGCGTACACGAAGATGATGTCGAGGAAGAGCTCCAGCCAGGTGGCGTGCCGGTGTCCGGCTTCGTCCGCACCCGGGGTCTGTTCGGGTAGCCCGACCCGTCCGGCCAGCCATCTCGGCAGGCGGGGGGCTTGGCTGCGTACCCGGCGCATCTGGTCATGGTCCCCGCGCGGACCCGGCCGGCGGGCCGGAACCGCCCAGCAGGCAGCGGCCGCCGCCACACCGGCGTCCCCCGGCCGGCGTGTCGTCGGTCCGGCAGGGCAGGATGTACGGCGAGGGGGTGGCGCATGGCTGGGCGGATCCGGGACGAGGACATCGCACTGGTCCGGGAACGCACCTCGATCGGGGATGTGATCTCCGAGACGGTCACCCTGAAGTCCGCCGGCGGCGGCAACCTCAAGGGTCTGTGCCCGTTCCACGACGAGAAGAGTCCGTCGTTCAACGTGTCCCCGGCCCGCAACGTCTGGTACTGCTTCGGCTGCGGGGCCGGCGGGGACGCGATCAAGTTCCTGATGGACGCCGACCACCTCAGCTTCGTGGAGTCCGTCGAGCGGCTGGCCGGCCGCGCCGGCATCCAACTGCGCTACATCGAGGACGACAAGGGCACCCCCCGCCCCCGACCGCAGCAGGGCCAGCGGCAGCGCCTGGTCGCCGCGCACGCCGCCGCCGTCGAGTTCTACAGCGCGCAACTGAGCACCGCCGGCGCGCGGGCGGCACGGGAGTTCCTGGCCCGCCGGGGCTTCGACCGGGCCGCCGCCGAGCGCTACGGCTGTGGCTTCGCGCCGGAGGGTTGGGACCCGCTCACCAAGCACCTGCGCCAGCAGGGCTTCACCCACCAGGAGCTGGTCACTGCCGGGCTGTCCCGGGAGTCCCGTTCCGGCACCCTGATCGACAGGTTCCGTCGCCGGCTGCTCTGGCCGATCCGCGACCTCGCCGGCGACGTGATCGGCTTCGGCGCACGCAAGCTCTTCGATGACGACGACGGCCCGAAGTACCTGAACACGCCCGAGACGCCGATCTACAAGAAGTCGCACGTGCTCTACGGCATCGACCAGGCCAAGCGGGAGATCGCCAAGCAGGGTCGGGCGGTGATCGTCGAGGGTTACACCGACGTGATGGCCTGTCACCTGGCCGGGGTGACCACTGCGGTGGCGACCTGCGGCACCGCCTTCGCCGCGGACCACATCTCCGTCCTGCGCCGGCTCCTGTTCGACAGCGACGAGGTGGCCGGCGAGATCATCTTCACCTTCGACGGTGACGCCGCCGGGCAGAAGGCCGCGCTGCGCGCCTTCGAAGACGACCAGCGCTTCGTCGGGCGCACGTTCATCGCGGTCAGCCCGGACAACATGGACCCGTGCGACCTGCGGCTGGCCAAGGGCGACCTGGCGGTGCGTGACCTGGTCGCCCGCCGTGAGCCGCTCGTCGACTTCGCGCTGCGGCACGTGATCAGCCGCTTCGACCTGGACACCGTCGACGGCCGGGTCGAGGCGATGCGCCACGCCGCGCCGCTGGTCGCCCGCCTGAAGGACCGGGAGAAGCGCCCGGAGTACGTCCGCAAGCTCGCCATGGACCTCGGCATGGAGATCGAGCCGGTGCAGCGGGCGGTGCTCGCTGCCGGCAACACCGCGCCGTCCGGCACCCGCGAGGCCGCCCCCGCCGCCCGGCCGACCTCCGCCCGCCCCGAGCCGGCGGTGGACAGCCCGCAGTCGATGGTCGAGCGGGAGGCGCTCAAACTCGCCCTTCAGCAACCGGTCCTGGCCGGGCCGATGTTCGACACGATCGAAGCCACCGAATACCGCCACCCGGTGCACGTCGCGGTGCGTACGGCCATCGCGGCGGCCGGTGGTGCCGCGTCGGCGACCGGCGGCGCGGTCTGGATCGAGTCGGTCCGCGACGCCTGCGAGGACCTGGCGGCAGCGGCGCTGGTCGGTGAGCTGGCCGTCGAACCACTGCGGATCGACGGTGAACCGGACCCGCGCTACGTGTCGATCACCATGGCCCGGGTGCAGTTCGGGTCGGTGACCGCCCGGGTCCGGGACCTCAAGTCACGCATCCAGCGGATCAACCCGGTCAACAACAAGGACGAGTACTTCGCCGCCTTCGGTGAGCTGCTGTCCCTGGAGCAGCACGCCCGGGCGTTGCGCGAGCAGGCTGCGGGAGGCCTCTAGATGGGACTGTTCAGCCGCAAGCCGAAGCTGCCGCCGGCCGACCGGCCGCCGCTGACCGCCGACGAGCGGGTGGTGGCCTGGGCCGCCGCCGGCAACGGCGAGGGCGACGGGGTGGTGGTCGCCACCAACCTCGGGTTGTGGCTGCCCGGTCGAGGGCACCGGCTCGGTTGGCACACCATCCTCAAGGCGGTCTGGTCCGGCCGGCAGTTGACAGTCACCCCCGCCGAGCCCGTCGTCGAGCGCGACGGCTACACGGTGGTCGCCGACGGTCCGGCCGAGACGTACCTGCTGCTCGACCCGGGGGAGTTGCCGCACCAGGTGCGGGCCCGGGTGACCCGTTCGGTCGCGTACACCGAGCACCAGCCGGTGCCCGGCGGCGCGGCGCGGGTCGCGGCCCGACGCGTGGCCGGGGTTGACGGTCTGACCTGGACGGTCCGACTCGATCCCGGCACTCCGACCGACGACGACGCAGTGCTCGCCGACACCGACCGGCTGGTCGGTGTGGCCCGCGCCGCCACCGCGCCGGCCGACGGCTGACCGGTCGGGTCAGTTCGCGCCGAGGTCGTTCAGCGCCTTCTCGGCGCCGCGGTGCAGTGGCACCGGCAGGGTCCGGCGGGCCTTTTCCAGCGAGATTCCCTTGGCCGCCGGGTTGGCCTGGGCCAGAGCGTCGCGCTTGTCGAACACCGTCCGGGTGATCGCGCAGGCCACGTTGGCGTCCAGATCCTTGCGGACCAGCAGCACGTTGGGCACGACGATGGTCGGGGTGTCGCTCGCCGTCTTGTACGCGTCCCGGCCGATCGTGCCTTCCTGGTAGCCGGGGCTCAGCGTGGTCATCTTCGGCAGCAACGGCGAGATGTCGACGAACTTCACCGAGTCGCCGGCAGTGGTGAACAGGTCGGTGAGGCCACCGGTGGGCAGACCACCGGACCAGAAGAAGCCGTCGACGCTGCCGTCCTTGATCCCCTCGACGGTCTTGGTGAGGTCCAGTCGCTGCGCCCGGATGTCCTTGGCCGGGTCGAGACCGGCGGCCTGCAACAGCCGGTTCGCGATCACCTCGGTGCCGGACTTCGGTGAGCCGGTGGAGATCCGCTTGCCGCGCATGTCGGCCACCGAGGTGATCCCGGAGTCGTTGCGGACCACCACCTGCGTGTAGTTGTCGTAGATGCGGGTCAGCGCCTGCACCGGCTGCGGCGCGGTGAAGCTGCCCTTGCCCTCCACCGCGTTGACCGCCGTGTCGAACAGCGAGAACGCCACGTCGTACTGGCCACCGACCAGTTGCTCGACGTTCTGCACCGAGGCGCCGGTCTCGGCGGCGGTGCCGGTGAGCTTGCCGCCGGTCGCTTCGGACAGCTGCCCGGCCAGGGCGTTGCCGACCACGTAGTAGACGCCCGTCGCGTTGCCGGTGGCGATGCCGACGCGGGTCTCCTTGGTCACCTCGCAGGTGACCTCGCTGGCCGTGTCGTCAGTGGCCGCGCCGCCCTGCTGACCTCCGCAACCCGCGGCGCCGACCGCGACCAGGGCGAGCACGCTGAGGCCCGCGGCGAGCCGTACGTCGATTCGTCTCACAGTTTCTCCTCCACAGGGTTGGACGATGGCCGGCCGGCGGATCTGCGGCGAACGATCACACCCGCCGCCGCGATCGCGGCGAGCGCCGCGCCGAGCGTGACCGGCACGGGTTCGAGCCAGAGCAATGTGACGCCGGCGAGAGCGCCCAGCACCCGCTCCGGTACGCCGGCCGGGCCCACACCGGGCAGCCAGCCACCGGCGGCGACGGCGAGCACCGCCACGCTGAGCGCTGTGACGCCGGCGGCGAAGGCGATCCGCTGGACGCCACCGATGCCGAGCAGGCCGAGCCCCGCCGGCGTGATGACGAACGCGATCGGGGTCAGGTAGGCCGGCAGCGCGTACCGCAGGGTCTGCCACATGGTCGGCACCAGCCGGCCGCCGGTGACCGCGGCGGCGGCCACCGCGGCGAGCGCGGTCGGTGGGGACACCTCGGACAGCACCGCGAAGTAGAAGACGAACATCGCCGCCGCCGGCGCGGTGACGCCCAGGTCGAGCAGGGCCGGACCGACGATCACCCAACCGATCACGAACGATGCGGTGACCGGAACGGCCAGGCCCAGCAGGCTGAGCGCGACGGCGGCGAGCAGCGCGGTGAGCACCAGCACCAGGGTCGGGTCCGACGTGGCCGCCTGCGCCCCGCCGATCAGCAGCGCCGCCGCCTGCGGCCCGAGGCCGGTCTTCGTGGTGGTCGCCGTGATGATGCCGGCGGCGGCGCAGACCGCGGTGACGGCGAGGACGCCGCGTACGCCGGTGACGAGCGCGGTCACCAGCCGGCCCGGGGTGAGTCGGTGCGCCCGGTCCAGGTAGGAGAGCACGACGGCGAGGACGATGGCGAACACGACGGCCCGCGTCGCGGACACACCGATGGCGAGGAACACGATGATGGCGATCAGTGAGGCGAAGTGGTAGCCGAACCGGGCCAGCAGCCGCCAGGGCGAGCCGACGTCGATCACCACCGGGCGTACGCCGGAACGGCGGGCGTCGATCTCCACGGCGAGCAGGATGCCGAGGTAGTAGAGCACCGTCGGTACCGTTGCCCAGCCCAGCACCTGGAGGTACGAGACGCCCAGGTACTCGGCGATGATGAACGCCGCCGCACCCAGGGTTGGCGGGGAGAGGATCGCGCCCACCCCGGCCGCGGCCAGCATGCCGCCGGCCCGCTCCGGCGGGTAGCCGGCGCGGCGCAGCAGCGGCCAGGTGACCGCGCCGATGCTCACCGTCGTGGCCGCGCCGGAGCCGGAGACGGTGCCGAGCAGGAAACCCGAGGCCACCGCCGTCCGGCCGGCTGCGGTCCGGGAACGTCGGAACGCCGCGGCCGACAACTCGACGAAGAACCGCCCGGCGCCGGACAACTCCAGCACCGCGCCGTAGATGGTGAACAGCACGATGTACGAGGCGGCCACGTCGAGCGGCGTGCCGTAGAAGCCGCTGTCGGAGTTGTAGAACGCGTCGACCAGCTGACTGAAGTCGAGCCCGGCGTGCGCGACCGGCCAGGACTGCGGCAACAACCCGCCGTAGTAGCCGTAGCCGAGGAACAGCAGGCAGACCGCCGGCAGGATCCAACCGGTGGCACGTCGACACGCTTCGAGCAGCAGGAGCAGCAGGAGGGTGCCCAGCACCAGATCCGTCGCCGCCAGCAGGCCCTGCCGGTCGAGGAACGCGTTGTAGCCGCCGCCACCGCTGCCGATCCGGATCGGGAGGACGGGGTAGAGGCAGGCCGCGACCGCCAGGGCGCTCAGAGCCCAGTCGGTCACTGTGGGCCGCGTCGACGCGGGTGCCGGGACGCGCCCGTCGCTGTCGCTCCCGGTGGCCTCGGCGCGGTCGGCCCGTGGTCGCCGGGCGCGTAGGCGGGCCGGCAGCCGCAGGTCGGACGGGTAGGCGAGGAAGACCAGCGGGAGTACGCCGGCGAGGAAGATGATCAGGTAATACTTGCTGCCCTGCGACAGGGGGCGGAACACCTGCCACAGGGCGAGAGCGCCGACCACCAGCGCCGCCACGGTGAGGAGCAGACCCGCCGGCCCGGAGAGCACCCGCCCTGGTTTCTCGTCCTCGAACTGGGCGGCCAGGTCCCGAGTCGCCTGCTCGGCGACGCTCGGGTCGCTCGGCTCGGCTTCAGATCGCGGTCGGGGTGGCCCGCCGGGGCTCGCTGCGGGCCCGTCAGCGGAAGAGTTGGCTGGTCGGGCACGTGACTGTGAACCATCGGGCGAGCTGATGGGCGGCACGGAAGGACGATACACGTCGATTGGCTGACGGGTGGGGCATCGATCGGCGTTTCGCCGTCGGTGGTACGGACACCACTGTGATCGGCCGGTCGCCGGCGGATATTTGCGTGGAGGGGTGTCGGACCGGGCGGTTAGGGTCGGGCGGTGACTTCGGGGCGACCACTGATTCAGGCTCGCGGGCTGGTGAAGCGGTTCGGCGATTTCACCGCCGTGGACGGCATCGACGTCGAGGTTCGCCCGGGTGAGGCGTTCGGTTTCCTCGGGCCCAACGGTGCGGGCAAGTCGTCCACCATGCGGATGGTCGGCTGCATCTCCCCACCCAGCGCGGGTGAGCTGCGCATCCTCGACATGGATCCGGTGGCTGACGGGCCGGCCATCCGGGCGCGCCTCGGGGTGTGCCCCCAGCTCGACAATCTCGATCCGGAGCTGACCGTCCGGGAAAACCTGACCGTCTACGCCCGCTACTTCGGCATCTCCCGCCGGGCGGCCCGGGAGCGCGCCGCCGAGCTGCTCGACTTCGTGCAGCTCACCGAACGGGCCGACAGCAAGGTCGAGCCGCTGTCCGGTGGCATGAAGCGTCGGTTGACCATCGCCCGAGCGCTGGTGAACGATCCGGAGATCGTGTTGCTCGACGAGCCGACCACCGGGCTGGACCCGCAGGCCCGGCACCTGGTGTGGGAGCGGCTGTTCCGGCTCAAGCAGCAGGGCGTCACGTTGGTGCTCACCACCCACTACATGGACGAGGCCGAGCAGCTCTGTGACCGGCTGGTGGTGATGGACGGCGGCCGGATCGTCGCCGAGGGCTCGCCCCGCGCGTTGATCGAGCAGCACTCGACCCGCGAGGTGGTCGAGCTGCGTTTCACCGCCGAGTCGCAGGAACCGTTCGCAGGCAAGCTCGACGGGCTGGGGGAGCGGGTCGAGGTGTTGCCCGACCGGGTCCTGCTCTACGTGCCCGACGGCGACGCGGCGGTCGCCGAAGTCGCCGCGCTGGGGCTCCAGCCGGCGAACGTGCTGGTCCGGCGCAGCGGCCTGGAGGATGTCTTCCTGCACCTGACCGGCCGCACCCTGGTCGATTGATCCACTCGGCTTCCTGCAAGTCGGGGTGATACGGCGCAGTGGACAGCCCGACTTCCTGAAACCCGAGTCGATCACGCACCGGCCAGGACCGTAGGGTGACGGCGGTCTGTCGTTCCCCGGGGAGTTTCATGTCTGAGCTGGTGACCGCCAACCGACGTCAGGCCGGGCTGACCGCCCTCTACCTGGGTGTCTTCGCGATGGTCTGGTTCAGTGTGCCGGCGGCGGAGCAGCCGCTGCGGGCCCTGCTCGTGGTGGGCAGCCTCGTCGCACTGCTCACCGCCGCGCTGGGCGGTGTGCTGTCCGCCCGACTGCGGGGGGCCGCCAGCCCTCGGGACCGGGCCGCCGACCGCCCGTACCTGCTCATCGTCCTGCCCGAGTTCGCCGCCGCCGGGCTGGGTGCGGCCGTGCTGGTCGC
The DNA here is from genome assembly GCF_049841475.1 of Micromonospora sp. DT15. Classification (NCBI taxonomy): domain Bacteria; kingdom Bacillati; phylum Actinomycetota; class Actinomycetes; order Micromonosporales; family Micromonosporaceae; genus Micromonospora; species Micromonospora sp. DT15. The sequence goes on from NZ_JBNCKJ010000015.1 coordinate 121,166, forward strand.
CGCCAACTGGTCCGAGTACGTTCCGGTGCTGGTCTGCCTGGTGGTCGGTCTGCACTTCTTCCCGCTCGCCCCGCTCCTGCGGGATCCACTGCTCCGCCCGCTCGGTGTCGCGCTGTGCCTGGTGGCCGTGGCGGGCCTCGTCACCGGCCTCGCCTCGGCGGTCTCGGCCGGGCTGGTGATCGGTGTCGGCGCGGGGGTGCTGCTGCTCGGTTACGCCGTGCAGGCGCTGATCCGCGCGTACCGACCGGCCTGACCGGCTGCCGAGGGGACTCGCGGAGCCGACCAGCGGCCATGCCGGTCCAGATCCACTCGGCTTCCAGGAAGTCGGGGCATTGGGGCGGCTCTGACACCGCGACTTCCTGAGAACCGAGTCGATCAACGGGCGGGCCGGGGCGACGGGGCGAAACCCGGGCGACACGTCGGCGGGGTCGTCGTAGGGTGACCGGCGGTCTGTCGTACCCCTTGGGTAGACAGGTCGTGGTCGACGGCGCGGTGGGCGGGGTGATCGGGTGAGTGCGACGGAATCGGCGCGGTTCCCATGGGTGCCGGCGTATGCGGTGTTCGAGCACTACCTGGTGGGTCTGCGGCGCACCTGGCGGGCCGGGGTGTTCTCGTCGTTCCTGCTGCCGGTGCTGACCGTCGTCGGGTTCGGGCTGGGCGTCGGCGCCTACATCGACCAGGGCGTCGGCGGGGTGCGTTACCTCGACTGGTTGGTCCCCGGGCTGATCGCCTCGACCGCGCTCCAGGTGACGGTCGGTGACTCGACCTGGCCGGTGTTCAGCAACTTCCAGTGGGTCAGGACCTACTTCGCGCAGGGCGCGTCGCCGCTGCGGGTGGGTGACATCGTGGCCGGGCACCTGGCGTTCGTGCTGTTCCGTGTGCTCACCACGATTGTGGCGTTCCTGTTGGTCACCGGGCTGTTCGGGGCGTTGCGGTCGCCGTGGGCGGTGGCCACCCTGCCGGTGGTCGCCCTGCTCGCGCTGGCCGTCGCCGCGCCGACCTTCGCGTACGCGGCGTCGGTGTCGAGCGACAGTTGGCTGGCGATGCTGTTCCGGTTCGCGGTCATCCCGATGACGCTCTTCGCCGGCGTGTTCTTCCCGGTCGAGTCGTTGCCCGAGGCGCTGCGCTGGCTGGCGTACGCGACACCGTTGTGGCACGCCGTGGACCTGTGCCGCGCGGCCACCCTCGGCGTCGCCCCACAGTGGTCGGTCGTCGGGCACCTGCTCTACCTGGCCGCCTGGGCGGTCGCCGGCTGGTTGCTGGCGGTGCGCGCGTTCCGTCGCAAGCTCGTCGTCTGAAGAGCAACTCGTCGTCTGAGGAGCAAGCAGAGAGGGTGTCGTGGTCACGCTGATCCTGCCCCGGCTGGTCGACGTCTCCGCCGCGTCCCGGCGGTCGGCGTCGGTGGTCGGGCGCAACGTCGCGGCGCTGAAGTCGGTCTACTGGCTGCTGCTGCTCTCCGGCTTCGTGGAGCCGCTGCTCTACCTGCTCTCCATCGGGGTGGGCGTCGGCGCGCTGATCGGCGACCTGCCGCTGCCCGACGGGCGGCTGGTCTCGTACGCCGAGTTCGTGGCTCCGGCGATGCTCGCCTCCTCGGCGATGACCGGGGCGCTCGCGGAGACCACCTTCAACTTCTTCGGCAAGATGAAGTACATGAAGCTGTACGACGGGATGATCGCCACCCCGGTACGGCCGTTCGAGATCGCCGTGGGCGAGTTGGGTTGGGCGATGCTGCGGGGCAGCGCCTACTCGGCGGCGTTCCTCGGGGTGATGATCGTGCTGGACCTGACCAGCGTCACCCGGGCGTTGACCGCCTTCCCGGCCGCGGTGCTGGTCGGGTTCGCGTTCGGGGCGCTCGGCATGGCGATCTCCACCTTCATGCGGAGCTGGCAGGATTTCGACCTGATGGGCTCCGCCCAGTTCACGCTCTTCCTCTTCTCCGGCACCTTCGTGCCGGCGCAGGCCTACCCGACGCTGCTGCACTGGCTCGTCGAGGTCACTCCGCTGTACCGGTCGGTGCACCTGATCCGGGGGGTCACGCTGGGCAGTGGCGGTTGGCTGTGGCTGCTCGACGTGCTCTACCTGCTGGCGATGCTGGCGGTCGGCCTGTACGTGGCCTCTCGCCGGATGGGCAGGTTGCTCTACAAGTAGGGGTTATGTGCGCGCGTTCACGGGGCATGTCCGGAGGTGACACCACCGACGAAGAGGAGGGGCGATGGCCTCGGACGAGTCTTCCGCCCAGCGGGAGCGGGAGCATGATCCCGCGAACGCGCCGGTCGGGCCTGAAGCGGGGCCGGACAGCCCCACCGATCTGCCCGGCAGTGGCTGGAAGGCGGCGTTGCGCCGGACGGTCCGCGAATTCCAGGACGACAGCCTGACCGACTGGGCGGCGGCACTGACCTACTACGGGGTGCTGTCGATCTTCCCCGGCCTGCTGGTGCTGATCTCGATCCTCGGCCTGCTCGGCAAGAGTGCTACCGAGGGCGTCAAGGACACCGTCAACCAGGCGGTGCCGAACGACAGCATCCAGAAGATCATCGAGGGTGCGATCGATACCGCCCAGCAGAACGGCGGCCTGGCCAGCATCGCGGCGATCATCGGTCTGTTGGCCGCGTTCTGGTCCGCCTCTGGTTACATCGGCGCGTTCATGCGCGCCTCGAACACCATCTACGACGTGCCGGAGGGGCGGCCGATCTGGAAGACGCTCCCGATCCGGCTCGGCGTGACCGCGGTGGTCGGGGTGTTGCTGCTGCTCAGCGCGGTGATCGTGGTCTTCACTGGGCGTCTCGCCGAATCGGTCGGTGACGTGATCGGGTTGGGCTCGACGGCGGTGGCGGTGTGGGACATCGCGAAGTGGCCGGTGCTGCTGATCCTGGTCAGCCTGATGTTCGCGATCCTCTACTGGGCCTCACCGAACGCGCGGCACGGCGGCTTCCGCTGGGTCAGCCCGGGCGGGGTGCTGGCCGTGGTGATCTGGTTGTTGATCTCCGGCCTGTTCGCCTTCTACGTGAGCAACTTCAGTTCGTACGACAAGACGTACGGGACGCTGGCCGGCGTGATCATCTTTTTGGTCTGGCTCTGGCTGAGCAACATCGCGATCCTGCTGGGGGCCGAGTTCGACGCCGAGTTGGAGCGGGGCCGCGCCATCGAGGCGGGTCACGACGTCGACGACGAGCCGTACGTCGAGCTGCGCGACGACCGCAAGCTCCGCAAGAAGCGAAATTCTGCCGGCCGTCGCTGACGGCCCCGCGCGAATCGCCCCGCCACCGAGGATCGGCTGGCGGGGCGTTTGCGTGTCCGTCGATGGAACTGTTGGCGAGGGGACGCGGCCGGTCCGTGATCCTTTCCTTGATCGACTAGTAGCTTTTGTTCTTTCGGACAAAAGTTGGTCTCGGAACGGCTGAAGCTCTGGACAGGCGGCGTGGAACGCTCTTACTGTGTCGGACACAACACACCGACATTGCGTCGATGTGAACGCTGCCAATGAAGAGGGGGCCCAGGTGCGCACCGTCGACCCCCTGCACGTGCGCCTGTTGCGGCTGCTCCGCGACGAGGGCGCTGTGTCCCGGGCCGAGCTGGGCGACCGGCTCCAGATGCCGCGTCCGCGCATGCTGGCCGAGCTGGATCGCCTGGTGGCGTTGGGTTATGTGGCCGAGGCCGGGCTGGCCGCGTCCCGAGGTGGGCGGCGCTCGACTCTCGTCGAGCTGAACCCGAAGCTGCGCTTCGCCGCCGTCGACCTCGGCGCCAGTTCGATGGACGTCGAGGTGGTCAACGGCCGCCTCGAACCGGTGGCCCACTACGCCGAGGCAGCCGACATCCGCAGCGGCCCGAAGGTGACCCTGCAACGGGTGAACGAGCTGCTGCACAAGGCCCGGGTCGACGGCGCGTACGAGCGCCTTGACGCTGTCGGCATCGGCGTACCCGGCCCGGTCAGCTTCCGCGACGGCGTGCCGGTCTCACCGCCGATCATGCCGGGCTGGGACCGGTTCCCGGTGCGTGAGCTGCTCAGCCGGGAGCACGGCTGCCCGGCGGTGGTCGACAACGACGTCAACATCATGGCGATCGGCGAGCGGCACGGTGGGGTCGCCCACTCGGTGGACGACTTCCTCTTCGTGAAGATCGGCACCGGCATCGGGTGCGGCATCTACCTCACCGGCGAGGTCTACCGGGGCACCGACGGCTGTGCCGGCGACATCGGCCACATCCAGGTCGACTCGCACGGTCCGATGTGCTCCTGCGGCAACATCGGCTGCCTGGAGGCGCTGTTCAGCGGCGCCGCAATGGCCAAGGACGCCGCAGCCGCCGCCCGCAGTGGGACGTCGCCGGCGCTGGCCGAGCGGCTGGCGCTGCGGGGTGTCGTCACCGCGCTGGACGTCGCCGAGGGCGCCGTCGAGGGCGACGTGACCTGCATCCAGTTGATCCGGGACGGCGGACGGCGGGTCGGCGGAGTGCTCGCCGGTCTGGTCAGCTTCACCAACCCGTCCATGATCGTGATCGGTGGAGGGCTGGCTCAGCTGGGCCACATCCTGCTCGCCGAGATCCGCAGTGTGGTCTACCGGCGGTCACTGCCGCTGGCCACCGGCAACCTTCCCGTCGTCCTGTCCGAGCTGGGCGGCCGTGCCGGTGTGACCGGCGCGGCGGTGCTCGCGAGCGACGTCGCCTTCGGGGAAGCCGCATGAAGCCGTTCGAGATTCCGTCGTGAGCGAGGAGGAGACTGTGGCTCTGCCCGAGGATGACCCCGCCACCGCGTCGGCCGAGGCCGTCGCCGAGGCGCCGCTGGTCGAGGCTCCCGCCGACACCGTCGCGGGCGAGGTGGTCCTGCGCCTCACCGATCTGGTGAAGACCTTCCCCGGCGTACGCGCGCTCGACGGCGTGCAGCTGGAGGTGCGTGCCGGCGAGGTGCACTGCCTGCTCGGGCAGAACGGCGCCGGCAAGTCCACCCTCATCAAGGTGCTGGCCGGGGTCCACCAACCGGATTCCGGGCAGGTGGAGTGGCGCGGCGAGCCGGCCACGTTCGCCAACCCGCAGGCCGCCATGAAGGCGGGCATCGCCACGATCTACCAGGAGCTCGACCTCGTCGAGGATCTGTCGGTGGCGGAGAACGCGTTCCTCGGGCACGAGTACCGCAACTTCGGTTTCGTCCGGCGCGGCCGGATGGCTCGGCACACCCGCCAGATCCTCAGCCGGCTCGGCCACGGTGAGATCCCGCCGAATCGGATGGTCCGGTCCCTGCCGGCGGCCGGCAAGCAGATCGTCAGCATGGCGCGGGCGCTGTCGCACGAGGCCCGACTGATCATCATGGACGAGCCGAGCGCGGTGCTGGCCCATGACGAGGTGGGCAACCTGTTCCGGATCATCCGGGAGCTGACCGCGCAGGGCATCGCCGTCATCTACATCTCCCACCGCCTGGAGGAGATCCGCGAGATCGGCGACCGGGTCACCGTACTCAAGGACGGCCGGACCACGGCGGCGAACCTGCCGGCGCGCGACACCCCGACCCGCGACCTGGTGAGCCGGATGACCGGCCGCACCATCGAGTACGTCTTCCCGGACCGGCCGACCGACGACCCCGCTGGTGCCGACCTGCTCCAGGTGCAGGGGTTGACCCGCACTGGTGAGTTCGCCGACGTGTCGCTGAACGTGCGTGCCGGGGAGATCGTGGGCATCGCCGGTCTGGTCGGCTCCGGGCGTTCCGAACTGCTGGAGACGATCTACGGAGCCCGCCTCCCGGAGGCCGGCACGGTGCAGATGGACGGAAAGGTCCTGCGGCCCGGCGTCGGCGCTGCGGTTCGCGCCGGCATGGGAATGGCCCCGGAGGAACGCAAGAGCCAGGCGCTGCTGCTCGGCGAGCCGATCTACCGCAACGTCACGCTGGCCACCTTCGGCCGGTACGCGCGCCTCGGCTTCACCAACGCCGCTAAGGAACGTGCCGAGGCGGACCGGATCGCGGAGACCCTGGAGCTGCGGCCCCGGGACGTCGACCGTCCGGTACGCACGCTGTCCGGCGGTAACCAGCAGAAGGTGGTGGTCGGGCGTTGGCTGCTCGGCGGCACCAAGTTGCTGCTTCTCGACGAGCCGACCCGAGGCGTGGACGTGGGCGCCCGAGCCGAGCTCTACCAGGTCATCCGGGGTTTGGCCGCTCAGGGTGTGGGGGTGCTGCTGGTCTCCAGCGAGGTGCCCGAGGTGCTGGGTCTGGCCGACCGGGTGCTGGTGATGCGGGAAGGGCGTGTCGTCCGCGAAGCCGCGGCCGGCGAACTCGACGAGAACACTGTGCTTGACCTCGTGATGGCGGGGTCCTTGATGGAAGGCGCACCGGCATGAGCGACGCGACTCCCACTCCCACCGCGACACCGGAGCGCCCGCAGCTTCCGGCGCAGTCGCCTCCGGTGGATCCGGCGGAGACGGCGGTGGCCAGCGACAAAGCAGGATCCGGGGGCAAGCTCTCCTGGTGGCGGGGTGACGGTGGCGACGGCGCCAAGCGCAACCTCGGCCTGATCGGGGTGCTCGCCGCGCTCATCGTGGTCGGCGCGGTCACCAAGCCAGACCTGTACGGCGACCCGAACTGGGTCTGGAACAACGTCCTGGCCATCCTTCAGTTGGCCTCGGTCGTCGGCGTGGTCACTGTCGGGATGACCTTCGTGATCATCGGTGGTGGCATCGACCTGTCGGTCGGCGCGATCGTCGCGCTGGCCGGGGTCTGGTGCACCACAGTGGCCACCCAGAGCTACGGCGCCGCCGGCATGATCTTCACCGCCCTCGCGGTCGGCGTCTGCGTCGGCCTCGTCAACGGTGTGCTCATCTCGTACGGGCGGCTGGTCCCCTTCATCGCGACGCTCGCGATGCTGGTGGCCGCGCGGGGGCTCGCGGCTTCGATCTCCAACAAGCAGACCCAGGTGTCGAGCAGCACGTTCATCAACGACATCGCCGCGCGCAAGGTGATCGGCATCCCGATCCTCGTCTACATCCTCGGCGCGGTGGTGCTGGCCGGCTGGGTGGTGCTCAACCGCACGACCTTCGGCCGGCGGACCATCGCCGTCGGCGGTAACCCGGAGGCGGCTCGGCTGGCCGGCATCAACGTCCGGCGGCACACCATGCTGCTCTACGCGCTCTCCGGTCTGTGCTGCGGTATCGCCGCCATCATGCTCACCTCGCAGGCCACCTCGGCGCAGGCGGCGATGGCCAACCTGTACGAGTTGGACGCGATCGCCGCGGCGATCATCGGCGGGACTCTGCTCAGCGGTGGCCGGGGCACGATCGTCGGCTCGCTGCTCGGCGTCATCATCTTCGCCACCATCACGAACCTCTTCGCCATCAACGGCCTCTCCATCGAGGCGCAGAACATGGTCAAGGGCGGCATCATCGTCGCCGCCGTCCTGGTCCAGCAGTTCCAGTTCAAGTCCGTCACTCGGCTCCTCGCGCGGAACAGGGTCACCACCGCAACCTGACGCACCGCACCGTTGTCCTGGCGACGTCGAGATCGTTCGACGGTGGCCGGGCCTCGCACACCCTCAATAAGTCACATCCCGCTCCCAGGAGGTCATTAATGACCCAGCACAGTCGCGACCTGTCGCGCCGCCGGTTGCTCTTCGGTGGAGCCGCAGTGGGCGCTGCCACCCTGCTCACCGCCTGCACCAGCAACGAGACCCCGGCCGCCAGCACCCAGACCAAGGCCGCCGGAAACGCCGAGGGCAACAACGCCCCGGGCAAGAAGGTCGTCATCGGCTTCTCCGCCCCGGCCGCCGACCACGGCTGGATGGGCGCGATCCACGCCAACGCCAAGGCGCAGGCCGCCGCGTACTCCGATGTGGAGTTCAAGGAGGTCGACGGTGGCTCGAGCTCCGAGGCCCAGCGCTCCACGCTCGGCACCCTGATCGCCCAGAAGCCGGACATCATCGTCGTGCTGCCGCACGACGGCAAGGAGGTCAACGCCGTTGCCCTCCAGGCGATGCAGGCGGGCATCCCGATCGTCAACCTCGACCGGATCTTCCCGGACGCGCTGGCCTCGCGGCTGGTGATCAAGGGTGACAACTACGGCATGGGCGTCGCCGCCGGGCACTTCATCGGCAAGCAGCTCAAGGACAAGGGTGTCACCAACCCGGTCATCGGCGAGATCGCCGGTCTGGAGATCCCGCTGACCGTCGAGCGCAGCACTGGCTTCAACGCCGCCCTGGCGACGTACGGGTTCAAGGTGCAGAACCGGCGTTCGGCCGAGTTCACCTCGGACAGCGGCCAGCGCGAGGCGGCCCAGCTCCTCCAGGCGCTGCCAAAGATCGACGCTATCTGGAACCACGACGACGACCAGGGCATCGGTGTGCTGGCCGCCATCAAGCAGGCCAACCGGTCGGAGTTCTTCATGGTCGGCGGCGCGGGCTCCAAGCTCGCGATCGACGCGATCAAGGCCGACAACACAGTGCTGAAGGCCACCGTCACCTACAACCCGTCGATGGCCTCGTCGGCGATCTCCCTCGCGCGGCTCATCGCGCAGGGTCGGGGCCTGGGCGACCTGACGGAGCTGCAGGTGCCCAAGGAAGTGACCCTGGCCTCGGAGACGATCACCAAGGAGAACGCGAGCAGCTACGACAAGCTCGGGTTCTGACATACCGGGGGGAGACCCACCTTGTCCACGACAGACAAAGAACTGCGGGTCGGCATGGTCGGCTACGCGTTCATGGGCGCCGCGCACTCACAGGCGTGGCGCACCGTGAACCGCGTGTTCGACCTGCCGGCGCGGGCCCGGATGGCGTTGATCTGCGGCCGAGACACAGCGAAGGTGGCGGACGCCGCCGACACGCTCGGCTGGGACGCGTACACCACCGACTGGCGTGACCTGATCAACCGGGATGACATCGACGTTGTCGACATCTGCACACCGGGCGACAGTCACGCCGAGATCGCTCTCGCCGCGTTGGCCGCGGGCAAGCACGTTCTGTGCGAGAAGCCGCTGGCCAACTCGGTGGAGGAGGCACGGGCGATGACCGCTGCGGCGGACGCCGCCCGGGCTGCCGGAGTGCGGTCGATGTGCGGGTTCAACTACCGCCGGGTCCCCGCGGTCACGATGATGCGCCAGTTGGTCGCCGACGGACGGCTCGGGGTGATTCGACACGTCCGTGCGACGTACCTGCAGGACTGGATCGTGGACCCGCAGTTCCCGCTGGTCTGGCGGTTGCAGAAGGACAGGGCGGGCTCCGGCGCGCTCGGTGACATCGGTGCGCACATCATCGACCTGACCCAGTTCGTCACGGGTCAGCGGATCAGCGGCGTCAGCGCGGTCACCGAGACCTTCGTCAAGGAGCGGCCGTTGCCCGCCGAGTCGAGCGGTCTGGCGGCCTCGGTGGACGGCCACGAGGCACCCACCGGGAAGGTCACCGTCGACGACGCCGCGGTCTTCGTGGCGCGACTCGACGGTGGCGCCCTGGCCACGTACGAGGCGAGTCGGTTCGCTACCGGCCGGAAGAACGCGCTGCGCGTCGAGATCAACGGCTCGCTGGGCAGTGTGGTCTTCGACCTGGAGCGCCTCAACGAGCTGGAGTTCTACGACGCGACCCGCCCGACTGTGGAGCAGGGCTTCAGCCGCATCCTGGTGACCGAGGGCGAGCACCCGTACATGTCGGCGTGGTGGCCCCCGGGCCACATCATCGGCTACGAGCACTCGTTCACGCACGAGATGCGCGATTTCATCGAGGCGGTCGCCACCGGTGTCGACCCAACTCCCTCCTTCGCCGACGCGTTGCAGGTCCAGCTGGTGCTGGACGCGGTGGCCCGCTCGGCGGAGCTCGGCTCCTCCTGGGCCGAGGTGGAACCGACGCTGACCGCGGCGGCTCTCTGACCATTGACCATCCGCGACGGCGGTGTTCGCACCGCCATCGCCCGACTGGCTTTCCGAAGCCGACCGGCGAGGGACCAGCCACGGATTGCGCCCCGTGGCCGGGACAGAGGTCGGCATCGGAGAGCGTGCAGCCGGGCCCTACGGCCCGGTGGCGCACGAGCAGGACGGTCGTCCGGTGCGACCGGACCGGGATTCCCCGGCCGCACCGGAGGACCGCCACCACCGGTGACCTCCGGAGGACCTGATGACACCGCCCGCCGCCGCCCCCGCCCGTACCGCACCCGCTCGCCGGTTCCCGGCGGGTAGTGGTTCGGTCGGTGTTCCGGTGGGCGCGGCGGCCTGAGACGCCCGGCCGGGGCATACCAGTGCCCCGACCGGCCGGATGCGGGGGAGGCAGGGTCGAGACGCCGACCCGACCCTGCCTACCAGCCCCGTCTGCTCGCACCTGCCGGGATCCGGTCCGGCGTCGTCGCCGCCGACGCCGACGTCGGAAGCCGGTGCTGTTCCGGTGCGGGGCGAGCGGACGGGGCCCATTCCACCCGGCCCGAAACTTTTCCGAAACCGGGCCGTATCTTTCCGAAACATATTCTGATATTCCTATATTTAGCGGTACCGACGGTTCCTCGGAAATGGGGAAGGAGCACCATGCGAACAGGTGTCTGGCTGGTAGGAGCGCGCGGTTCCGTCGCGACCACCAGCATCGTCGGGGGGCTCGCGCTGCGGGCCGGCCTGGCCGGGCCCACCGGCTGCGTCACCGAGCTTCCCGAGCTGCGCGGCCCGGCCCTGCCGGCCTTCGCCGACCTGGTCTTCGGCGGACACGACCTGGCCACCACTCCGCTGTGCAAGCGTGCCGAGGCCCTCGCGGACGCCGGTGTCATCCCCTGGCGGTTGGTTGCCGCGCTCCGCGACGAGCTGGGCGTGGTCGAGCAGGAGCTGCGCCCCGCGCCGGTCGGCGACACCCAGGCCGAGCGGGCCGAGGCAGTGGTCCGCGACCTGACCAGCTTCCGCGAGCGGCACAAGTTGGACCGGGTGGTGGTGGTCAACGTCTCCGCCACCGAGCCGGCCCCTCGACCGCACCCCGCGCACGCCGACCCGGCCGCGCTATGCGCCGCCCTCGACGGCCCGGACGAGGTGCTGCCGGTCAGCTCTCTCTACGCGTACGCCGCGGTGCTCGCCGGCTGCCCGTACGTCGACTTCACCCCGTCCACCGGGCTGCGGCTGCCGGCGCTGGCCGCGCTGGCCGAGGAGGCCCGACTGCCGTACGCCGGGCACGACGGCAAGACCGGGGAGACCCTGGTCAAGTCGGTGCTCGCGCCGATGTTCGCGATGCGCAACCTGGCAGTGGGCTCCTGGTCCGGGGTCAACCTGCTCGGCGGCGGCGACGGCGCCACCCTCGCCGACCCGGCCGCGAACGCGGCGAAGGTGCAGAGCAAGCAGCGGGTGCTCGGCGAGACGCTGGGCTACGTCCCGCAGGGCGGCACCCGCATCGAGTACGTCGAGGAGCTGGGCGACTTCAAGACCGCCTGGGATCTGATCACCTTCAGTGGATTCCTCGGCACCGGCATGCGGATGGAGTTCACCTGGCACGGTTGTGACTCCGCGCTGGCCGCGCCGCTGGTGCTCGACCTGGCCCGACTCACCGCCGCCGCGCACGCCGCCGGGCAGGTGGGGCCGCTGGCCGACCTGGGCTTCTTCTTCAAGGACCCGCTGGGCAGGCCCACCCACTCGCTGGGCGAGCAGTGGGCCCGGCTGACCGCCTTCACCCGGCAACTGCACGACGGCGGGGACGGTGATCATGACAACGTTGGCTGATCTCGCCGAGCTGGTCCGGGCACCGGCCGCGCTCTCGGTGCCCGGTGACGTGATCGCCGGGGCCGCGGCGGCGGGCGCGCTGAGCCCGCGTACCCCCGCCCTGGCCGGCGCATCGGTGCTGCTCTACTGGGCCGGCATGGCCGCGAACGACTGGTCCGACCGGGGTCTGGACGCCGAGGAACGGCCCGAGCGGCCGATCCCGAGCGGGCGGGTCACTCCGGCCGTCGCGGTCGGTCTCGCGGCGGGCCTCACGGCCGCCGGTGTGGGCCTGGCCGCCGCCGTGGGCGGTCGCCGCGCCGCCGCGCTCGCCGTGCCGCTGGCCGCCACCATCTGGGGGTACGACCTGCTGGCCAAGAACACCGCGGCCGGTCCGGCCGTGATGGCCGCCTGCCGAGGGCTGGACGTGCTGCTCGGCGCGTCCGGCGGTCGGATCACCCGGGCGTTGCCGGCGGCGGCCACCGTCGCCGCGCACACCTGGACGGTCACCGCGCTGTCCCGCCGGGAGGTCACCGGCGCCGACGCCACCCTGCCGATGCGCACCCTCGCCGGCACCGCGTTGGTCGCCACCAGTGCCGCCGTCGCCGTTCCGGGTGCCTTCCGCACCGCGAACACCGCGAACCCCGCCGGGGCCACCGACCGGGCCGAGACCGTCGACGAGACCGGCGTGCGCGCGGGTCGGAGCCGGTCGGCCACGATCGCGGCGCTGCTACCCGCGGTGCTGGCCGGGTGGTACGCCGCCCGGTACGGCGCGGCCCAGGTCGAGGTTGTCCGGGACCCGTCGGCCAAGCGGGTCCGCGCGGCCGTCGGCGCCGGGATCACCGGGTTGCCGGCCCTCCAGGGAGCGCTCACCGCACGGGGTGGAGCAGGTCTGCTCGGGGTGGCCGTCGCGGCGGCCGCGCCGCTGGGTCGACGACTGGCCCGGAAGGTCTCCCCGACATGAGCGTCCCCGAGCCACGGCCCGGTGCGCCGGCCACCGACGCCACCACGCTGCGCCTCGGGTACGGCACCAACGGGTTCGCCAACCACCGCCTCGACGACGCGCTCGCGGTCATCGCCGACCTCGGCTACGACGGGGTGGCGCTCACCCTGGACCATGACCACCTGGACCCGTTCGCGCCCGGGCTCACCCGCCGGGTCGCCGCTGTCAGTCGACGGTTGGAGTCTTTGGGCCTGGCGGTGGTCATCGAGACCGGCGCCCGCTACCTGCTCGACCCGTGGCAGAAGCACGCCCCGACGTTGCTGCACGACGACCCGACCCGGCGGATCGAGTTCCTCCGCCGGGCCGTGCGGATCGGCGCCGACCTGGGCGCGGAGGCGGTCTCGTTCTGGGCCGGTGTCCGACCCGAGTCGGTGTCACCGCAGTGCGCCTGGGACCGACTGGTGGCTGGCTGCGCCACAGTGGTCGACGCGGCCGACACCGCGAACGTCACCCTCGGCTTCGAACCGGAGCCGGGCATGCTGGTGCAGGACATCGCCGACTGGCGTCGGCTGCACGCCGCACTGGACAATCCGGCCCGCTTCGGCATCACCCTCGACATCGGCCACTGTCGGTGCCTGGAGCCCTGGCCGGTGCCGCAGTGCGTCGCCGAGGTGGCCGACCACCTTGTCAACGTGCAGATCGACGACATGCGCCGAGGCGTGCACGAGCACCTGGAGTTCGGCGTCGGCGAGATCGACTTCCCGCCGGTGCTGGCCGCCCTGCGCGACGCCGGCTACCGCGGCCTGGTCGCCGTGGAGTTGCCCCGCGACTCGCACGCCGCACCCGCCGTGGCGGCCCGGTCGATCGAGTTCCTGCGTGCCGCCGCCGCGACGGCCACCGATGACGACCCTGCCCCCACCCTTTGCTCTGCACCCGCCGAGGCGACGCCCGCCAAAGAGGCCCCGGTGCATATATAGGTGCAGAGCAAAGGGTGGCGAGGCACCGGGGAGCAGCACAAGGGGAGGAGACGGGATGACACCGGATTCACTACGGGCCGCGCTGGGAGGCGTACCCGATCCCGATTGGCTGGACACGGCGCTGCGCCGGGTCACCACCGAGCCCTCCGCGATCACCCGGCTCTTTCCCGCCGTCGGCCGACGCTGCGGGCGGGCCGCGCTGCCCGACGCCCCCGGCTGGACCGCCGACGACGCGGCCCGGGTGCTGCTGCTCACCAGCCTGCCCGGCGAGCACGCGGCGTACGCCGAGCGCCTCTACCAGCACGGTGACGCGGCCGAACGACGAGCAGTGCTGCGCGCCCTGCCGCTGCTGCCGATCGGCGCCGACGCGGTCCCGTTGCTGCACGACGCGATCCGGACCAACGACACCCGGTTGGTCGCCGCCGCGCTCGGCCCGTACGCCCGGCACCTCGACCAGGCCGCCTGGCGGCAGGCGGTGCTCAAGTGCGTGTTCAGCGGCGTACCCCTGGCCGGGGTGGCCGACCTGGACTCCCGGGCCGACAGCGAGCTGACCGCCATGCTCGCCGCGCTGGCCGCGGAACGACACGCCGCCGGCCGTGACCTGCCCGCCGACGCCACCGACCTGCTCGCCCGGCTCACCGCCGCACTGCCCCGGGAGGCGTGAATGCGCATCTTCGACCCCCACATCCACATGACCTCACGCACCACCGACGACTACGAACGGATGGCCGCCGCCGGGGTGCGCGCGGTGGTGGAGCCGGCGTTCTGGCTGGGTCAGCCGCGCACCAGCGCCGCCTCGTTCACCGACTACTTCGACTCGCTGATCGGCTGGGAGCCGTTCCGGGCCGGGCAGTTCGGGGTGCGCCACTTCGCCACCATCGCGCTGAACCCCAAGGAGGCCAACGACCCGCGCTGCCGGCCGGTCCTCGACCTGCTGCCCCGCTACCTGGACAAGGACGCGGTGGTGGCGGTCGGCGAGATCGGGTACGACTCGATGACGCCCGAGGAGGACGAGGCGTTCGCGGCGCAGCTCGCCCTCGCGGTGGCGTACGAACTACCGGCGCTGGTGCACACCCCGCACCGGGACAAGGCGCGCGGCTGTGAGCGGACCCTCGCCGTGGTCGCCGAGTCCGGCATCGACGCGGGTCGGGTGGTCGTCGACCACCTCAACGAGGTGACAGTGAAGCTGGTCCGCGACAGTGGCTGCTGGCTGGGTTTCTCGATCTACCCGGACACCAAGATGACGCCTCAGCGGATGGTGGAGTTGCTGCGGGAGTACGGCACGGAACGGATGCTGGTCAACTCGGCAGCCGACTGGGGGCGCTCCGATCCGCTGCTGACCCGAGCCACCGGCGAGGCGATGCTCGCGGCCGGCTTCAGCGACGACGACGTCGACAAGGTGCTGTGGCGAAACCCGGTGGAGTTCTACGGGCAGTCGGGGCGGCTCGACCTCAGCGACCTGGATGCCGCCGCCGCCGTGGACCCGCAGACCGGTAACTCGATCCTGCGCGGCGGCAGCTGATGCGGCTGCGACATGCCGGCGGCGAGACCGTCCACCTGGGCTACTGCACCAACGTGCACCCGGCCGAGGACCTCGCCGGGATCCTCGGTCAACTGGACACCTACGCGGTGCCGGTCCGCGAGGCGCTCGGCAGCGACCTGCTCGGGCTCGGCCTGTGGCTGGCCGCCCCGGTCGCCGCCGAGCTGGCCGCCGACCAGACGCTACGCCGCCGGTTGCGCACCGAGCTGGACGCGCGCGGCCTGGAGGTGGTCACCCTCAACGGCTTCCCGTACGCGGCCTTCCAGGCCCCGGTGGTCAAGCAGGACGTGTACCACCCGGACTGGACCACCGAGCAGCGCCTGACCTACACCCTGGACCTGGCCCGGGTCCTCGCCGACCTGCTGCCCGACGACGCCGCCCGGGGTTCGATCTCCACGCTGCCGCTGGCCTGGCGTCAACCGTGGGACACCGGCCGGGCCGACGCGGCCCGAGGCCGGCTGGACCAGCTCGCCGCCGGCCTGGCCGACGTGCAACGCGACACCGGCCGTGAGGTGCGCGTCGCCTTCGAGCCCGAGCCCGGCTGTGTGGTGGAGAGCACCGGTCAGGCGGCCGCGCTGCTGTCCGGGATGGACACCGAACGGCTGGGTGTCTGCGTCGACCTCGCTCACCTGGCCTGCGCCTGGGAGGAGCCGGCCGAGGCGCTGCACCGACTGCGGGCGGCCGGACTGCCGGTGGTGAAGGTGCAGGTCTCGGCCGCTGTCGAGGCCGCCGACCCGGCCCGCGACGCTGAGGCGTTGCGCCGCTGGGTGGAGCCGCGCTTCCTGCACCAGACCCGGGGCGCCGGTTGCGCCGGTCTGGCCGACCCGGCCGAGCCGACGTACGCGGCCGACGACCTGGACGAGGCGTTGGAGCGGGCGCTGCCCGGGCCGTGGCGGGTGCACTACCACGTGCCGCTGCACGCCCCACCCGAGGAGCCGCTCGGCTCGACCCTGCCGGTGCTTCGTGCGGCCCTGAGAGCGCTCTTCGACGGCCCGACCGCCGGCTGCGACCACCTCGACGTCGAGACGTACACCTGGGGGGTGCTGCCGGCCGCACGACGGCCCGGCACCGACGCGGAGCTGGCCGCCGGCATCGCCGCGGAGCTGGCGTTCGCCCGGGACGAACTGGTCGGCCTCGGCCTGACCACAGACCGAACCGTGAGCATGGGAGTGACGCGATGAGCCGGCGACTGGTGGTCCTCGACGTGGTGGGGTTGACACCCCGACTACTGGCCCACATGCCTCGACTGCGCGGGGTGGCCGACGGCGGCTTCCGAGCCGAGCTGGGCACTGTGCTGCCCGCCGTGACCTGCTCGGTGCAGTCCACCTTCCTCACCGGCGAGCAGCCCAGCGGGCACGGGATCGTCGGCAACGGGTGGTACTTCCGGGAGCTGGGCGAGGTGCTGCTGTGGCGGCAGCACAACGCGCTGGTCGGCGGGGACAAGCTCTGGCAGGCCGCTCGCCGGGCCGAACCCGGCTACACGGTGGCCAACGTCTGCTGGTGGTACGCCATGGGCGCCGACGTCAACTGGACGGTGACGCCACGCCCGGTCTACTACGCCGACGGGCGCAAGGAACCGGACTGCTACACCGACCCGCCGGAGCTGCACGACGCGCTCACCGGGCGGCTGGGCACCTTCCCGCTCTTCACCTACTGGGGGCCGACCGCCGCCCTGCCGTCGTCGAAGTGGATCTGCCAGGCCGCCGAGCAGATCCTCGCCGACGTGTCACCCGACCTGACCCTGGTCTACGTCCCGCACCTGGACTACGACCTGCAACGCTTCGGTCCCTCGTCGGCCCAGGCCGCCGCGGCGGCAGCCGAGCTGGACGCGGTGCTCGGCCCGCTGCTGGACGCCGCCCGGGCCCGGGACGCCACAGTGGTGGTGCTGTCCGAGTACGGCATCACCGACGTGTCCCGGCCGGTGGACGTCAACCGGTTGCTGCGCGCCGAGGGCCTGTTGCGGGTGCACACCCAGGCTGGCATGGAGTACCTCGACCCGTGGACGTCGAAGGCGTTCGCTGTCGCCGACCACCAGATCGCGCATGTCTACGTCAAGGATCCGGCCGACGTGCCGGCGGTGGCGAAGCTCTGCGCCGGCCTGCCCGGGGTGGCCGAGGTGCTCGACGCCGAGGGCAAGGCCGCACACGGGCTCGACCATCCGCGCGCCGGTGAGCTGGTGCTGGTGGCCGAGCCGGACGCCTGGTTCACCTACTACTACTGGTTGGACGACGCCAACGCACCGGACTTCGCCCGGCTCGTGGAGATCCACCGCAAGCCGGGCTACGACCCGGCGGAGCTGTTCTTCGACCCGGCGAACCCCGGTGCCGCGAAGGCTCGCGCCGGGGTGGCCCTGGCCCGCAAGAAGCTCGGCATGCGGTACCTGATGAGCGCTGTCGGCCTGGACGCCGGTGCGCAGGCGGTTCGCGGCTCGCACGGGCGGCTGCCGGCCGACCCGGCGGACGGCCCGGTGCTGCTCTGCTCCGACCCGAGCGCGGCCCGGGACAAGATCGCGGCGACCGAGGTCAAGGCGCTGCTGCTGGAGCTGGCCGGATTAGGCGTTGACGGCGCGAGCGGCTCGGGGGAGCGGACATGACGGTCACCGTCGCGCCCACCGACGCCAGCGAACTGCGGGCACGCTTCGACGCGGAGCTGGCCGGGTTTCTCAGCCGACAGGGCCCGGACTGGCCGGACGGGGCGCCGCGGGGCGTGTTCACCGCGCTGCAACGGTTCGTGCTGGCCGGTGGCAAGCGGTTACGACCGCTCTTCTGCTACTGGGGTTGGCGCGGCGCGGGGGCGGCCGACGGCACCCCGATCGTGGTGGCCGCGGCGGCCCTGGAGCTGTTCCACGCGTTCGCGCTGATCCACGACGACATCCTGGACGGCAGCGACCGCCGCCGGGGTGAGCCGTCGGTGCACCGGCTCTTCGCCGACCTGCACGCCCGCTCGTCGTGGCGTGGTGACCCCGAGGCGTACGGCCGCAACACCGCGCTGCTCTGCGGGGACCTCTGCGCGGCGTGGTCGGATCAGATGTTCCACGAGTGCGGGCTGAGCACCGAGCAGGTGCACCGGGGGTACGGCGTGTTCGCGCTGATGCGTACCGAGGTGATCGCGGGGGAGTACCTGGACCTGGTCTCAGGGGTGGGCGATGGCTCGGTGGCCAGCGCGCTCACCGTGATCCGGATGAAGGCTGCCCGGTACACGGTCACCCGGCCGTTGCAGATCGGTGCGGCGCTGGCCGGCGCAGGGCCGGAGCTGATCGCCGCGTTGGGCGAGTTCGGTGACCCGCTGGGTGACGCGTTCCAGCTCCGCGACGACGTCCTTGGCGTGTTCGGCGACCCGGCGGTGACCGGCAAGTCGGTCCTGGACGACCTGCGTGAGGG
Organism: Micromonospora sp. DT15; assembly: GCF_049841475.1. Lineage (NCBI taxonomy): Bacteria > Bacillati > Actinomycetota > Actinomycetes > Micromonosporales > Micromonosporaceae > Micromonospora > Micromonospora sp. DT15. The sequence continues at coordinate 139,617 of NZ_JBNCKJ010000015.1, forward strand.
CAAGCCCACGGTCATGATGGCGCTGGCCCGCAGCGCCGCCGACCGGCCCCAGACCATCCGGTTGCGGGAGCTGTTCGGCAACCCGGCGTTGGACGCCGAGGGCGCGGCGGAGCTGCGCGACATCATCGAGGCGACCGGCGCGCGGGAGCGGATCGAGCAGATGATCCGGGTCCGGACCGAGGCCGCGCTCGTCGCGCTGCAGAACGCCGTGGTGGCCGATGAGGCCCGCGCGGCCCTGGTTGCGCTGGCCGGGCAGGCGATCGACCGACGCGCCTGACCGGCGACTTTCGATCAAATCGACAAAAGTTGATGCTGAACCGCCGGAAGGTATGGACACATCGACACGTGCGACTTAGTGTCGTGACCAACACGAAGATGTTTCGTCGAGGTGAACCGGCGGCGCGGTAACCCATCGACCCCCACCACCGCTACGGCATCCGGCGCGACGGCGCGCGCCCGGCCTGGCAGTCACACGTCAGGAAGGGACAGCACAGATGTCAATGAAGGACGCTCCCCGACAACGGTCCCGACGATGGTTCTCCGCCGGATCCGCGCTGCTGCTGGCGGTCGCCGCCGGCACTGTCACCTTCGCCGCCGGCTCGGCCCCCGCCCAGGCACACACGATCGTCGCCAGCGACTTCCAGCAGGTCGAGTTGGCTCGCGGCGTGACCGACATGGGTGAGCCGATGTCGCTGGCGGTGCTGCCGGACCGCTCGGTCCTGCACACCGCCCGCAACGGCACCCTGCGCCGCACCGACGCCAACGGCACCACCTCCGTGATCGGCACCGTCTCGGTCTACACGCACGACGAGGAGGGGTTGCAGGGCGTCGGGGTCGACCCGGGCTTCGCCAGCAACCGCTACATCTACCTCTACTACGCCCCGCCGCTCTCCACCCCCGGCGGCGACGCACCGGCCACCGGCACCGACTTCTCGGCCTTCGACGGCGTCAACCGGCTCTCCCGGTTCACCCTCAACTCGGACTTCACGCTCAACCAGTCCAGCAAGGTCGACGTGCTCGACGTCCCGGCCAGCCGGGGCGTGTGCTGCCACGTCGGTGGTGACATCGACTTCGACGCCGCCGGCAACCTCTACCTGTCCACCGGCGACGACACGAACCCGTTCGAGTCGTCCGGCTACTCGCCGCTGGACGAGCGGACCAACCGCAACCCCGCGTACGACGCGCAGCGCAGCGCCGGCAACACCAACGACCTGCGCGGCAAGATCCTGCGGATCAAGGTGAACGCCAACGGCACGTACTCCGTCCCGTCAGGCAACCTGTTCGCCCCCGGCACGGCCAGGACCCGGCCGGAGATCTACGCGATGGGGTTCCGCAACCCGTTCCGGATCAGCGTGGACAAGGCCACCGGTGTGGTCTACGTCGGTGACTACGGGCCGGACGCCGGCTCCACCAGCTCCACCCGCGGGCCGTCCGGCCAGGTGGAGTTCAACCGGGTCGCGGCACCGGGCAACTACGGCTGGCCGTACTGCACCGGCACCAACACCAGCACCGAGACGTACAACGAGTTCGACTTCGCGACCAGCGCCAGCGGCGCGAAGTACAACTGCACCGGCGGGCCGACCAACAACTCGTTCCGCAACACCGGCCTGACCACCCTGCCGCCGGCCCAGCCGGCCTGGATCCGGTACGCCGGTGACGCCGGCACCCCGACCGAGTTCGGCGGCGGCTCCGAGTCGCCGATGGGCGGCCCGGTCTACCGGTACAACGCCTCGTCGACCTCCACCACCAAGTTCCCGCAGTCGTTCGACGGGCAGTTCTTCGCCACCGAGTTCGGCCGGGGCTGGATCAAGCCGATCCACGTCAACTCCGACGGCTCCCGGGGCACCATCGACACCTTCCCCTGGGTCGGCAAGCAGGTGATGGACTCGGCGTTCGGCCCGGACGGCGCCTACTACGTCCTCGACTACGGCACCGGTTACTTCAACGGTGACGCCAACTCCGCGCTCTACCGCTTCGACTACGTCGGCGGCGGCAACCGGGCGCCCACCGCGAAGGCCAGCGCCAACCGCACCTCAGGTGCGGCCCCGCTCGCAGTGACGTTCTCCTCGGCCGGCTCGTCCGACCCCGAGGGTGGCACGTTGACCTACGCGTGGGCCTTCGGTGACGGCACCACCTCGACCGCCGCGAACCCGACGAAGACCTACAGCGCCAACGGCACCTACACCGCCACGCTGACCGTGCGGGACCCGCAGGGCGCCACCGGCAGCAGCAGCGTGCAGATCAGCGTCGGCAACACCGCGCCCACCGTCACGATCAACAACCCGGGCAACGGTCAGCTGTTCGGCTTCGGGGACACGGTGCCGTACAGCATCACGGTGACCGACCCGGAGGACGGCACCATCGACTGCACGAAGGTCAAGATGACCTATGTGCTCGGCCACGACCAGCACGGCCACCAGATCACCTCGAAGACCGGCTGCTCCGGTTCGATCACCATCCCGGTCGACGGTGAGCACGACGACGCGGCGAACATCTTCGCGATCTTCGACGCCGAGTACACCGACGCCGGTGGGCTGACCACGCACACCCAGCACACGTTGCCGCCGCGGCACCGCCAGGCCGAGTTCTACGGCACCTCGTCGGGGATCAACGTGTTCAGCAAGACCCCGGCCGAGGGTGGCAAGACCGTCGGCGACATCAACAACGGCGACTGGATCGCGTTCCAGCCGTACCGGCTGGGCAACGTGACCTCGTTCAACGCCCGGGTCTCCTCGGCGGGCGCCGGCGGCACCCTCCAGGTCCGGGCCGGCTCGGCCACCGGCACCGTGCTCGGCTCGGCCACGGTCCCGGTGACCGGCGGCTGGGAAACCTTCACCACTGTCACCGGGACGATCAGCAACCCGCCGACCGGCACGACCACGCTCTACCTGACCTTCGCCGGGTCGGGCACCGGGGCGCTCTACGACCTGGACGCCTTCACCTTCGTGACCGGGACGCCCCCGGCCGGTGGGGCCGGGCCGATCAAGGGCCTGGCTGGCAAGTGCCTGGACGTGCGCAACGCCGCCACCGCCGACGGCACGCAGATCCAGATCTACACCTGCAACGGCAGCGCGGCGCAGACCTGGGCCGTGACGCCGAACTCGACGATCAAGTCGTTGGGCAAGTGCCTGGACGTCGCGGGTGCCGCCACCGCCGACGGCACCAAGATCCAGCTCTATACCTGCAACGGGACCGCCGCGCAGAACTGGGTGGCCCAGGCCGACGGCACGTTGCGTAGCCCGGCGTCCGGCAAGTGCCTCGACGTCTCCGGCAACAGCTCCGCCGACAGCACTGCGGTCCACCTCTGGACCTGCGTCAGCGGTGCCGCAAACCAAAAGTGGATCCTGCCCTGAGCTGACAGGTGGGGGCCCCTCGGCACGCCTAGTGTGAGGCGAGGGGCCCCTCCTAACCGCAGTTAGGAGAGCGATATGCGCAGACGTCTGCGACCCGTCCTCGGTGCGGCAATGGCCGCACTCGCCGTCATCGCCTGCACCACCCCAGCCACCCCGGCCAGCGCCGCCGACGCCCCGTACGACGTGTTGGTCTTCTCCAAGACCGCCGGTTTCCGGCACGACGCGATCCCGGTCGGCATCCAGACCATCCGGGACCTGGGCGCGGCGAACAACTTCACCGTCACCGCGACCGAGGACGCCGCCGCGTTCACCACGAGCAACCTCAACCAGTACGAGGCTGTCGTCTTCCTCAACACCACCGGCGACGTGCTCAACGCCAGCCAGCAGACCGCCTTCGAGTCGTACATCGGCTCCGGCCGCGGATACGTGGGTGTGCACGCCGCAGCCGACACCGAGTACGACTGGCCGTTCTACGGCAACCTCGTCGGGGCGTGGTTCGCCTCGCACCCCGCTATCCAGCAGGCCAACATGAAGGTGGAGGACCGGGGCCACGCGGCCACCGCTCACCTGCCGCAGACCTGGACCCGCACCGACGAGTGGTACAACTACCGCACCAACGCCCGGTCGAGCGCCCACGTGCTGGCCACCCTCGACGAGTCGTCGTACTCCGGCGGCGGAATGGGCGCCGACCACCCGCTGAGCTGGTGCAAGAGCTACAGCGGCGGCCGGTCCTTCTACACTGGCGCGGGGCACACCCAGGCGTCGTACGCGGAGTCGGGTTTCCGGAACCACCTGCTCGGCGGCATCCGGTACGCCTCCGGTCGGAGCAAGGCCGACTGCCGACCCGAGACCGGCTACACCCCGCTGTTCAACGGCTCGACGGCCGGTTGGTCACAGGCCGGCCCGGGCAGCTTCACCAACACCGACGCCACCCTGACCTCGGTCGGCGGCATGGGGCTGTACTGGTACAACGCGAAGCAGTTCACCAACTACTCGCTGAAGATGGACTGGAAGCTGGCCGGTGACGACAACTCCGGCATCTTCATCGGGTTCCCTCCGTCGAGTGACCCGTGGTCGGCGGTCGACAACGGTTACGAGATCCAGATCGACGCCACCGACGCGACCGACCGCACCACCGGCGCGGTCTACACCTACAAGTCCGCCGACATCGCCGCCCGCGACGCGGCGCTGAACGCGCCGGGGGAGTGGAACACCTACGAGCTGCTGGTCGAGGGCGAGCGGCTACAGATCTTCCTCAACGGGGTGAAGATCAACGACTTCACCAACACCAACCCGGTACGGTCGCTGGCCGGTCACATCGGTATCCAGAACCACGGCACCGGTGACGACGCCTCCTTCCGCAACATCCGGATCAAGGAACTGGGCGGCACCCCGCCGCCGACCGGGAACACCACGATCCAGGCCGAGGCGTTCAGCTCGGCCAACGGGGTCTCCGCGTTCACCAAGGCGGGCGCCAACGGCGGGCAGACCCTCGGCTACATCGAGCCGGGTGACTGGGCCGCGTACAACGGGGTCAACCTGGCCGGGGTCACCTCGTTCACGGCGCGGGTCGTCTCCGGCGGCGCTGGTGGCGCCATCCAGGTGCGCACGGGTTCGGCCACCGGCCCGGTGCTCGGCACTGTCGCGGTGCCGAACACCGGCAGCTGGAGCACCTACGCCAACGTCTCCGCGGCGCTGTCCAACGTCCCGTCCAGCACCCAGAACCTCTACCTCACCTTCACCGGTAGCGGCACGGGGCTCTTCGACCTGGACGACTTCACCCTGGTCAAGGGTGGAGGTGGCACGAACGGGGTGGGCCCGATCAAGGGTCTGGCCGGCAAGTGCCTGGACGTGCGCAACGGTGGCACCGCCGACGGCACCCAGATCCAGCTCTACACCTGCAACGGCAGCGCCTCGCAGACCTGGACCGTGACGCCGAACTCGACGATCAAGGCGCTCGGCAAGTGCCTGGACGTCAACGGCAGCGGCACCGCCGACGGCACCAAGATCCAGCTCTGGACCTGCAACGGCAGCGGCGCACAGAACTGGGCTGCCGCGTCCGACGGCACGCTGCGCAACCCGTCGTCGGGCAAGTGCCTGGATGTCTCCGGCAACAACTCCGCCGACAGCACCGCCGTGCACCTCTGGACCTGCCTCAACGCGGCCAACCAGAAGTGGACCCTGCCCTGACCGACTGACCCCGGAGGGGCCGCGGCTCACGTCGTCGGCCCCTCCGGGCCGGCCGGCGTGCCCGGCCGACGTGCCCGGTTGGCGTCCCCCGTCAGCCAGTTGCGTCGGCAAAGGGCGACGAGCGGTGTCTTCAACGAGCGTGATGCCTCTGAGTCATCCTGATGACTCAGAGGCATCACGCTCGCACCGATTCGTCCGCCGGTTGCCATCCCGCCAGCCCGCCGTTTACGCGGGGGTGCGCGGGGTTGTTGGGGAGGCCGGAGCCCTGGTGCAGGGCTGGTCCCCGCACCGCTGCCGGCGCACTCGGATGCAGGCACATTGCGTGGATGCCGCCGACCGGCTCACAGGTGGCTGCCGTACCTTGACCTGCATGGGGTTGTTCGCGCAGTGGCGCGGGACGGTGCTGGCGCGAGGCCATCAGCTGCTCGGTGCGCTGGGCCGGGCCGACGAGCCCGACGACCCGTCCGAGCCGGCGCCCAGCCTGAACCGCCTCGACGCGCTGGTGGAGGGCTTCACCGCCGGTCAACCGGTGCGGTGGACCATGGCCGGGCAGCCCCGTCCGCTACCCGGCCCGGTCGACGTCGTGGCGTACCGGATCATCGAGGAAGCGCTGACCAACGCCTGCCGGCACGCGCCGGGCGCCCCGGTCGGGGTCCGCCTGCGCTACGACGCCGCGGGCATCAGCATCGAGGTCCGCGACGAGGGCGCCGGTCCCGCTCCGTCCGGCGGCGGCACCCAGGGCGCCGGTCGGGGTCTGCTCGGGGTACGCAGGCGCGCCGAGCGGCTCGGCGGCACGTTTTCCGCCGGCCCGCGTGCCGGTGGTGGCTTCACCGTACGGGCTGTCCTGCCCGCGCCTGAGGAAATGATCGGATGATCGGCCGACTGCGGGGCTTCCCCGATGGGGTACTGCGGAAATAGGGTGGGGGTCGGCGACCGTGCTGGTGGCCGGTGACCCGGTGGGAGGCGCAACCCGCCGGGCTCAGGTGTGCTCCGCACCCACCGGTGACCGTTCGGGTGCCACGCACGTCCGGTCACCCTCGCCCCGGTCCGCACAGGAATCCCCATCACATCAGGGGAGAAGGACAATGGCGCGACCCATCACGCTCTTCACCGGCCAGTGGGCCGATCTTCCGTTCGAGGAGGTCTGCCGGCTCGCCTCCGAGTGGGGCTACGACGGTCTGGAGATCGCCTGCTGGGGCGACCACTTCGAGGTCGACAAGGCGCTCGCCGACGACTCGTACGTCGAGCGCAAGAAGGAAACCCTCGCGAAGCACAACCTTGAGGTCTTCACGATCTCCAACCACCTGGTCGGTCAGGCGGTCTGCGACCACCCGATCGACGAGCGGCACCAGGACATCCTGCCCGGCCGCATCTGGGGCGACGGGGAGCCCGAAGGGGTTCGCCAGCGGGCCGCCGAGGAGATCAAGGACACCGCGCGGGCGGCGGCGAAGCTCGGAGTGAAGACTGTCGTCGGCTTCACCGGTTCGTCGATCTGGCACACCCTCGCGATGTTCCCGCCGGTGCCGCCGTCGATGATCGAGCGCGGCTACCAGGACTTCGCCGACCGGTGGAACCCCATCCTCGACGTGTTCGACGAGGTGGGAGTGCGGTTCGCGCACGAGGTGCACCCCAGTGAGATCGCGTACGACTACTGGACGACGAAGCGGACGCTGGAGGCGATCGGCAACCGGCCCGCGTTCGGTCTGAACTGGGACCCGTCGCACTTCGTGTGGCAGGAGCTGGACCCGGTGAACTTCATCTTCGACTTCGCCGACCGGATCTACCACGTGGACTGCAAGGACGCGAAGGTGCGTACCGGCGATGGCCGGCGTGGCCGGCTCGCCTCGCACCTGCCCTGGGCCGACCTGCGGCGCGGGTGGGACTTCGTCTCCACCGGCCACGGCGACGTGCCCTGGGAGGACTGCTTCCGCGCGTTGAACGCGATCGGCTACACCGGCCCGATCTCGGTCGAGTGGGAAGACGCCGGAATGGACCGGCTGGTCGGCGCTCCGGAGGCGTTGCAGTTCGTCCGCCGGCTCGCCTTCGACGCACCGAGCGCCGCCTTCGACGCGGCGTTCAGCAGCAAGGACTGACCGCGCGTCGGACAGACCACGGGCCGGTCGCCTTGCGGCGACCGGCCCGTCGACGTGCGATTGGTCAGAGCGTGCTGGCGTTCGTTCCCGAGCCGGACGGCTTGGTGCGGGGGTTCGTGGACGACGGCGACCCGGAGGTCGTGCCGACCGTGCTGGTGCCCGCCTTGGCGCCCACAGTGGCGGGCGTGCCGGCGAACGCGTCGTCGGCGGCGGTCAGCTCCTGCTTGCCGGTGCTGCCGTTGCCGTTGCCCAGCTTCTCGCCCAGTTTGGTCTGGCCGAGCTTGTCCTTGCCCTCGCTGTAGAGCTTGTTGGCCTGGGCCTGCGCCACCCCGGCCGCCTCCTGGACGGTCGGGTGGTCAAGCACCTTGCGGCCCCGGACCACGAGCTCTTCGTACTTCTCCCGGCCGGCACGGGCGCCCAGGACGAATCCCGCAGCCAGCCCGCCAAGAAACATGATCTTTCCGCGCATGGCGGCTCCTTCCGTACCTGACGCGCCGTCGCCCCGGCGAGTTGCCCCGTCGGAAGGCGACCTGTTCGCGCCTGCGTCCTCTGTCCGCAGCTAACTACCCATCCTGCTCCCCGCTCAAGCATGGTTGTGCCGGGATGGCGATTTACCCTGTTTGTCAATGCGTCGCGGACCCTGACCTGCGCCTCTTGATCAACCGGCGCCGGGGTGGAACCCACTGGACCGCCACCGGGGAAAGTCCTGTACTCTTGTCCCGTCGCACGGCGTCGGCGAGATCCGATGTCAGGCGGTGCACGATCCCCTGTAGCTCAATTGGCAGAGCAGCCGGCTGTTAACCGGCAGGTTATTGGTTCGAGTCCAATCGGGGGAGCTTCTCCACCCAGCGCCCGTCGGCCCCAGGCCGACGGGCGTTCTTCGTATCTGCCCCCCATCCGCAGAATTGATCATGCAGTTGTGGTGCCGGGTGCACAGTGCTTTGCGCATGTCATCCACCACCACAACTCCTTGATCGACGCTGACGGTATGCCGGATTCACACCGTCTCGATGGGTTTCGGCGGCAGGATGGGCGATGGTGGCCGCGCTCAGAGCGCGTCGAACCTTGGGGTGTGAGGGGCGGATGTCCGGACGAGGCGGCAGGGCCACGCTGATCGCGGTGGCGGTCGTGCTGGCCTGGTTGGTGATCGGCGGCGTGTCCGGCCCGTACGCGGGACGCCTCAGCGAGGTCGCCACCAACGACAACGCCGCCTTCCTGCCCACCGACGCCGAGGCGACCCGAGCCCAGGACCTGGCCAGCGAGTTCGTCGACAGGCAGACCATCCCGGCTCTGGTCGTCTACGAGCGGCCCACCGGGATCACCGACGCGGACCGGCAACGGGTGAGCGCCGACGCCGCCCGGTTCGCCCAGATCCCCGGAGTGGTCACCCCACTGCCCCCGCCCATCCCGAGCGACGACGGCCAGGCACTCCAGGTCGTCGTACCGGTGGACGACGCCGAGGGCGAGGAGATCGGCACTGTCGTCGAGCAACTGCGCGACATCACCGGCGGAGACCGGGACGGCCTCACCGTGGACGTCTCCGGCCCGGCCGGTCTGCTCGCCGACCTGATCGAGGTCTTCTCCGCCATCGACGGACCACTGCTGCTGGTCACCCTGGTCGTAGTGCTTGTCATCCTGCTGGTCGTCTACCGCAGCCCGGTCCTGTGGATCTTCCCGCTGCTCGCCGCCGGGATGTCGTACGCCCTCGCCTCGGTCTTCGTCTACCTGCTCGCCGACGCGGACGTGGTCAAGCTCAACGGGCAGGCCCAGGGCATCCTCACAGTGCTGGTCTTCGGCGCCGGCACCGACTACGCGCTGCTGCTGATCGCCCGCTACCGGGAGGAACTGCACCGGCACGAGCGCCCATGGGACGCCATGAAGGCCGCCTGGAAGGGCGCCGCTCCGGCCATCATCGCGTCCGGCGGCACCGTCATCGTCAGCCTGCTCTGCCTGCTGCTGTCCAGCCTCAACTCCAACCGGGCGCTCGGACCGGTCGCCGCCATCGGCATCGCCGCCACCCTGCTGGTGATGCTCACCTTCCTACCCGCGCTGCTGGTGCTCGGCGGACGGTGGGCGTTCTGGCCCCGACGACCCCGAGCCGACCAGGCCGACCCTCGGGCCGAACACGGCATCTGGAGCCGCGTCGCCGGCTTCGTCGCCCGGCACGCCCGCCCGATCTGGCTGAGCACCGCCGTCGTGCTGGCCCTGCTGACCCTCGGCCTCACCCAGCTCGGCGCCACCACCCTCGGCCAGTCCGACCTGTTCACCCAGCGCACCGACTCGGTCGACGGTCAGGAGGTGATCTCCCGGCACTACCCGGCCGGCACCGGCAGCCCGGCCACCATCTTCACCACCGAGCAGACCGCCCGACAGATCGCCCAGGTGGCGAAGGATGTGCCCGGGGTCGCCGACGTCCGCCCCCTCACCGCCGGCCCGCAGACCGGCCCATCCCAGGAGAACGCCGCTCCGAAGGTCGTCGACGGGCGGGTGCAACTGGAGGCGACCCTGGCCGACCCACCAGACAGCGACGGCGCCGAGCGGACAATCCGCGAGCTGCGGGTGGCCGTACACCAGGTGCCCGGCGCGGACGCGGTCGTCGGCGGCTTCACCGCGATCAACGTGGACACCTCGGACGCCGCGAAGCGCGACCAGAACGTCATCATCCCGGTGGTGCTGGTGGTCATCGCTGTCATCCTGGCCCTGCTGCTGCGCGCGCTGCTCGCCCCGCTGCTGCTGATCGCCACGGTGCTGCTCAGCTTCGCGGCGACCCTCGGACTCTGCGCGCTGCTGTTCCGCCACGTCTTCGACTTCCCCGGCGTGGACTCGTCGTTCCCGCTGTTCGCGTTCGTCTTCCTGGTCGCGCTCGGCATCGACTACAACATCTTCCTGATGAGCCGCGTCCGCGAAGAGTCGGTCAAGCGCGGTACCCGCGCCGGAGTGCTCGCCGGCCTCGCCGTCACCGGCGGGGTGATCACCTCCGCCGGCATCGTGCTCGCCGCGACGTTCTCCGCCCTCGCCGTCCTGCCACTCGTGGTGCTCGTCGAGTTGGGTACGGCGGTCGCGATCGGGGTACTGATCGACACCATCATCGTCCGGTCGCTGCTGGTGCCCGCACTCGCGTACGACATCGGGCCGAAGATCTGGTGGCCGGGCCGGTTGTCCCGGGCGAACGGTGAGCGGGAGGCGCGCGGTGCTGGCTGAAACCGATGTGGTCATCGTCGGCGGCGGCCTGGCCGGCCTCGCCGCCGCCCGCCGGCTGCACCGCGCCGGCGTGCCCTGGCGGCTGGTGGAGGCCGAGGGTCGGCTCGGCGGCCGGGTCGCCACCGACGTGGTCGACGGTCACCTCATCGACCGGGGCTTCCAGGTGCTCAACACCGCCTACCCCCGGCTCGGCACGCTGCTCGACACCGACCAGCTCCACCTCGGCTACTTCACCTCCGGTGTGCTGGTCCGCAAGGGCGACAAGCTGCTGCGGCTGGTCAACCCGCTGCGCGAACCGACCGGCGGGCCCGGCACCGCGCTCGCCGGGGTCGGCTCCCTGCTCGACCGGCTGCGCTTCGCCGCCCTCGCCACCGGCTGCGCCACCCTCCCCGCGTCCCGGCTCCTCGACGCGCCGGAAACCAGCACCGAGACCGCGCTGCGCCGCGCCGGCCTCTCCGACGCCATCATCGAGGAGCTGCTGCGACCGTTCCTGTCCGGTGTGTTCATCGACCGGGAACTCTCCACCTCCAGCCACGTGCTGGCGATGGTGCTGCGCTCCTTCGCCCGCGGCCGGATTGGCCTGCCCGCCGAAGGAATGGCCGCGCTGCCCAGGGCCATCGCCGCGCCGCTCCCCGCCGACCTGCTCGACCTGAACACCCCGGTCGCCGAGGTCACCCCGGGCCGGGTCCGCACCCAGGCCGGCGACATCCACTGCCGGGCCGTCGTGGTCGCCGTCGACCCGCCCGCCGCGGCCACGCTGCTGCCAGCCCTTGCGACGGTACGCATGCACAGCTACACCACCTACTACCACAGCGCCCCTGAGCCGCCGCTCACCGAGCCGATCCTGCTCGTCGACGGCGACCGACGCGAACTCGTCGCCAACACCGTGGTGCTCAGCAACGCCGCCCCGACGTACGCGCCCACCGGGCGGCACCTCATCGCCACCTCGGTGGTCGGCCCGACGGCCCCACCCGAGCCGACCATCCGGGCCGAGTTGACCCGGTTGTACGGCCGCTCCACCGCCGGCTGGACCCACCTCACCACCATGGCCATTCCCGAAGCGCTACCAGTCGCGCCACCGCCGCAGGGACGGCTACGCAAGCCGGTGGCAATGGGGGAGGGCCTTTTCGTGGCCGGTGACCACCGGGACAGCCCATCGATCCAAGGTGCTCTCACCAGCGGCTGGCGCGCCGCCGGCGCCGTCCTGGACGAGCTGCGCGCCGACTGACGGTCGTACCCGAGCACGCTGTTATATTCCTGTTGCCCATCGTGCTGGCGCAGGCGTGGGCACCGGCCGGCTTCATGCTGGCTGCTGATCGCCGAGCGGGATAAGATCCGGCGCGGTGTTTCGGGGCGGTAGCTCAGCCGGTTAGAGCAGGGGACTCATAATCCCTCGGTCGCGGGTTCGAGCCCCGCCCGCCCCACCAGCCGTTTTGCTGGTCAGCCATGCTGCCTATGACCCGGACGGGACCGCGTCGAGGTCCGGACCAACGCTCTCAGTCCGCACCGAGTCCGCAGCCGCACGACCCGCCGCCCGGCCGGTTCAGCCGTCGTGGGGATCCGGTAGGAGTTGATTGGCGAGTGATCGTGCTGTGGCGGTGAGTGTCGCCGTGTCCATGCCGGTCCGGCTCATGAACAGCAGGCCTTGTTGCGCGGCCAGGAGTGCGCGCGCCAGTGCGATCGGATCCGCCTCCGCGGGTAGGTCGCCCTCGCGTTGGGCGCGGGCGACGCAGTCGCCGATCAGCGCGGTGGACGTCTCGTACGTGCGGTGGGCGTGATCGAGGACTTCGGGGTCGGCGTTGCCGAGTTCCAAGGTGCTGTTGGCCATCAGGCAGCCACGCCGTTCGCCGGCGCCGGTCGGGTCGCCGATCGGTGGCTCAAGGATCGTGCGTAGTGCGACCACGGCCTGCGGAGCTTCGGTGAGGGCTTTGCGCAGGTGGTCGTGGTTGTCGTCGGTGTAGCTGCGCAGCGCCCGGAGGAAAAGCCGGCGCTTGTCGCCGAACGCTGCGTACAGGCTGCCTTTGCCCAGCCCGCTGACCCGCATCAGGTCCTCCAACGAGGTCGCGGCGTAACCGGCGTTCCAGAACTGATCACGGACGGCGTTGAGCACCTGCTTCTCGTCGAACCCTCGCGGACGTGCCATGCGATCCAGGATACGGATCCTTGACCGTCCGGTCCACAATCCTTATGGTGGACCGGTCAGTCAATAACTCGTCGTACGCGGGAAGTGGGCAGCAGTGGGAAAGCTGGACAACAAGGTGGCGATCGTGACCGGCGGATCGCGGGGGATCGGCACCGCGATCGCGCTGGCCCTGGCCGACGAGGGAGCCGACGTCGCAATCAGCTACGTGGCCGCGGAGGATCGGGCCAAGGCCGTGGTCTCCGACCTGGAGGCGAAGGGAGTGCGCGCGGCAGCGTTCCGGGCCGACCAGACGGACGTGACGCAGGCGACCGCCCTGATCCACCAGGTGGTCGAGCAGTTCGGAAAGCTCGACATCCTGGTCAACAACGTGGGAATCGGTGGTGGTGGCCGCATCGACGAGGTCGATCCCGATGAGGCCGCCATCGAGCGCCAGCTCACCGCCAACTACAGGAGCCCGGCGGCCGCGATCCGGGAGGCGTTGCCGCTGCTGCCGGATGACGGGCGGATCATCAGTATCAGCTCGGGTGTGGGAATGCGGGCCGGGTTCCCCGGGATGGCGTACTACACGGCGACGAAGTCGGCCATCGAGGGCTTCAGCCGGGGCGTGGCCCGCGATCTGGCGGGCCGGGGTGTCACGGTCAACGTCATCCAGTCCGGATTCGTCGACACCGACGCCAACCCGGCTGACGGCCCGGCCGCAGCCATGTTCCTTCCGACGACGTCGATGGGGCGCTACGGCAGGGGGGAGGAGATCGCCGCGGGCGTCGTCTTCCTGGCCAGCCCGGAGGCCTCCTACGTCACCGGCGCAGTACTCCGGATCGACGGCGGATACGGCGCCTAGTTCGAACTCCAACCTGTGGCCGGGCGATATCGACCCCCGGCCGATCACGACGACGGCCCTCGGTCGAGGCAGGTCATGTAGGAGCTTTGCTGCACCCGTCCGATGCTGGCGGGCGACGGGACCACCGGCACCTGCGCAGGCGCCGGTGGTCTCGGACCGGCACCGAACAGAGGTTGCCGTTGAAGTCGACACCTGGGAAGCCGGCATCAACGTCCCGGGCAACCAGATGTCCGCAGACGACAAGCGGCGGGCGGTGTGTCAGGACCAGCGGAACATCCGCACTGGCAGGAGTACGAGAACGACTGTCGCAGCGACGGCCAGCAGAATGCGCACCGTGCGAAGACCTCGCCACCATGGAATGACCCAGAGCAGCAACCACATGACGCCTGAGATGAGCACATGTAAGCCGGCCACCCCGAGGATGGTCTCCTCGCACATGTTGTCTGCTATGGCCTCCTTGCACAGCGCCGGTGGACCGTTGCGGTCCCCGAGGCTTCCCAACACCCCGGCGAGGCAGGCCAACACTGGAGCGGCTATCAGGGTGAACAGCGGCGTCACCAACCACCCGGCCAGATCACGATGCCGGTCCACTAGCCGTCCCACTGGCAGAACGCTACAGCCGGACATCGGCACTTCTCAAGCTGACGATTCGGGCCCCGCGCCAACGGCAGGACGGCCGTCGGAGGTGGCACAACGTCGGCGTCTTCCTCACCGAGGTGGACCGTGATTTTGCTTGTGGGCGCCGCCATCCCGGCGTCGATGATGTTCGCGAATGGTCCATCCGTTGCCACCGGGTTGATAGGCGTACTTCTTCTCACCGAGGATGGTGCGTCAGGGCTGCTTCAGATCGTTGGTGCGGCAGTCATCGTCGGCCTGTTGCTGGTACCCGCGTCGTCCCGCCGGTGGTTTCACGACTTGCCGGCGGAGGGGTAGCGCCGGCCAGACGTTCGGTCCCTGAGCGGTGTCGTAGCCGCCTGTTACGGTGCCCCTCAGTTGGCCGGTCAGAGCAACCCACATGGGACAGCGCGGCTACGGGGGGCGGGCACTGGTAGGTCCCCGGAGTGATCCCGGGACTGAATATGGGACACCGCGACCCGCCCCCGCCACGCACACCACGAGCCCGGAGTAGAAGACCGTGCTGTGACCGACTTCGATGGGGCGCAAATCCGGCCGACCGGCGAGCGGTGACGTGAGGAGGGGCAGGACATGGTTCACGGCACCCGCGACGAGCTGCTCGACCGCTTGGCTGAGGCGGTTGGCGCCGTCACGGTCGCCCACCCGACGCGGGTTGCCATCGACGGGCCGCCGGCCGCAGGCAAGACCACCCTCGCCGACGAGTTGGCCGTCGTCCTGCGCGCACAGGGACGCGAGGTCATCCGCGCCACGATCGACGACTTCCTCTTCCCTCGGGCGCAGCGCTATCCGCGCGGCGAGTTCTCGGCCGAAGGCTGCTACCACGACACCCACGACTATCAGGCGCTGAAGCGGGTTCTACTCGACCCGCTGGGGCCGGACGGAGATCGACGCTTCCAACCCGCGGTCTACGACAGCGCGACGGATGCCGTGCTGTCCCCGCCGGTCGTGACTGCCCCGGCCGACGCCGTGCTCGTCTTCGACGGCGTCTTCCTGCTGCGCCCGGAACTGGTCGACCGGTGGGAGCTGCGCGTCTTCGTGTCGACGGCACTGGAGAAGACCGTGGACCGTGCCGTGGTCCGGGAGCGCCGGGTGTCGACCCGGGCCGACGTCGAACGGCGCTGGCGGGAGCGTTACATCCCCTCCCAGCACCTCTACCTCGCTACGGCCCAGCCGACCCAGCACGCCGACATCGTCGTGCACAACGACGAGACTCAGCGGCCGGTCTGGGAGATACGGACGCACTGACCGCACTCATTCCGTCGAGCGCACAGTGGGCGGCCACATTACCCACGGTCGACGTACTGACCAAACGGTTCGACGGATCCGTCCCAACCGTTCCAACCCTGTTGGGTCACCTGCCCGTCCGCGTAGGTGTAGGACCAGCGGGCACCGTCCTCGCCTTCGATGTGGACAGTTCCGGAGCGAACGAACGGCGCGATCGCGACGTAGAAGGCGATGGCCTGGTACGACCACTTGGGGTCACCCTCGTCGTCATGATCGAATTCGATCCAGTCGCCGTCGCGGACGATCGAGGCTCTGGCCTCGCACGCTATGTCGACAAGCGTGTCATCCGACGGAGACCCATCGGGTTTGTACCAACCAGCCTGTTCGGCCATGGCGGCCTTGGCGGCGGCGACCGCGGCGGCGTCGTCCGACTCTGGTAGGTGCAGACGGCCTGACGGCCACACCGTATATCCCACGATGGGCATCCTACGACTGTCGATGTTCTTCACGTCGAGGCCGTTGTCCGGCGGGTGGAAGACGGCGAGCTGACAGGGTAGGCATTCGGTCTCCCCGAGGCGCTGGTGCGTCGGCGCTACCGTGAGTGCGTCACACCCACCGAGGAGCGCCGCATGACCGCCGCACCGCGCAGGGCCGTACGCCGGGGTCTCATCGTCCTTCTCGTTCTGCTGGCGGTCTCCGGCTGGACCTATGTCGCCATCGGTGACCGGTGGAAGAGCAACGTCGCCTTCTTCACCCTCGACGAGGGCGACAACTACCGGCTCCGGGTCACCGGTTCGTTCGATGTCCGTTGCGCCAAACTTGAGCGGGAGACGTTCTCCGACCCGTACGTCAACTGGCGGGAGGCGGGTAAGGACTGCGCCTGGCCCCGGGTGGCTGACGGCGACGGCTGGCTGGCCGGTGGGCGGGTCGAGCAGGTCCATTCGGAACGTCTGGGCCGGCGCCTGCCGGAGGCGATCCTCTACGGCATCGTGCCGGCCGCCGCCACGTCGATCCAGATCACCCTTGGCGACGGGACGCCACGCGAGGCGACCACCATCGCATCGGGTCACGACGCCTACCGGGTCTACGCCGTGTACGTACCCGATGCGGGCGACCGGGTCGAGGTCGTGTCGCTGCGGCTGCACGACGCGCAAGGCGGTGATCTGGTTGTCTACTAGCCGTTTCCGTTCCGTGGTGGCTGCCGTGGTGGTGTTCGGTGGTCTTGCCGTGGTCGGCGGCCTCACCTGGGAGGGCTGGGACGGGCGGCGGCCGAGCGTCACCGGTCCCCGGTTACTCACCGAAGGCACGACGGGCGGCGTGCACTGGTCGGTGGTCCAGGTTCGGGAAAGCACCTGGGGCGAGTGTCTCTACCTGCGTCAGGACGGCGCGACAGTGGAACGCGCCTGCACCGAGTCCGGAGTTCTGCAGAACTACGAACTCAGCGTCCGTACGCTCCGCGGCGCCGCCGCCCCGATCATCTTCGGCATGCTTCCCGCCGCTGCCGCCCGAGCCGAGGTGGCCGCGGACGGCGGCGATGTCCAGGCCCGCTTCCGCAACGCCGAACTGGTGCCGCTCGAGGTCCACGGCTCCGACGGGTCCAGGCGCTTCGTGATGCAGGCCGCACCAACCGGCCCGGACTGGGCTGGCAAGAACTCGGTGTCGGTTGCCGTTCAGGACGCGGCGGGTCGGCCGCTCACCCCCCGCGACAGACGGTCCCGGTAGTCGCCGGGCATGCGACGACAGCCGTCCGGCGCGTTCAGCCGATGTGCAGCAGCAACACCTGGTGGTCGCTGAGGTCGGAGACGCAGTCGCGCAACAGCCTCAGCCCGTCCAGCCCGGCCGGGCCACTCTCCTCGAAGTCCATCCCCATCTCGGCGAAGTGGGCTGCCAGATCCTCCGCGCGGTGCCCGCCGGGATCGAGCTGATCCAGTAACCCTGGTGCGGGAGTGATGAGCGTGGTCAGGCCGTACGCGCTGTTGATGGCCTCCGACTCGGCGTTGAGCTCCGGCGGATCCAGGTCGATGCCGCGCTCCTCCAGATAGGTCAGGACGTACAGCATGCAGTAGCCGGACCAGTCGTACTCCTGCCGCGCCCTGCGCCCGTGTGCGGCCAGGTACGCGCGGAACGACGACGGCGATGTGCGGGCCAGGCGCGCCAGCTCAAGGATGCTGTCCCTGGGGACCACTGTCAGTGACGCGATGGCGGACAACGCATCCTCCGTCGCTTCAGGAGAGCACGCGGTAGGTGACGTGCAGGACCGCGCTTGCCGCCCGTGCCGTCACCTGTTCGAGCTTCAGCGACGGGACGCCGTCGAACAGCCGCACACCGGCGCCGAGGGTGAGCGGCACCATGTGCAGGCGCAGCTCGTCGACGAGGCCGGCGGCGAGGTACTGGTTGATGGTGGTCGCACCGCCGTGGATCAGGATGTCGCCGCCACCGGCCGCCGCGCGGGCCCGCGTGAGGGCCGACTCGATCCCGTCGGTGACGAAGTGGAAGGTGGTGCCGCCCTCCATCGGCTGCGGCTCCCGTGCGTGATGGGTGAGCACGAACACCGGCTTGTGGAACGGTGGGTCGTCACCCCACCAGCCGTTCCACTGCCGATCCCACGCACCGCGCACGGGGCCGAACATGTTGCGCCCCATGATGACCGCCGACGCGTCGGTGATCTGGTCGATCTCGGCCTGGTTCTCCTCGGCGGCGTCGAACATCCAGGCGTGCAGCCTGCGGCCCCCGCCGTCACCGCCGTCGTCGCCGAACGGGCGTTCCTCGGTCTGGTTGAGCCCGGCCGAGTACCCGTCGGCGGAGATGGTCTGGTCGACGATCACCTTGCCGTTACGTGTGGTCACAGCGCTCTCCATCTGCGCACCTCCCTGCCGTAGTGCGCTAGAGGCTAGCTCCCGGAGTCCGGTTCTGGTGTCCCCCTGGATCGTGTCCAGTGCGCGACGAACGGATCGAGCATGCCGGGGTGGAGATTTAGCCTGATTCGGTGATCTCGATGGTTGGTACGGGCGTGCGGGTCAGGCTGCTCGGGCCGGTGGAGGTGGTCGTCGCCGGCGCTCCGCAGGCGGTGAACGGTGTACGCCGCAAGGCGGTTCTGGCCACGTTGGCGCTGCACGCGGGCCGTGTCGTCAGCATCGACCGGCTCGTCGACGTGGTCTGGGGCGACCAGCTACCGGCCACCGCGGCGAACACGTTGCAACGCCACGTGTCCTACCTACGCGGGGTGCTCGGTGAGCCCGGATCGATCGTGGCGCGCCAGCCCGGCTATCTGCTCGACACCGGGCCGGACTCCACGGACGTCCAGGCCGCCGAGCGCCTCATCGAGCTGGCCCGGCGCTCGACGGACCCCAACGAGCAGGTGAAGCACCTGACGGCCGCGGTGGCACTGTGGCGGGGCCCACCGCTGGCCGACGTGGCCGGGTCGGCCTGGCTTGAGGAGCAGGCAGAACACCTGGCACGCCTACGGTTGGAGGCCGAACGGTCGCTCGCCGAGGCCCGGCTGTCCGTCGGTGAGCACGCCGGCCTCGTCCCCGGGTTGGAACGGCTCGTCCGACAACACCCCTTCGACGAGCACCTGCACGCGCAGCTGATGCTCGCCCTGTACCGCGACGGCCGGCAGGGCGAGGCGGTCGCCACGTACCGGCGGTTGCGCGACAACCTGCGGGAGAACCTCGGCCTCGACCCGGGTCCGCGGCTACGCGACCTGGAGTGCGCCATCCTGCGCCAGGACAGCGCCATCGCCGCACCGGCCCCGGCGGCACCGACGCGGGTGGCGGCGCAACTGCCTCCTCCCGTACCCACGTTCACCGGACGCGACGCGGAGCTCGCCGCCCTCGACGCGCTGATCGACCGGGGCGGCACCGTAGTGGTGTCCGGGACGGCCGGCGTCGGCAAGACCGCCCTCGCCGTGCACTGGGCGCACCGCGCGGCCGAGCGCTTCCCCGACGGGCAGCTCTACGTCAACCTGCGCGGCTTCGACCCGGCGGCCACACCAACCGAACCGGTGCGGGCGCTGCACGGTTTCCTGGAGGCGCTCGGCGTTCCGGTGGCCCGGATGCCCCGCGACCTGGACTCGATGGCGAGCTTGTACCGCACGACGGTGGCGGGCAAGCGACTGCTGGTGGTGCTGGACAACGCGCGCGACGCGGAGCAGGTCCGGCCGTTGCTGCCCGGCTCACCGGACTGCCTCGCCATCGTCACCAGCCGCGACCAGCTCATCCCGCTGGTCGTCACCGAAAGCGCCCAACCGGTGCCCCTGGACCTGCTGAGCCCCGGCGAGGCCCGCGACATGCTGGTCCGCCGGCTCGGGGAGAGCCAGGTCGCCGCCGAACCCGCCGCGGCCGACACCATCGCCGACCGGTGCGCCCGGCTGCCCATCGCCCTGGCCATCGTGGCCGCCAGAGCCGCCACCAACCGGCGCTTCTCGTTGGCCGCCGTCGCCGGCGAGCTGGGCGACCTGGACGCCTTCCGCGCAGGTGACGAGGCCACCGACGTACGGGCGGTCTTCTCCTGGTCGTGCCGGACGCTCAGCCCGGCCGCGGCCCGACTGTTCCGGCTGCTGAGCCTGCATCCCGGCCCGGACGTCTCCGCCCCGGCCGTGGCCAGCCTGGCCGGCGTCGACGGACAGGCGACCGGCCCTCTGCTCACCGAGCTGACCCGGGCGAACCTCTTCACCGAGCACACGTACGGGCGCTACGCGTTCCACGACCTGCTGCGCGCGTACGCCGCCGACCTGGCCGAGGAGGCCGAGCCGCCGGCCGAGCGTCGGGCCGCCATCCACCGGCTGCTCGACCACTGCCTGCACACCGCTCACGCCGCCGACCTGGCGCTGCACCCGCACTTCAGCGCGATCAGCCTCCCGCCACCCCGGGCGGGTGTGACGCCGGAACGCCCCAGGAGCCGATCGGCCGCCGCGGCGTGGTTCGCCACCGAGGTCCCCGTCCTGCTCGCCACCGTGCCGCTCGCGGCGCGGTCCGGGTTCGAGGGACACGCCTGGCAGCTCGCCTGGACCATGGCCGGCTTTCTGCACCGGCAGGGGCACTGGCAGGACTGGCTCGGCACACAGCAGATCGCTCTGGCCGCCGCGTCCCGCATCGGGGACCAGGCGGGGCAGGGCCACGCGCACCGCAGCCTCGGTCTCGCCTGCTCCCGGCTCCGACGGTACGACGAGGCCGACGACCACCTGCGGCGCGCACTCGACCTGTTCACCGACGTCGGCGACGACGCCGGACGGGCGCACACCTGCCTGAACCTTGGTCAACTGGCCGAGCGGCAGGGGCAGCACCAGCAGGCGCTGCACCATTCCCGGCGGGCGCTGACCCTGTTTCGAAGGGCCGGAAACCGGGCCGGGCAGGGGTACACCCTCAACGCGGTCGGTTGGCAGGAAGCGCTGCTCGGCAACTACCACAAGGCCCTCGAATCGTGCGGCCAGGCGCTGCGGATGTTGCAGGAGGTGGACGACGTCCAGGGGCAGGCCGACACCTGGGACAGCCTCGGCCACGCCCACCACCAGCTCGGCGACGACCGGCGGGCCATCGCCTGTTACGAGCACGCACTCGAACTCTTCACGCAGGTCAACGACAGGTACGCCGAGGCGGGCACGTACGTCAACCTCGGCGGCAGCCACCTGGCGCTCGGCGACGTCCCCGCCACCCGTGCCGCGTGGCGGCGAGCCCTGACCATTCTCGACGAGCTCGGCGATGCCGACGCCGACTCGATCCGCGCCGACCTCGAACAGCTCGACGCCACTCGGCTGCGCTGACGTACGTCGCTTTCAGCGCCGTTTCCGGGCCGCTTCAGCGCCGCCCGGCACTCTTCGGACACCAGTCTCTTCCGCATCAGGAACGGAGCGTCCGATGAGTCTTCTGGCACACCGCCTCGCGGTGATCGGGGTGGTCAGCGCGACGGTGCTGGCCATGTCCTCCGCCGCCGTCGCCCAGACCGACAAGCCGCAGCAGAAGGGCGCCGACTGCGTGGTCCAGCACGTCGACGAGCGCGGCAAGGTCCTCCGCACCGAGACCGCGCCCGAGGGCCGGGAGCACGGCCCGTTCCGCTGCGTCGGCGGGAAGTGGACGTTCGCCTGGGCACCCTTCGGGGCGGACGACATGATCACTGCCGCCGAGATCCAGATCGAGCCGTCCGGAGCCGTGTCGGTCCAGCGGTTCACCGGCCCCGCGCTCGGCAACGACCTCACAGTGGGCGAGATCGCCGGCATCGCCCAAGCCGTCAGCGGAAGCCGGGAGGTGCTTGTCGACCGCGCCATCGTGGCGGTCGACGACGGCAAGGAGCGGACCCCGGAGCAGATCGAGGCGCTGCTGGCTGGCAAGGACGACACCGGGGTACGGGTGCTGGACACCATCGAGAAGCCCGACGCCGCCATGTCGACGAAGGACGTCATCGACGAGGCCGGCGGGACACCCGAGACGACTGTCGTCTATTTCAGCCTGTGGGGTGCGATCAAGTCGGTGTTCGCCTGGATCGTGGACACGATCGGCGAGATCGGTGAGTGGATCGACGACCACTGCGAGTGGGGGTCTCCCAACACCACTGGCGACATCGTGACGTGTCGCTGGTAGCCCGTCCCACCCCGCCGACACCGATCACGGAAATGAGGACAGCATGACAACTCTGCGGGACATCACCAGGCGCGCCACCATCGTCACGACCGCCCTGATCGTCGGACTGACGGCTTCGTACGCCCCGTCCCAGGCCGCCGAGGGGGAGGCCCGGACGACGATCACCGACCACACCGGTGCCCCGGGCGCGATGCTTCGACAACTAGAGGACCTGACTGGTCGGCCCGTCGGCGACCTGGACAAGGTGCTGGCCGTCGACACCGGCGGGCGGACCCTCACCAGCGACCAACTCGCGGCGCTCGCCGCCGGCAAGGAGGTCGACGGCGTCAAGGTCGTCGGCACGATCCCGGGCAGCCGGGACGTGCTCGGCACGACAATGGCCGACCTCGCCGACGGCACGTACGACGGCACTGGCGACGGCGGGACGGCGACGTCCCTGCTCTTCGCCTCGTCCACCTCCGGCGGCCGGGAGTGGTGCCTGACCATGTGCGTCGCGTCCGGCAAGTCCGTCTGGGAATGCCTGCTGTCGCGCCGGACCGGGGAGCTGATCCTCACCCTCGACCTGGCCGGCGGCACCACGGTCGGCGGGACGAAGGCGGCCTTCGAGAAGGCGAATGGTGTCGCCGTCGACGGCCCGTCCAGCGTGCAGACGCTCATCGGCGACGGCGAGCCGTCGGCGGACGAGATCAGGACACTCCTCGACGGCAGGGACATCACGTCGTTGCGCCGGGTGGCGACAGTGGACCGACCGGACCCGGAGTGGGCGCTGGCCGACATCGCCGAGAAGTCTGGCGTCGTCTACGCGAAGACCAAGGGCCACCTCTTCACCCTCAACCTGCCGATCCTGGGCAAGATCCTCGTGTTCTGCGTCTCGCAGGACAACGGGAAGACCTGGAAGTGCTCGGCCCGCCAGTGGGGCGGGTTCTGACCGGCAGGCCGTCCACCGTCCCGCTCCGCCCGACCTCCCCGGTCGACGCGGAGCGGGGTTCCGGAACACTCATTCTCGCGAGCATATGGACAGCCTTGACGGCGGCGACGGGCATCACCAGACGACTTCGCCGGGGCCATGGGTGTCCATTGCGCTACTCGAGGTAGTGGGTGTGGTGTCCGGGATGCGGGCGGCGGCTGCGGCGACGGTTGCCAGGTCTTCGCCCGAGAAGCCGGCGCGGCTCAGCACCGCGAGGGATTTGTTCGTTGCCAGCGTGCACAACGCCAGCTCTGCCGCCGACGGCTCATCGGCCCCCGCCGCCAGCAACGACTGCTCCAGCATCGCCCGCAAACCGTCGATCATGGCGCGGACCATCGCCTGGCCCTCCGCGTCGAGGGCCGGGAACTGCGTCGCCGACACCGTGAGCAGGCAGCCGTCCGGGACCGTCGGGTCGGCGATGCGGTTCAGGGTGACCTGCAGGTAGGCGGCCACCACGGCGCTCGGGCTCGGGTGGGGGCCGGACAGGGCCTGGTCGTACAGCGGGTGGTAGGTCTGCGCGTACCGTTCGAGGCTTTTCCGGAAGAGGGTGCTCTTGTCGCCGAAGGTGCCGTAGAGCGAGCTCCGGCCCAGGCCCGTGCCTTCGGTGAGACGGTCGATCGAGGCCTCGGAATAGCCCCAGCGCCAGAAGACGTGCATCGCGCGTCGTAGCGCCTCGTCCACGTCGAATTGCTTGCGGCCCGCCATGTCGTCAGCCTACAGATCTTGCACCGATCGTTTCAAGAATCTTGTACCGATCGTTTCAAGATGTGTATGGTCGCCGGCATGACAAACCTGAGTTCGCTACGGCTGCCCGACGGGTTCACCGACGTCTTCACCAGCCGCCTCGTGGAGGTGAACGGGCTGCGGCTGCACGCGGTCACCGGCGGCGACGGCCCGCCGCTGCTGCTGGTCGGCGGGTGGCCACAGACCTGGTACGCCTGGCGGGAGGTAATGCCCGCACTCGCCCGCGAGCACACCGTCGTCGCCGTCGACCCACGCGGGGCCGGGCTCTCCGACAAGCCCGACGACGGTTACGACGCCGGCACGCTGGCCGCCGATCTGGTCGCTCTGATGGCCGCGCTCGGGCACGACCGGTTCGACCTGGTCGGCCACGACATCGGCATGTGGACCGGATACGCCCTCGCTGCCGATCACCCCGAGCGGGTGGGCAGGCTCGCCGTCGTCGACGCCATCATCCCCGGTCTCACGCCGACCCCGTCCGTCTTCAGCTCGGACGCGGTCAACCAGCGGCTCTGGCACTTCGGCTTCAACCGGCTCACCGACCTGAACGAAGAGCTGGTCCGGGGGCGGGAGCGGCTCTTCTTCGGCTACCAGTTCGCCAAGAAGGCAGCCACCCCTGAGGCGATCCCCGCCTACGTCGTCGACGTCTACGTCGAAGCGATCGTCGCGGATCCTCGCGGGCTGCGGGCGAGCTTCGGGTACTACCGGGCGCTGGACGAGACGATCGCGCAGAACGAGCAGCGCAGGAAGACCCGACTGACGCTGCCGGTGCTCGCCGTAGGCGGCGCGCGGTACACCGGCGCGATGGTCGCCGAGACGATGCGGCTGGCGGCCGACGATGTCACCGGGGTGGTCCTCGACGATTGCGGCCATTACGTGGCCGAGGAGCAGCCGGCGCGCTTCACCGAGATCCTGGAGGGCTTCCTCGGTGGCGAACCGGTAGCAGGCGTGCACGGCTGACACATCGGGGCCGCCCAAGCGCCGCTCAGGACGAGGCCGTGCGGATCTCCGATCGGGTGGGGAAGACGCGGTGGCGGCGGACCGGGTACAGGACCGGGTGCGCCATGCTCCAGGCGGCGCCCGCGCAGACGAACTCCTTGTACCGGGCCGCCAGCTTCCCGGTGAGCTGGGCGGGCCTGGCCCGGTCGTCGGCGGTCACGTACTGGATGATGCCGTCGCGGCGACCGAGGCTGATGCACTGGTTGACGTAGCGCAGCGGGGCCTTGGGGAACTTCGCCCGACCGGTCAGGCGTGCGGCGATGGCGTCTGCGGCCTGCCATGCCATGGGGATGCCCGAGGCGCAGGACATCCGCAGTGGCTTGCCGCCCGGTCCTTCGGCGATCGCGGCGTCGCCCACCGCGTACACCTCGGGGTGTGAGACCGACCGCATGCTGGCGTCGACGATGATCTGGCCGGTCTGCGCCACCGCCAGGGTCGTGGCGGCGGCGATGGGGTGCACGGCGAAGCCCGTCGTCCACACCGTCACCTGGGCCGGGATCTCCCGACCGTCGCGGGTGACCGCACCGTCCGCCTCGACCCGCGTGATGTCGGCGTGCTCGTGCACTGTGATGCCGAGCCGGTCGCAGACGCCGCGCAGGTGCTGCTGCGCCTTGCCGTTGAGCCAGTCGCCGAGACCGCCGCGGGTGGCGAGCGCGACGTCGAGGTCCGGCCGGGCCTCCGCGATCTCGGTGACCGCTTCGAGGCCGGTGAGGCCCCCGCCGACGACGAGCACGGTCCCGCCGGCAGCGAGGTGGGCGAGGCGGTCGCGCAACCGCAGCGCCGAGGGCCTGCCGGCGATGTCGTACGCGTGCTCGGCGACCCCGGGAACGCCGTGGTCGGCGGTGACGCTGCCGAGGGCGTAGACAAGCGTGTCGTACGTGATCTCGTCGGTGCCGTTGTCGTCGACGAGCGCGACGGTCCTGCGGTCGGCGTCGACGGCGGTGACCCGCGCCTGCCGAGGCGTTACGCCGGTGCCGGCGTAGACCTTGCTCAGTGGGCGTGGTGTGAGGTCCTGTCCGGTGGCGAGTTGGTGCATGCGGACCCGCTCGACGAAATCCGCGTCGGCGTTGACGAGGGTGATCTCGGTGTCGTCCGGGTGCAGCCGCTTGGCGAGACGCCCGGCGGCCATGGCTCCGGCGTAACCCGCTCCGAGGACGACGATGCGGTGCTTCATGGTGGCACTCCTGTCTCGGTGGTGGTCGCTTCCTGAACCGGACAGCGACGCGATTCCTGACAGGAGTCGGCTATGAGCTGGATCACCAGACGCGGAGGGTGGGCTCCTCGTGCTCGGAGGCGGACCACTGCCGGGTGGCGCGGACGAGCTTGTCGGGGTTGACCTGGTTGTGGATGGCCGCGACGCCCTCGGGCGTCACCTCCAGCGACATCACGCCGATGACCCGGTCGTCGATCACGACCACCACCGCCGGAGCGCCGTTGGCGGTGGCGACGTGCACGGCTGGGCTGCCACCCACCAGGTCCCGTTTGACGTCGGTCGGCTTGAACAGGCCACGTAGGAACTTCGACACCGCCAGCGCGCCGACGATCGGCGCGGCCCGGGCCGGGATCTTGCCGCCACCGTCGGCGGTGCTCGTCGCGTCACTGGTCAGCAACTCCACCAGCCGCTGGATCTCGCCGTTGTTGGCCGCCGTGAGGAACTCCGCGACGACCTTCCGGGCGGTGGCCCGGTCGACCTCCGCGGGGGCCCGTTCGGCGGTGACGTGCTGTTTGGCGCGCCGGTAGGTCTGCTGGCAGTTCGACTCGGTGATGCCGAGGATCTCGGCGATCTCACCGTGCGGGTAGCCGAATGCCTCCCGCAGCACGTACACCGCGCGCTCGTTGGGTGACAACCGCTCCAGCAGGGTCAGCACCGCCATCGAGACGGACTCGCGCTGCTCGGCGGTGTCGAGCGGGCCGAGCATCCGGTCCCCGCCGAGGACCGGCTCGGGCAGCCACGTGCCCACATAGGTCTCCCGCCTGGCCCGCGCCGAGGTCAGCTGGTTGAGGCACACGTTGGTGAGGACCTTCGTCAGCCACGCCTCGGGCGTCTCGACGTGTTCCCGGTCCGCGCCCTGCCAGCGGAGGAAGGTGTCCTGGACGGCGTCCTCGGCGTCGCTGGCCGAACCCAGCAGGCGGTAGGCGATCGCCTCCAGGCGGGGCCTGGAGTGCTCGAACACCTCGACCTCGTCCGGGCTGAGCGGCATGACTAGACAGTATCCGGGCGGGCGGTGCCGCCGTCCCGGTGCCCGTCCCACCGCTCGCGCCATGATCAAGTGATGAAAAGTAGCTTTGAGCGCTGCTCCTGACCTACTTTTCATCACTTGATCAACGGATCGCCCGGCACGACTCGCCTCTCAGGCGACCCATCCGGTACGCGGGTGAAGCCGGTCAGCGGCTCGCCGGACCCGTCCCAGCCGTCCGGCGTGGTGTGGACGCGGCCGGCGTCTCGTCGTACGGCGTCGACCGGCGGCGGAACGTCGCCATCACCACGGCGGTCAGGCAGATTGCCGCGGCTGCCATGAGCGGCGGGCGGGCGCCGAGGTGGACGGCCGCGGAGCCGAGCGGTATCGCCACGACGAGCGGTCCGAACATCGCGGTGTTGGCCGTCGCGGAGACCCGTCCCAGCAGCGCTGACGGCGTGTGGGTCTGTACGGCGGTCACCGCCGCGACCAGGGTCCAGGGCAGCCCGACGCCGGCCACCGCCGCCCCGACGACAGTTGCCGGCCACCACGGCAGGCAACGCGTCAGGCAGCCGACCGCGAACAGCGCCGTTCCGGCGACACCGACGGCCACGGGACCTCTCGCCGCGATGAGCCGGCCGACGATCAGGCCACCGAGAACGGAACCCGCGCCCTGCGCGCTGGCCAGCACACCGAGGAACGTCGTCGGCAGGCGTAGCTCGGTCACGACGATCGCGTAGATTCCCGCGGTCGTGAAGCCGGACATGGCTATCGACACCGCGGCGAGCACGACCGCCAGCCGTGTCGCTCGCTGTCCGAACAGGACCGCCAATCCGGCACGTGGGTCGTTGCCGCCTTCGGTGGGCCGGCCGGTGGGCGCACCGTTGAGGCGAAGGAGCGCGTACAGGGTGGCGACCAGGACCGGCATGGCGGCGCTGAGGACGGCGACCGCGTGGCCGCCGCGCCACGCGTAGAGGCCGGCCCCGGCCAGGGGAGCGACGAGCTTCATGCCCTCCTGCGCGCTGGAGCGCCACCCGTTGACGTCACCGAGTTCGGCCGGCGCGAGTGCCGACGGCAGCAACGCGGTCTCGCCGGCGTCGATCAGCACGTAGCTGACGCCGTAGGCGCACGCGACGGCGAAGATGAGCCAGGTCTGCCCCGGCCCGCGCACCGCGAGGAGTGCGAGCAGGGCGGCCGCCAGCATGAGGTTGACGGCGATGACCAGCGGCCGCCGGGCCGCCCGGTCGAGCAGACCGCCCAACCACGGGCCGGTGAGCACCGGGGCGTAGACGCAGAGCCCGGCGAGGGCGGCGAGGCTGGTGGAGCCGGTGAGGTCCAGGATCCAGATGCCGGCGACCAGGGACATGGCGCTGCTGCCGAAGCCGGACAGCAGGGAGATCGCCACGAACAGGCCCACGTTGCGACGCATGAGCACTCCGAGTTGAGTCGAGGTGACTCATATCCTCAAGCTTGAGCGGAACCGCAGGCAATGCTGCTGGCCTTTGTCAATCAATCGTTGACAGGGCGACGTCGATCTTCCTCGCGGCGGTCCGCGCCGGCGCGGGCAGTCGCTCACCCGCTCCGGCGAGATCGGTGGTGAGGTGCAGGGCCAACGCGTGCAGCGAACCCGGGGCCGCGTCCAGCGCGGCGTCCACTGTGCTCCGGACGAGCGCCGCTCGACGAAATCGGCTGTCCCACCGCTGGTCGGCCCCGATCCACCGGGCCAGGTCGGCCACCGCCGCCCGCAGCGCCGCGATCTGCTGAGGCATCCGGAGGTCGAGCTGCTGCCGCCGGGACCACCGTGCCGCCACCAGCCGTTGTCGACGCTGCTCGGCGGCCTGCCGGCTGCCGAGGCCGAGTGCCGTAGCGATCTGAGCCCACGTCGTACCGTCGTGGCGTGCGCGGTCGATGAGTTCCAGCTCCTGCTCGTCCAGGCGGGCGCGGGTGGCGCGGACCTCCGCCAACCGGGCCAGCTCCGACGTCATCCGTCAACGTTACATTGACACTGTCGGAGTCTGGGCGGCGATCGTGTTGGGTGCGCGAACCATGAACACGTCCACCGCATCCTCGGTGTCGAGGGTGAAGCCGTGCCGCTCGTACAGGCTGCGGGCCGGGCTGCCCCGCAGCACGTTCAGCCGGACCGGCGTGCCGGCGCTGTCGCACCGGCGCAGCAACTCGCGCAGAACTGCTGTGCCGATGCCACTGCCCTGTAGCCGCGGAGCCAGGTAGAAGTGCTCCAGCCAGTGGGCGTCCGCGGCGGGCCGCAGCACCACCGCCCGCAACTCGGCCACCGCCTCGACGTCCGCCGCCGAGGCCGGCCGAAGCTCCCAGTTCGCCATGATCAATAAGCTATCGCGGCCCGGTGACCTCGTGTTGGCGCAGCCCCGCGACGAGGAGTTCGACCATGCGACGCGCGTCATAGCGGGGTTCGCCGGCGCCGATGCAGAGATTGCCGACACCGCGCAGCAGCTCGAAGGCCCTCACGTCGGGGCGGATCTCGCCAGCCGCGGCAGCGGCGTCGAGCAGTTGGGCGCACACCGGCAGGAGCCGGTCCAGGAAGTAGGCGTGCAGCGCCTCGAAGGCCGCGTTGTCGGACTGTAGCGCCTCGGCGAGGCCGTGCTTGGTGACCAGGAAGTCGACGAAGATATTGATCCACTGGGCGAGGGCGGCGTGCGGTGTGTCGCTCTCCGCCAAGAGCGTCGGCCCGGCCTCCGCGCACGCCTCGACCTGGTGTCGGTAGACGGCGACGATGAGGTCGGCGCGGGTCGGAAAGTGGCGGTAGATGGTGCCCACACCGACGCCGGCCCGGGTGGCGATGTCCCGTACGGGCACGTCCACGCCCGAGGTGACGAAGGCCGAGGCGGCGGCGGCCAGCAGTGTCGCCTCGTTGCGCCGGGCGTCGGCCCGCTTCCGCGGGGTCGGCCTCCCTGGTTCGCCGTCGATGTCGACCAACGCGCCGTTACCTCCCACTTGGCAAACGGAACAGCGTCCCGTGTCATTGTTAGCGGAACGGGGTTCCACTTGACCAGGATGCCAGATCGGGTGGACCAGTCGCCACCGCCGCGGACACCGCGCTCCCGGCCGACCTGCTCGGGCGCTGCCGCTGCCCGATCCAGGGTGCCTGAGTAACCGTCGCACCCCGCCCTTCCGGGCTCTTGTCGCAATTCGGACAAGACGGTAAATCCCCTGGTAGGGCACCCTTGGGGCAGGTGGAGGTAGACGGGTGGCGGGCCACATCCCGATCCTCCGGCCCGGTGGGGACAACATCGTCCGCACCGGTGCCGCCCGCACCCAGCCCGGCCTCGAAGCCGTGGCGGTCACGGCACAGCTGCCGTGCCGATCGCGCGTACGACAGGCCGTGGCTGTCACCGACACCCCTGCGGGCGCCCGCAGCGGTGCCTCCGCCCATCGGGACAAGGACGTCAGCACCATCGGCAGTCAGGCAGCGCCGGCCGCTGGTCGTGCCCGCCGTCCCCGTGCCCCGCCGGCCTTTCGCACTGTGGACCCCGCCGGGGTCCGGCGTCGCTCGACCGCGCGCCGAGGCCCGGCGACCGAGCAAGAAAGGGCCCGACATGGCCGCTCCCACAGCAACCGCAGCCCTGAACGCATCCGTCTTCGCGCCGGGTGACCAGATGCTGCTGACCGTCACCTACTCAGACGCCGACACCAAACCGCTGACCGTCACCATCGTGGTCACCGACGCGCAGGGCAACAGCAGCGCGCCGGTCAAGGTCACGGCGGTCATCGACCCGCTCACGGTCACCGTCACCGACAACTCCGGACGTACCTGGACCCGGGTCTCCGACAACGGCTCCGTGGCCGTGTATCGGTCGGTGGCGTGATGCCCAGGGTCACCGTCCAGGTCCGCGACGCCGCCGGCAACACCGCGACGGCGGCCGCCGACTACAGCCTGAGCCAACCCGTGCTCGGCGGCTACTACCTCTCCGGAGGCGCCGACCCGACCGCCGACATGGCCGGCGGCAACTTCCGGTCGCTCACCCAGTACCGCAGCTTCGCCGACGGCTACATTTTCCCCGGCTACAACCGGCCCTGGCTGGTCAACCTGGGTAAGGCCGGTGTGCAGATGAACATGGTCCTGGAGTTGAAGAGTTACGGCGCCCCGAACTACGGGCCGCAGAGCTTCACTGTGGACGGCGTCAGCTACACGGTGCCGGCCCCGTCGATGACCATCCAGCAGCGACCCGGCACCACCTGGCCGAGGGCGTACGGGTACAACCAGGTGATCAAGGGGCAGTGCGACGGGTTGTTCGCCCGCGCCCTGTCGCAGTACCGGGCGCTCGGTTTCGGGGTGAACATCCAGCTCGCCTCGGAACTGGACACCGATCACGAGTTCGGCACCACCGAGGACGGGAAGGCGTACACCTGGGCCGAGTCGGACGCTCGCGCGGTGCAGGCGATGAACTACATCCTGACGTGGTTCAAGGCGCGGACCCTGCCCACCGGGACGACCTTCTCGGTGGGGTTGGGCGGCTTCGACCGGGAATGCTTCCAGCGCACCCACCCGGAGTCGCTGATGTCCCGCCTCGACTACCTCCAGTGGAACGTGTACGGCACCAACGCCAGCCACACCGCGCTGGCCCGGTTTCGGCGTACCAAGGACTGGGCGGTGGCGGATCTCGGCCCGGTGGCGCTGTCCCGACCCGTGATCATCGCGGAGTGGGGCGTCAGGGTCGCCGAGATTCCGAACCAGGCCGCCTGGATCGCCACCGTCCCGCCCGCGATCGCCCAGCTCAACGCCGAGCGCGGGCCACGGATCGTGCGCACCAACTACTTCAACTCCGGCTGGGGCACCCTGGTGCCGAAGGCGGTCGGGTTGACCGCGCTGCGCGAGGCGTACGCCAAGCGGCCGTACGTCTGACCGGGTTCCGGCGGCTCCGGGCTCCGGGGCCGCCGGAACTGCACCGGTCAGCCCTCACCGAGCCGTTCGGCGTACGCGTCGCGCAGCTCGGGCCAGCCGAAGTCCTTGGCCTCCGCGCCGCGGATCGGGCCGACCGGGTCGCCGTCGAGCAACTGGTCGGCCACGTCGAGGCAGAGGTGCCAGCCGGCCGCGACCATCGGCAGCATGCCCCGGTCGGCGACGGTGTGCCGCAGGGTGAGCCGGGTGCCGCTGCCCAGCGGGCTCAGCTCCCAGCGCAGCAGGTCGTCGCCCCAGGTGTACTCCAGCAGGTGCGGCGGCTCGGCCCGGCGTACCGTCGTCGGGGCCTCCTGGGTGGCCTCGCCGTCGACGAGGGTGAGCACGGCGGCGCCGGCGTTGCCGAGATCGCGGTCGGCGAGGAACGGCGCCCACTGCGCGAGCTCGGCCGGGTCGGTCAGTGCCGCCCAGACGGTGGCTGGCGGATGCCGCAGGTCGCGGACGAAGACGAGGGTCGCGCGAGCGTCGTTTCGCTCGGCGCGTACGTCGGCGGGTGGGCTCGGGCGGAACGCGTCGCGGTCCATTCACTGCTCCTGACTGTCGAGGTGCCGTTCCAGGGCTTCCAGGTGTCGGGCCCAGAGCCGCCGGTACGGGTCGAGCCAGCCGTCGACGACCCGCAGCGGGCCGGGGTCGAGGCGGTAGATCCGCTGTCGGGCGGCCGTCCGGCAGGTGACGAAGCCGGCGTCGCGAAGCACCCGCAGGTGTTTGGAGACGGCTGGCTGGCTCACCCCGAGCCCGTCGACCAGCTCGCCGACGCTGCGTTCGGCGTCGCGGAGCTGATCGAGGATCCGGCGCCGGGTGGGCTCGGCGAGGACGGTGAAGGCGTCGGTGGACACCTTCCCAATATGCCTCCTCCGTCATATGACTGTCAAAGCATATGACGACGGTCGTCGTCCCGACGCGCCACCGCCGATCGGCTCCCTATGCTCGGATCATGGAACTTCGGATCTTCACCGAGCCCCAGCAGGGTGCCAGCTACGACCAGTTGCTCGCCGTCGCCCGCTGCGCCGAGGACGCCGGCTACGGCGCGTTCTTCCGGTCCGACCACTACCTGAAGATGGGTGACGTGAGCGGCGAGCCCGGCCCCACCGACGCGTGGACCACGCTCGCCGGCCTGGCCCGGGAGACCAGCCGCATCCGGCTCGGCACGCTCATGACCGCCGCCACCTTCCGGCTGCCCGGCCCACTGGCGATCACTGTGGCGCAGGTCGACCAGATGAGCGGCGGCCGGGTGGAGCTGGGCATCGGCACCGGCTGGTACGCCGAGGAGCACAGCGCGTACGGCCTCGCGTTCCCGCCGCTGGGCGAGCGGTTCGACCGGCTGGAGGAGCAGCTCGCCGTCATCACCGGGCTCTGGGCCACGCCGCCGGGGGAGCGGTTCGACCACGACGGCCGGTACTACCCGGTCCGGAACTCGCCGGCCCTGCCCAAGCCCGTGCAGCAGCCCCGTCCTCCGATCCTGCTCGGCGGTACGGGCCCGAAGCGCACCCCTCGGCTGGCCGCCCGCTACGCGGACGAGTTCAACCTGCCGTTCGCCTCGGTGCCGGACACCGCGGCGCAGTTCGACCGGGTACGCGCGGCCTGCATCGAGATCGGCCGGGACCCGGCCGAGATGGTCTGGTCCAACGCCCTGGTGCTTTGCTGCGGGCGCGACGACGCCGAGGTGGCCCGCCGCGCTGCCGCCATCGGTCGCGATCCGGACGAGCTGCGGGCCAACGGTCTGGCCGGCACGCCCGCCGAGGTGCTGGACACCATCGGCCGGTACGCGGAGATCGGCAGCGAGCGGCTCTACCTCCAGGTGCTTGACCTCAGCGACCTGGAGCACCTGGAGCTGGTCGCCGGCGAGGTGATGGCGAAGCTCTGACTCGGTCGGGTGGCCGTGGGACGACCTCGCCGGTCAGGCCCGGTGGAAGCCCGTCCCGACCGCGTTCGGGTCACCCAGCACGGTGTCCAGCCGCCCGTCGCGGTCACTGTCCACGTAGGTGATGTCCGGGATCCCGTCACCGTCCACGTCGATCTGGACGACGTCGGCGACGCCGTCACCGTCGAGGTCGGTGACCACCTCCACCGAGCCGTCCAGGTGACGCGTCACGATCGACTGTGCGCCGGGGGCGCGCGGCGGCGGGCCGGGTGCCGGCACCGGCGTCGGGGCGGGCGCGGGCGTCGGTGTGGGCCGAGGACCGGGCGTCGGCGACGGGTGGCTCGAAGACCCGCCGGCCGGCGGCGCGCTGGCCTGCTCGACCTCGGTGCCGGTCGGGTCCAGCTCCTCCTCGGAGGGGAAGACGTCGCCTCGTGCGGCCGGATCACGGTAGCTGCTCATGGGCGTAGGGTTCCCCGACGACGACGAGAACAACCGTGCCCGATCGACCGGTGTCCCTGGTGCCCGGTCTGGCGGAAGATGTCGGGACCGACGCCACGGTCATGAAACGGGGGTCCGAGCGTGGAACTGCGCCGGAATCGGGGGGCCCGTGCGCTCGCCTCGGTGTGCGTACTCGGTGGAGTGCTTCTGTTGGTCTATCCCAGCGACGGCGCCCTGCTACGGACGATCATCGCGGTGGGGGCGATCGCGCTCGGCGCGGTGGCGCTGGTCAGCGCGATGCGGCCGTTCCGGTTCGGGATCCACTCGGAAGGGCTCAGCATCCGGCGTCCCGGCCTGCGCCGGGAGATTCGGTGGGACGAGGTCGACACGCTCGTCCTCGACGAGCCGCCCCGACGCGACGGCTACGCGAGACCACCGCGACTGTTGCTGGTTCCTGTGCAGGGTGTGCCCCGTGAGCTGGTGACGGCGCGCCACCCGTCCGACGGTCGCCCGGCCATCGAGTTGCTCGTCCTCGACCAGGTCCGTGAGCAGCCCGAGCAGGTGTCGGCCGCGTTGACCCGCTATGCCGGCGACCGGTTCGTCGACCTGCTCGCGGTGCGCCGCGCCGCCTTCGAGGCACCGGAGCTCATGATCGGTCTGCGTGGCTACCAGATGGACCGGGTCGACCGGTTGATCCGACGCGGCCAGGACGCGCTGATGTCCGGGGACACGTCAGCCCGGCAGGCGGCCCGTGGGGAGATCGAACTCGCCACCAGGGCTGGTCTGCCGATCGCCCAGCGTGGCTACAACACGTCCGAGACGGATACCGTTCTGGGTGCCCTCGTCGCCGCGTTGGCCGACCACCAGAGCACCGATCGGGAGACCGCCACATGACCGCGCAGGGATCGCACGCCGCGTCGACCACTGACGTTCCGCGCCGCAACTGGGCCGGCAACGTGCGGTACGCCGCGAAGGCGTTCCACCGCCCCACCTCCGTCGACGAGCTGCGCCGGCTCGTCGCCGGCAGCAGCCGGATCCGGGCGGTGGGCAGCGGGCACTCCTTCAACCGTCTCGGCGACACCGACGGTGACCTGGTCAGCCTCGCCGGGCTGCCCCCGGCCGTCGAGGTGGACCACGAGCGCGGGCAGGTCACAGTGAGCGGCGCGATGCGCTACGGCGACGTCGCCCGACAGCTGCACACCCAGGGGTACGCGCTGGAAAACCTCGCCTCGCTGCCGCACATCTCGGTGGCCGGCGCGGTGGCCACCGCCACCCACGGCTCCGGTCAGACCCACGGCAACCTGGCCAGCGCGGTCGCCGGCCTCGAACTGGTCACCGCCGACGGCGACCTGCTGCGGGTCGACCGCGACACCGACACGTTCGCGGGCATGGTGGTCGGGCTCGGCGCACTCGGCCTGGTCACCCGCGTCACGCTGGACGTCGTGCCGACCTTCGCGCTGCGCCAGTACGTACGCCTCGACCTGGACCGGACGGCGTTGGACGAGGCGCTCGGCTCGGCGTACAGCGTGAGTGTCTTCACCGACTTCCGTACGCCCCGGCTGCGCGAGGTGTGGCGCAAGCAGGTGGCCGACGAGCCGTCACCGCCGGCGGACTGGCTGGGCACCATGGCGGCCGACCAGCCCCGGCACCCGGTGCTCGGGATGCCGGCGGAGAACTGCACCCCGCAGCTCGGCGAGCCGGGCCCGTGGCACGAGCGGCTGCCGCACTTCAAGCTCGGCTTCACCCCGAGCAGCGGCGACGAGCTGCAGTCCGAGTATCACGTCGCGCGTACGGCGGCGGCGGACGCGCTCGCCGCCCTGGACGACGTGGCGGACCTGATCGCCCCGGTACTGCTGGTGTCCGAGCTGCGGACGGTGGCGGCCGACGAGCTGTGGCTCAGCCCGAACTACCGGCGCGACAGCTTCGTGCTGCACTTCACCTGGGTCGACGACACCGCGGCGGTGCTGCCCGTGGTGGCCGCCGTGGAGGAGCGGCTGGCGCCCTTCGCGCCCCGCCCGCACTGGGGCAAGGTCTTCGTCACCGACCCGGCCGAGCTGTCCGCCCGCTACCCGCGCTACGACGACTTCGCCGCGCTCCTGGCCGACCTGGACCCGAAGGGCACGTTCCGCACCGAGGCCATGGACCGCTACTTCCCCCGGTGATCCAGCGCGTGTCATAGCGCGGCGGCATGGGGCGGCTGGGATTGGTGGGGTGCGAGACCCCGAGCGGACACTGACGTCTGTCGATGAGTCTCATCGTCCGGTCCCCGTCCCGGGGCCGTCGGCTCCACCCCTCGGAGCGAGACATGCAGCCCGTACCCGCCATCATCCCCGAACCAGTCGCCCCTCGCCCCCGCCGCGCTCTGCGCTGGGCGCTCGCCCTCGCCGTGCTCGGCGCCGGACTGGGCGCAGCGGCGCCGGCCGCCCACGCCGCCGCCAGCCCCTACGAGCGCGGCCCGGCCCCCACCGTGGCCAGCATCGAGGCCAGCCGGGGCGCGTTCGCCATCGCCCAGAGCACCGTCGCCGCCTCCAGCGTCAGCGGTTTCCGGGGCGGGACGATCTACTACCCGACCAGCACCGCCGAGGGCACCTTCGGCGCGGTGGCGATCTCACCCGGCTACACCGCCACCCAGTCCAGCGTGGCCTGGCTGGGGCCTCGCCTCGCCTCGCAGGGCTTCGTGGTGATCACGATCGACACGTTGTCCCGCTACGACCAGCCGGCCAGCCGGGGCGCGCAACTGCTCGCAGCCCTGGACTACCTCACCAACACCAGCGGCGTGCGTACCCGGATCGACCGCAACCGGCTCGCCGTGATGGGGCACTCGATGGGCGGCGGCGGCAGCCTCTCGGCGGCGAACTCACGACCGCAGTTGCAGGCCGCGATCCCGCTGACCGGCTGGCACACCGTCAAGAACTGGTCCGGCGTACGGGTGCCGACGCTGGTCGTCGGCGCGGAGAACGACTCGGTGGCGCCGGTCTCGTCGCACTCGGAGCCCTTCTACACCAGCCTGCCGTCCACGCTGGACAAGGCGTACCTGGAACTCAACAACGCCAGCCACTCCGCGCCCACCTCGACGAACGTGACGGTCGCCAAGTACAGCATCTCCTGGCTGAAGCGCTTCGTGGACGACGACACCCGCTACGACCAGTTCCTCTGCCCCGCACCCGCGCCCTCCACAACCATCCAGGAGTACCGCAACACCTGCCCCCACTCCTGACCCCGCGCGTTCCTTTCGTTGATCATGGGGTTGACGGTGCCGAGGTCGGCGTGTCGCGCTGCTAACTCCATGATCACCGGGAGGGGGTGGGGGTGCGGAGGGTGCTGCGTTGGACGGCGCGGCTGATGTCGCTGGGGGAGACGATGCCGGTCAGATGGCCGTCTTCGGTCACCACCAGGGCGCGGCCGTCGGCGCACTCGGAGAGCCGGGGGAGCAGGTCGTTGAGCTGTTCCCCAGGCTGGGCCAGCACCAGATCGTCGGCCCGGCAGGCCACCTCGGCCAGCGTGGTCGACGCCCGCCGCTCCGGCGGTACGCCCCGCACCCGATCGACGGTGACCAGCCCGGTCGGCCGGCCGTCCTCGGTCAGCGGCAGCGCCGAATGCCGGTACGCGAAAAGGTAGTGGTCGACGAAGTCCGCGACAGTCATCTGCGCCGAGGCCGTCTGCGGCTGCGGGGTCATCACGTCGCCCACCCGGATCCCGCGCAGCGCGGTGCCGGTGCGCGCCTGCCGCTCCTCCATGCCGGCCGCCCCGATCAGGAACCAGCCGATCAGCGCCAACCAGAGCCCACCGAAACCGACACCGGACAGGAACTGCCACAACCCCAGGCCGATCAGCAGCACACCCAGCACCCAGCCGGCCCGAGCGGCGACCACTGACGCCCGGGTCCGGTCGCCGGTGGCCTTCCAGACCGCGGCGCGCAGCAACCGGCCACCGTCCAGGGGCGCGGCCGGCAGCACGTTGAAGACGGCCAGCAACACGTTGATCCCCGCCAGCCAGGCCACCGCCCCGAACAGCAGCCCGCCCTGCCCGGCCAGCGCGAGCAACGCCGCGATGGCACCGAAGAACGCCCCGATCAGCAGGCTGACCAGCGGGCCGACGCCTGCGATGCGCAACTCCGCGCCCGGGTCACGCGGCTCGCCCCGCAACTCGGCCACGCCACCGAACAGCCACAGCGTGATGCCGTCGACCTCCAGCCCGTTGCGTTTGGCCACCACCGCGTGCGACACCTCGTGGGCGAGCAGGCCGAGGAAGAAGACCACCGCCGCGGCCAGGCCGGCGAGGGTGTACGCCACGGGCGAGCGGTCCGGGTACGAACGGGGGAACTGGTTCGCGGCCAACCCCCACGCGATCAGCGCGAAGATGACCAGCACGCTCCAGTTGACACCGACCGGCACCCCCGCGACCCGGCCAAGCCGGAAACTGGCCCTCATCGCACAGAGGTACCCCGCCAGGACGCCGACATGCGGAATATCAGGCAGACAGCCTGATCAATCGGCGGTGCCGGACGGGACCACCCAGGCGCTGGGCTGCCCCGTGATCGCGCTGATGAGATCAAAGTCGCCGTCGTAATGCAGCACGGTGACTCCGTGTCGCTCGGCGGTGGCGGCGATCAGCAGATCCGCCATGGAGAGGGCGCGGTGGTTGCCCTTGTGTAGGGCCTCCACCTGCACGTCGATCGCCCGATCCCAGACTTCGTCAGGCATCGAGAGCCACTGGAAGCCGCCCATCAACCATCTGGCACGCTGAGCATCTTTGGCGGTCCGGGCACTGTGAATGACTTCGATCTCGACAGCCCCGCATACCGCGAGCACCCCTCGGTCGGAGAGTTCACCAAGGACCGGAGCCACGTGCCGCTTCGGCCAGCGGGCGAGGGCCGACTTGTCGAGCAGGTATTGCTCGTGCTTCACGCCGCGTCCGGCTCGGCGGTCACGACAGGGCCGGTCAGGTCGGGCAGCCCACCGCTCTTGAGCCAGTCGGCGAACTGTCGTCGTTTCTCCCGATCGACGACCGCCTTGAGGGCGGCGTTGACGGTGGCCTTCTTCGTCGTGGTGCCGAGAACCTTGCCGGCTTCGGCGAGGAGTTCGTCATCGACGTCAAGGATCGTCCGGCTCACGGTGCCTCCTCAGGTGGGCGATCAGCGTCGATGATATCAATCTGGCGCGCTTTTTATATCAGGCCTCGCTGAAGTGCGGTACTGACCTTGGCGTGGCCTACCGGGTGAGTGCGGCACGGCGGGGGCAACATCTCAGTCGAGCGAGACGGACAGCATGCAACCGTCCGGCGCGGTGACGACGGTGAGAGGGTCGCCTTCGCGCCCTCGAAGGTGTCCAGGCACAGGAATGTAGGCCTCGGCCTCGAACCCTTCGCGGTACCGTTCACGACGGCCGGATATCCATTCACGACTTGATAGGTCCAGCAGATCCTCGGTCAGCGGCGGGGGGTTTCGCTGGCGATTGTCGCCTCGCGGGGCAGGGCTGCCGCGCGCAGCGCCCAGTCCAGCGCGTAGTCGGCGATCGGCTCCCAGCCGGGTTGTCCGACGGTGAAGTGCGATCGGCCGGGGAACTGCTCGTACGCGGTGAGGGCCCGGGACTTCTGGTAGAGCCCGGCGTTGGCGCGGACCACCGACGCCGGCACCACGTGGTCGGCCTCGCCGGCCATCAGCAGCAGCGGCGCCCGGTCGGTGCGCCCGACGTCGACCCGGGCGGGTGAGCGCGGGTCGACGTTGGCGAAGGCGCCCTCGAAGAAGACCCGGCCGGCGCCCGGGACGGCGTAGCGCTGCCAGGCCCGGTCGGACTCCTCGCGGCTCATCGTGTTGCCGAAGGTGTAGGCGAAGTCGTCCTGGGTGAACGGGACGGCCTTGCTGCGGTTGGCGGGGCTGCGCAGGATCGGGAAGCCCGAGCGGAGCTGACTCAGCGGCACCTTGAGCACCCCCTTGATCGCCGCGGGGTGCACCCCCACCACTGCCGCGCCGAGACCCCGGTCGGCGAGGACCTGGGCGAACAGGCCGCCGAACGAGTGCCCCATGATGATCGGCGGTCGGGGCAACGCCCGGATGAT
Organism: Micromonospora sp. DT15; assembly: GCF_049841475.1. Lineage (NCBI taxonomy): Bacteria > Bacillati > Actinomycetota > Actinomycetes > Micromonosporales > Micromonosporaceae > Micromonospora > Micromonospora sp. DT15. The sequence continues at coordinate 180,046 of NZ_JBNCKJ010000015.1, forward strand.
CTTGTCGTAGTGCGCGACGATGGTGGCCATGCTCTGCTCGGCGATGGGGCCGGGATCGTCGCGCAACTGCTCCACGGACCGGTCCATGCCGGGCCAGGCTGGGGCGATGACGTGCATGCCGCGTTCGGTGTACCGCTGGGCCCACCCCTCCCAGCTGCGCGGCGTCATCCAGAGCCCGTGGATCAGTACGATCGTGTCGACCTGACCCTGCGGCGTGGCACCCATCGCGTCCTCCCGGTGTCGCGGCTTCGGCCGGGCGGTTACCCGCTGCCGGGCGGGGAAACCCTCCGGGGGAACGGGCCCCTGACAAATGTCACGGTCGGAGCGTGACGACCGCTCCGGGCATCGGGGTACGCGCCGCCGGAGCATGATTGGCATGACCAGTACGCATCCGGCTGTCGAGTTGGACGGCCTCACCAAGAGCTTCGGCGCGGTCACCGCTGTCGACGGGTTGAGCCTTCGGGTACAGCCCGGCGAGGTGGTGGCGTTCCTCGGCCCGAACGGCGCGGGCAAGACCACCACCATCGACATGCTGCTCGGGCTGTCCCGCCCGGACACGGGCACCGTCCGCGTCCTCGGTGGCACCCCTGACGACGCGGTGGCCCGAGGTCGCGTCGCCGCCGTACTCCAGACCGGTGGGCTGCTCAAGGACCTCACCGTGGGCGAGACGGTGCGGATGACCGCGCACTTCTACCGGCACACCCGCCCGGCGGCGGAGGTGCTGGAGCGGGCCGGTATCACCGACATCGCCGACCGGGTGGTCGGGCGCTGCTCGGGTGGTCAGCAGCAGCGGTTGCGCTTCGCGCTGGCCCTGCTGCCCGACCCGGACCTGATGGTGCTCGACGAGCCGACCACCGGCATGGACGTCGAGGGTCGGCGCGACTTCTGGCAGGCCCTGCGCCGTGACGCCCGGCGCGGACGGACAGTCATCTTCGCCACCCACTACCTCGACGAGGCGGACGCGTACGCCGACCGGATCGTGCTGGTCCGGCAGGGGCGCATCGTCGCCGACGGCACCACCGCGGAGATCAAGAACCTGGCCGCCGGCCGTACCGTGCGGGCCACCCTGCCCGGTGCCGACCAGGCCGCGCTCGCCGCGCTGCCCGGCGTGGACGCCGTCGAGGTGCGCGGCGACAGCGTGCTGGTACGGACCGGCGACTCGGATGCCGTCGCCCGGCACCTGCTGACCCGGACCGCCGCCCGGGACGTCGAGATCATCTCCCGCAACCTCGAGGACGCCTTCCTCGCCCTGACCACAGCGCAGACCGGAGCCTGAGATGACCACCTCCACCCCCACCCGCGCCGCTGTCACCGAGCCGGACCGTCGGCTGCCCGCGCTGGGCGGGTTCGCTCCCGGCGCCCTGGGCATCGAGCTGCGCCGGGTGCTGCGCAACCGCCGCACCCTCGCCTTCACGCTGATCATGCCCGGCGTCTTCTTTCTCATCTTCGGCCTGCCGCAGGGCGGGCAGTCACTGGACAACGGTCGGCCGGTGACGGCGTACGTCATGATCAGCCTGGCCGTCTACGCGGCGATGGTGGCCACCACCAGTGTCGGTGGCGCGGTGGCCACCGAACGGGCCCTGGGTTGGAGCCGACAACTGCGGCTCACCCCGCTGCGCCCGGCGGCGTACGTGGCGACCAAGCTCATCACCGCGATGAGCCTCGGTCTGCTCGCGGTGGTCGTCGAGTTCCTGGTGGGTGCCGTGGCCGGCGTCCGCGTCCCGGCGTACGTCTGGCTGCTGTCCGGGCTCGCCGCCTGGGTCGGCTCGCTGGTCTTCGCCGCGTTCGGTCTGTTCATCGGCTACCTGGCGCCGGCCGAGAACGTCATGCAGATCATCGGCCCCGTGCTGGCGGTGCTGGCCATGTTCGGCGGGCTGTTCGTCCCGGTCGAGGTGCTGCCGGACGTGCTCCAGCAGGTCGCGAAGTTCACCCCGGTGTACGGCATGGGCGTGCTGGCCCGCGCGCCGCTGACCGGCGACGGGGTGAGCATGGCGGCGGTGGCGAACCTCGTCGTCTGGGCGCTGCTGTTCGGCGTCGGCGCGGCCCGGCTGTTCCGCCGGGACACGGCACGGGTCTGACCGGTCGCGACCGCTAGCGTGAACCCGATGGACCTCTCGACGGGTCAGCCGCAGCCGGTGAGCCGCCACTGGCGGGTCATCGGCTGGCTGCTGGGCGCGGTGTGGCTCTTCTTCCTCAACGTGCCGCTCGCCACCGCGCTGCACCAGCCGGAGCCGTGGCGGCGGGTCCTCGGCGTGGTGGCCCTTGTCGTCTTCGGCATCGGTTACGTGTTGCTGTTCCAGTGGGCGCGCAAGCTGCGCCAGTCCCTGCTGCCGATTCCGGCGGGCCGGGCGCGGGCCGGGCTGGCGCTGCTGCTGGCGGTGGGCCTTGCCAGTCTCCCGGGCACCGAAGGGGACTGGCTGGCCACCCTGGTCTACGTGGCCGCGGCGGCGGTCTTCCTGCTGCCGCTGCGGGAGGCGTTGGCCGTCGTCGTGCTCTGTGCGGTGACCCCCGTGTTGGCGTCCCGGCTGGTGCCGGGGTGGGAGGCGGAGAACGGCATCGTCTTCGCGGTGCTGCTCGCCTCGTTCGCCATGTTCGGGGTGTCCCGGCTGGCGCAGCGCAACAGTGAACTCCGCGCCGCCCAACAGGAGATCGGTCGGCTCGCGGTCGCCGAGGAGCGGTCCCGTGCCGCCCGCGACCTGCACGACATCCTCGGGCACTCGCTGACCGTGGTGGCGATCAAGGCCGAGTTGGCCGGGCGTCTGATCGAGGTCGACCGGGACCGGGCCGCCACCGAGATCGCCGAGGTGGAGGCGCTGGCCCGGGCCGCGCTGGCCGACGTACGACAGACGGTCGGGGCGTACCGCGAGGTCAGCCTCGCCGCGGAGCTCGCCGGCGCCCGCTCCGCGCTGGCCTCGGCGGGCATCGCGGCGGACGTGTCGGCCGAGGTGCCCGAACTGCCGCAGGAGTGGGACCGGTTGTTCGGCTGGGCGGTACGGGAAGGGGTGACCAACGTGGTCCGGCACAGCGGGGCGCGGTGCTGCGTCATTCGGGTGCACCCGGATCGGGTCGAGATCAGTGACGACGGTGGCGGGCCGTCCACTCCCGACCCGAGCGGGCACGGGCTGGTGGGCCTGCGGGAGCGGGCGCGGCGGCTGGACGCTGTGGTGACCGTAGGCCGGCGGCCGACGGGCGACGGTTTTCTGCTGCGGGTGCACGCGCCGGCGGAGGCCCGGTGAGCGGCGGCTCCACGCCGATCCGGCTGTTGCTCGCCGATGACCAGGCGCTGGTCCGGGGTGCACTGGCAGCCCTGCTCTCGTTGGAGGAGGACCTGACAGTGGTCGCCGAGGTCGGCCGGGGCGACGAGGTGGTGGCCGAGGCCCGACGCAGCGCTCCGGACGTGGCTCTCCTGGACGTGGAGATGCCCGGCCTGGACGGGATCGCCGCCACCGCGGCGTTGCGGGCCGCGCTGCCGACCTGCCGGGTGCTGGTGGTGACCACCTTCGGTCGACCCGGCTACCTGCGGCGGGCCATGGAGGCCGGTGCGAGCGGTTTCGTGGTCAAGGACACGCCGGCCCGGCAGCTCGCCGACGCGGTCCGCCGGGTGCACGCCGGGCTGCGGGTGGTCGACCCGACGTTGGCCGCGGAGACGCTGGCCGCCGGGCTCAGCCCGCTGACCGAGCGGGAGACCGAGGTGCTGCGGACGGCCCGGGGTGGTGGCAGCGTCGCCGACCTGGCCAGGGCGTTGCACCTGTCCGAGGGGACGGTACGCAACCACCTGTCGGCGGCGATCGGCAAGACCGGTGCCCGTAACCGGGCCGACGCGATCCGGGTCGCCGAGCAGAACGGCTGGCTGCTCGGCGAGTGACAGTGCGAGCCGGTGCTCAGGCGGTCGGCGGTGGGGCGGCCAGTTGGTCGACGACGACGACGCTGCTGCCGGGGCGGACCTCGGCGAGCAGTTCCCGTTGACCGCTGCGGGTCAGCCGGATGCAGCCGTTGGTGGTGTTCTCGCCCAGCTCGTCGTCGTTGTGCCAGGTGTGCACTCCGATGTGCGCGCCTTGCAGCCCGGACGGCACCGACTCGGGGTCGTCGGGCACCGAACCGAGGGCGTAGATGTCCACCCCGCCGTAGACCTCCTCCGGCGGTGGGGTGCGGCCCAGGATGAAGGTCCGCCCCAGTGGGGTCTCCTGGCCCGACTGGCCGAGACTGACCTCCCAGGAGCGCACCGCCTTGCCGGCCCGGTACCAGGTGAGCCGGTGGACCTTGCGTTCCACAACGATCTGGTCGCGCAGCGGCACCGTCTCGAACCCGCCGGGCGGCAGCCAGGCGAGCCGGCGGTTGGCCGAGGGCAGCAGGACCGCCGTCCAGCCGGCGCGCCGCTGGGCGATCGGCATGGTCAGCTCGACGCCGCGGATGGTCGGTTCGAGGAAGGCGCGCGGCCGACCGCCGGGCGCGTCGTACGCGGCGATCCGTCTGGTCGGGTGCGCGCCGTCGCCCAGCGGTGTGACGTCCATGCTGAACGGATCGGCGGGGAACCCTCCGGGTGCGGGGTCGTAGTCGACAACCGGCAGCCCGTCCGGGGCGGGCGCGGCCGGGGGGATCGACTCCTCCGGGCTCTGCTCCACACTGCTCGGAGTGGGGTCGGCATCCACCACGTCGCGGTCGTCGGGGGCCGTCGAGCTCGGGGTGAGGGCCTGGCCGACCAGCAGCGCGGTCACCAGCAGCGCGGGTACGCCGATGGCGGCGGCCACCCAGACGCCGCGACGGCGGGACGGAGTCTTTCGGTCAAACGGCACGAAACCACTCTATGGTGGCGGATGCTTCGGGGCCCCCGGTTCGGCGAGACCCGCCGTCCGGAGGCCCCGATCGCGTCAGACCCGCGCGCCGATGTGGATGGCCACCGCGTCGTGCGCCGGCACGTTCGCCGCGAACCAGCCGCTACCGTCCACGGTGATCACCGGACCGCTGCACGTCCCACCCGCGTAGGTGCCGTGGATGACGTCGCAGTACCGACCGGCGGGCAAGCCCGTGTAGTAGGAGCGGCCGTTCACCGCCGCGTCCTCGTCGTTGACGGTGAGGAAGCCCTTGCCGCTGCGACTGAACGCGATGTGGTTGTTGCCGTTGTCGTACCAGTTGGCCACGCCGGCACCCTCGGTGGCGTTGCGGAAGCCGACCATGTTGGCGATCACCGGCCAGCGGTGTTCGCACTCCCAGCCGGAGTAACAGGTGGCGTTGAGCGTCTTGTTGGCGCCGTCCGACGGTGGGCCGGCGTCCCGGTTGCTGAAGGTGTAGCTGGACATGACGGTCGGAGAGCCGTACGGCCAGGCCAGCATGAAGGCGTTCGCCAGCGCGTAGATGCCCCGGTCGCGGTAGGTCAGCACCCCACCGGAGTCGCGCTGGGTGTCGTGGTTGTCGACGAACACCGAGGCCGGGCCGGTGGGCAGGTGCCCCCAGCCCTCGCCGAAGTTGCGCAGGTACGCCAACCGCTCGGAGCGGAACACCCGGGCCAGGTCCTTGCCGTAGCGGAACTCGTGCACGTCACCGTTGCCGGTGTACTCGGTCGGCTGGACCGGCTCGCCGGCACCGTAGATGACCTCCTGCACGATGTACGCGGAGCGGGACAGCTTGCCCCTGATGGCGGCGATGTCGGCGGCCGGCATGTGCTTGCTGGCGTCCATCCGGAAGCCGTCGACGCCGAGTGAGAGCAGGTCGTTCAGGTACGAGGCGATCTTCGTGCGGACGTAGTCCGACTCGGTCTTCAGGTCCGAGAGGTTGACCAGTTCACAGTTCTGCACCTCGTACCTGTCGTTGTAGTTGGCGATGTCGTCGCCGCCGTTGCGCCCGCAGTGGTGGAAGTCCTGGGTCTGGTAGATGCCCGGGTAGTCGTAGTGCGAGTAGGTCGAGCCGGCCCAACCGGTGCCGCCGTTGTCCTGACCGGACATGTGGTTGATCACCGCGTCGACGATCACCTTGACCCCGGCCGCGTGGCAGGTGTTCACCATCGACTGGAACTGGGCCCGGGTGCCCTTGCGGGACTCGATCCGATAGCTGACCGGCTGGTACGCCAGCCACCACTGGTTGCCCCGCACGTGCTCCTGCGGGGGCGAGACCTGCACGTAGCCGTAGCCCTTCGGGCCGAGGGTGCTCTGGCACTCGCTGGCCACCGAGGGCCAGTTCCACTCGAAGAGCTGGACGATGACCTTCTTGCCGCCGGACGGGGCGGCGACGGCCGGGGGTGCCGTCACGGCGGTGGGGACGAGCAGGCTGGCGATCAGACCGAGGGCGAGGAGCGTCGAACCACGTCGACGTCGGTGCATGGGGGACTCCTGACGGGAGCGGGAGCGGGAGCGGGAGCGGGAGCGGTGGTGCGGTGGTGCGGTGGGGGAGTGCCGGCTTGCCGGGATCTTGCAAGCCTGACTGAAAATTGCTGAAAGGTTACAAGCATGTTGCGAGGACTGTCAATGCATTGGCATTCGTCACTGTCCTGATCGGTGGGTGGGAGCGGGTGGAACGCACTGCCGCGCCCCTCGGTTCGATGTCGGCCCAGAAATTTCCTTCCGCAGGTGATCCGCGCGCCCCGCCGGTCCGTACTGGATGGGGGAGCAGGGGTCGGCCGGTGGTGCGCCGCCGCGAGACGATCGAGGAGCAGATGGCCCGGGCAGAGCAGGACAAGAAGGCGGCGACGGTCCGGACCAGCGCCAGCAGTCGGGGGGTGCGCGCCCCGTCACGGTCGGCGAGCGCCCTGCTGATCGCGTCGGTGCTCGCCGCGCTCTGGGCGGCGATCATGCTGACCGGCGTTGGCCAGACGGCGTACGCGTACGGCTTCTTCTTCACCGAGTTCTTCGCCGGGGTCATCTCCCTGGTGGCGTTGAGCCTCACAGTGATGCTCGGTCTGCTCGCCACCGACCGGCTGGTGCTGCGCATCCCGCACCGGGTGCTGATGCAGTCAGCGCACCGGGCCACCGGCGTGCTGGGCGTGGCCGGGCTCGGCTTCCACGTCCTCACCAAGGTCGCCACCGGGCGGGCGGCGGCGACCGACGCGCTGGTTCCGTTCGTCGGCGGCCGTGGGCTCTACATCGGGCTCGGCACCGTGGCGGCGCTGCTGATGGTCAGCGTGATCTGGACCGGCATCATCCGCGCCCGCTTCGCCGGCGTCGGTCCGAAGTGGCTGTGGCGCACGCTGCACTCCACCGCGTACCTGGCCTGGCCGTTCGCTGTCTTCCACGGCCTCAACGCCGGTCGGGCCGCAGCGCCCTGGGTGATGTTCAGCTACCTGGGCTGCATTCTGCTTGTGGTGCTGGCCCTGCTGGTCCGGTTCTCGGTCAGCATCGGTCGGCGCAGCCGCGAGCAGCACCAGGCAGCGGTGCGCAACGCGGTGATGATCGGCCGGGCCGAGGAGGCGAAGACCGCCAGGTCGCTGCTGGCCGGGTTGGGTCGACGCCCGAAGGCCGCCGAGAAGCGTCCCGCCTGGGCGGACACCACCACCGCCACCTGGGCCGCGCCGGCCGCGCGGCGCGACCCGGAACGGTTCACCGTCCCGGTGGTGCCCGAGCCCGGTTCCCTCGTCGAGCCGACCCGGCCGAGCCGCCGTCGGCGGGAGGAGGAGCCGGCCGCCCGCCGCGACACCGAACGGTCCTCGCGCGGCCGACGTGCCGAGGAGGAGTCGACGACCCGCCGGTCGGCCCGCCGCAGCGTGGAGGAGACCGACACCCGTCGACGGGACGAGGAGGAGGTCGAGCCGGTGACCCGGCGGCGCGCCTCGCGTACCCGCGACGAGGCCGTGCCGACCGGACGGCGCCACGTCGAGGAGCCGGCCGCCGAGCGGTCCCGTCGCCGGTCCCGCACCGAGGACGACGGCAGCCGTTACTCGGCGCCGCCGCTGCCGGCCCTCGCCGAGCCCGAGGAGCCCTGGGACAGCCCGCGCCGGTGGCAGGCCGACGAGCCGATCTCCGCCGGCCCGGTCTCCAGCAGCCCGATCTCGTCGGCGCCGCGCAGCGGCAGCGGCCGGCACAGCGTCGACGACGACCTGCCCGAGGAGCCGGACTACTGGCGTCCGCCGGCCCGGTACGTGCCGGACGAGGTGGCGCCGCCCGTCGACGACACCCCGACCCTTGTCGACCTGGCGTCCCGCCGCGCCAAGCGGGCAGCCGGCGAAGGCAAGTCCAAGCGCCGCAAGGCCAGCGCAGACGCGGTGGACGGGGCGTACTGGGCCGGGCTGCGGGGTGAGGCGAAGTGATGCGGACCGCCGTGCCACCCGTCGCCTGCGTGGGTGAGCCCCGGCTCACCGCCGGCTTCGCCGAGTACGGCCGACTCGACCTGCGCGCGCACGAGGAGGTGCACGGACCGATCGGCCCGATGGAGCCCGCGCAGCTGCTCCAGCTCGCCGAGGGCATGCAGCTCAAGGGCAAGGGCGGGGCGGGCTTCCCGTTCGCCCGCAAGATGCGCGCGGTGCTGGAGTCCTGCGAGCGGCAGGACCTGGCCGCCGTGGTGGTCGTCAACGCCACCGAGGGGGAGCCGGCCAGCTGGAAGGACAAGGTGCTGCTGACCCGCGCCCCGCACCTGATCCTGGACGGGGCCGCGCTGGCCGCGTACGCGCTGGACGCCGACGAGATCGTGATCGGCGTGGCGGACGACGGGGTCGGCCGGGACTCACTGATGGACGCGCTCGACGAGCGCCGGATGCCGGTGCAGACGACGATCGTCACAGTGCCGCACCGGTTTATCTCCGGCGAGGGCGGCGCACTCGTCAACGGCATCAACGGGCTGCCGCACATCCCGCCGGGCACCAAGAAACGCTCCAGCGACTCCGGGGTCAGCGGCCTGCCCACCCTGCTGTCCAACGCCGAGACGTTTGCCCAGCTCGCCATCGGTGCCCGACTGGGCCCGTACGAGTACGCGGCGCTCGGCACCGACGACGAGCCGGGCACCGTGCTGCTCACGGTGACCGGCGCGGCGGGCCGACCGGCCGTGGTGGAGTGCACCGCCGGCATGCCGCTGCGCGACGTCCTCGACCTGTGCGAGGTGCCGGACGTCCAGGGCATCCTCATGGGCGGCTACCACGGCAAGTGGATCACCGCGGAGGCGGCGGAGAAGGCCGAGGTCTCCCGCAAGGGCCTGGCCGCTGTCGGCGGCACCCTCGGCGCGGGCATCATCGTCCCGCTCGGCGTCGACACCTGCCCGCTCGGTGAAGCCGCCCAGGTGGTGCGCTACCTGGCCGGCGAGTCCGCCGGCCAGTGCGGGCCGTGCAAGATGGGCCTGCCGGACCTGGCCCGCGCGGTGGACCTGGCCGTGGCCGGCAGCCAACCGGCGGACGTCGTGCGCGCCGCCGCCGGCGAGGTGAAGGGCCGGGGCGCGTGCAGTCACCCCGACGGCACCGCCCGGTTCGCGCTCTCCGCGATCGAGGTCTTCGTCGAGGACCTACGGCTGCACAGCACCGGCGACGGCTGCGGCCGGCGGGTCAAGGGCATGATGGGGCTGCCGGGCGCACCCGACGCGAATCCGCAGAAGCTCACCCTGGACTGGTCCCGCTGCGACGGGCACGGCCTCTGCGCGCACGTCGTACCGGACTTCATCCGGCTCGACGCGAACGGATATCCGGCCTTCCCGGCCACACCCGTGCCGACCTGGCTGCGCGAGGGCGCGCTGAAGGCGGTCAAGGTCTGCCCGGAGTTGGCTCTCCGACTCGCCAAGGCCGAATAGCGAAGCGTCAGGCCCACCAGGGGTCCCTTCCGGACCGGAACGGAACGGAGAAACGGATGCGGATCAGCATGGTGTGGACAGGGGCCGGGCGGTTGCGCCGCGGGACCGCGGCCGGGCAGGTACGCCGGGCCGCTGCCGCCGGGGCGCTCGTGGTGGCGCTGTTCGGTGTCGCCGCCTGTACCGGCACCGCGCCGGGTGGGCCCGCCGCCGCCGGATCGGCCCCGGCCTCGACCGATGCCTCGTCCACGACCGGGGCGCCATCCGCACCGACCGGGGCAGCGTCCACGCCGACCGGCGGGCCGCCGGCCGCTCCGGCGCAGGTCCCGGACGTGCTGCGCTTCACCGGAACCACGCTCGGTGGGGCGGCGTTCGACGCGGCACGGCTCGCCGGCAAACCGGTGGTGCTGTGGTTCTGGGCGCCGTGGTGCGCCACCTGCGCCAGCCAGGCCTGGACGGTGGCCGAGATCGAACCCCGATACCGCGACGCCGTGCCGATCGTCGGCGTCGCCGGGCTGGGCGAGCGAAAGGCCATGAAAGAGTTCGTCACCGAGTTCGACCTCGGCGCGACGACGCAGATCGAGGACACCAAGGGCGCGCTCTGGAAGCGGTTCAAGGTGACCGAGCAGAGCATCTTCGTCATCATCGACCGGAATGGCGCTGTCGTGCACCACGGCTTCCTGGACGGTGAGGCGCTCACCGCCAAGGTCGCCGCACTGGCCGGGGCGTGACCGCCACACTGCTGCTCGCGCTGACCGCCGGCATGCTCGGCGCTGTCAACCCGTGCGGCTTCGCGTTGCTGCCCGCGTACCTCTCGCTGTTGGTCGCCGGGCAGTCGGACACCCGCGGCGCGGTCGGCCGCGCGCTCACCGCGGCGGCCGGGCTGACAGTGGGGTACGTGCTGGTGTTCGGCGCGTTCGGCCTGGCGCTGGCGCCACTGGCCGGCTGGCTGCGACCCCGGCTGCCATGGTTGACAGTGGCGCTCGGCGTGCTGCTGGTGGTGGCCGGCTGCTGGCTGCTCGCCGGTCGGCGGCTGCCCGCCCCCGGCTGGTCGGCCCGGGCACCTCGGCTGACCCGCTCCTGGCCGTCGATGGTGCTGTTCGGGGCCGCGTACGCGTTGGCCTCACTCGGCTGCGCCATCGCGCCGTTCCTGGCCATCGTGGTGACCAGCCTCCAGGCCGGCTCGACCGGTCAGGGGTTGGCGCTGTTCGGCGCGTACGCGCTCGGGATGGGTCTGGTGGTCGCGGTCGCCGCGCTCGGGGTGGCGCTGGTGCGCGACGGCCTGGTGGCCCGGCTGCGGGTCGCCGGTGCGCTGGTGCCCCGCCTCAGTGGACTGGTGCTGCTGGTCGCCGGTTGCTACGTCGCCTGGTACGGCTGGTACGAGCTACGGCTCGCCGCCGGCCGCCGCGACGCCCTGCACGACCCGGTCGTCCGGGTGGCCGCCCAGGTCCAGCGAGCCCTGGCCGACGCCCTGGACCGGATCGGCCCGGCGGTGCTGCTGGCCGCACTGGCCACGTTGCTCCTGGCCGCGCTCCTGGTGAAGCGCGCCCACCGCCCGACCCCAGCCTCTGTCGATCATGAAGTTATCGCCGCGACACGCCGGGGCGACGGGCAATAACTTCATGATCAACCATGAGGGCGCGGTGGTTGACCACGGCGTTACACCTGTGGCCTGGATGGACGGTGGCGGGGCCGGTGCGTTCGCACCGGCCCCGCTCCCGTCGACCGCTTCGGGGGCCGGCTAGCTGTACTGCCCAGGGAGGTTGGTTAAGCGGCTGATGGGTGGGCGTTTGCCGGTGGCGGTGTGGGGCCTGTGATGGTTG